>DBFANS010000057.1:0-39809 GCA_048233475.1 Collinsella aerofaciens | reverse complement strand
CGGGAGCCCCCGGCTGCGAGGAGGCTGCGCCCGACCGGCGCTAGCGGCCCTCGCGCTCGATGAAGCGCACGAACGCCTGCGCCTGGCGCTCCAGGTAGGGCGCCGAGGTGTCCAGCGCGAGCACGCCGTCCGCGGCCTGGATGGCGATATGGGGGATGGCCAGGCGGGGCTGGTTCATGATGCGCGCATCCAGGAAGCTGAGCACGCCCACGAGCTGCTCCTGCGCATGCGCCGCCCCGCTCATGCCGATGCTGGCCCCGGCCAGCGCCACGGGCTTGCCGGCCAGCACCTGGCCCTCGGCCTCGCTCACGGGACGCGAGAGCCAGTCGATCAGGTTCTTCAGCGGGCCGGGGATGGCGTGGTTGTACTCGGGGCTGAACAGCCACAGCCCGTCGGCCCGCTTGACCTCGTCGCGCACGCGCGCCACGGCGGCGGGCGCGGGGTGCTCGGTGTCCTGGTTCATGAGCGGGACGTCGTCCCAGGCGAGCAGCTGGAAGCCTGCCTCGGGGCGCAGCCTGCCCAGCGCCGCCCCTGCGGCCTCGGCGAGCTGGCGGTTGTAGCTTCCCTGTCGAAGCGATCCGGCGATGGCGAGTATGTCCATGGGGTGCCTCCCGATCCATTAATGTTATCGTCCTGGTGTCATATGGTAGCACGTTCGACAGGTCGCTGCTTGGTTTGGCGTTGAACCGTCACGGAAAACCGCTCGGCCCCCTACGTGCTCTGCAGCCGAAGGCTTCGCTATAATAGGCGGCGATCACGAGAGCGAAGGAGACATCGGTGGCGGAATTGACGGACGAGCAGATCGCACGGGAAGAGAAGTTCCTGGAGGGTATACCGCGCCTCAACGTGGGTGCGCTGTTCCTGCCGCCCATCTGGGGGCCGGCGCATGGCATGTGGGCGGCGCTCCTGTTCTACCCCATCTGGCTGTTCGCAGACAACACGTTCTATGCGGCGTGGACGGAGCGGACGCCGCTCGCGCTCATCGTGGCGGCAGCCGTTTTCGCGACGCTCACGGCGGGCACGGTGGCCTTCTCCCTCATCGGGCAGCCCTTCGCCGCGCATCGCGCCGCCTCGCGGGGCGTGGGGAAGGATGCGTACCTGCGCCGTCAGCGCATCTGGGCCGCGGTGAGCGTGGTGGCGGGCTGCGCCATGATCGCCGGGGCCACGTACTACAACCTGGTCATCCGTCCGACGCTGGGGGCGTGATCGGCATGGGGGAGGAGCGTGGGGGCGGCACGCCCGCCGCGGGCACGGCGGAGGGCGCGGGCGCGCGGCGCATCGGGGTGTTCTGCGTGGGGAACAAGCTCATGCTGGACGACGGGCTGGGCACCGCCGTGTACGAGGAGCTGGTAGAGCGCTACGAGGCGCCCGGCAACGTGGAGCTGTTCGACGTGGGCTGCCTGAGCATGGATATGCTGCCGTACGTGCGCGATTTCGACGTGCTCGTCACCGTGGACGCGGTGGACGGCACGGACGCGGAGCCGGGCACCGTGTTCCGCTTCGAGCCCGATGCCATGGCGCGCCACTCCGGCGCCACGGCGTCGCTGCACGACCTGAAGCTCGTCGACCTGTTCGACGCCGCCACGCTCTTGGGCTACGAGGCCGAGGGCCTGTGCCTGGGCATGCAGGTGGAGAACCCCTCGCCGGCCGTGGTGACGGTGGGCCTCACGCCGAAGGTGGCTGCCGCGCTGCCCCTTCTGGTGGAGACGGTGGCGGGCGAGCTTGCGCGCCTGGGCTCGCCGCTCGTCCCGCGCGCGGGCGCGGCTGGATGAGGGCGGCTTCGTAACGGCATGGTTTCAAGGCGGCCAACGTTGCGTGAAGCGCCTTTACACGGGGCCGACGGCGCTGGTAGCATGCTGACCCCGTGAGGACGGCCCCTTATGAAGGCAACCCCGTAACGCCCCGCGCGGCCCTGCAGCCGCCCTTGGCGCGGCGCCGATGCGTCGCGGCCTCCTCCCCCCGTTCCAGAGAGCTAGCAAGAGGAGTGCCGAGCACCGTGCCGAACCCCAGCGAAGAGACCGACTACCTGCGCGCCATGCCCGTACCGTTCGCCGTCGTCAAGACCGTCCCCGACGAGGAGGGGCGCACCGTCGATGCGGTGTTCGCCTATGTGAACGATGCCGCCATCGCCTTGGCGGGCTGTGCGCGCGAGGTGCTCGTGGGCTCGTCGGTGTTCGACGCCTGCCCCGATGTTGCGCGCTGCATGCTGGGAGTGCTGGACGACACGGCGCGCACGGGCGCCACGCAGTACTTCACCTGCCGCAGCGTCTCCGGCGACCGTTACTTCTCCGTGCGCTCCTACCGTCCCCGCGAGGGCTTCTGCGCCTGCGTGCTCCAGGACGTGACCGAGCAGGCCCTGCTGGACCGTCGGCTGCGCGAGGAGCGCCGCCTGCTGGAGCGCCAGGCCATGCGCGACCCGTTGACCGGCCTGTACCATGTGCGGCAGGGCAGGCGCCTCGTGGAGGGCGCCCTGGCCGAGCCGCGCTGGGAGGGGGCGTGCAGCGCGCTGTTCATGTTCGACGTGGACGACTTCAAGAAGGTGAACGACGAGCACGGCCATCATCGCGGCGACGACGTGCTGCGCGGCTTCGCCCAGCTGCTGGAGCGGTCGTTCCGACGCACCGACATCGTGTTCCGCGCGGGAGGCGACGAGTTCTCCGCGTTCGTGGCCGACATCCCCTGCGCCTGCGTGGCCGAGCGCCTCTGCGCCGACGTGATCGCGGGCGTCGAGCGGCTCTCGGCCGAGGGCGTGCCGGTGAGCGTGAGCATCGGCGTTGCCGTGGGGCGGCCCGGCTGGTCGTACGAGGCGTACTACCGCGCGGCCGACCAGGCGCTCTACCGCATCAAGCGCGCGGGCAAGAGCGCGTACTGCGTGGCCGTGATGGAGGGACGTGCCGCCGCAGCCCCGATGGCGGCCGCCGTGTCCGAGCGCTGCAGCCTGCCGCTGCCTGCGCGGAAGGAGGCAGCGCCGCGCACGCAGCCTGCCGCCTGACGTGCCCGGTGCAGGCCGGGCGCCTACTCCCCGGTGGCGTCTGCGCCCAGGAAGCGCTCCTCGAACTGCCCGGCGGGCAGCGGGCGGGAGACGAGGAATCCCTGCACGCTGTCCGCGCCGATGGCGCGCACGGTGTCCAGCTCGGTCCGCTCCTCAACCCCCTCCACCGTCACCTCGAAGTCCACGCTGTGGCAGAGGTCGATGACGGCGTCGATGAACGCGCGGTTGAACGATTCGACGTGGATGTTCTTGATGAACAGCCGATCGATCTTCACGATGTCGGCGGGCGATTGGGACAGCAGGCCGAGCGAGGAGTACCCCGTGCCGAAGTCGTCCATGGCCAACCGTATGCCGATGGCGCGCAGCTGGTCGAACGTCGCGCGCAGCGCCTCGAGGTCGGTGACGAAGTAGCTCTCCGTCATCTCCAGCACGATGCGGCTCGGCTCGACGTCTGCCTGGGCCAGGAGGCGCTCCACGAACGGCACGAAGTCGGTCTCGAGCAGCTGCAGGTAGGAGATGTTCACGTTCATGATGAAGTCGGGCCGGATGCGGTCCCACGCCGCGCACTGGCCCACGGCCTGCTCGAGCACCCAGCGACCCACGGTGCCGATGAGCCCGTAGGATTCCAGCACGGGGATGAACTCGGCCGGGCTCACGCTGCCGAACTCGTCCGCGCTCCAGCGCAGCAGCGCCTCGGCTCCCGCGATGCCCAGCGTTCCCGCATCCACGAGCGGCTGGTAGTGCACCGAGAAGCCCCGCATGCCGTCCACGACGGACGCCTGCAGGCGGTCGCTGAGCTCCAGGCGGCGCAGCTTCTCCTCCGACATGGCCGACGAGAAGAACGACACGGTGTTCTTGCCGCGGTGCTTGCTTTCCTCCAGCGCGCTTTCGGCGTGCTTGATGAGGTCGAGCCCGGTGGTGCCGTCCTCGCCGACCATGGCGATGCCCCCCCGACACCGTGCAGAAGTAAGGCACGCCGTCGATGGCCTGCTGGCGGTTGGCGAACGCGTGCACGGCGCGGTACAGGTCCTCCATGGCGCCGCGGTCGGCCTCGTCGAGCACCACCGCGATCTCGTCGCCGTCGAAGCGGAACGCGGAGGCGTTCTCGGGCAGCAGGCGCTGGAGCGTCTGGGCGAACTGGCGCAGCACGCCGTTGCCGAACGAATGGTCGTTGAGCGAGTTGATGCGCGAGAAGTCGTCGAGCCCCAACAGCAGGATGCCGCCCGAGGGGCGCTCGCGGGCGAGCAGGCGGTCGAGCACCTGCAGGCACTTGCCATGGGCGAACAAGCCCGTGGTGGCGTCCACCTCGCCCTTGCGCTCCAGGCTGGTGACGGCGCCCGAGAACAGCATGGGCGAGCCTTCGCCGTCGCGCATGAGCAGCCCGCGGCACATGATCCAGATGTACTCGCCCTTGCGGTTGCGCACCTGGTACTCCAGGTCGTGCTCGTCGGTCTTGCCGCAGAGCATGTCGTCGATGGACTCGTCGAAGCTCTGGCGGTCGCGATCCGCTATGAGCTCGCGCCACCGGGGGATGAGTCCCTCGAACACGCGTCCGGGCAGGTCGAAGTCCTGCTGCATGTTCTCGGACACGAGGGCCATGTCCGTTTTCATGTCGATGATGTAGAGGTAGTCGTCCGTGCTGTAGGAGATGGCATCGTAGAACAGGCGTGGGTCGAGGTCGAAGGAGTTCAGCGCTTCATTCGCATCCATGCAGGGCTACCTCGCGTCTTGTTGCCGGGCATTCAAATTAACGTTGACCGTATTGTAAGGTCAATCGGCCTTCTCGGCGAGCAGAAAGCGCAAGGAAGGGGTTTTCGGCGGCTGCGGTTGGCCGGGGCGCCGGCGAGCGGCTTCCAGCAGGGCCCGGCCGTGGCGGTTGCGTGACGGAATGCCTGCGGTTTGCCTGCGGTTGCGCCACAACGTCCGTGCGCGGCGCCGGGGCGGGGGGCGGTGCGGTTATGGTGTTCCGAAAAGCCGTGGCCCGCGTTCGCGCGCGGCCGAGAAGGAGCCTTCCGCCATGCGAATCAACACGATCAGCGCCTACGAGACCACTGCCGAGAAGTTCTTCGGCGCCTTGGAGTCATGGGACGTCGACCTGCTGCTGGACACGCGCCTGAAGAACACGAACCAGCTGGCAGGCTTCACCAAGAAGAACGACCTGGCGTACTTCGTGCCGAAGCTCCTGCACGCCGACTACGTGCACGACAAGCTGTTCGCCCCCGCGCCCACCATGCTTGAGCGCTACCTGCACGGCAACATCGGCTGGGACGCCTACGCCGACGCCTACCGCGAGGACATCCGCGAGCGCGAGACCGTTCCGCAGTTCTACGACCGCTACGGCGAGTACAAGAGCGTCTGCCTCCTGGGCACCGCCACCCACAAGCGCCGCAGCCACGTGGAGGTGCTCCAGCAGATGCTCGAGGCCGCGACGAAGGGCTAGCGCCCTCGCCCCGCCGGCACCACGGTCCCGCTTCCTGCGCGCACGTCCCCAGCCCCCGTTTCCGCACCCCTTGGCCAGATGTTTCACGTGAAACATCTGTACGGTCGTTGGCTTGCTTGCAAAACTAGCACGTGCTAGTATAATAGCTAGCGTTCGCTAGTTTAGGAGGATGCATGAGGGACAGGGACACGAAGGGTCGGATCGTCGAGGCGGCGTTCGGGCTGTTCGCGGAGCGGGGGTACCATGCCGTCTCCGTGCGCGACATCGCGGCGGCGGTGGGCGTCAAGGACGCGTCGCTCTACAACCACTTCCCGGGCAAGCAGGCCATCTTCGACGCGGTTCTGGCCGCGCAGCTGGAGCGCACGCGCGCGGTGTTCGCGGCGCAGGGCGTCATGGCCGCGCCGGCCGAACGCCCCGACGGGTACGCCGGGGCGTTCGAGGAGACGGAGCGGCGGGTGCTCGCGGGGTTCCGGCACTTCTTCGCGGACGGGGACATGGTCCGGTTGCGCCGGTTGCTGGCCGCGAGCCGCTACGCCGACGAGCAGGCCGCGGAGGCGTTCCGCTTCGTGTTCGTGGAGCAGCCCCTGGCCATCCAGCGCACGGTGTTCGAGCACCTGATGGCCGTCGGGCAGTTCGCGACCGACGACGCGGCGGCGCTCGCGCGCGAGTTCTACGGGCCGGTGTTCCTGCTCTTGCTCTCGGACGTCCCCTGGGAGGATGCGGAGCCGCTCGTGCGCGGCCACCTGGGGCGGTTCTTCTCCGCACAGGCGATCGGGGCGCCCGCGGGCGCCGCAGCGGAAGGGGGTGCGCGATGAGGGCCGTGGTGGTGTACGCATCGCAGACGGGTTTCACGAGGCGCTATGCGGAATGGATCGCGGAGGAGCTGGGCGGCGAGGCGGTGCCGGTGGAGCGGGCGGACGGGATCGACGCGGGCTCCTACGATGCGGTCGTGTTCGGCGGCTGGCTCCATGCGGGCGGGCTCGTGGGGAAGAAGTGGCTCGCGCGCGCCCGCGCCGCGCATCCGCGCACCCCGTTCGTCGCGTTCGCGGTGGGCGCGACGCCGCCCGAGTGGGCTGACATGGTGGACGAGGCGATGGCGCGGGAGTTCCCCTCGCCGGAGCTCGACGGCGTGGAGCGGTTCTACCTGCGCGGCGGGTTCGCCTACGAGCGGTTGAGCCTGCCGAACAAGCTGGCCATGAAGATGTTCTTCAAGATGCAGGAGAAGCAGGCGGCCACCGACCCGCGCGCCGCCGAGATGCTCTCGGGGATGCGCGGCGGCTTCGACGGCACCGACCGCGCCGCCATCGCGCCGGTGGTTGCCCGGGTGCGCGAGCTGGCGGCCGCGAAGGGCGCGGAGCAAGCCTGACGGATGGGCCGGGAAGCCGCCGCCGGCCGCTTCCCGGCCCGCGCCTAAACGCGCGGGGTCGCTCGCATCCCTAGACGGTTCGAGCCTGGCGGCGGGGGCTCGCGGCGGGAGCGGCGTGCCGCATGAGGCCGTGCTCGGTGCAGCAGGTGTAGAGCACGCCGCCGGGCAGGCGCGGCAGGCGCGCCTCGCCGCCCTGCTCGGGGTAGAGCTTCTCCACGGCCAGGCGGTCGTAGCCCACGACGGCGGCGAGGCACAGATGATGCCCCTTCTCCATGGGGTGGCCGAACGTGAGGTACCAGTCGCCCTCCACGTCCTCCACCTGCACGGCGTGCGCCTCGTCGGCGGGTTGGACGGGCAGCGGGGCGAGCTTCCTGCCGCAGCAGGAGACGTCGGCGTCCCCCGTGGTGGTGATGATGTTCCCGCAGGCGGGGCAGATGCGGAATGCCGTGCGCTTCATGGTGCCTCCTTGGGCCTCGTCGGGGGAGAGCGAGCCTGCCAGCAGCGTCTCTACCGGGCATCCCAGCTCGGCCGCGAGCGCGGGCAAAAGCGACACGTCGGGGCAGCCGCCCCCGCGCTCCCACTTCGACACGGCCTTGTCGCCCACGCCCACGAGCTGGGCGAGCTGGAGCTGCGTGAGCCCGCGCTCCTCCCGCAGGCTGCGGATGAGCCCGCCGGTGCGTCTGGTGTCCATGGTTCTCCTCCCGTGATGGTTTTGCGTGCCGTCCCACGATACCCGCAAGCGGCGGCGCGCGCAATGAACGCTCCGTAGAGTGCGGGGAGGCGGGGCCCCTTACCTCCCCTTGCCCTCCACCGCCCCTGCGGGGCACACGTGGTAGCAGTTGCCGCACTCGTCGCAGCGCTCGCCCAGGATGGTGTAGGGCTCGCCGGGCACGATGGCCTTGAACGAGCAGCCCTCGAGGCAGGTGCCGCACGCGATGCAGCTGTCCGTTATCCGCAGGCCCGGCTCCTCGAACGTGTCGCCGCCGAACGCGAAGCGCTCGCGGTAGAGCTTGTGGTCGCGCCTCGCCATGGCGTAGTCGTAGTCGTACAGCTCGCCGTGGAAGCGGTGTAGCACGAGCACGCGCGTCTCCGGGTACTTGGCGATGTCGTGCACGGCCACGTTGAAGTTGCGGTCATGCGCGGCCTTCGCCTCCACCTCCACCATGGACAGCTCGCGCACCTCGCCGGAGACGCGCATCTGGTAGCCGGGCTTGAACAGGGGCAGGTTGTCCTCGTCGAACACGACCTTGGCCTCCGTGCGCTCGCCGCACACCGCTAGGCGCCCGCTCTCCTTGAGCTGGCGGTAGAACGGTTTCACGTCCATGGTGCGCAGGTAGAGGCCCTCGTCGTCGTAGGCGAAGAAGTGGGCGATGCGCGCCTCCACGCCGCCGTGCCCGTCGGGCGTGGCGAAGCTGCAGCAGCCTATCTCGTCGAACTTGCGGTAGACGTCCTCGATGGTCATCATGGGCGGGTCCTTTCTCGGAGGTGGGGGGCGGTAGCGCCGAGCGCGTGCCAGCGGCGGGCGACGGCCTCGGCGTGGGCGCGCATGAGGTCCATGCCCAGCAGCTCGGTGCAGTCCTCGGACACGTTCGACACGGAGTTCGCGTCGATGAGGCAGGGGCCGCGCGCGCCCTCGATGACGTCGAAGCTGCCGAGCTCGATGGACAGCACCGCGGCGGCCCGCTCCGCGGCGTCGGTGACCGTGCGGGGGACGTCGGGGTAGGCGGCGTAGGTGGAGCCGAAGCGGTAGGCCGACAGGCCGTTGTCGGCCACGGAGCGCTTCACTGCGAGCGCGCAGGCGCCGTCCACCACCTCGATGCGCGTGAGGAAGCCGCGCGCCGGCTCCACGTACTCCTCGGCGATGAGCTCGATGGCGGGCGCCTCGGCCAAAAACGCCCGGGCCTCGTCCGCGCTGCGCGCGATGGCGGTGCAGGTGGTGCGGCCCCCGCAGTTCGGCTTGAGCACGCAGGGGTAGGCGAGCGCCGCGGCATCGATGCCCGCCGGAGGCGCGCAGGCGTAGACGGCAGGCGTGACCAGCCCGGCCGCGGCCAGCGTCTCGGTTGCGCGGCGCTTGTCGACCTCGAAGAAGTGGGCGCGGCCGGGGTTCACCAGCACGATGCCGCGCTGCTCGGCCGTGCGCGCAAGGCGCGCCATGCGCTCGAGCGAGGCCGCGTGCCCGCGGAACTGCGCGCTCGCGAACACGCGGCTGACCAGCATCTCGCAGCCGAGCGCCGCCTGCTCGCTCGCCGCGTCCTCCATGTCCAGCAGGCGCACGGGCACGCCGAGCGCCTCGAGTTCCGCCGCCAGCTTGTGGTCGGACCATTCGTCGGACTCGTACAGCAGGCCCAGCATCGGCTCGCCCCTGCGCCCCTGCGCCGTCCTCGCGCCTATCAGATGCTCCATTCCAGCAGCTTGCCCAGGAAGCGCTGCAGCTCCGGCGTGGCCGGGCGGTCGAAGAGCTGCGCGCTCTCGCCGTATTCCAGCAGGCGCCCGCCGTGCAGGAACGCCGCCTTGTCGCAGGCATGGCGGGCGAACCCCATCTCGTGCGTCACCACGATGAAGCGGGTGCCGGTCTCCTTGAGGTCGCGGATGAGGTCCAGCACGTCGTTGGTGTACTCGGGGTCGAGCGCGCTCGTGGGCTCGTCGAGCAGCAGCATCTTGGGTTCCGCCGCCACGGCGCGCGCGATGGCCACGCGCTGCTGCTGGCCGCCCGAGAGCTGGCTCGGCATAAAGTCGATGCGCTCGGCCAGGCCGACCTTGGTCAGCTCCTCGACGGCAATCTTCTCGGCCTCTTCCTTGCTGCGCTTGAGCACCTTCTGCTGCGCGAGCATGACGTTCTTTTTGACTGACAGGTGCGGGAACAAATTGAACTGCTGGAACACCATACCCAGATGCGTACGTACTTTGTTAAGGTCGACGCCCTTGGCGCACACGTCCACGCCCTCAACGACAATCGAGCCGCTCGTGGGATGCTCCAGACGATTGATGCAGCGAAGCATCGTCGACTTGCCCGAGCCCGAAGGACCCAGGACTACGACGACCTCGCCCTTGTGCACATCCAGATCGATATCGCGCAGGACCACGTTATCGCCAAAGGCCTTCTGGAGGTTCTTGATGCTGACGACGACCTCGTTCGCGTTATTGGTTTCGCTCATGATAGGACCTCCTTACAGACCGGCGATGTGATCGGCGGGCGTCGCGACAACCTGCCCGGCACTCTTGGTGGGACGCTTCTTTTTGGTTTCGGCCGTGTCCAAAAGCCTCGCCTCAAGACCGCTCACCAAGCGAGCAAGCGGCAGGGTGATGACCAGATAGAACAGGGCGGCAACCACGTACGGTGTAATGGAGCCCGTCGTGGCCACGATGGTACGGGCGTTCATGACGATCTCGACCACGCCCACGGCCGCAAGCAGCGACGTATCCTTGTAAAGCAAGATAAACTCGCTGGTCAGCGTAGGCAAAACATTGCGGAACGTCTGCGGAATCATAACGTAGAGCAGCGTCTGGAAGGCATTCATGCCCAGAGAGCGAGCAGCTTCGTTTTGGCCCTTGGGGATCGATTGAATACCGGCACGGAAGATCTCGCATAGGTACGCAGACGAGTTCATGGCCATGACGATAACGCCCAAGACATAGTCGTCCACCTTGACGCCGGCCAACGGCAGACCGAAGAACGCGATATAGATCTGCAGGAACGCCGGCGTACCGCGAATGATATTCACGTAGATGCCGGCGAGGCAACGCAGGATGCGCGACTTGGAGATGCGCATGAGCGACAGGGCAAAACCGAAGGGAATTGCCAGCGGAAACGCCACAAGCACGATCGAAAGCGACATAAGGAAGCCCTTAAAGACGATCGGCAGGCTTTGGACCAAAATGACCGGGTTCAAGAACAGGCGCAGGAACATATTGGAGTTCCAGGCCTCGACCCACGGCTGCTCCTTAAGATCGGCCAGGAAGTTATCGAAGGCCGTCACGCCCTTGATCTCGACGGAAGGAATTTTTGAAATCTTCTTGGTCGAACCGTCGGCGAGCGTATAGGTGCCACTAAAGGCCTCATCGCCGCCCTCGACGGGAAACGTCACGCCGTAAACCTCGACACGGAAATAGCCGCCGGCAGGCGCCGTCTCGCCAAAATCAATCTTGAGCGTCTGGCCGTCAGCCTTGCACGTGGGCTTCATGGGCGTACGATCCATGAGGTCCTCGCCCGAGAGCATCGTCAATCGCGTGTCATCGGTACCAAACGTCGTGCCGTCGACAAACGTCAGCGAAAGACCGCTCAGCTCCTCATCGGCATCGGCCTGGACCTCCCAGGTAATGCGCGTCTCGGTACCGCCGACCACAGCGCTGCCCGAACCAGTGTTGGGTCGGGCGGTAATCTTTGCGGTCTCAAGCGCCTGGGCGGTCGTGGGCGCATATGCCCCTGCGCACACCAGCGCGAGCGTCACGGCCATGGCGCAGGCTAGCTTTTGAAGCAAGGCGGGCAGTGGAAAACGCTGCTCCGCGGCTCCTTTGTTCAGTCGAGACAAGGTGGCTCCTATCGTAGAAGTTGCCGGCAAAACGAGACGGAAATACTCTCCGTCAAGAGAAGCGCAAAGGCCCTCTCCGCCAAAACGGAAAGGGCCCGCGAGCAATCAAGTAGCTATTTTACTTGATGTTGTACTTAGCCATGAGGGCGTCAACGGTACCGTCGTCGGTCAGGTCCTTGATGGCCTGGTTGATGTCGTCCTTGAGCTTGGTGTTGCCCTGGTTGATGGCGATGGCGTACTCCTCGCCGGTGCTAATCTGCTTAATGGTCTGGCAGGTGTTGAACTGCTCGGCGGTCAGCTGGCTGGCAACAGAGCGGTTGGTGACTACGGCGTCGCCCTTATCGGACTGCAGGGCGCTGAAGCACTCGGTGGCGTCCTTGTAGGGGACAATCTTGGCCTTGGGGAAGTTCTCCTGGGCAAAGGACTCGGCGGTCGAGCCAGACTGGACGATGATGGTAGCATCGGCGTTGTTGAGCTTCTCGCTGTAGTTGTCGGCCGTGATGTCGGTGTTATCGACCTTGGTCACGATAGCCTGATCGTCCATGTAGTAGGAATCGGAGAAAGTGACTTCCTTCTCACGCTCGGGCGTGTCGGTGATAGCCGCGATGGAGACGTCATATTTGGCACCCGAAGCGACGCCCGGAACCAGCGTGTCAAAGTCATTGTTGACATACTCGACATCCAGGCCCAGCTTGTCGCCGATAGCCTTGATGAGCTCAAGGTCAAAGCCCTGATAATCGCCGTTGTCATCCTTGTACTCAAACGGAGCGTACTCGGCAGAGGTGCCGACGGTCAGCGTACCGTCCTTGACGAGCGCGTACTCCTTGGAGCCGTCGACCTTCTCGACCTTAGCGTCGTCAGAGCTGCTGGAACCGGCATCAGAACCAGAGGTGGCGTTGGACGAGCCGCAGCCCGTCAGAGCGAGGGCGAGCGCCATAGCACCCGTGGCGGCAAATGCGCCAAGCTTCTTCAGCTTCATAATCAGTCTCCTTCCAATGACCCCACGTGATTCAGAGGTCTGCAAAAACTGAGGGTTATTATGCACCCGCTTGGAAGAATCTGCAATTAGAAAACTGATTGAAACAAACCCATAACGTGAATGGAGCGCTCCACTTTATGGCAGCCATTACTGCTGCAACGACCTTAACAGTTTGATTTCAGCCGCATAACCTGCAAGTTCGTTCGGTGTCTCCAAGATGAATGGCAATGCGCGCAAGCGGCCATTCGATACAATATTCTGTATAACCTGCATACCGCCGCCAAACTCTTCACTACCCAGGTAGCCCTTGCCGATGCACTCGTGGCGATCCTTATGGGCGCCGCAGGGATTCTTGGAGTCATTGATGTGCACGGCGCGCAGGCGCTCGATACCCACCACGCGATCGAACTCGTCAAGCACACCGTCAAGATCGCGGACGATGTCATAGCCGGCGTCATTCACATGGCAGGTATCTAGGCAAACGCCCAACTTGGCCGACAGCTCGGGGCGCTTGTCGGCAACGCCCTCGATGATTAGCGCCAGCTCCTCAAAGCTGCGGCCCACCTCGGTGCCCTTGCCGGCCATGGTCTCGAGCAGCACCGTCGTCTGCTGGCCCTCAAACATCACCTGGCACAGCGTATCAACAATCATCTGAATGCCGGCGTCGGAGCCCTGCCCCACATGCGCACCGGGATGGAAGTTGTAGTAGTTGCCGGGCAGTGCTTCCATACGCTGCAGATCCTCGGCCATGGCCTCCAGGGCAAACTCGCGCGCCCGCTCCTTAGCGGAGCAGGGGTTATAGGTATACGGGGCATGAGCCACGAGCGGGCCAAAGTCGTTTTGCTCCATAAGCTCGCGCAGGGCCGCCACGTCATCCATGTCAAGGTCTTTTGCCTTGCCACCTCGCGGGTTGCGCGTAAAGAACGCAAAGGTATTGGCGCCAATGGACAACGCCGTCTCCCCCATCGCCCGATAGCCCTTCGTCGTCGAAAGATGACACCCGATCGTCAGCATCTCCAACTCCCCCTCATCAGTTGCGGAAAAATACGGTCTATTGGTGCCTTATTTTGGCGCAAACAGACCGTATTCCACCGCAAGTTATAAAAGGGGCATCAGGGGCAAAGGCCTCCAAGGCATTCCAGGCGCTGGCGCCATGCCCCCGCGCCCTAAAGTTTTAAGCGAATCGCATCGATGATGTGCGCACAGCGCTGCGTGGCGGCAAGGGGCATGACGGGACTCTCGAGTTTCCCCGCCCAGATGAGCTGGGTCGCATGCTGGATTTCGCCGTAGAAATCATCGATCTCAAACGGGGCATTTATTTCTAGCGTTCGACCGTCGGAATACTTCACATGGGCGAGCTCGGGGCGATGGAGACGCTCGATTTCCAACGAGCCCCGCTCACAGGCAATCGTTAAGCGGCTTTCATATGTTGCTTTGCCGTCGCACGCCATATGAATGGGTATACCGCCGACGCTCATATGGATCTCGTCGGCCCAATCGACGCGGCCGCCCGATACGTCACGCCAGCGAACTTCACGGGACGAAACCTCGCACGCGCCCGCGAGCAAATCCTCAAACCAACCGACCGCATAACAGCCCATGTCATATAGACAGCCGCCCTGCAACGGATCAAGCAGATAGCCCGAAGGAGGCTCGCCGTAATCGAGCTTTTGCACGCTTTCAATCGAGACAATACGGCCAAGCTCACCCGACGCAAGCAAGTCCTTCACGCGAGTGCGCATCGGGCAAAACCGATTCTTCATCGCCTCCATAAACAGCACGCCGCGCTCACGAGAGGTGGAGGCAATCGAGAGAGCCTCTTCCTCACTCAAAACGGCCGGCTTTTCGCACAGCACGGCCTTTCCGGCGCGCAGCGCGCGACAGGCCCAACGCGTATGCATGCCATGCGGAAGAGCCAAGTAGATTGCGTCGACATCGGGGTCGGCAATCAGCGCGTCATAAGCCGCATTGCCGTTATCGTCGACCGAGACATGGCCATGCGCAGCATCGATCGAAAACACTCGGCAAAATTCCTCGACATGTGCAGGAGTGCGGCCGGCCGCAGCCACCAGCCGTGCCCCGTCGACCTTCTTGAGCGACGATGCAAATCGATGAGAAATGTGCCCGGCGCCCAAAATGCCCCAACGAACCTCACGCGAATCATTACGTAAACCTCGGTCACCCACGATAGTCTCCCATTAGTTGCGGCGAAATAGTTCCTGCTGTTGCCCTATTCTGCCGTAAACAGGAACTATTCCATCACAAGATATAAAAGGATCATGAGGAGCGCGTTGTGCGGAAGGCTTTAAGCACAGCCGTTACGGGGCCAGGCTGGAAACGTCGGCGCACGTCATCGAGACGCTCGGGAATATCGATGTGCTGCGGGCAGTGACGTGCGCATTTACCGCACTTGACGCAATTGCTCACCAGCTTGGGCTCGCTCGTGCGCACCGCGCTCGCCGTAAAGTATTGAGACAGCCCCGTAAACCAGCTGTGCGCGTAGCTCGCGTTGTAAGCGGCAAAGCAGCCGGGAATGTTAATACCCTTGGGACATGGCATGCAGTAGCCGCATCCCGTGCAGGGCACACGGTTCGATTTCTCAAACTCCATCAACACGCGCGCAATCGTGTCGAGCTGGTTGGCCGTCATCGAATTCGGCAACGCGAGGTCTGCCAGTGACGAATTCTCGTCCACTTGCGCGGTATCGGTCATACCAGAAAGCAACATGGTCACCTGGGGATGATTCCACACCCACGAGAGCCCCCAAGCGGCAGGCGTATGCAAATGCCGATCGCATGCACCATCGAGAACAGCGCGCGCCCGCGGAGGCAATTTGCCTGCCAAGCGTCCGCCCAAAAGCGGCTCCATCACAAACACCGCGAGACCTCGCTCGGCGGCGGCCATGAGCCCCGCCGTTCCCGCCTGATATCGCTCTCCAGCGTAGTTGTACTGGATCTGGCAAAAGTCCCACACATACGCATCGAGCATCGTGAGGAAGTCCGCCGCACTGCCGTGGTACGAAAAACCGATCTGGCGAATGCGCCCCGAAGCCTTTTGGCGCGCAATCCAGTCCTCGATGCCCAACGCCACCACACGTTCCCACTGGGCGGGCGAGGTAATGTTGTGCATGAGGTAATAGTCGATATGGTCGGTCCGCAGGCGGCGCAATTGCTCATCGAAGAACCGGTCGAAATCCTCCGCACACTTGCACGAAGCATGCGGCAACTTGGTCGCCAGCAACACCCGGTCACGCAGCCCCAATCGTTCAAGCGAAGCGCCCATGCACGCCTCGTTGCCGGGATAGAGATAGGCCGTGTCCAGGTAGTTAATCCCCTGCTCCACCGCACGGGAGATGATAGCGTCGGCGGTCTTCGCATCGGGGTGTCCCGGCGCACCGGGAAACCTCATGCAGCCCAGACCCAGAGCGGATATTCGGTTACCACTTTTGGGGTCAACACGGTATTGCACGGCCCCTCCCTTCGCCATCAGCGCCCCGGCAAGGCGAAACACAATGGTCACGCAGCCGAAACATCGTGGAATCGCAATCGAGAACGTATCGTAACGCAGCAGAAATCGAGCCGTCACGGCACCGCTTTAACATCAGCAAAAAGCCCGATGAAAGGAGCCGGGCATGACCACGCGCATGTCTTTGCGGTCTGCCCTGCAGCGTAGCGTCCAGGCAAACGTTTCTTTTTTATAACAGCCGCCCCGCGCACCCACCAATCACCCTGGCAGCATACAATCCATCAGGCGCCCCTTACGCGGGCGCCTTTTACATGGGGAGATGATTCACATGCAGATCAACAAGGTCGCTTTTATCGGCAAGGGCGGCGTCGGCCTGCTCTACGGCAGCATGATTGCCAGGGCCCTCGGCAATGACGCCGTCGAATACGTTATGGATGACACCCGTTTTGAGCGTCACGCGGGCGATGCGCTCACTGTCAACGGCAAGCCCTGCGATCTCACGTCCGTCCGCGCCAGCGAGGCGACGCCCGCCGATCTGGTCATCCTGACAGTCAAGACCACCGGTCTCGACCAAGCACTCAAGACTATGGAGCGCGTCGTGGGACCCAACACGCTCATCGCCTCGCTGTGCAACGGCATTACGAGCGAGCAAAAGATTGCCGAGCGCTTTGGCTGGAAGCATACCGTTCTTGGTATTTGCCAAGGCATGGACGCCGTGTTCCTCAACGGAGAGCTCACCTTTACCAATGCGGGCGAAATCCGCTTTGGCGCGGCGGCCGGTACGGACCCCGCAGCCATCACCGCCATCGACGAGCTCTACACACGCTGCGGCATCGCCCATACCGTCGAGAGCGACATTGCACACCGCATGTGGGCCAAACTCATGCTCAACGACGGCATCAACCAGACCTGTATGGCCTACGGCGGGACCTACGGAAGCGCCACGGAGCCGGGCTCCGAGCAGCGTCGCTGCTTTGTTTCCGCCATGCGCGAAACGCTTGCGGTCGCCAACGCCGAGGGCATTGAGCTGACCGAGGCAGACCTGACGCAGATGGTGCACCTCATCGAGGGAATCGACCCCGCCGGTATGCCCTCGATGGCTCAAGACCGCGTCGCAAGGCGCAAAACCGAGGTTGATGAGTTCGCGGGCACCATCTGCCGCCTCGCAGCCAAACACGATATCCAGGTGCCGCAAAACGAGTGGCTCTATCGACGCATCCGCGATATCGAGAAAAGCTGGTAGCGCCAACGCACCGCATTCAACAGCCTTAACAGCAAAGCCGCCGCAAGGAAACCGTTCCCCCCTGCGGCGGCTTTCATCTTCGTCTATGACCAGCGGCCAATCTCACAACAGTTAGCGTTGCGACTCCGGCACCTCGTCCTCGTCATCGCGGCAAAGCAGCACGCCGGCGCTTCCCAGCAGCGCCACTGCGATCAGCGCGCCAACCACGATTGGAGTAGCCCCGCATGCCCCCTGCATGCCCGCAACGAGCGCGGCCGTAGGACCAAGGCAGCCAAGCACCAATGCGACGGCGGCAACGGCGATATCTCGAGCGTTCACAAGACCACTTCCTCCAAGAGAAAGACCTTAATTCTCAAGAACCAGTGTGCCCCGCGCCCATATGCGCGGCGTACTGCCACGGTAAGCGCTCTGTTAGCTCAAGCATGCACAAAAAACGGACGCCCTTACGTTGCCCAAAGGCTCGGTAAAGACGCCCGCCCGTCATGTCCTATTGGCTTATAGCAGATTACCAACCGGTATAGTAGTCGGTGGTTCCGGCTGCGCAGCCGGAGTCATAGACCTTGCACTCGCCCTTGGAACCGGTAAACGTGGAGCCCTGAGCCTTATCGCTCGCTGCCACAACGTAATAGCCGTCGGCATCGCGCCAGAAACCCTCGGAATCCTGCGTCCACTCACCCGTGCGGTGATGGTAGAGTACGTTGCTGCTGTAATAGGTCTCACGACGACCGTTATAGTTATTGACGCCGGCGGAACGCGTCAGTCCCGAACCGTTCGCATAATACGCAGCTGCCGTATAGGACGGGCCGTAGTCTGCGTTGCCATATGAAGCCTGGGCGGCCTCGGCGGCTTCTGCCTCGGCGGTCGCAGCCTCGAGCGCCTCACGCTTGGCATCCTCGAGCGTCGTGCGCAGCTCATCGAGCTCGGTCGATTTGGCGTCGACCTCCTCCATCGTCAAAAGGCTGCCCGCACCGTCGATACAATCCTGCAGTACGGCACGCTCGTCATCGGTGGCATAGTCGCCATACATGTTCATGATAATTTGAGCGCGAACCTCCAAAGAGTCGCGCTTGGCCCCCATGGAGGCGTTCCACTCCTGCATGGAGCCAAAGCCGTTGCCGCGATAGTCGACGGGCTGCATCAGCGTCGCCTCGGACGGCGTGGATCCGACCGTGTCGGACAGTGTTGCCGCGTGGGCATCGGTTGCGCCGGCGCCCGCTAAAAGTGCCACGGTCAGAGCGGCGGAAAGGGCGGCGGCTTTCGGTTTTCGTGAATCAATCCTCATGTAGCTGGAAACCTCCGTAGTGCGTTTTTGCTGCGTTTGAGCTGCGTGTGATTCGATCGCGCTGCATAGTACCCCGAGCAAATCGCGACCTGCGGTTTTTCTCAAAAGGTGCACGTCATTTGCGTAAAACTCACATCCTCTCAACAGGAGTTTTCCACATCTCGATTGCATAAAGCATGTCAAAAACCCTGTAATAGCGCCCTTCCTATGCAAAAAAGGCGCCTGCGCAACCATTGCTTGCGCAGGCGCCTTGAGCAGGCATTTTATGCAGTTATACCTATCGAGTCGCAAGGGGTCCTTGCACAAGTCGCCCTACTCGTCCAGTGCGGCAAAGGCCTGCTTCAGGTCCCAAATGATGTCCTCAGCGTTCTCGGTACCGATGGAAAGACGGATCGTGGAGGGCGTGATGTTCTGCTCGGCGAGCTCCTCGGCAGAGAGCTGGGAGTGCGTAGTCGTAGCCGGGTGCACGACGAGCGACTTGACGTCGGCCACGTTGGCGAGCAGCGAGAACACCTGCAAGTGGTCGATGAACTTCCATGCAGCCTCCTGGCCGCCCTTAATCTCAAAGGTAAAGATCGAGGCACCACCGTTGGGGAAATACTGCTTGTAGAGCTCATGGTCGGGGTGCTCAGGCAGGCTCGGGTGGTTCACCTTGGCGACGTGGCTGTCACAAGCCAGGAACTCAACGACCTTCTTGGTGTTCTCGACATGGCGGTCGACGCGCAGCGACAGGGTCTCGGTGCCCTGGAGCAGGATCCAGGCGTTAAACGGGCTAATGCAAGCGCCCTCGTCACGCAGCAGGATGGCGCGGACATAGGTCGCGAAGGCGGCAGGGCCGGCAGCCTCGGCAAACGAGACGCCATGATAGGAGGGATTGGGCTCGGCGATCTGCGCATACTTGCCACTCGCCTTCCAATCGAAGTTACCGCCGTCGACGATCACACCGCCCAGCGAGGTGCCGTGGCCGCCGATAAACTTGGTTGCGGAGTGGACGACGATGTTGGCACCATGCTCCAGCGGACGGAACAGATACGGGGTGCCGAAGGTGTTGTCGACGACAACCGGCAGACCATGCTTCTTGGCGATCTCGGAGATGGCGTCGATGTTGGGGATGTCGGAGTTGGGGTTACCGAGCGTCTCGAGATAGATGACCGTGGTGTTGTCCTTGATGGCGCCCTCGACCTCGTCCAGGTTATGGGCATCGACGAAGGTGGTCTCGACACCAAACTGGGAGAGCGTGTGCTCCAGCAGGTTGTAGGAACCGCCGTAGATGGTCTTCTGGGCGACCACGTGGTCACCAGCCTGGGCAAGTGCCTGCAGGGTATAGGTGATGGCAGCGGCACCGGAGGCGACGGCAAGACCGGCCACGCCACCCTCGAGCGCGGCGATACGGTCCTCGAAGACGCCCTGGGTGGAGTTGGTCAGACGGCCGTAGATGTTACCGGCGTCGGCAAGACCAAAGCGGTCGGCGGCGTGCTGGGAGTTGCGGAACACATAGCTCGTGGTCTGGTAGATAGGCACGGCACGGGAGTCGGATGCAGGATCGGCGCTCTCCTGGCCAACGTGCAGCTGCAGGGTATCGAAACCAAAGGTGTGCTCGGGGTTGTTGATAAACTGGCTCATGATGATCTCCTTGATCGAACAAAAGTAATAAGAGTAAGAGAAGTAAGTCGCTGTCTCCTGATCACGCCGACGGGCGCAAACAGGAGCCCGGCATTCGTCTTGGTAAGCAATTCATATGCGGGCCTCCTTTCGCATCCCTGTTCCGTGGTCGGCTTAATTACCTACTGCCTTTGTGTGTTTTGAATAGTACGAGCATTGTTTCCCTCGGTCAATCACTTAAAAGCGCTAATCTGTTATCTGTTTTATAGATAGCAATCGAGAGGATGGCGTCGATGACCCTTCAGCAGCTTCGTTTTCTGATTGCCGTGGCAGAGTCCGGCTCAATCAACGCTGCAGCTCAGCGCCTCTATACCGCTCAGTCCAACATCTCAAACGCCGTCAAAAGCCTGGAACAGGAGCTCCATCTGGAGATCTTTACGCGCTCCAGCCGCGGCGTCACGCTCACCAACGACGGCACCGAGCTTTTGGGCTATGCGCGCCAGGTCGTAGAGCAGGCCGACATGCTCGAGGCACGCTACGAGGACGGCGGCACACCCCAGGCGCGCCTTGCCGTCTCGGCCCAGCACTACGCGTTTTCGGTTGAGGCCTTTGTCAACGTCGTCGAGCGCTGCCGCGACAGTAAGTTTGAGTTCATCATGCGCGAGACCACCACCTCGCAGATCATCGACGACGTCCGCGCATTTCGCAGCGATATCGGCATTCTGTACCTGGATGACTTTAACGCCCGCGTTCTGCAGAAGGCCTTCGCCGATGCCCGCGCAAGCTTCCATCCCCTCTTCGACGCGACGGTCCACGTCTTCGTTAGCGAACGCCACCCGCTCGCACGCCGCCCTCAGCTGTCCCTTGCCGACCTCACGCCCTATACGCGCTACAGCTTTGAGCAGGGAACCTCAAACTCCTTCTATTACGCCGAGGAACCTTTTAGCTATATCCCTTGCGACCGCAACATACGAATCTCGGACCGCGGAACACTTACTAACTTACTTATCACGTCGAACGGTTACACCCTGTCGACCGGTGTCCTTTCCAATGAAATGCAGTGGGGTATGGCATCGATCCCGTTAGCAGACGCCCCAACGATGCACGTAGGATATATCATGCACGACGAGCGCAAGCCCTCTCCTCTCTTGCGGCAATACCTCGACGAGCTCAACCGCATCATCCATGCCGACCAGCTGTCGGAAGACGGGGTAGAAATCGTAGATTGCTAGCCCGCGGCGGGCATGGCGCTACAATGGTCACTCACACGAAGCGTACCCAACGAAAGGAACCATGTGAAGGTCATCATCTATACCGACGGCTCGGCCCGATCAAATCCGGGACGCGGCGGCTACGGCGCCGTGCTCAAGTACACCAACCCCGCCGGCAAGACCTTCACCTCCGAGCTTTCGCGCGGCTACGCCAAGACCACTAACAACCGCATGGAGCTCATGGCGGTCATCGTGGCGCTCGAGGCACTTAACCGCCCCTGCGAGGTCGAGGTCCATTCCGATTCGCAATACGTCGTCAACGCCTTCAACAAGCACTGGATCGACGGCTGGAAAAAGCGCGGGTGGAAAACTGCCAACAAGCAGCCCGTCAAGAACCGCGACCTGTGGGAGCGTCTGCTTGCCGCAAAGAGCAAGCATAAGGTGGAGTTCATCTGGGTTAAGGGGCATGCCGGCCACGAGCTCAATGAGCGCTGCGACGAGCTCGCCACCACCGCGGCCGACGGAGCCAACCTCGATATCGACGCCGGCTTTAGCGAGAGCGACCTGTAACGGCGTTTTCGCACGCCATTTCTTGCCCTCTCGCGCTACACTCATCCTGTAAACCGAACGGCACGAGGGGGATACATGCTGCGTATAGCGACCATCGGCACATCCATGATTACCAACGACTTTATCCAGGTCGTCAACGCCAACGACCAAGCTGCGTTTGTGGGTACGCTCTCGCGCGATGCCGATCGCGGTACCGCCTTTACCGCCGAGCGCGGTGGCGAGCGAAACTTCACCGCGCTTGACGAGCTTGCGTCCGCCGACGACGTCGACGCCGTCTACATCGGCAGTCCCAATGCGCTCCACTACGAGCAAGCGCTCGCCTGCATCGCCGGTGGCAAGCATGTCATCGTCGAGAAGCCCTTCTGCGCCACCGAAGCGCAGGCGTTGGAAGTCTTCCGCGCTGCCGAGGCAGCAGGTGTCGTGGCCCTCGAGGCCATGCGTCCCCTCCACGATCCCGCCTTCCACGCCATCGAGGATGCCCTGGGCGAGATCGCCCCCATCCGCCGCGCCTCATTGCGCTTTGGCAAGTATTCTTCGCGCTACAACGAAGTTCTCGCGGGGCGCGCCACCAATATCTTCGACTGCAATATGGCATCGGGTTCCCTCATGGACATTGGCGTCTACGCCGTCGAGCCCATGGTCGAGATTTTCGGCATGCCCTCCGGCCTTACGAGCATGACTACTCTGCTCGACCCCACCACGCGACAGCTCACGCACGGCCCCATCGATGGCTGCGGTTCCATCCTCGCCAGCTACGGCGGTGGCCGTATCTCCGTCGAGCTCGCGCACTCCAAAATTACGAATGACCTGCTGCCCTCGCAGATCGAAGGCGAGCGTGGCACTATCCAGATTGACCATCTGTCCACGCCCCGCAACGTCCGCATCGACTATCGCGGCGACGTCGTACGCGGCTCGGCGACCGAGGCACCGCGCGAACAGGGCGACAACGGCCGCGTGCTCGACCTGCCCAAATCGAGCAACACTATGGAATACGAACTCACAGACTTTATCACCGCTATCGACGGCGTTCATCACGTTAAAGATGAGATTTGGGAAACACCGGCTGGGCGCCATGAGCTTGGCCACTATCGCGATGTCACGCTTGTCTCACTGCGCATCATGGATGCCGTGCGTCAGCAGGCCGGCATTACCTTCCCCGCCGATTCAGTCAAGCAGGCCTAGCGATGGGCTTTTTTGACAAGTTCTTCTCCGGCGGCAGTCGAGAGCCTCAAAAACCATCAAACGTTGAGCTCGAGCTGCGCCGCAGGCTTACTGTGCTCGCAAGCGACGAGGCCACTCAAGACACCCCCCTGCGCTACTTCCTGCGCTGGGCGGGGCAAGTCCAGGGCGTTGGTTTTCGCTTTACCAACACCAACCTCGCGCAGGCACGCGCACTCACCGGCTGGGTGTGTAACATGGAAGACGGTTCGGTCGAAATGGAGGTACAAGGCGCGCCCGCGGATATCCTGTCTCACCTCGAAGCGCTCCATGCCTCCTATGAGCGCATGGGAACGCGCTTTCGCCTCGTAGACGCCCAAGTCCGAGCCCCACTTGCCAATGAAGACGGTTTCAGTCCTCATTATTAGTATTGTGTGCTAAATACGGTATCATTTACCTACGACCGTTGATAGAAAAGAGGCGAGGCGCATGGCGATGCAAAGAAGAAACACCAAGCAGCGGAAGCTGGTTCTTGATGCCGTGCGCCAAAGCTACAACCATCCCACCGCCGATGAGATCTACAACGCCGTGCGCGAACAGGACGACAGAATCAGCCGCGGTACGGTCTACCGCAACCTCAATCTCTTGGCCGATGCCGGGGAGATTCTCTCGATCAAGACGCCGGGCGGCAGCCGCTTCGATCGCACCGTCGAGCCGCATGCGCATATTATCTGCACCTCGTGCAACCGCGTCATCGATGTGCCGCTCCCCTTCGACGCCCGGCTCGATGCCAAGGCGTCCGAGCAAATCGGTTGGAACGTCACCTCGCACTACACCATCTTCGAGGGCCTCTGCCCCAACTGTAGGTAGATTTTGGGACATGCCTACTCGGCAAGCAGGCGACGCAGTTCTTCTTCGACCGTGTGCACATAGCGGACGCGGTCATTAATGCCGCGCATGCTGGGATTGCAGCTTTCCATCAGATAGGGATGGCCCACCACGTTGAGCATGTCGCGGTCGTTTTCGTTATCGCCAAACGCCATCATCTCATCGGGCGAAATTCCCAAGGCACGACCGTAATCGGCAAGCGCGGACCCCTTGCCCGAATCAAAGCCGATAAAGTCGGTCCATTCGGTTCCCGACGTCATCACATCGACCCGGTCGCTAAAGCGACGCACAAAATACTCCAGCGCCGCCGGCTGCTCTGTCTCGGGCGTTTGAAACGCAATCTTAATGACATCCTCGTCAATGTCCTCGGGACGGTCGACCACCGCCACATCGCAATGGACCTCGTAACGCAAATGGTCGACGAACGCATCGTTGCCGCTTATGGTGTAGAGGTGCCCCTCGCAGGAAAGGGTTACATCGGCATGGGGGTAGGCGACTACGGCATTCGCGATATCCATCGCCAGGTCACGCCCCATAGAGCGCTTGACAACGGCACGCCCCTCGCTCATGACCAGGGCGCCGTTTTCGCACACATAGACAAGCTCGTCTGCCACCGGGGCAAACAGGTAGCGCAAACTCGCATATTGACGGCCACTCGCCGGCATAAACACAATGCCGCGACGGTGCAGCTCGTCGATGAGCTCAAATGCCTCGGGGCGTGGCTCGCGCTCCCCCGGATGCAGCAACGTGCCATCCAAATCGCAGGCGATCAGCTTGATTCCCTCAAGACCCATATGTTCCCCCAAAGCATCCCATCAACAGCAAGACGGACTTTGAATAGTTGCCTCTCAAAGTCCGTCTTACGCATACGCACGTTAGCCGCGCGCCTTCTTTACGATCGTAAAGTCTGGAGCCATACTCACAACAACATCCGCCGCGCTCGATGCAAAGCGTCGACTGGCATCGAGCTCGCGTGTGACCACCGAGAGCCGAACGCCCTCGATGCCCCGGAGCATGCGACCCAAAACCGGTTGCACCGGCGTATACATGCGCACGGTATGCTCGTCCGAGTCACCCCGGAAGAGCGGCGCGTGCATATTGCCGATCTCCCAGCACGCATGCGCGAGCGCAATCGGATCCATGCGGTCGACTTCGACCAAATAGACCTCGGCACTGCGCAGGCGCACGACAACCACTACGGGCACCGTGCCCGTGCGGTCGATAGCGAGCACGTCGCCGTCGGCAAGGCGTTCGCCATCAGCGGCATCCAGCCGGACATTCACCGTGCGCCCCAGCTCCGTCACGCCCACAAACGTGCGCGTATCAGCCTGGTCCCAATCGAGTAGCAGCTCGTCAACCTCAAAAATGCCACCCATCTCCCGACGAAGCAGGAGTTCATAGGACGGGTCGTTGAGATTTCCCAAGCGCTCCGTAGCTACCAGGTCCCCGGACATCAACTAGTCCTCGACCTCGACGAGCTCGATATCAAAGTTGAGATCCTTGCCGGCGAGCTCGTGATTGGCGTCAAGCGTCACGGCCTCGGGCGTCACGTCGATGACGACGGCGGGGACAGGCATGCCGCTCGGCGTGGACAGGAAGAGCTTCATGCCCTTCTCGATCTGCTCGATGTTGGGAACCTGCTCGGCCGGGAAGGTCAGAACCATCTCGGGATTGTGCTCACCGTAGGCATCGGCCGCAGGAATGTGTACGGACTTCTTCTCGCCCACCTGCATATCGATAACGGCGGCGTCGAAGCCCTTGATCATCTGACCGGCACCGCAGGTGAACTCCAGCGGCTCGCCGCGATCGTAGGAGCTATCGAACTGCGTGCCGTCGTCGAGCGTGCCACGATAATGGGTCTTGACCTTCTTGCCCTGGTTGGACATGGTAACCTCCGTAATAAGGGCGGCGCACAACGCGGGCCGCCGTGAACATATGGCGCTAACTATACCCTAGTCATACAATTCAAAGACAGTTTGCAAAGAAACGCTGCAACCGGAGGAACCATGGCATATCCCGTATTTGACTTACATTGCGACACTGCCGACCGCATCGGCTGGACCACGCTCGATCTCGACCTGCGCTTTACCGCGGGCACCGACGGCTATTTCCCCGGCGACGAGACGCATCCGCAGGATTTCGACCTTATCGAGGGCAACGCCTGCGCCATCTCGCTCGCAAAGATCGGCAAAACTCCTTGGGCACAGTGCTTCGCCACGTTTGTCCCCGACGAGATTCCCACCGCCCACGCCGCGCGCTTCCAGGCGCAAATCATGGCGCATATGAGCGGCCAGGCCATGCTCAACCACGACCGCATGGTCAATGTGCGCAGCGCCGCAGACATTCGCCCCGCGCTCAAAGACGGCAAGGTCGCCTGCATCCACACCATCGAAAACGCCACGTTCTTTGCCGAGGACCCCGCGCTGATCGAGGTACTCAAGAGCCTGGGCGTACTCATGTCATCGCTCAGCTGGAACGCGCAGGGACCGCTCGCGAGCGGCCACGACACCCACGCCGGCCTCACCGCCGCTGGCATCGAGGCGCTTACGCAGATGGAGCACGCCGGCATGGTGCTCGACGTCTCCCACCTCAACGATGAGTGCTTTGACGAGGTTGTCGCCCACGCCACGCGCCCCTTCGTCGCCAGCCACTCCAACTCCCGTGCGGTTTGCGGCGTCAAACGCAACCTCACCGACGACCAGTTCCGCACCATTCGCGACATGGGCGGCATCGTCGGCCTCAACTACTGCAGCGAGTTCCTTTCCAACGACGCAACCGACAAGACCGCCGCAGACGTCACCTTCGACCAGCTGGCGGCACATATCGAGCATTGGCTCGACCTGGGCGGCGAAAATGTCATCGCGCTCGGCGGCGACTGGGACGGCGCCACGGTACCCGCTTTCCTCTCCGATGCCAGCATGATGCCCGAGTTCCAGAACATGCTCTCCAAGCACTTTGGCAAGACCGTGATGCAAAAGCTCTGCAGCGACAACGCGCTTGCCTTCTTTAAGCGTTATTAATTTCACATCCCTTGAGCGGGCCGGCATGTCAAGCGATCGACATGCCGGCCCATCCCCAATCTGAAGGATCACTTTTGACGCAGCAGTTTACGATTTCCGTATCCCGACCGGATGGCACATCCATCCCCGTCGTCGTTACCAAAAAGCGCGTCAAGAACTTCAACCTACGCGTCACATCGAGCGGTGAGGTCCACGCCAGCGCACCGCTCGGCGCCAGCCGCGAGCGTATCGAAGCGTTTGTGAAGCGCAACAGCGCCTGGATTATCGGCAGACTTGCCCAGCGCGAGCAACGTCAGGCGACGGCGAGAGAGCCGCTCAGTCCCTCGTCCATCATTGCACTTTGGGGCAAGCCCATCACGGTACAGGATGCGCTCGACCACAACTTTGCATCACCCGCACCGCGACCCAAGCAGGCTACCTTCGCAAGTTTTATGGGTACCGATGAGCCAAGTGGGCGCACGCAGGCAAAGCAGCTCACGGCTCTCGACGGCCTAACGTCCGATGAGCTCCAAGCCCACATCGACCAGCTCTATATGTCCGAGGTCACATCAGCGCTGCGCGATATGGTGCACGCATACGAAATCGCAATGGGTGTCACCGTTTCCCGCGTTTCCGTACGCAGCATGAAAACGCGCTGGGGCTCGTGCACGCCCAAAACCGGTGCCATTCGCATCGCACGCGAACTTGCCGCCTACCCCGTCGAATGCCTCGACATGGTTGTCGCCCACGAGCTCGTCCACTTGCTCGAGCCAAGCCACAATCAGCGGTTCCACGCCCTCCTCGACACGTACTGCCCCAACAACAGAGCTCTGTCGCAGCGGCTCAAAAAACCGCCCATAGAGACGTATTAGAACCGGTTAGCGCACGCGCTCGATCTCGACGCCGCAGCTTGCCAGGGGAAGACCGACGGGCGCCCAAGGCTTATCGAGCTTAACACGCACGCCAAGCAGCAAGGGGTAACGACGTAGTAGCATCGAGGCCACACCCTCGGCCGCGGCCTCGATGAGCTTAAACGTATGCTCGCGCAGATAGCCGTCGACATCGTGGCACACCGAGCCGTAATCAATCGAGGCATCCAGGTTATCGTGCTCCCCTGCCGCGCGCAGGTCGGCATAGAGCACCAAGGACACGACAAACTTCTGCCCCAGGGCGTTCTCCTCGGGATACACGCCGTGGTTGGCAAAGACCTCGAGACCGTCGATAGTAATGCGGTCGGCATGGCGCAGGTCGTCATAGCTCACATGAGGCACTGCCGTTGCGGTGGAAATCTCGCCCCTGCCACGACGGGCGAGCTCGGCGCCCTCGGTCTTGGTTGCATTCTCAGGTAGCTTTTTGTTAGTCATCGCGATCGTCTCCTTCGTTCAGAACCCCGACCGCGCATACCGACTACACGCGAATCGACAGGTTCTTTTTATCATCGCTCCAGTTGCAGGCATTGCGCGCAGGGCATGCAAAGCAGGCGCGCGACGCTTTGTCGGCTGCATAAAGCAGACGCTCAAGCGGCTGGCTGTTCACGCGCAGCTTTCGATGACCCAGAATGGCCGTCTTAATGGCTGCGGCATCTGCCGGCTCAAACGCCACGTCTTCGGGCATGCCGCCGAGAATCGCATCAGCGACGCGTTCGCTTGCAACATCATGGGATATACCCGATTCATACTGTTCATCTTTGCCGATATCGTGAAGAAGTGCCGTGGCATAGATGACCTCGCGGTCAAATTCGAGTTGCTCCTCAAGATTCTTGATCCACATAATGCGCGCGACATCCAGCAGATGGTCAATACCGTGGCGGCAAAAGATGCGCCCCGATTCCAACTGCGCAATGTTGCCCAGATGCCGCCGGAACAGCCCGTTGGCACAGATGTAGTCAATGCGAGGCATGGCACCAAAGGGGGTCAGGCCCGAAGCCATAAAGCCACGACGCGGCGTTCCCTCATCGGTCTTCGATGCAAAGTCGTTGACGACCCTCATGGTTAGCGGCCCAGCATCCTAAAGAATCGCTCCTCGAGCGACGGATCAGTCTCAAAGACACCGCGACGAGCAAGCGTTACGGTCTTGGTGCCGGGCTTTTGCACGCCGCGCATGGTCATGCACATATGCTCAGCTTCCATCATCACAATCGCTCCTTGGGGAGCAAGATATTCCATGAGGGCATCAGCAACCTGTGCACACAGCTTCTCCTGCAGCTGCAGGCGACGGGCATAGACCTCAACCGTGCGAGCGAGCTTAGAGAGTCCGGCAACGCGACCGTTAGGGATATAGCCGATCGCAGCCTTGCCGTAAAACGGCAGCAGATGGTGTTCGCACAGCGAGTAAAACGTAATGTCGCGCTCGACAACCAAATCGTTCGAAGCGACGGCAAAGGTTTTGGACAGGTGCTCCTCGGCGCTCTGGTCCATGCCGCCGGCAATCTCACCATACATGCGGGCGACGCGCGCCGGCGTCTCCAGCAGGCCCTCACGAGTTGGGTCCTCGCCTATGCCCTCAAGCAACAGCTTAATGGCGGCCTCGACTTTTTCCTGATCGACCATCTGGGCCTCACTTTTCCGATTTTGCGTTCGCGCTATGGTACCACGCCCTTTGGCATCGGCCACAAGCTACATAGTATGGGTCGAATAGACCGGATCGTCCCGCCAAAGCTCCACAGCGTCGCAAAGCGCAACGCCCTCGCGCACAGCACGGGCGCGCGTGGCGTTCATATCAATCACGCGCTGATTGCTCGAGCCCCTAAAACGCAATGAGATATCGTACAGATCCTGAACAAACGGGCCATCCACCAACATATCGAGGCAGGCAAGGATACGGTCCGTCGCCTCGGTATGGTGACGACCACCCGGCATAAGCTCCTCGAGCACGTCGCCGGTAAAGCACCAAATGGTCTTGCCCGACCCCGCGGGATAGGCCGCACGCACGCGTTCGATAAAGTCAACAAGCCCCGCCTGATTCTCGGGCTCCATAGGCTCGCCGCCCAGAATCGTCAGGCCATCGATAAAGGGATGGTCGAGGCTCTCGATAATCTTGTCCTCGACGGCACAATCGAACGGCTCACCCGCAGCAAAGTCCCACGCGACAGAGTTAAAGCAGTTCTTGCACCCACGACGGCACCCGCTCACAAACAGAGAAGTACGAACGCCTTCCCCATCAGCAATGTCGAAATACTTAATGTTCGCGTAATTCATAGGTAACTCTCCCGGGAGGCCGGGACATATCATCCCGTCCTCAAACATTCTCGGCCTTCGGCCTGCGAAACTGCGGGCGGGACGATATGTCCCGGCCTCATGCAAAGGGTAACTCAATGAACGAAGCGAACATCGAGTATAGGGTTCGAGGTCCAATAAAAACCTTGTTGCAACTCAACCGCCATCGCAAGCAAAGCGTTGTTGCAAGTCAACTCATTTCCGCTTAGAACTTCGAGGAGTGAGCAGACCGCATGCCGTATCTCAGCTACGTCAACTTGGCTGAGCCGAGAGGGCCGCTTGGGCTTTTGCTCGATATGAGTTCCGCACGCAAAGAAGGCCACTTAATGTGGCCTTCGTCTTGCGCAGGACTGTCCGAAATAGCGAGCAAATGCCCAAGCGGCCCTCCCGGCTCAGCCCCGGAGCGGTATTAGAGATGCAGCACGCGGTCGCGGATCTCCTCGGTTCGGCCCTGGTTCCAGAACTGGGTACCGATGTAGCCGCACGTGCGACGGGCAACATTCATCTTCTCCTGATCGCGGTTGCCGCAGTTAGGGCACTCCCACACCAGCTTGCCGTCATCCTCGACAATCTTGATCTCACCGTCGTAGCCGCACACCTGGCAGTAGTCGCTCTTGGTGTTGAGCTCGGCGTACATGATGTTGTCGTAGATGTACTGCATCACGCGAATGACAGCCTTGAGGTTGTCCTGCATGTTGGGAACCTCGACGTAGGAGATGGCACCGCCCGGCGAAAGCTGCTGGAACATGCCCTCGAACTTGAGTTTGTCGAATGCGTCGATCTCCTCGGACACGTGGACGTGATAGCTGTTAGTAATATAGCCCTTGTCCGTCACGCCCGGAATAATGCCAAAACGGCGCTGCAGGCACTTGGCGAACTTGTACGTCGTCGACTCCAACGGCGTGCCGTACAGCGAGAAATCGATGTCGCTCGCGGCTTTCCACTCCGCACACTTGTCGTTCATGTGCTGCATGACCGCCATGGCAAAGGGCGTGCCCTCCTTCTCGGTGTGGCTGTGGCCCGTCATGTACTTGACGCACTCATACAGACCGGCATAACCCAGACTAATGGTGGAGTAACCGCCCACGAGCAGCTTGTCGATCGTCTCGCCCTTCTTAAGGCGCGCCAGGGCACCGTACTGCCAAAGAATCGGCGCGGCATCCGAAAGCGTGCCCATCAGGCGCTCATGACGGCACAGCAGGGCACGGTGGCACAGCTCAAGGCGCTCGTCGAAGATCTTCCAGAACTTGTCCATGTCCTGATGCGAGCTCAGCGCGACATCGGGCAGGTTAATGGTCACAACACCCTGGTTAAAGCGGCCGTAGTACTTGGGCTTGTTCGGATCATAATTGAGCGCGTTGGCCACGTTGTTAAAGCCGTTGCCCGAGCGATCGGGCGTCAGGAAGCTGCGGCAACCCATGCAGGTGTAGCAATCGCCGTTGCCCGCGGTCTCGCCCTTCGACAGCTTAAGCTCGCGCATCTTCTTCTCGGAGATGTAGTCGGGCACCATGCGCTTGGCGGTGCACTTCGCAGCCAGCTGAGTCAGGTAGAAGTACGGGGAATCCTCGTAAACGTTATCGTCCTCGAGCACATAGATAAGCTTGGGGAACGCCGGAGTGATCCACACGCCAGCCTCGTTCTTAACGCCCTCATAGCGCTGGCGAAGCGTCTCCTCCACAATCATGGCAAGGTCATGCTTCTCCTGGGGCGTACGGGCCTCGTTGAGATACATGAAGACCGTCACGAACGGTGCCTGGCCGTTCGTGGTCATAAGCGTCACGACCTGATACTGAATCGTCTGGACACCGCGGCGGATCTCGTCGCGCAGACGATCCTCCACGACCTCGCGGACCTTTTCGGGAGATGCGGAAACGCCGAGCTCCTCAAGCTCGCGAGCAACCTCGCCGCGAATCTTTTGACGGCTCACCTCGACGAACGGGGCGAGATGAGTCAGCGAAATCGACTGGCCGCCGTACTGGGAGGAAGCAACCTGGGCGATGATCTGCGTCGCGATGTTGCAGGCCGTCGAGAAGCTGTGCGGCTTCTCAATCAGCGTACCCGAGATAACAGTACCGTTCTGGAGCATATCCTCCAGGTTCACCAGGTCGCAGTTATGCATGTGCTGGGCAAAGTAGTCCGAATCGTGGAAGTGAATCAGGCCCTCGTTGTGAGCATCCACGATCTCCTGGGGCAGCAGCACGCGCTGCGTCAGGTCCTTGGAAATCTCGCCGGCCATGTAGTCGCGCTGAACGGAGTTGACGGTCGGGTTCTTGTTAGAGTTCTCCTGCTTAACCTCTTCGTTGTTGCATTCGATCAGCGACAGGATCTTGTCGTCGGTCGTGTTCTTTTGGCGCTTTAGGCTCTGAACATAGCGATAGATGATGTAGTGGCGAGCGACCTCGTAGCAATCGAGACGCATAATCTCGTCCTCGACCAAATCCTGGATCTCCTCGACCGATACGGTGTGACCGGCCTTCTCACATGCCTCGGCGACGTTTTGTGCCGCATAGATCACCTGGCGGTCGGTAAGGCGAGAGCCTTCCTCGACCTCCAAGTTTGCGGCGCGAATCGCATTGACGATCTTATCGATGTCAAAGGTAACCTCGGTGCCGCTGCGCTTGATGATCTTCATCCTCTTGCCTCTTTCGCATCGTAGCCTCATTGCGCTTCAGAGCCAAACGATGCCTGGCAGGGCTTACCCTGTCTTGCGGCGCCGTCGCGCAATCTGTGTTCTCGATAAACCATAAGCCTCCATGCGGACATTCCCTGGAGCCGATCAAGCGGCTCAAGGACACGTTCAAAAGAGGCAGTTAAGGTCTTCGTTCTCTGTCCGCCATCTATCATACGACAAAGAGGCATCTATATCCTGTATTCTTTTTTTAGGTCAAACACAACATATAGTGTTTCAGCAGGTCAAAGCAATTAGTCATTTTGCAGACGCATTAAAAATGAGGGGTTCTTGGCAAGTCGGTAAAACGCTACCAACACGGCTACCTGCATGGCAGTTATAAAACCCCCTTAGTCAAGCCGCTGACAAATCCTACCAAAATCAAGTCGCTCACGCCAAAAGAATCCAAAAGATTATGCTTGACCAACATGTTGCGGTCACGATCGGCCAGGACGTATGCAATCTGCCGGCACCTCTACGGGATGCGAAGACCATCGCGTACAGACCTTGGATCAATATTTGGTGGCTTATATTGGCGGCGTGCTTGGTGGCAAAACAAAACAGCCCAGAGGATATAGCCTCTGAGCTGCGAACATTTGGTGGGCGTTAGAAGATTTGAACTTCTGACCTCTTCCGTGTCAGGGAAGCGCTCTCCCCCTGAGCTAAACGCCCAAATGGAGCGGACAACGGGGCTCGAACCCGCGACCCCAACCTTGGCAAGGTTGTGCTCTACCAACTGAGCCATGTCCGCCTGCGAGGATTTAATATACGGGATGATCCACCCAAATGCAAGAACTTTTTTTAAAAAGTTTTGCGACGCCCTCGCGAACCTCGCGAAGACATCAGCCACCACGGAAGGCGCAGGCAAACGCAAACTCGCCGCAAGAGGCCACTACATCTCGCCGAGCATGATCCAGGCAGAGCTGTCCTGCGCGAGCCTGCCGTCTGCAAGCGGTGATGAGGTGAGCAGGACCCTGCCCGCCGGCAGCTCCACAGGTGCTGCACCGAAGTTCGTCACACACGCCCAGCCGTTATCGCGGCGATAGGCGATGACGCCGCCCTCAGCGCCCTCGGCACCATCCGCAAGACCGGTGCGCCCGTCAAGATCGAGCCACGCAAGATCGTTGGCGCACCCGCGCAGCTTGCGCCGCAGCCAGAGGGCGTCACGATAGAGCGCAAGCATCGATGTCGGGTCCGCTTCTTCCTTATCGGCAGCATAATCGGAAAACCATGCAGGCTGCGGCAGATGAGGCGCTGCATCGGCGTCTGCCGGCGAAAACCCAAACGATCCGCCATGCGCGGGATCGTCCGCTGCCACCCACGGCAGGGGCACACGACAGCCGTCGCGCCCCTTCTCACGCTTCGGTCCGTGCGTATTGGTCGCAGTAGGGTCTTCGAGTGCAGCCCACGGGATATCAGCCACCTCAAAAAGGCCGAGCTCCTCACCCTGATACACGTATGCCGAGCCCGGAAGCGCCAGCTCAAGCAAAAGGGCCGCCCGCGCGCGGCGCTCGCCGAGTTCACGGTCCTCGTCATAAGACGACCCGTCGCGCAAGAGCCAGTCGAGCGCAATCTGGTGGTAGCGCGTCGCCTTGATTTGCGGCAGGGCATAGCGTGTCGCCACGCGCGGCACGTCGTGGTTGGAGAGTACCCAGGTCGAGGCGGAATCGGATTCGACGGCTGCCTTCAAGCCCTTCTCGATTGCAGTGTGCATGTCATCATAGGTCCAAGTGGCCTTGGCAAACTCAAAGTTGAATGTCTGGCCAAGCTCGCTGGGACGCGCGTAGAGATACTGGCGCTCGGGCAGCACCCACGCCTCGGCAACGGCACTGCGCGGCGGATTATAGCGGTCGAACACGCGGCGCCACTCGCGATAGATCTCGTGGACCTCATTGCGGTCCCACAGCGGATGGGTGCCGTCGTCAACCATGTCATCGCCCTCGGCGAGATGCCACCGGTCGAGGTCATCGCGGTCGAGATCCTTGGCGAGACCCTGCGCCACATCAATGCGAAAGCCGTCGACGCCTCGATCGCTCCAAAACGCCAGGACGTCGCAAAAGAGCGCGTGAACCTCAGGGCATGACCAGTCAAAGTCCGGCTGCTCGGGCGTAAACATGTGCAGATACCACTGACCGTCCGCAACACGCGTCCATGCGGGGCCGCCAAAGTTGGCATTCCAATTGGTGGGAGGCAGCTCGCCATGCTCGCCGCGACCATCGCGGAAGATATAACGGGCGCGTTCGGGCGATCCGGGGCCGGCGGCAAGAGCGGCTTTGAACCAGGGGTGCTGGTTGGATGAATGGTTGGGCACGATGTCGACGATGACCTTGATGCCGCGCGCGTGAGCCGCAGCGATCATGTCATCGAAGTCGTCAAGCGAGCCGAGACGTGGGTCGACATCGCAGTAGTCCGCCACATCATAGCCGCCATCGACAAGAGGCGAAGGGTAAAACGGGCTCAGCCAGATGGCCTCGATACCCAGTCGCTCAAGATAGTCCATCTGCTGGGTAATGCCCGCGATATCGCCCAGACCCGAACCAGTCGAATCCTTAAACGAGCGCGGGTAGATCTGATAGATCGCGGCATCGGACATCCACGAGCGCGAAGAAGACTTTTCTGTAGCCATGGGGCGTATCTCCCTTGCAACGAGGTTATGCGAGATGCCCACGATGATACGCCCAAAGCGGACATTCGCGACAAACAACGCCACAGCCACGCCCCAAAACGATCGCTCCCTCGCGGGTTCGAGCCCAGGCGACGGGTACGAAAAAGCCCGGCTACCGTAGTAGTCGGGCTGTTACGTTTGGAGCGGACAACGGGGCTCGAACCCGCGACCCCAACCTTGGCAAGGTTGTGCTCTACCAACTGAGCCATGTCCGCATATGTAAAACAAAACGGGCGCCGGAGCGCCCGGATGTTGCCTGGAGGCGAAGCCCGGATTCGAACCGGGGGTAAAGGCTTTGCAGGCCTCTGCCTTACCACTTGGCCACTTCGCCGATATGAAAAGAGCCGATTCGAGTAAAACCGGCTCCCTGCATGCGATGGAGCGGACAACGGGGCTCGAACCCGCGACCCCAACCTTGGCAAGGTTGTGCTCTACCAACTGAGCCATGTCCGCTTGCGGGTTATTAATTTACGCGAGTTGTCCAAAAGACGCAAGTACTTTTTTCAAAAAACTTGTCTGCCGCATGTTCTTAATAGCCAAACGCGCTAAAGCGATTGGCTAGGCACACGATTCCAGCGCTCCGCTAAACAGCTTCACCATCTGCACGCGCGTGCCGGCGCCGTCCGTACGACGAGCAACCTCCACGTTATCGACGAGCATACGCATAAGCTTGATACCACGGCCGCGTTCCTCAGATGCAACCGGCTCGCTCGTTTCATCGATAGAATAGCCGGCACCTCGATCAAGCACCTCAACCACAACGCGATCGCCATAGGCCTGAACCGTCAGGACGCACCCGATACCGCCCGCATGGTCATAGGCATTACCCAGCGCCTCCCCCGACGCCAATGCGACATCGTAGCGCTCGTCACGGCGCAACGGAAGCGATTCAAGGAGTTCGGCGATGCGATGTCGGTAGTATGGAAGATTCTCGATACCCTGACGGACCTCGACGCTCTTACTCCAGCGAGGCAGCTCCCCCACCGGAATGGCGGGAATAGACTCCCGTGCCGGCCCCGCGACATGAAGGATATCGACAAGACGAGCAATCTCCAAAAAGCGAACAACTTCACCTGATGCATTGACGAGCGAAAGCAGGCCTTCTCGCCTCATGAGCTCACGAGCGCGCGTAAGCAGGAATGCCAAGCCCGTCGAATCGATAAAGCTAACAGCCTGACAGTTGATGACAACACGACGCACGCCGCGGCCAATCAAAGCATCCAACCGCCGACGCAGCGCAGGCACCGTGGCGATGTCGATATCGCCTGGTGGCGTCAAAACCGCTATGTCATTCCACTCATTCATACGACCATGGTTCCCCAAAAAAGCCCACTCGATGCATTCGTTTCCCCAACCGTGCGGATTCAGCCCGTTCAGCGCCGTCTATGAACGACCCCGTAAAAACTCAAGGGACACCAATGCAATGTCATCGTCCAGCGCCGATTCGGTAAATCGGTCAAGCTCGCCCAAGACCTTGCCGCAAATGCCCGACACGCCCTCCCCCGAAACAGAAAGCAGAAGATCGCGCAAGCGCTGCTCGCCAAAGAACGCTCCGGTGCGGTCGCGGGCCTCAATCGTTCCATCCGTATACATGAAGAGCATGTCGCCGGGGGCGAACGTAAACACGCCTGTCTCGTACACCATACTCTCAAAGGCACCGATTACACCCGATTGGCATCCAAGTAGCTCGACCTCTCCCCCACGAGCCTCGCCGCCACCCAGTGGCATCGACTCTGGCCTGATGACCATGGTCGGAGGATGGCCCGCCGAACAATACGTTGCGCGTCCGGCTTTCAGGTCAATCTTGGCGATAAAGGCTGTCACGAACGTCTCGACCCTCGAAAAGCCCATGAGCATACTGTTAAGGGAGCGTGCCATGCGGGCCGGTCCAGCGCCCTCCCACGCATATGCCGTCAGAGCCGTCTTGACGAGCGCGGACATCGATGCGGCCTCAATGCCTTTGCCAGACACATCACCCAGAATCATGACGGCGCAGTCGTCGGGAAGACGGATGAGCGTATAGAAATCGCCGCCGACCAACGCCGAGTTCGTGGCCGACAGGTACACCGAATCGGTTGCGATACCCGGAACATCCCCCAGGGAATTTCTCATGCCGATCTGAAGGGTCTGAGCGATATGACGCTCCTCGCGCTTTTGAGATTCACCTTCGTAGATCAGTTCAAAGTCATGCGCCAAGTGCACCAAGTAGTCATATTCAAGGTCATCAATCGGCTCTTGGCTGCCATCACGAAGCAGTAGCGCGCGCGTCGTCGGGCTCTTCGCAACAGAAGCAGGAACAATTGCGTCGTTACTGTGCTTGCCATCACCCTTAGAGCGTGGTCGCCCCGCCTCGATGCCGGAGTCGACGTAGAGACCTTGACAAGGCAGACCATGCGCCCTAAGCCAGCCTCCCATAGGCATCGATTCGTCAACGCGAGTTATACGGACGTGTTTAAGGTCCTCGGCACTCGTACCGCCCAAAACAGATGCCTCAAAGCCATCAGGGCCAGCCCCCAGACGTGCCGCTGGCGCCGTCGTGGAAAAGAAAAGCTTCTCGGGATCGTCCGGCAAAGCAACGCGACTGCCGCCTTCAAAATCTATGACGTAGGAATCCAGACTGGCGTCATACTCAACAGGGCAAAAATGGCAGTTGAGCATATTGCAGATCTCGGACGATACCGCCTGGGTAGCCGCGACGGAATCGTCTAGAAAGGTAAACAACTCATCACGTAAGACATTGAGCGAGCGGCCAAGCTCGGCCGTGCGACGAGAGCGAAGACTCGATGCCATGCCGACCAGTTGGATAGACAAGTAATCGCAAATGACCTCGAGTACATTAACGTCATAGGCGAGCGGTGCCTGGGGGCGTTTCCAACCAACTTCCAGCACGCCAAGGATCTGCGTACCGTAAAAAACGGGAAGACAGATCTCGCTGCGGTACGGAGGCATATCCTGCATGCGCAACAGGTGCTTAGAACGATTGTCCAGGTCCATAAACATACCGGAGGCGGCCTTATCACCCTTAAGGTCCTGTTGAATCGACAAGCGACAGGCACGCGACTCACGAAGAACATACGTCGGAATGCCAGCGCCATACGGCAAAAACTCAGGCAGGTAGCTGTCGTACAGCTCCTTGGAAACACCGCGAAGTTTAAAACCGCCGCTCTCAGAAAAATAGATAGCAGCACCCGAAGCATCGAGCGTTCCTACAAGCTGGTTCAAAACGGTATCAAGTAGGCTGGGCAGCTCATCGGAGCCCACGGTACTCATAATGACCGAGAGCGTGCCAGAGAGGCGCTTGTTAGCCACTCTAAGCTCCGAAAGAGCACGCTTGAGCTGACGGTCGTGCGAATACTGTTCTTCGATGCTATGGAGCGCCACCAGGACACGTGGCGCGCGGCGCCCAAAGATGCGTGGAGGCGTTACGGAGCCCGCACGAACCAAGACGGGGATAAAGGAGCCGTCACTCAGCTTGAGCATCAGTTCGTTCTCGGAGCCATCAGTTTCAAATGGCAGACGATGTTCCGTCGCACGTTCAAAAGCGGACGAGTACAGGACGTCTTTAACATCTCCACCAATGACGTCGGCGCGTTCCTCGCGCATCAAACCAAGTAAGCGATTATTCACATGCAGAATGGTTCCGTCGAGCTCGCAGATGATGACAGCATCGCTCGTGATCTCGACTAGTTGGGCAACGTCTGCCCACTCGTTGCGTTCAAGCGTTTCCATCGTGGACCCCACCGTCTATCGGTAACAAAAAAGCCTCCGAAGAGGCTTCTCAAATGCGATGGTGTCGGAGGCGGGACTTGAACCCGCATGACCAAAAAGCGGTCACTAGCACCTCAAGCTAGCGCGTCTGCCAATTCCGCCACTCCGACATGCTATGTTGTTGATTCACGGTTCGTTTTGTTGGACCCGCGCGTTCAACGAGGAAGATAATAACCTATGATTCGAGAACTGTGCAAGCACTTTTTTCAAAAAAGTTTACGAATTTGTAGATGTGCAGGTAGACGGACCTGTTCGGGGCGGAATGAGGTTGCTTTCCAACGCGTCCTCGGGCATGCGGCATTATTTTGCTCCGCGCTTCGCGCTACAAAATAATGCCGCCCCCTGCGGAATGCGTTGGAAAGCAACCTCATTCCGGCCCTAGGGGTATGTACTCCGTGCACAGTTCTCAAACATGTTCTGGGGGCTGATGCAAATTTGGTGGCTCGGCTTTGCCGAGCCCTTATATAAGGAGGCCGGAGCCAAAGCTCCGGCCTCACTCAATTTCTTATTAAATTAAGTGAGCGATCAGGAAATCGCACTCTCCCTGCCGAGTTACCCCAGGGCCCGCCCTGAAGTTACTTTTCAGAACACTCCGCACTGATATCTTCTGTATTGAAGACGTCGATGGTGCACCCGTATACCATTGACGTCGACACCATCAGATGCGGACCGCGCGGTGACCCCACATTCCGCTGGCGCCCACAGGGCTGCCCTCGTTTCCTGACATGTCCCGCGCGGGCCGCGGCGAGCCGAGACCGCCGCATGACCT
>DBFANS010000056.1:0-41250 GCA_048233475.1 Collinsella aerofaciens | reverse complement strand
CGCGGGGCATGGGGCACGGGCGGGCGCTCAAGGCCGTCGCGAGGAAGCGGCTCAGGGCGATATACGCCGTGATGCGCGACCGGGTGCCCTACCGGGAGTAGCCCCGACGGTTGACAAAACTATAGGAACACCCAATGACTAGGCGGGGAAGGCGTGCGACAATGGTGGGCGTTGTGTTGTTTGCGCTAAGGAGTTGCCATGTTGTTGTGTCCCGTTTGCCATGAGCCGTTGGTGGACGACGAGCGTGGTGCTGCATGTGCGGGCGGACACCGGTTTGACCGAGCTCGCGAGGGCTATCTATATCTACTACGTTCGTCCAAGAGCGGCGACTCCATGGGCGATCCCAAGTCGCAGGCACGCAGCCGTCGTGACTTTCTGAACCGTGGATACTATGCGCCGTTGCGCGATGCGATGGTTGAGCTGGTGCGCAAGCAGGTGTCTGGGCGCGCCGCGTCTACGAACGGCCCCATGACGTTGCTCGATATTTGCTGTGGCGAGGGCTACTACACCAGCGCCATGGGCGCGGTGCCGGGCGTGGATGCTTACGGTTTCGACTTGGGCAAAGAGATGGTTCGCCTGGCCGCCAAGCGCGGCGATGCAGCCTATTTCGTAGCCAACATGAAGGATATCCCCGTGGCCGATGGCGCCTTTGATATGGTGACCGAGCTCTTTGCTCCCTTTAACGAGCGCGAATTTGCCCGCGTGCTGGCGCCAGAGGGCTCGCTCTACACCGTGGTGCCGGGCGCCCGTCATCTCTTTGGGCTTAAGGAGGTGCTCTACGACACGCCGTACCTTAACGATGAGAAGCTGCCGAAGACCACCGAGCTCGAGTTAGTCGGAATGCAGCGGGTGTCTGCGAATATTACGCTTCAGACCCAGGCCGACATCGAGGCAGTGTTCCAGATGACGCCGTACTACTACCGTACGCGCCCTTCCGACAAAGAACGCCTGGCAAATTTGGACACCCTTCAAACCGACATCGACTTCATCATCGCCGAGTACCGCCACTAACCTACCAAAAAGGGACAGATTTATTTTTGGCAGGTTTTATCTGGGAAAACGTAAAGGGTCGACCGCGGAGATGCGCGATCGGCCCTTTTTAGTTGCTTGGCTGAAACAGAGGTTATGAGAAGCGGGCGCTTACAGGCGGTCCTTGTTCTCGGCCTTAACGGCGTGCGCCTGCTGAACAAAGAACAGGTCGTACACCACGATGACAAAGGGGACGATATTGACGGAGCTGCCGCCGAGCGCGGGAAGCGTGAGCGCGGCCTGGAGGAGCGTGGCTGCCGCGGCGACGATGCCGAGCTTAAACGCGCCATCCACCTGCGAAGGCTTGTTGGCGCCCTTGATACCCGCAACACCTGCGGCAAGGTCGACAAGGCCCTTGGCGACCAGCACGACCGCGGCGAGCATGGCGTTCGACCCGTACGTGGAATCGAGGTTGCCGGTCGCGATGCCGGCGATTCCAATGACGAGACTGGCGATGCCCAGAACAAAATAAATCAGGGCAAGGATTTTGAGTGTCTTGCGAGCGGCGCTCATAGCTGGTCCTTTCGATGCGGGCGCGGAGAATCTGTCGCACCCAGGTTGCGGCACATATCGTGAAGCACATTGTAGTTCAACGTGACGGCGTGTGTGTCAGAAAGCGCTTCTCGTCTGTGCGGGGCAATCTTTCAAAAAGGAAAGCCAGCTGTAAGGCAAATCGATGGCAGCTCATGTGCGGCGCTGAGATGATGAGGCCGTAACAAGGAGCTGGTCTCAAGGAGGAGCCATGATGTACGGAGCAGGGCAAGTGCGTGAGCCGCGGTCGTTGGGAAGGCGCATGGGTGATTCTGTGATCGCTGCCGTGTGCACGGGATTGATGGCGGTGCTTTGCATTGGGATGCTGTGGGCCCTGTCGCATGTGGGACAATAGCGGACGGTTGGGTGCCGACATGAACGGCGCTCGCGTATTCGTTTTGCTTGTTAAGGAGTACCCATGGGCGTCGTCGATCCCTTTTCTATTGCTCGGGCCGCGGGGCTTGAGCTGACCGGGACGTCCGAGGGCCTCACGCTCACCGACGGCACGATGGAACTGCGTGCCGATTATACTCGCATGCTTCCGCGGCTCAAGCAGGGCCGTCTGCAGCAAGAGCTGCTGGTAAAGGCTGCGCGCGCAAAAGGCATCGAGAGCCCATGGGCGATTGACGCCACGGCAGGATTTGGCGAGGATTCGCTGCTGCTGGCGGCCGCGGGCTTTACCGTCGATCTGTATGAGCAGGATTGCGTGATCGCGGCGCTGCTTCAGGATGCCCTGGATCGCGCGGCAGATGATCCGGCGCTTGCGGCTGCCGTGTCACGCATGCGCTTACATGCGGGCGAGGACAGTATTGCCGGCCTTCGCCATGCAGCTGAGTTGATCGGGCAGGACGAGCTCGCGGCTCCCGACGTGGTGTATCTGGACCCCATGTTTCCCGAGCGCACCAAGAGCGCGGCGGTTAAAAAGAAGTTCCAACTCTTGCACCATCTGGAGCAGCCGTGTGCCGATGAGGAGGCGCTGGTCGAAGCCGCGCTTGCGGTGCGGCCGCGCAAGGTCGTTATCAAACGGCCGGTGAAGGGGCCACTGCTTGCCGGCGTTAAGCCGAGCTATCAGCTTGCGGGCAAGGCCGTTCGCTACGATGTTTTGGTGCCGCCGCGCCCGTAGCTTGCGTACGATGGTTGACGCTCCATCGGTGCCGTGTCGATGCGGGGCCTATTTCCAAGGGTGCGACGTCAGGTGCCAGCCGCCGCAGTATTCGCATTTGTAGCAGGCCAGCCCGCGGCGTCCGCGGTTTTCGCAGTCGGCCATAACGGCCTCGGCCTCGGCACGCGTGTCGTAACGGTTTTTGCGCTCGCACGACTTGTAGCGCCAAGCTTCATCGCGCTCGGCGTCCAGGGCGTCGCGGCGCTCGTCCTCGCGTGCAAACAGGTCGCTCATATCGCCGCCGGTGGCAGCGCCTAAAAACTCGCTTTTGGCCTTTGACCAGGCGGCTCGCTTTTTGCTTCCCATCTGCTTCGTGCCCTTCTCAAAACGTTGGTATCATTGCTCAATCAAAGTGATACCAATAAACGTGAGGTCGCCGCGTGATGATCAGAAAAACCCTCGATACCGACACTCCCGCCGTCATGGCTATCTATGACGTGGCCCGCGCCTTTATGCGCGCGCATGGCAACGCCACGCAGTGGCCCGAGGGCACGCCTTCGGCCGAGCAACTGGCTGCCGATATTGCCGCTGGTGGCAGTTATGTGTGCGAAGTCGACGGTCGCGTGGTGGCGACGTTTGCCTTTTTACCGGGTCCGGACGAATGCTATGACGTCATTGAGGACGGTCAATGGCGCAGCGACACTCCGTACGCCGTGCTGCACCGTGTGGCGTCCGATGGCACCGCGCACGGCATCGCGGCTGCGATGTTTGCCTTTGCCAAGGAGCGCGCCAACCACCTGCGTATCGACACGCATCAGGATAACCTGCCTATGCAGGGTGCGAGTATTAAGGCGGGGTTCGAGCGTGCCGGCGTCGTGTATGTGTCGGACGGCACGCCGCGTGTTGCGTTTGACTGGCTGCGCGAGGCATAAGATCGAGGGCGCGTATCAACAATTCGCGCGAACGAAAATGGCTCCGGGTGGGGCCATTTTCGTTCGCTGCGCTGTTTTGCAAGCCGGCTTTCGCAAGGCGCGAACCTACGAAAATCGCCGCGCGGCAACGCGGGGCGATGAGCTCGGTCGGGGGATAGGGCCCGCTTCGCCCGCCGGCTCGTAAATTGTATCATCCAGTGTGGAGCGTGAACGCCCGTTGCCGCATGCGATGGGCTCGTAATAAGAGGAGAGCCATGTCGAAGCAAGCGGTCGTTGGAATCTTGGCGCATGTCGATGCCGGCAAGACCACGTTGGCCGAAGCCATGCTGTTCAACGCGGGTCGCATCCGCAAGCGCGGCCGCGTGGACGATGGCGATTCGCATCTGGACACTAACGCGATCGAGCGCGAGCGCGGCATTACGATCTTCTCGTCGCAGGCCGTACTCGATCATGGCGATACCCACGTCATGCTCGTGGATGCGCCGGGGCATGTCGATTTTTCTGCCGAGGCGGAGCGCACGCTGCGCGCGCTGGACTACGCGATTGTGGTTGTGGGCGCCAACGACGGCGTGCAAGGGCACACCGAAACCCTGTGGCGCCTGCTTGCGCGCTATGACATCCCGACGTTCATCTATATCAACAAAATCGATTTGGAGAATCCCGGCCGCGATGTTTTGCTGGCACAGCTCGGGCAGCGCCTTTCCGAAGGCTGCCTGGATGCCAACGAACTGCTGGCGGGCGGCGCCGTTCAGGAGGACGCTGCTGCGTTGGACGAGGCGGCGCTCGAGGAGTTTCTTGAAGCGGGCGAGCTTTCTGTCGCAACGCTGTCGCGCATGGTTGCCGAGCGCAAGCTTTTCCCCTGCTTTGCCGGCTCGGCGCTCAAGGACCAAGGCGTGGACGAGCTGCTGGATGGCATATGTGCGCTGATGCGCGAACAGGCATGGCGCCCGGAGTTTGCCGCGCGCGTCTACCGCGTGAGCCGCGGAGATCGCGGCGAGCGCTTGGCATGGGTTAAAGTGACCGGCGGCACGCTGCATGCCAAGCAGATGATTGACGGACGTTCCGGTGCCGAGGCGTGGGAACAGAAGGTCGATCAGGTACGCATCTATAACGGCGAAAAGTATGAGCTTGCCCAAGAAGTTGCTGCTGGCGGTATTTGTGCCGTGACGGGTCTTGCGCACGTTCGCCCAGGGGACTCCCTGGGCGCGGAGCCTGCGGGCGATGCGCCCGTCATTGCGCCAGTCCTTACCTATACGGTGCTTCCGGGCGAACATGATGTCCATACGGTGTTCAAAGCATTGACTGAGCTGGCGGACGAAGATCCCATGCTCGGCGTAAGCTGGAATACGCATCTGGAGCAGATTCACCTGCAGTTGATGGGCGCCGTGCAACTCGAGATCGTGCAGCGGGTGTTGGCCGATCGTTTTGGCCTTTCGGTTGCGTTTGAGTCTGGCGGCATTCTCTATAAGGAGACTATTTCGCAGCCGGTCGAGGGCGTGGGCCACTTTGAGCCACTGCGCCACTATGCCGAGGTGCATCTGCGCCTGGAGCCGTTGCCGGCGGGCTCGGGCGTGCAGTTTGGCACCGTGACCTCGACCGACGAGCTCGATCTTAACTGGCAGCGTCTGGCGCTCACCAACGCCATGGAGCGCGATCATCTGGGTGCGCTGACCGGCTCGCCCATCACCGATGTGCGCATTACGCTCACGGGTGGCCGCGCGCATGCCAAACACACCGAGGGCGGCGATTTTCGCCAGGCCACGTACCGCGCGATTCGCCAGGGGCTCATGCAGGCGCGTGAGGCCGGCGCGGCGGTGCTGTTGGAGCCGTGGTATCGCTTTGAGCTCGAGGTGCCGGGGGAGTGCGTGGGCCGGGCGCTCTCGGATGCCACGCGCATGGGTGCCGAGTACGAGCCGCCGACGATGGCGGGAGACCGGGCGAAGCTTGTGGGTCGCGTGCCGGCATCTGAGGTGCAGGATTACGCGCTGGAGGTGGCTGCCTACACGAGTGGTCGTGGGCATCTGTACCTGGAGTTCGCCGGCTATGCGGCTTGCCATGATGCCGAGTGCGTAATCGAGACGGCCGCCTATGAGCCCGAGGCCGATCTGCCCAACACGCCCGACTCGGTCTTTTGCTCTCACGGCACCGGCTACACGGTCAAATGGTACGACGTACCCGCCGCAGCTCATGTAAAGGTCGATCCCGCCACCTTCCGCCCCTGGCGAGCGGCGGACGCCGAGTTTTTCGGCCATAGGTGATAGAGGGTCAGTCTCTTTGCCGCATCCTGTTGGTATAACTCGGTATAAGTTGGTATAACTGTTACCAGGGTTTGCCAATCTGAGGAGGCCGACATGAATCCAAATCCCTTTAAGCCCACGGCTGGCAAGCGGCCTCCGATACTCATCGGTCGCGAGTCGGTCATCGAGGATTTTGAGGAAGGGCTCGATAACGGCGCCGGAGCGCCGGGTAGGCTCATGCTCATTACGGGAAATCGCGGCTGCGGCAAGACGGTTCTCCTGCGGGAGCTGCAACGTCTAGCCAATGAGCGCGGATGGGCGGTTGTCTCCGATTCCGCTTCGCTTGGCTTATGCGACCGATTGGCCGACGCGCTTCGCTCGAATAAGCCCGTTGTGACGTCAATGGAGTTCGGTCCGTCGTTTGGCCGGATGTCGGTCGAGGCGGCGCGGGCAAAGGGCGAAACGTTGCGAGGGCTGGTCAACGAGCGCCTCAAGAAGCTCGGTCCAGGCAAGGGCATACTGTTTGCGATTGACGAGGCGCAATCGGCGTCTATCGAGGAACTGGCGGCTCTTGCCGTTCTCTATCAGCAGGTGCTCGGAGACCAGGATGCTACGGGCTTGCCCGATAGCGAGCAGCGCGGCCTTGCGCTGGTGTTCGCCGGCTTACCCAGTATGGTTGACGATCTGCTCGAAGAGCCGAGCGTAACGTTTTTACGGCGTGCCCAGCAGCGTACGTTGGGGGCGATATCCTTGCCCAAGGTGCGCGATTCGTATATCCAGACGGTCAAGGACGCTGGTCTTTACGTGGACGCGGGGACGGCGGACCTTGCGGCGCGCAAGAGCATGGGGCATCCCTATATGGTTCAGCTGGTGGGATATTACATGTGGCGCTCTGCCGTCCGGCGTGGCTCGCAGGTCATCGAAAGGTGCGATGTCGAGGCTGGCCATACGGATGCCGTCTCCGAGTTCTACGAAGCGGTCGACGCGCCCCTGTATTACGGGCTGCGCAGTCCACAGCGCCTCTTTATCGAGGCCATGGCGGTTGACGAGGGCAAACCGACGCGCATGGCGGATGTCATTGAGCGCTGCGATCGCACCCAGAGCTGGGCGAGTAAATATCGCGCAAGCCTGATTCGCGAGCGCGTCATCGGGGCTGCCGGATACGGTCTCGTCCGGTTTACCGTGCCCATGCTGGGCGAGTACATCCGCGATCGAGTTTTATGGCATGAGTAGGGTGATAAAGGTGACGGAACAGAAGATGAGCCCGCAGGCTATCGAGGTGCGTGGCGCGCGCGTGCACAACCTCAAAGACATCGATATCGATATTCCACTGGGAAGGCTTGTGGGCATTGCCGGCGTGTCGGGCTCGGGCAAGAGTTCGCTGGCGCTGGGGGTTCTTTATGCCGAGGGCTCGCGTCGCTACTTGGAAGCACTTAGCACCTATACTCGACGTCGCCTGACACAGGCCGAACACGCCCAGGTGGATGAGGTCTTGCACGTGCCGGCGGCGCTCGCATTGCATCAGCGCCCCAGCGTGCCGGGCGTGCGTTCCACTTTTGGCACCATGACCGAGCTCAACAACAGCCTGCGTCTGCTCTTTAGCCGCTGCGCCCATCACGTGTGCCCGCATTGCGGGGCGCGCGTGGAGCCGAGCCTTAACGTGGCTGCGGGCCTGTCGCTCACGTGTCCGATATGCGGCCGCGAGTTCTACGCGCCGAGTGCCGAGGATTTGGCTTTCAATAGCGGTGGTGCGTGCCCTACCTGCGGCGGCACCGGTGTCATGTGCGAGGTGGACGAAGCGAGCCTGGTGCCCGACGAGTCAAAGACTATCAACGAGGGTGCGGTGCTTCCCTGGGGAACGCTCATGTGGGATCTGATGAAGCAGGTGGCAGGCGAGATGGGCGTACGCACCGACGTACCGTTTAACCAGCTCACGCCTCAAGAGCGCGATATCGTGTTCCACGGCCCGGCGGTCAAGAAGCACATTCTCTACGTTCCCAAAAACGGCGAGGGCGCCACGCCGCTCGACTTCACCTATTACAACGCCGTCTATACCGTCGAGAATGCGCTCGCCAAGGTCAAGGACGATAAGGGCTTAAAACGCGTTGCGCGCTTTTTGCGCGAGGGCCCATGCCGCGACTGCAGCGGCACGCGTCTCTCCGAGGCGGCACGCCAGCCCCAGGTGCGCGGTATCAATCTGGCGCAGGCGGCGGCCATGACGCTGGGCGAGGCGATTGAGTGGGTGCGCGGGGTGCCCGCATCCTTGCCGCCCGAGATGCGGCCCATGGCGACGGATATCTGCGATTCGTTTTTGAGCACGGCCCGTCGTCTGGTCGACCTGGGTCTCGATTACCTTTCACTCGATCGCGCCGGTGCCACGCTTTCCACGGGTGAGCGCCAGCGCGTGCAGCTTGCTCGCGTGGTGCGCAATCGATCGACGGGCGTGCTCTATGTGCTGGACGAGCCCTCGATCGGCTTGCATCCTGCCAATGTCGACGGCTTGGTGGGTGTGATGCGCGATCTGGTGGATGACGGCAACACCGTGGTTGTTGTCGACCACGATACGCGCGTACTGGCGGAAGCCGACTATCTGGTCGAGATGGGCCCCGTTGCCGGAGCAGGCGGCGGTAATGTGATTGCCGCTGGCACGGTGGACGAGCTCGAACAATCGCAGGGCAGCCGCATCGCTCCGTTTTTGCGCGCAGAGTCCAAGCGCTTGCGTCCGCAGGTGACTGACGAGGAAATGTTCGACCAGGGGCATATTCGCATGGCAACCGATGCCATCCATACCGTTAAGCCGCTCGAAGTTGATATCCCGCGCGGCCGCCTTGTTGCGGTTACGGGCGTTTCGGGTTCGGGCAAGACGACGTTGGTGCTCGAGACGCTCATCCCGGCGCTTAAGGCGCAGGCAGCCGGCGAGCGCCTGCCAAAACATGTGCGCTGGGTCGATGCCGAAGGCATTGCCCGCGCAAACCTGATTGACGCTACGCCTATCGGCGCCAACGTGCGCTCGACAGTGGCGACTTATGCCGACATTCATGACGAGCTGCGTCGCGCCTTCGCCCGTACGTCCGAGGCCAAAGCAGCCGGCTACAAGGCGGGTGCCTTTAGCTACAACACTGGCGCCTTACGCTGCCCTACGTGCGATGGCACGGGCTCGATATCGCTCGACGTGCAGTTTTTGCCCGACGTCGAGATCGTCTGCCCGGCATGTCGTGGATCACGTTATGCAGACGCGGCTTCGCATATCCATCGCGAGGGCAAGGACGGGAGTCTGCTTACGTTGCCGCAGCTTATGGACATGAGTGTTGACGAGGCCCTCGACGCCACACTGGGGCTCAAGAAAGTCCAGACGCGCTTGCAGACCTTGCACGACCTGGGATTGGGTTATCTCACGCTCGGTGAGCCCACGCCGGCGCTTTCGGGCGGCGAGGCGCAGCGTCTTAAGCTCGCGAGCGAGATGGGACGCGTGCAGGATGATGCCGTATTCGTGTTCGACGAGCCCACGATCGGACTACATCCGCTCGATGTTCAGGTGTTGCTGAGCGTGTTTGACGGCCTCGTTGCCAAGGGCGCCACAGTCGTCGTGATCGAACACGATCTCGACCTTATCCGTAACGCCGATTATGTGATCGACATGGGCCCGGGCGGTGGTGGCGCCGGCGGGCAAATCGTCTGCGCCGGTACGCCAGGCGACACCGCGGCCTGCTCCAAGAGCATTACCGGTCGCTACCTATAGACAATGAGGCAAAGGGACAGCCCCTTTGCCTCATTGATGCCTATTTCACGCACTGAGCGGCGAGATAGTCGCGGAAAAACGGCAATTCAAAAGCGACGATACCGCGCCCGCGTTCTCCGATGATGCCGGCATCTATCATGCGGCGTCGGTAGCGGGAGACCTGCTGCGGCGAACGCTTAAGGCGCTCGACAAGGTCAGCGGTGGTGGACTCTTCCTCGTCATCGAGCATGGCGATGAGGAATCGCTTGTCCTCTGCCGTAAGTTCCCGATAGGTTGCCGCGAGGATTCGGTCGTCCATCTCGTCGCGCGCGATTTTGATTCCCAGGTCAAAGTCGCGTGACGAGATTTCCTTCGAATCGCTTGTGAGATCCCAGGCACGGTAGCCTACAAGTTGCAATAGGAAGGGAAAACCAGAGATCGAGCGAACGGCTCTATCGATTCCCTCAGCATCTGCCAGGCGATCGTTTTCCTGGATTGTGCGAATCAAGGCCTCGCGTACGTCATAGTCGGCAATGCGACCCAGATGATATTGTTGGGCGCGGCGAAGGAACGAGACCGTCTTGTGGTTCAGCAACGTCGAGACGTTGTTGGGAAGTCCCGCCATGAGCAGGGCGACGCGTTTCCCATCGGTCACAAAGTGCTGATACGTCGCTGCGAGCTGAATCATCTCGTCGAGTGTCGGGTCCACCTCGTCAACCGTGACGAGCAGACCGGTGCCCGCCTCGTTGAGCTGGTCGATGATGTCGCTCATGCGATAACGCCAAGTTGAGGCATCGTGAACGCGATTGACCTCGATGCTGCCGAGCGGTGCAATTCCGAGACCGGTGACTTCGAATTGGTTGGACGAGTCGATGAGATGGGCTGCGGCGTGTTTCGTCCCGAACTCGATTTCCTCAAGCATTCCCGGGAGTGCGGTCGTCTTTACGGCTATCCAGCCGTGGGATTCAGCCCTTGTCGCGAGCGACGACATGAGAGCGGTTTTACCGGTTCCACGCGCGCCTGAGAAGATCGAGGTCAATTCTGGGCGCCTGCGCTGGCTCAAGAAGGCGCGGTCCAAATCCCGAATAATCTGTTGTCTGCCAGCGAGATGGGCAGGAACCTCACCAAAACTAGGGGTAAACGGGTTCTCGAGATATTCCACTAGGCCCTCCTTTCACACCGCCGTTTAACTTCATTTTACTTTAGTTAATTCTGATTAAAAGTGAGGGCTCTTTATCTAGAGCATCAATTAGGCGTGTGCGCCATCGGCGCGGCGCTTGAATGTGACAACGAGACTGTTCCTTTGTCACATTTCCGGAAAGCCTGTTTGGCGCAGGGCTTCGTAGAGGACGATGGCGGCGCTGTTGGAGAGGTTGAGTGCGCTGATGCGGTAGTCGTCCGGGTTGACGAAGTTGCCGCAGATGTCCTGTTGAAGGATGGCCTCGTGGCTGTCCTCGGTATGCCCGAGCGATTCCTCGTGGGCTTCCCAGGCCTCGGCGTTATCGAGCGAGTCGCAATCGCGCAGCATCGGGATGCGCTCGCAGCGCTCGGGCGCCGCCGCGAGCAGTGGCTCGGGAATGCCCGAGCTCTCGCTGCCAAAGACCAAGTAGTCGCCGTCGCGGTAGGTGCTTTGCGCATAGGTGCGGCGTGCCTTTTTGGTCAGCAGATGCAGGCGCTCGTCGGCAGGGGAGAGGTCGTTGCGTGCAAGGAAATCCTCCCAGCCGTCATAGGTCGTCACGTCCAAGTTTTGCCAGTAGCCCAGGCCGGCGCGACGCACCGTCTTGTCGTCGAGTGAAAACCCCAGCGGCTCCACCAGATGCAGGCGGGCGCCGGTGACCACGCAGGTGCGGCCGATATTGCCCGTATTGGCTGGAATCTCGGGTGCATACAGCACAATGTTGAACATGAATCTCCTTGGCTTAGAACGAAAAACCACCACGAAGGGCACAGTGTACCTTCGTGGTGGTTTGGCGGTTACGTAGGCGGAAAAATGCCCGCTTGGATAAACCTAGGCGCGGTGCCAGTCAGTCAGACAGGCGTCAAGGGAGGCGATGAGCGCGTCCTTATCCATGTGACGGCCGATGATGCACAGGCTCGTCATGCGGTCGCCCGTCTCGTCGTCCCAAATCTGCATGATTTCGGGGTTCTCGTCGATGATCTTCTGCTTCTCGCCCTCGGGCGCCGAGTCAACGAACAGGCCGTTCTCCATCAGACGCATCTGGTGGCCGGCCTGCTCAAACATGTAGCACATGTCCGGATTGTCGGCCTGCCACAGCGGACCCTTGACGCGGATGACCTCGTCGGGCCACTCCTGCTCAACAAAATCGGTAAACTTCTGCAGGTCAAATGGCTTGCGACGCGAGTACACAAAGGTCTCGATGTCGTACTCGAGCACCTCGGGGTCGTCGTGCTCCTCGGGATGCTCCATGGCCTCGATCCAAGCGGCGGAGTTGTAGGCGCGCATAAAGTCGAAGCGGTCGGTGTCGAGCAGCTCCTCCATGGGGACCTCGCCGTTTTGGGCCTCGACGATCACGGCGTCCTTCTGCAGGCTGCGCACGATGGCCTTGAGCTCGGCGATCTGCTCAGGCGTCACGGTATCGGTCTTGTTGAGGATCAGCGTAGAGCAGAACTCGATCTGCTGGATGAGCAGGCTCTCGATGTCGTCCTCGTCGATATCCTCGGCCAGCAGGTCGCGGCCGCCGTTGAACTCGTCATACATGCGGGCGCAATCGACCACGGCTACGATGTTGTCGAGCGCGAGCTTGGGCTCGCCGCCCACCTTGGCCTCGTCGCAGAAGCTCGAGATGGTGTAGGCGATGGGGATGGGCTCGCAAATGCCCGATGCCTCGATGATGATGTAATCGAAGTTGCCCGAATCGGCGATGCCCTGCAGCTGGTTGGCAAGGTCGTCCGAAAGCGTGCAGCAGATGCAGCCGTTGGTGAGCGGGATGAGGTCGTCGGTCTCGGACAGGCCGCCGTCGGCGATAAGGCTGGCATCGACATTGATCTCGCCGATATCGTTGACGATCACGGCGGCGCGGATGCCGCCGTCGTTAGCGAGGATGTGGTTGAGCAGCGTGGTCTTGCCGGCACCGAGGTATCCGGTAAGCATGATGATCTTCACGGGTTTGTTGGGCATGTGCCCTCCTTTGTTAGACATGGCTTACAGTTGAATCTTATGCCAAACGCCTGCTCTTATACCCACGCGCCGGCAAATAACACAAGCTACTCCCAGGCTCCCCAAACATCGGGGCAATAACCGATGGTGGCCTTTTTGCCGTTGCGCACGATGGGCTCGGCCAAGACCTGCTGGTTCTCGAGCAGCTTGTCGAAGCGCTGACTAGGGGTGAGGTGCTGAATGAGCGCGAGCGTCTCCTCGTCCTTGGCTTTGGGGTTGAGCAGCTTGTCGATGCCGCCGACCGCCTGCATCACGCTCGCGAGCTCGCCCTTGCTCATCTCCTTTTCCTTTAGGTCGATAAACTGCACCTTAATGCGGCGCTCCTTAAAATAGCGCTGAGCCTTCTTGGTATCGAAGGACTTTTTGGTGCCAAAAATCTGGATATTCATATTCCGCCGTTCTACCTGATGAAGTTGGTCGTTGCGCGATCGGCTTCGGGTGCGTTGATACCGGCGGCCTGTCCTGCCTCGATACAGCGCAGGAGCCAGGCCATGTTTTTGCCGATGTTTCGCATGGTGGCAAGGCCCTCGGCATCCCCATCGGCGTCGCCGGGCACGCGGCCAAACACGTTGTTCCAGTAGGTGGAGGCAACCACAGGCATTTGCTTAATGGTGAAGTACTTGTTGAGCACATCGAACGTGGTCGACGTGCCGCCGCGACGGGCGACGGCGACCGCGGCGCCGGGCTTGTGCTCAAAGGCATGCCCGCCTGCATAGAAGGCGCGATCGAGGGCTGAGAGGATGCGTCCGCTGGGATGCGCATAGTAGACGGGGGAGCCAAAGACAAAGCCATCTGCCTGCTCGGCGGCAGCGATGAGCTCGTTCACCACGTCGTCGTCAAAGGTGCAGCGACCGCCAAGCTTGCCGCACTGGCCGCAACCGATGCAGTCGCGAATGGGCTTGGCGCCCAGCTGGAACACCTCGGTATCGATGCCCTCGGCGTTGAGTTGCTCGGAGACCTCGGCGAGTGCGCGGGCGGTATTGCCGTTTGCCTTGGGACTGCCATTGACCAAAAGAACCTTCATCACAAACTCCCTCTGCTGTTGGTGACTTCTGCAGAGGATTATCGCACGATGGGGGAGGCGGTGCGGGCGCGGTGCTAATCCAGTTTGGTACCTGGCACCTGCACGGCTTTACCGAGCAACGCTTTGAGCTCGTTCAAAATGGAAACGGGCTGTCGATTGACAGCGTCCAGATGAAGCGTCGCCACACGAATGGGCGGCTGATATTCAAGCGAGCCGATGAGCACGGGAGAACCCAGGAATCGTTCGATTTCGTTTGCGAGCTCGTCGATTGCCTCGGGGCCGAGCTCATCGAAAAGCGCCACGAACATTGGTCCCGTCGAGCGGAACAAGCGACCCTTGCCGCGCGAACAGTCCATGAGGCAGGCGGCGCTTTCGGCGAGCACGCGGTCGCCTGCATCGAATCCAAAGCGGGCATTGACTTCGGCGATATCGTCGACCTTAATGGCAATAAAGCCTGCCTCGCGCGCCACGCGGCGCATCTCTCCAATAGCGTTGACCAGCGCGTGGACATCGCCCAGGCCCGTTACCGAGTCGGTCGTATCTGCCAAGCTTCGGTTGATGATAATGCCCACATACATGTTGGGCTCGGTATCGGTGCCGTCCAAACGGTAGCCCGTGCAGTCGCAAAGCACGTATTTTCCGGTGGCATCCATTACGCGATACTGCATGTAATGGAAGTGCCACGTGCCGTTTATCACCATGTCGAGCTCGGCGCGTACGTTGTCGCGGTCCTCGGGATGAACGCGGGCGAGCCACATGTCGACCGAGTTAAAAGGGTGCTGGGAGGGCAGGTCAAAATCGCGCACGGTGTTAACCGACCATTGCGATTCTCCCGTATCGAGGTTAAGGATGAACGGATAGCGTGTCTCGGAGCTCATGGAGATCGCTTGGAACACCCGGTCGTTGCAGGGAAGCTGATCGACGATTGGGCGTTGCGGCGCGTCATCGTCTTTCGGTTGCTGCACACGATGCATAAGCTTATAGCGATACATCTTGCGATCGGCATCCATCGTCATCTGGCGACGCGTGTCGCCAGCAAGTGGATCGACGCGCGAGCAGCCAAAGCTAAAGCTGCCGATCATGGGCGCCTTGCCACCTGAGCTCGCCTCGATCAGCCTGGTACGTACCTGCTCCAAGCGCTGCTCGAGTTCAATCTCGTTTGCGGAGAGCGAGATAAGCACAAACTCGTCTCCACCGATACGGAACAGCATTTCATCGTGCTCCATGGTTTCGGAGAGCGTGCGGCAGATGCTCAGAATATAGCGATTGCCTTCGGCGTGGCCAAACCTATCATTGCAATGCTTGAGATGGTCGATGTCAATATAGGCGCAGGTGAAGGGGTCGCCTTTGCGCCAGAGTTGCTCGACGTGACGGTCGAATCCGTTGCGGTTGCCCAAGTTGGTGAGCGGATCGATATAGGCGTTGCGCTCAAGCAGCTGGCGCTCTTGTTGCAGGATGGCATGCGTCTTTTGCAGTTGCTCGCCAACGGCGCGTAGCTCAGCAGGCAGCGCGGCAACATCGAGTTCGGCGGTCGAGACGCCGTTCGCAAGTCGCTGAAGATAGGCAATAATCGATTGCTCGCCCAGGCGATATGACTCGTTCATGATGGATAACCTCCTTGGGCGGAACAACGGTTTGTATCATATCCCCAATTCGGTTTGAATTGGGGATATAAGTTAGCTAATGGAGACAAATATCCCCTTCGACGGTGGCGTTTTGCGCGCGAGCGTATCAGTTGTTATTGCCACCATCGAGCAATGCCTCAAAATCCTTCGCCGGCATGGGGCGGTAGCAGAGGAAGCCCTGAGCGTAGCGGGCGCCCATTTGTCGTAGCATGTTCGCCTGCTCATTTGTCTCGACGCCTTCGACCACGACGGGCAGATGGAGCGACTGCGCCATTTCGAGCATCGATGAAATGATTTGCGTGCTGCGGCCTTGATCGCGGTCGGTGGGCACAATCTGCCAAATGTGCTTGTCGAGCGTCACCATAAAGCCGCTTTCCTCGAGTGCGGGGATATGGGTGCACATGCTGTGGGCGGCTATTATTCGACAGGCGGTAGCGCGACGATGCGATGTTCGATAAAAATGCGACTGGGACGATATATGTTGACGGGTATACTTGTCCCGGTTTAAAACGCAGGAACGGAGATGGTCGCATGGCACAGTCAAATATGACGCGCACGGTGGGGCTGGCGCTCGAGGGAGGCGGCTACCGCGGTATGTATACGGCGGGCGTGCTCGACGTTTGGATGGAGCACGGTTTGACCTGCGACCATATGGTGGGCGTCTCGGCGGGCGCGGCATTTGGCTACAACTTTAAATCGCGCCAGATCGGCCGCGCCATTCGCTATAACAAGGCCTATTGCGCCGACAAGCGCTATGCGAGCGTGACCAGCTGGCTGCGAACCGGCGATATGTTCAATGCCGACTTTGCTTATCACGAGGTGCCTATCGAGCGCGATCCCATCGACTTGGAGGCGTATCGCGCCTGCCCCATGCGATTTACGTGCGTGTGTACCGATATCGAGACGGGCAAGGCCGTCTACCACGACCTGCCGTATGGCGACGAGCGCGATATCGAGTGGATCCGGGCGTCGTCGGCAATTCCCGTGGCGACGCGTCCTGTCGCCATTGAGGGCCGCAAGTACCTGGATGGCGGCGTGGCTGATTCTATTCCCAGTGCATGGCTGTTTGCTCAGGGGTATGACCGCAATATCGTGGTGCTCACGCAGCCGGCGGGCTTTGTGAAGCGGCCCAACAGCGTGATGCCTATGCTGCGTCGCGTGTTCCGTCACTATCCGGAGTTTGTCGCAGCGCTTGAGCATCGGCATGAGGTCTACAATGCCACGCTCGATGATTTGGCACGTCGTGAGGCCGCCGGCGAGATCTTTGTGGTGCGGCCGAGCGAATCGGTGAAAGTGCCGTCGCTGTGCCGCGAGCCCGATGAGCTCGAGCGCATCTATCAGATTGGTCGTCGCGATGCTGAGGCGACCTTGCCGGCACTGGAGACATATCTGGCAGGGTAGAGGCCGCTGCCGCCATCTCGGCGGAAAGCGCATCCCGGAATGGAGGTCCAAACTGGGATGCGCTTTCCATTGCTGAAGATATGAGGCTGCGGAGCAACTGCTCGGCCTGAGCCTATGCCTGCTGCCAGGTTTCGACAAGCTCCTTGGCGGCGGCGTAGGGGTCGTCGGCGCTGCAGACGGCGCTCACCACAAAGAAGCCGTCGACGCCGGTGGCCTTGAGCTGCGGCAGGTCGGCCGTCTTGACGCCGCCGCCCACCACGATGGGCACGGGGCTTGCCGCGTGGAGTGCGGCCAGGTCCTCAAAGCTCTTGGTGATGATGGAGCCATCGGCTGCGCGTCCGCAGTCGCGCTTGGTCTCGGTCTCGTGGAGCGGGCCGATGCCCAGGTAGTCGACCAGGCTCATGTCGGCGGTCTTGACGTATTCGAGCATCTCCTCGCAACGGGCCGAAAGGCCCACGATGGCGTCGGGGCCCAGCAGCTTGCGACAGACCTCGACGGGAATGTCGCTCTGGCCTACGTGCACGCCGTCGACGGCAATGCCCTGCTCGCGCGCGGCAAGCACACAGTCCAGGCGGTCGTCGATCAGCAAGGCGACCTGACCGGTCTTGCCGGCCCGAGCGATAGCCTGCGCGGCGTCGCCGGTCAGCGCAATGATCTCGCGGGCGCTTGCCACCTTGGAGCGCACCTGGATGCAGGTAAAGCCGGCGTCGAGCGCCTGGGCCACCACATCGCCCACGGGGCGCCCGAGGGTATTTTCGGGGCCGAGCACCAGATAGGCTGAGATATCAAGGTTGTCGCGGATACTCATCGTGCTTCCTCCTGCTTTTTGATCTGCGCTTCCATGCGCTCGAGTTTGCCGGTCATGGTGTCGGTAAATCCGGGACGAATATCGGCTTTGAGCACGACTTCGGTTCGGATGCCCTTGCTCGCCAACACAAAGGTTGCGTCGCGCACGACCTGCATGACCTCGTCCCAGTCGCCCTCGATCTCGGTGAACATCGAGGTGGTGCGGTTGGGAAGGCCGCTCTCGCGAATGACGCGCACGACCTCGGCGACCTCGGCGGACAGCTCATCGCCGGTGCCGCACGGGGCGATGGCCACAGCGACGAGCGTGTTCATGCCGGTATTGGTTGCAGGCTCGGACATGGCCTATGCCTCCTCGAGCTCGAGTTGGTTATCGGCAATGTCCTGGGCGGTTGCGCGGTAGAGCTCGTCGATAAAGGCGACCTTAAAGCTTGCCGGGGCGTCGGCAACGGCGGCGGCACGCGTGCCGGCCACGTTGTAGACGGCGGTGCCGCAGACGGCTGCCGTAAACGGGTCGGCAGCGCAGGCGTACACGGCCAGCACGCCGCCCTGCGAGCAGCCGCAGCCGGTGATTTTGGACATGAGCGGGCTGCCGCCGTGGGACTTGGCCACGGTCGTGCCGTCGGTGATCAGGTCGACTTCGCCCGAGACCACTACGGCGCCGCCGGTGTAGCGGGCGAGCGCCACGGCGGCATCGCGGGCGGCGTCGACCGTGTCGGTGGTATCGACACCGCGCACGCGGCTCAGATCGGCCGCCTCGCCCTCAAGGCCCCACAGGCCGGCGAGTGCGATGATCTCGGAGGCGTTGCCGCGTACGATGGCGGGTTTGTACTGCTTGAGCTCGTTTACCAGCTGGGTGCGCAGGCTACCGATGCCCAGGCCCACCGGATCGAGCACCCAGGGCTTGCCGGCGTCGTGTGCCGCCTTGGCCGCGCGGGGAATCGTCTGCTCGTAGATGGGGAAGAGCGTGCCCATGTTGAGATAGATGGCGCCGCCGCCGGCAACGAGCGCCTCGCCCTCGTCGGGCAGATAGACCATGGCGGCCGAACCGCCCACGGCGAGCTGTGCATTGGCGACAAAGTCGATCGTCACCGTGTTGGTGATGGAGCCGGCCATCGGATTGGTGGCGCGAATCTCCTCCACGGCCTTGACCATATGTTGCTTAAGCTGTTCCGAATCAATCACTGCACATGCCTCCTTGGCATAGAAAAGGGGCGCTGTGCATAGACAGCGCCCCTGTAAAGGCGGCATGCTCCCTACGCCAGCATTAACTGACAGGTTCAAAGGATTGGGCCCCATGCCCTCTCAGCCTTGTGGTTTGCACCGCCGGCACTCCCGCATCGAATCTGTTGTTCCCTATACTAGCGCACCTGCCAAAAAGGGACAGGTTTATTTTGGCAGGTCGTTACAATAGGTAGGACCGATACGAATGGGGGCCTTATGATTAAACTTGTGCTGACCGATATGGACGATACGCTGATTCCAGCCGGGCATGACGGCGCCAGCGACTACGCCATCGAGGGCATTCATGCCATGCAGGCGGCGGGCCTGCACTTTGGCCCGGTTTCGGGTCGTCAGCCGTCCGCGATGGGCTGGATGTTCAAAAATCGTTCCGAGTGTTTTTCGACTGGCGCGTTCTGTAACGGCCAGGTGATGTTTGTCGACGGCGAGGTTGTTGCCTCCCGTGCGAGCGACAACGGTGCCCTCATGCGTCTTGCCGACTATCTGGAGCAAGAGACCGACGATACCTATCTGAAGGTCTATAGCCTGGGCGATGACTTTTGGGGCAACGATGCCTATTGTGTGACGAGCGACCCCGAGCGCGTTCGTCGCGCCATGGAGTCGGGCGGCAACGCGTGGCTCAAAGGCGAAGAGGCCCCGTGCCGTCCTGTTGTCGATGACGCGCCGGTGTTCAAGGCGAATATTTGGAGTGCTCGTTCGCGTGAGGAGCTCGCGGAGCTACGCGAGCGCGTTGCCGCTGAGGTGCCGGAACTCTCGCTTGTGTTTCCCAACAACCGAGTGCGCCTGTTCGACATCCTTCCGGCTGGTTGGGACAAGGGTTGCGCTGCGCTGGAGTTGGCGCGCGCTTTGGGCCTGACGCCCGACGAGGTGGCCGTATTTGGCGATTCTGATAACGACCTGCCCATGATCGGTGCCGTCCCCAACTCCGTTGCAGTCGCCAATGCCAACGAGGCCGTCACGGCTGCCGCGCGCTGGCATATCGGCGCTGCGGCAGACGATGCGGTTGCCGGGGCTCTGCACCAGATTGCCGCTTGCGCCGCGACGGGGGAGATGCCGCCGTTTATGCGTCAGATGGATGTGACAGGTTTCGACGTCACGAACGTCTAGGGAGAAAGCTATGAAGCTTCAGCAGCTCAGATATGTCGTCAAAGTTGCCGAATGCGGCAGCATTACCGAGGCCTCGCGCCGGCTCTTTGTATCGCAGCCTTCGATTACCGCGTCGATTCGCGATCTCGAAAACGAGATGGGTGTGCACATCTTTGAGCGCACCAACAAGGGCGTCATTGTGTCCGAGGAAGGCGAGACCTTCTTGGGCTATGCGCGCCAGGTACTCGACCAGGCCGACCTGCTCGAGGGCAAGTACAAGGGCGCATCCGAGCAGGTGCCGCACTTTAGTGTGAGCTGCCAGCATTATTCCTTTGCCGTCAACGCGTTTGTCGACGTGATCCGCGAGTTCGATGCCGCGCGTTACGACTTCACCCTGCGCGAGGAGCAGACTCACGAGATTATCGAGGATGTCGCGCATATGAAAAGCGAACTGGGCATCCTGTACTTATCCGAGCATAACCGCGAGGTCATCGAGCGCATGCTGGTGGCCAACGAGCTCGTGTTCGAAGGACTCTTCTGCGCCACGCCGCATGTCTTCGTCTGCGCCGACCATCCGCTGGCGGACCGCTCCAGCGTGACGCTCGAGGATCTGGAAGACTACCCGTTCCTGTCCTACGAGCAGGGCAGCTACAACTCGTTTTACTATTCCGAGGAGCTGACCTCGACGTTCGAGCGTCGCAAAAATATCCGCGTGCGCGACCGTGCGACGTTGTTCAATTTGGCCATGGGCCTCAACGGCTACACGGTATGCTCGGGCGTGATCAGCCACGAGCTCAACGGCCCCGGCATCATCTCGATTCCGCTCGATGTGGACGAGTACATGGAGATCGGCATCATTACGCGCAAGAACACGACGCTCACGCGCTACGGCCAAGCCTATATCGACGCGATTCGTCAGCATATCTAGGCTGCTGCGCTCCGCACGGTTCAAGTCTCTTTATGACAGTCCAGACTGATATAGGAAGCATCTATATCAAACTGTTATAAACGTATATTTTACGATGGTCATATGAGCGCTCATACTCTGTCCCAGTAAAGCAACCAATGCAAAGGGAGATATCTATGAGCACTTCGATTCAACCGAACGCGCCGTTTCGCGCCGATATTGTCGGCAGCTTTCTTCGTCCGCAGGCTGTAAAGGACGCCCGTGCCGCCTATGTCGCGGGTAAACTCGACGCTTCCGGCCTTAAGGCCGTCGAGGACGATGCCATTCGCGATTTGGTGGCAAAGCAGAAGGCCGCCGGCCTGCAGGTCATCACCGATGGTGAGTTTCGCCGCAGCTACTGGCACCTCGATTTTATGTGGGGCCTTAACGGCATTGAACGCCGTACCTCGCGTACGGGTTATATGTTCCACGACGAGGAGACCACAGCCGACACCGCCGTGGTAACCGGCCCCATTAGCGGCGAGAACCATCCGTTCGTCGAGCACTTTAAATTTGTCAAGGCGCTCGAGGGGGAGGGCCAGGTCGCGCGGCAAACCATTCCGGCGCCGATCCAGACGTTCTCCGAAGTCACGCTCGACCGCTGCGACGGCCAGCAGGAGAGCCTGCGCGCTGTCTATAAGACCGATGAGGAACTTGCCGACGCCATCGCAGCCGCTTATCGCACGGTGATCGCCGACCTGTACGCAGCAGGCTGCCGCAACATCCAGTTTGATGACTGCACCTGGGGCATCTACTGCGATACCGATTTTGTCGCCAAAACCGGCATGAGCCCGGTCGACCTGCAAAAGGTGAGCGAGCTGGGCGTGGCGCTCAACAACGCCGCCATCGAGGGCAAGCCCGACGACCTGGTCATTAACACGCACGTGTGCCGTGGTAACTACCACTCTACCTATGCCTTCGAGGGCGGCTATGACCCCATCGCGCCGTACCTGTTCGCAAACGAGGATGTCGACGCATTTTACCTGGAGTTCGATACGCCGCGCGCCGGCGGTTTTGAGCCGCTCAAGTATGTTGCCCCTGGCAAGAAGGTCGTGTTGGGCCTGGTGACCACCAAGGCCGCTGAGCTTGAGGACGAGGATGCCATCGTCGAGCGTATTCACGAGGCTGCAAAGTATGTTCCGCTCGAGAACCTGTATCTGTCGCCCCAGTGCGGCTTTGCCAGCTGCGAGATTGGCAACAAGCTGACCGAGGACGAGCAATGGGCAAAGATCGCGCTGGTCAAGCGCATTGCCGAGCGCGTTTGGAAATAGCGCTAGTGTTTGCAGGTGGCGGCGCGTGCGAGGCATAGTGTATCGCGTACAATGGTTCGGATCGTATCGTTCGGGCAGGTTATCCGATATGCCTGATCGCCCTTCCATTCGAAAGGACATCCATGTCCCAGTCCTCGACGCCCGCCGTCAGCGATGCCATCTACGACGCATCGTCGCTCGGCCGCCCGCGCATGTTTGTGTTGGGTTTGCAACACATGTTTGCGATGTTCGGAGCCACGGTGCTCGTGCCCGTGCTCACCGGCCTTTCCGTTTCGACGACGCTTCTGTTCGCCGGCATCGGCACGCTGCTGTTTCATTTTCTATCGCGCGGTAAGGTGCCCGCGTTCCTGGGCTCGTCGTTTGCCTTTATCGCGGGTTATGCCGCCGTTGCGCCCAACGGCGAGGCCGAGCTTTTGCCCTACGCTTGCCTGGGCGTTGTCTGCGCCGGCCTGCTCTATCCGGTGCTGGCAGCGCTGTTCCGCGCATTTGGCGCCAAGCGTGTCATGCACTTCTTCCCGCCGGTGGTGACCGGCCCCATCGTCATTTCCATCGGCCTGATCTTGGCAAGCTCTGCTATCGCCAACTGCCAGACCAACTGGCTTGTTGCCGTTGTCGCTGTGGCCGTGATCGTCATCTGCAATATTTGGGGCCGCGGCATGGTTAAGATCGTGCCGATTCTGCTGGGCGTCGTGGTGAGCTATGCCGTTGCGGCCGCGTTGGGTGAGGTCGACTTCTCTGGCGTCGCAGCCGCTCCCTGGGTTGGTTTGCCCGTCGTGTGGGATAACACCGTGTTTGCGCTCTTTGGGCCGCAGTTCGATAGCGGTCTTGCCACGACGGCCATTATCACCATCATGCCGCTGGCATTTGCGACCATGATTGAGCATATCGGTGATATCTCGGCTATTGGTTCCACCTGCGAGCGTAACTACATCGCCGATCCTGGCCTGCATCGCACGCTGCTCGGCGATGGTCTCGCCACGATTCTGGCCTCGCTCTTCGGCGCTCCGGCCAACACCACGTATGGCGAGAACACCGGCGTGCTTGCCCTGACGCGTGTGTTTGACCCGCGCGTGATTCGCATTGCCGCGTGCTGCGCTATCGTGCTTTCGTTCTGCCCCAAGTTCGCTGCCGTGATTGCCGCCATGCCGGCGTGTGTAATCGGCGGTGTGTCGCTTGTGCTCTATGGCATGATCAGCGCCGTGGGTGTTCGCAACCTCATCGAGAACCAGGTCGATTTCCAGAACAACCGCAACGTGCTGGTGGCCGCTCTGGTGCTCGTGCTTTCACTCGGCATTGCGTACAGCACCGCCGGTGCCATCGTGCTGGAGCTGGGCGGCGTGACGATTTCGCTTTCCGGCCTTGCCGTGGGCTCGCTGGTGGGCATCGTGCTCAACGCCATTCTGCCGGGTAACGACTTTGAGTTTGATGTCTCGGAACTCGAAGAGGCTGCTGAGTAGCAGCTGCGTTCAGCTAAAACAAGATATGGTGCCCATGCGTATATGCGCGTGGGCACCATTTTTAATGCGTCAGTATCCAGTGGATGCCGCGGGCCATGCGTAAGTCGGTTTGGGCAAAGTGATTGCCGGGGTTGAGCTCCAGCGTTGTTGGAATGCCGCGCTCGACGAGCAGCGCTTCCATCGCGCGCGTGTCGTCGAGTACATGCCTCATCATGCGGTTGGGTGTCTTGGTCTCCTTTTTGCCGAGAGACAGGTAGACGGCTTGCGGGCTGCCGGCAAAAGGGGCCGTGCTGGCACGGTCGACAAAGTCGGGAAACCATAGCGACCCCGATGCGCTCGCGGCACGGTCAAAGGCGTCGGTTTGCCAGAGAGCCCAAAGCGAAAAGAGGCCTGCCAGCGAGTAGCCGGCAATGCCGCGCCAGGTGGGCGGCTTAGGAAGCGACGACTCGACCTGGGGGATTATCTGATCCAGCAGCTCATCAAGAAAACCGGCAGCTTGGCCGCCGAAAGGCTCGGCATCGCGTACGGTTCCGTCGCATGCCCAGGGGCTCAGCTCGCGATTCCAATCGAGCCCGCCAATGGCGACGAGAGTGAATGGCGGACAGTCGAGCTCTCGGCAACACTTATAAACCTCGCTGCCGTCGCCCACGACCACAGGAAGGTAGATGACAGGCGCGCTTTCCGTATGATTCGAATAAACGGTTATCTGCTTTTGATGCGCTTCCATGGCCTGCTTCTCTCGGCGTTGTGATATCGGCAGCCCCAATTGTCGCACGCCAGCGTATGCCGGTTGGGCTAGACCAAAGACAATCTCGTGCATCCCCTGCGGACGCATATGGAAAACGCCACCGCCGGAGGGGAGCTCGGCGGTGGCGTTGTTAAACGGTGCTGGGGCTCGGGGCCTTCGCGGGAGCTGTCATGTGCGCAGAGGCGTCTAAGAACGCTTACGGCTCGCCATGGTGCCTGCGGCGATAGCGGCTGTTCCCGCAAGGACGGTTGCCACGATGGCCGCACCCGAGGTGTCGCCGGTTGCCGCGAGCACGCCGGTAGTCTTGGCTTTCGTGGTTGAAGCCGCAACGGCCTTGGTCGGCTTTGAGCCCTCAGGCTTGGGGTTCTGCTTGGACTCCGCGGGCTTGCTTTCTGCGGGCTTGGTCTCGTCGGGCTTGGGGTCTTCCGGCTTGGCTACCTCGGGAGGTGCGATGGTCGTACTTTTGGCGACTGCTTTGATATAGAGGGAGTCGACCGTGGCGTCGCCCGTGCCGATGGCTTGGCCTGCCTCGTAGATGCCGTCACGGAGCTTGCGATAGTCAATGACCTTGCCGCCTTCGGGCGTCTGGATGGCGGCGTTCTCAATCTTGATGGTGCCGATTGTCTTGCCGTCAGCGCTCATGGCACGGGCAAAGATTGCCGCTGTATCTCCTTCGGCCGTTACCTTGCTGCGGATGATCGAGATGACTGCGGGTGTGACGCCCTCGCTGGTCTGGGCGATGATGCCGATGTTCTCGCCTTGGGGTTCGCGCCTCGTCTCGCCATCTTGGTTTTCGCTGTAGGGGATGGGGCCGTCGCCGTTCTCGACATAGCGGGCTATGGCCTTGACAACGGAGTCGCTGATGTAGATGTGGCCGCCCTTCTCGTTGGGTCGATCGTTTCTGGTGGAGAATGCAGCCGAAACCTCGCCTTCCGCAAACGCGTCCACGGTGGAGCCGTTCTTGATGTCGATGTCGCCCCCGTCAGTGATGAGGGCGATGGCCTGGCCGCCGTTCGCGCTGGTACGGACCGTCACGGTCGCGTGATCGAGCGTAACGCCCTTGTGGGCATAGACGCCATATTCAACACCGCTTGCGTCAAGGGAGGCGTTCGTGACCGCGAGACTGCCCTCAGTGTCGACGGCAAGATATCCCTCGGCGTTTGCCTTGACCTGGCTGCCGTCCGAGATGTTGATATTGCCGCCGCTCCAAAGGGCCTCACCATCGGCTGAGCTTGCCTCGACCGTCCCGTCACCCTTGATGGTGAGGTTCTTGTCGGCTCCAATACCCTTGTCCTTGGTAGCCCTGGCGGCGACGGCTCCGCTGTCGTCAATCGTGATATTGCCGTTTGCCCTGATGCCATCCGATGCACCCGTGGCGTTGACGTTGCCCGAACCTTTGATAGCGAGATCACCTCCGGCATTGATGGCATCAAACCCAGTGCTCGTGGCGTTGACGGATCCGGCTCCGTCGATGTTGATGTTACCCGTGGAGAGGATAGCGTCCTCAGTAGATGTCACGCTGAGCGTGCCGCCCTCGTCGCCTTGGATATTGAGCTCGGCATTCTCGTTAGTGCCATGAGAAACTTTGATGCTTTCGATCCATTCGGCAGTGACGATGTTGGTTCCCGAGTAATTCACGTTGAGCTTGCCTGCGGCCTGGATCTCGCCGCCGTTATAGTTGTTGAGCTTCAAGTCGTCGGCGCCGTCCCACGACCAGGTACCGGCCTCGTCGCTCGCCGCGGTGTTGTACTTGTTGCCGCCGACCTTGACCCATTCCGCTGCGAGCGAGACGCTCGGCATGAGCAGCGAGCTCACCGTGAGCGCGCACACGGCGCCCGCGACGATGCGGCGCGTCACGCGGCGCCGGCTGCCGTGCGCGAGTCCTATGCGACGGCGAACGTCGGGTTCGGCAACATGGGTTCCGGCGGTAGTGTCATTGCGTTTGGGGGTCGTGAACAAGGCTGCCATGGTTGCTCCCGTTCTCATAGGGCCCATACGGCTAGATTCAGCGTATCTGCTGGATGTTGCCGGCGGTAGTGCCGTTTGGAGGGCAAAATGGCCAAAATGGGGGAGAAATAGGCCGCACGCCGGCGCAGGGACCGGCGCTAATAGAAAAGCGCGGGGCCGCATGGCGACTCCGCGCTTTATTGTTCAGCTTTTGCAGCCTTGCCCTTACGCTACGAAGAAGTAGACGAGGAAGGCAAGGGCCGCGATCCACCCGTCCCGTGCGAAAAAGTGTTTACGAGCGCTTGCGGCTCACCACGGCGCCTGCGGCGATGGCGGCTGTTCCCGCAAGGGCGGCTGCCACGATGGCTGCGCTCGAGGTGTCGCCGGTTGCCGCGAGCTTGCCGGTGGTCTTGGCTCCCGTGGTTGCAACTGCAACGGTCTTGGTTGTCTTCGTGCCCTCGGACTTGGAACCCTCGGGCTTGGTCTCGCCGGGCTTCTCCTCGGGTTTGATCTCCTCGGGAGGCACGATGACCGTGCTCTTGGCGACAGCGGCGTCATAGGGGGAGTCGACCGTGGCGTCGCCCGTGCCGATGGTTTGACCCATATCGTAGACGATGCCGTCGTCGAGTGCTTCCCTGTTGCTATAGTCAATGATCTTGCCGCCTTCAGGCGTCAGGATGCTGGCGCCTTCGATCTCGATGGTGCCGATCGCCTTGCCGTCCTCGCTTGTGGCAAGGGCGAAGATTGCCGCCGTGTCTCCCTCGGCCGTGACCTTGCTGCGGACGATCGAGATACTCGCGGGCGTGACGCCCTCATAGGTCTGGGCGAAGATACCGATGTTCAGACCCCTAGGCTCAGGGATGACCTGGCCGCTTTGGTCGTTGCTGTAGTGATCGGGGCCATCGCCACCGGTCTCGACATAGCGGGCTATAGCCTTAACAACGGAGTCGCTGATGTAGATGTGGCCGCCAGCGACGTTTGGCTGGTGGTTTCTGGTAGAGATTGCAACCGAGAATTTGCCTTCCGCGAACGCGTCCACGATGGAACCATTCTTGATGACGATGTCATCCCCGTCAGTGATGAGGGCGATGGCCTGGCCGCCGCTCGCGCTTGTACGGACCGTCACGGTCGCGTGATCGAGCGTAACGCCCTTGTAGGCATAGACACCATATTCAACACCGCTTGCGTCAAGGGAGGCGTTCGTGACCGCGAGACTGCCCTCAGTGTCGACGGCAAGATCTCCCTCGGAGTTCGCCTTGACCTGGCTGCCGCCTGAGAAGTTGATGCCGTCTTCAGCCCAAATCGCCGCTTCTTCTATCGAGCTTGCTTCTACCTTGCCACCGCCTTTGATGATGAGGTCACTGCCCGCGGAGATGCCGTAACTTTCATTTCCTTTAGCGATCACTGTGCCAGAGGAATCGATGGTGGTCTTGCCCTTGGATTGGATACCTTCGGTACCGCCCGTTGCATTCACGGTGCCCGAGCCCGTGATAGAGAGGTCGCCCTTTGCCTCAATTCCGTCGGCAGTAGTACTTGTGGTGTTCACAGTGCCTGGGCCAGAAATGGAGAGGTCGCCTGTGGATTTAATTGCATCGGCCTCGGCTGTCACATTGAGCTCATCCGTGCTATTCGAGCTCGTTATGTTCAACTCCGCTTTCTGGTTAGTGCCATCCTGCGCTTTGATGGCGGCTCCGGTGTAATCGGGCTCGGTTTTCACGGTGTTCTTGCCCTCGTAGGCAATGTTGAGCTTGCCAGCGGCCTCGATCGCACCGCCGTCATAGCCGTTGAGCTTCATGTCGTCGGCGCCGTCCCAGCTCCAGGTGCCAGCCTCGTCACCCGCCGCGGTGCCAGCGTCATACCGGCTGCCGCCGACGTCCACCCACTCGGCCGCGAGCGAGACGCTCGGCATGAGCAGCGAGCTCACCGTGAGCGTGCAGGCCAGGCCGCAGACGATGCGGCGCGTCACGCGACGCCAGCTTCCGTGTGCGAGCAGCGTGCGACGGCGCACGTCGGGCTCGACAAAATGGGCTCCAGAGGTTTTGTCATTGCGCTTGGGGGTCGTGAACAAGGCGGCCATGGTTACTCCCATCCTCATAGGGCTATGCGATTACGCCCAGCATATCTGCAGGATGTAGCCGGCGGTAGTGCCGTTTGGAGGGCAAAATGTCCAAAACTTGGGAAGCAATATATCGCGCGTCCGTGCGTTGCCTGGCTTTAAAAGCAAAGCGCGGAGCCGCTCGATGCGACTCCGCGCTTTGGTGTTCTGCTTTGGCAGCTTTGCCGCTACGCTACGAAGAAGTAGACGAGGAAAGCAAGGGCTGCGATCCACATGAGCGGCTTGATCTTGGAGGCCTCGCCCTTAAAGAGCGCGACGATCACGTAGGCGATAAAGCCCAGACCGATGCCGGCAGAGATGGAGTAGGTGAAGGGCACGCCGGCGACAATCATGAACGCCGGGAAACCCTGCGACACGTCGGACCAGTCGATCTCGGAGGCCTCGCTCATCATGAGGTAGCCGACGTAGACCAGAGCACCGCAGGTGGCGGCGCTGGAAACGATGGTGACGATGGGGGAGAAGAACGCGGCGAGAATGAACAACACGCCGGTGGTGACGGAGGTGAGGCCCGTGCGGCCACCGTCGGCAGCGCCAGAGGTGGACTCGACGAAGGTGGTGATGGAGGAGACGCCCATGAAACCGCCCACAGCGGCGGCGGCGGAGTCGACGATCAGGATCTCCTTGATATTCTCGACGTTGCCGTCGTCGGTGAGGAACTCGCCCTGCTTGGCCACGGCCATCGCGGTGCCCATGGTGTCGAAGAAGTCACTCATGAGCAGCGAGAACGAGATGACGAGGAGCGCGGGGTCGGTAAGGACCTTGACGATGGCGGGCACGCCGCCGGCGTCGGCGATGGGGCCACCGATGCTCGAGAAGTCGAGCGGGGCGATGATACCGGTCGGAGCCTGGGTCACACCTAGGGGGATACCGGCGATAACGGCGACGATGATGCCGATGAGCAACGAGCCCGGCACGTTGCGGGAAGCCAGGGCAACCGTCACGACGATGGAGATGATGCCGACGATAAAGGTGGGGGAGGCGATGTCGCCCAGGCCGACGAGCGTACCGGCGCCAGCGGTGATGATGCCAGCGTCGCACAGGCCGATCATGGCGATAAACAGGCCCAGACCCACCGAGATGGCGTGACGCAGGACAACCGGGATGGCGTCCATGATGGCCTCGCGCAGGCCACAAAGCACGAGCAGCAAGATGACGACGCCCTCAAGGAAGATGACGCTCATGGCCACGTGCCAGTCACCGCCGCAGACGGTGGTGGTGATTCCGGCGATCATCGCGTTGACGCCTAAGCCCGACGCGCAGGCGAGCGGGCGGTTGGCGAAGATGCCCATGCAGATGGTCATGATGCCGGCGCCCAGGCAGGTGGCGCAGGCGAGCGCTCCCGCATCGATGCCAGCGCCCGAGAGCACCGCGGGGTTGACGGCGATGATGTAGGCCATCGCCAGGAATGTTGTCAGTCCAGCGCGGAGTTCGGTCCCGATTGTGGACTTGCGCTCACTGACGTGAAAAAGTTCGTCCATGCATACCCTTTCCTTGTTCGGCCCCGAGTTTAGGCCGATTGACACGAACTCAACTACTATAGCCCCTTTACGACGCTGTTGTTCCTCGCATGTTGATGTTCGGCGCTTTGTAACGGACGGGCGGTATTTTCCGTATGAAAATGTGTGGGTACCGTATACTTAAGCGGTTACAACGACCCCTATGGAGGAACGTATGATTAAAGAGCTTTGCCACGACGAGGCTATCCTGTCCCAGCGTTGCGAGGTTGCGACCGTCGAGGACGAGTCGGTTGCTCAGGATCTGATCGATACCATCAAGTCGCTCGACGATGCCGGCTGCCTTGCCGCTAACCAGATTGGCGTCACCAAGAAGGTTTGCGTCTACCTGGACGATGCCGGCGAGCCCCACGTGCTCTACAACCCCCGTCTGGTGTTTGGCCTGGGCGCCAGCAAGATGGAGGAGAGCTGCCTGACGCACGAGGAGATCACCAAGTCCACGCGCTATATCAAGTGCAAGGTCGCTTATGACGTGATCGTCGACGGCAAGATGCGCGAGCGCAAACAGGACTTTGTGGGCTTCGAGGCACAGATGATCCAGCATATGATCGACCACTGTCTCGGCAAGTTGGTCTAAGGGGATCAAAGCACCGCACCTTGCCGCTCAATCGTCGCTTGCGTACCGTTAGTACGCGGCGCTCCTCTTGCGTGGCAATCTGCGGCACTTTGACCCCTTAGACGACCTGCGGGGTTAACTTGGTTGAGTTTATCCAGCTTGAATAGTCCGGGCGTGACATTGTTGTCATGTCCGGGCTTTTGTGTTTAGCGCCTTTTTGTTTGGAGACAATAAGCTTAGCAAGAACGTAAGGCTAGGAGGCGCTATGTGCACGAGTATTCGATTTACCGATGATTCCGGCCACATGTATCTGGGACGCAACCTCGACTGGAGCTTTGACTACGGCCAACAGGTTCGCGTGATGCCGCGCGGGTTTCACATCCCGTATTCGTTTATCGACGACGCGACAGCGGCACACGCGGTGATCGGTATGTGCATCGATTACAAGAACTACCCTATGTTCTTCGATTGCGGCAACGATGCGGGCCTCGCCGTGGCGGGCCTCAATTTCCCGGGTTATGCCGAGTATGCCGAGGACCCTGTCGACGGCAAGACCAATATCGCGGCCTATGAGTTTCCCCTGTGGGTGGCAGCGACGTTCTCGACGGTCGACGAGGTCGAGGCTGCGCTGCGCGATACGGTGATTGTCGCCAAATCTGCCGGAGAGGGGCTGGGCGTGTCGCTGCTCCATTGGATTATCGGCGACAGCCAGCGTAGCATCGTGGTCGAGATGATGGCTGACGGCCTGCATGTATACGACGATCCGGTCGACACCCTTGCCAATCAGCCCACCTTCCCGTGGCACATGGAAAACCTGCGCACCTATATCACGGCCACAAGCGATTTTCCGCAGACGGCGACATGGCGTGGCGCCGAGCTCAAGCCCTATGGCGCGGGTGCCGGCATGCGCGGTATTCCGGGTGACTGCTATTCGCCGAGCCGTTTTGTAAAGGCGGCGTACCTCAATGCCAATTACCCGCAAAAGGAGAGCGAGACCGAAAACGTCGTCCGCATGTTCCGTTCACTCGAGGGCGTGGTGATGATTGAGGGGGCGTCCAGGATGGGCGATGGCAAGTTCGAGAAGACTATCTATACCGGATGCTTTAGCGCGCGCACGGGCAATTATTACTACGCGATGTATGGGGATCCGTCGATTCGCTACGTGAGCCTGATGGATGCCGAGGGCGCGAGCCCCGATAGGCTCGTGGTTCCCGAGCCGCGTCGTTCGTAGCCGTTAGCTTTACTGCAATGCAAAGCGGCCCTGCGTCTCCCGTGAGATGCAGGGCCGCTGTCGTCGATTTGTGACGCCGCTAGAAGTTGGCGTCGTTGAGTTGTTCGCTCTCGAGGCCGTCGAGCTGTTGCTGTTCGGGCGTATCGGCGACGCTCTCGAGCAGCTCGGTGGGATCGACGTTCATGTCCTTACCGGCTTCGTTGCCGTTGACCAGGTCGTCCGAGAAGATGTCGACTTCCATTTCCTCGGCCTCTTCGATCAGGATCTCGAGCGGCACCTGGGTGCGAATGAGTTTGACTGCCGGACGCATGCGAGCAAAGAGCGGTACGTACTCAATGATGATGGCCGAGTTCTCGAGACCATACCAACGTGCCGGGCTTCCGCAGGCGCGGCGGACGGCGTACTTGATGGCCATCACACGGTGGTCGTTGCGGTTGATGTCCGTTTCGGGGGCAAGCATCTTGCGCAGCATGCAAAAACGGAAGTCGCCCACGTTGCCGCGTGTCTCGTAGATGGAGTAGGTGTGGTGCTGCGGTGGCAACTCACCAGATGCCATCAGGTCGCCAACGATCTGGCGCAGGTAGGCGTTGATGCGCTGATTGACCTTAAAGCCCAGGTCCAAGCGCACGCGGAACAGGAAGTCTGTGCCAAAGGTCTCAACGGAATATTCGTGCGTATAGGGCTCGTCGGTAACGTGCACGTTGATGAACCAATATGCCTTGGCGCGCTTGGGGTGCTTGTCCAGGATGGAATAGAGCACGTCGCGGTCGAGCGTGAGCGGGTCGGGGCTGTTGGTGAGGAACACCAGGTTGTCGGCGAGCACGGGATAGGTCTCGTCATTGCGCAGGCGATCGAGCTGGTCGATGTACTTGGAGACGGGCAGCAGAATCGTCTGCGTGCGCTCGATGGCGGTGCCGCGACGCCACACATACATAAGGCCAAACAGCAGCGCGGCCAGGAAGATCATGACGTAGCCGCCGTCAAAGAACATGGTAAGGCACGAGGCGAAGAAGCACAGCTCAATGGCACCAAAGAGCAGGGCGAAGACGCAGACACCCAGCTTGTGCTTGAGGATGCCGGCGATGTAGCTCGTCAAAAGCGTCGTGGTCATGAGCATGGTCACGGTAATGGCGAGGCCGTAGGCGCTCTCCATGCGCTCGGAGTTTTGGAACAGCAGCACGATGAAGATGCAGCCGACCCACATGATGTTGTTGACGAGCGGAATATAGAGCTGGCCCTTGGTGTCGCTGGGGTAGTGGATGCGCAGGTGCGGCATAAGGTTGAGACGCGTGGCCTCGGATACTAGCGAGAACGAGCCGGTGATGAGCGCCTGTGAGGCGATGATGGCCGCCACGGCCGAAAGCACGATGGCAAAGGGGCGCAGGGGCTCGGGAAGCATCATGTAGAACGGGTTGACGATGTCCATCGCGAGCATCTGGGGATTGGAGTTGTTGGCGAGCAGCCAAGCGCCCTGACCCAGATAGTTAAGGATAAGCGCCGCCTTCACGAACGGCCAGGATGCGTAAATGTTAGCCTTGCCCACGTGACCCATGTCCGAATAGAGCGCCTCGGCGCCGGTCGTCGACAGAAAGACAAAGCCGAGCACCATGATGCCCGAGTGGTTGATGGGCGAGAACAGGAACATGATGCCGCGGATGGGGTTGAGTGCGCGCAAGATGGACAGGTTGCCGAGCATGTTGAACAGGCCGGCGCCCGCCAGGAACAGGAACCATAGCGTCATAAGCGGGCCGAACAGCTTGCCGATTGACGAGGTGCCGGCACGCTGCATGGCAAATAGGCCGCAGATAATGATGATGGTAATGATGATCACATTGGTCTGGCCGTCGCCCAGCAGCGCATGGCCCCATTCGATGGTGCGCAGACCCTCGATGGCTGTGGTGACCGTGACGGCGGGAGTGAGGATGCCGTCGGCAAGCAGTGCCGCACCGCCGATCATAGCGGGTAGAATCAGCCACGGCGCCACCTTACGCACGAGACTAAACAGGGCGAAGATGCCGCCTTCGTTGTGGTTATCGGCCTTCATGGCGATTACCACGTACTTGACCGTGGTCACGAGTGTCATGGTCCAGATGACGAGCGAAAGCGCGCCCAGGATCATGTCCTCGCTGACGGTACCGATGCCGCCGTTGTTGGCGACAATTGATTTCATGGTGTACATAGGGCTCGTGCCGATGTCGCCATAGACGACGCCGAGCGTAACGAGCAGCATGCCAGCGGAGAGGGGGATGGCGCCATGTCCGCTCTGACTACGCTGGTCTTGGAGGCTTGCCTCCAGTTCGTTGTGTGCCACGTGGACTCCCTTGGACATCTGGCCCCTGCAAAGGGCAGTAGACCTTTATGCCATCTTTATACATATAAGAGCAGTTTGGCACATCGGGGTGTTTTAGACAATAATCCCCAGCTGGGGATTATTAATATACGCAGGTGGCATTTCAAAGCAGGGGCTTTTAAGCGCGTGCCGCTTGGGCGATGCTTGCTTTGGTGTCTGCGCGTTTGCCGGCGAGTTCGCAAAAGAGCGCGCCGCCGATGATAAGTGCGGCACCCATCAGACGGACCGGTGTTATGGCTTCGCCTAAAAGGACGGCCGAGAACACGACGGCCGAAAGCGGCTCGAGGTAGCCGACGACCGCGACGGTCTGGACGGGCAGCTTGGCGACAGCGCTAAAGTAGAGCAGGCAACCGATGCCGGTGTTGACGACGCCGAGCATGACGACGGCGCGCCAATCAATACTGGCGGCGACGCCGGCGGACAGGAATGAGGGAGCGCCCTGCGTGACGAGCGTGAGGACCAGCGCGGTCACAAAGGCGGCGCTCACCTGGAGCGCGGAGTTCTCGAGACCCTCGATGTGCGGCGCACCCTTGCTGGCGATGACCATCAGTGCATAGCAAAATGCCGAGGCGATACCGCAGACGATGCCCGCAATGGGCATGTTGCCGCCTAAACCTTGCGCTGCAATGAGAAAAGCGCCGCAGGCGACGGCGATAAACCCGGCGATTTTGCCACCGGTCAGCTTTTCGCCAAAGATGAGCGGGGAGAGCGCCATGACAATGATAGGGCCGCAGTAGTACAGCAGCGAGGATATGCCGACGCCGATCGTCTGGTAGGCGCGGAATAGAAAAATCCAGCTGGCGCCCAGTGCGGCTCCCGAGAGGAGGAGGGCTGCGGCTTCGCGGGGGCGAGATGGCGCCTGCAACTTATGGCGTTGGGTGATGGCGAGGACGGTGACAAGCGAGAGTGCGCCCAAAAACGTGCGTAGTAGCACGATATCGGAGCTCGGCAGCGCGATGGCAGCGGCGATGATGCCGTTGGAACCAAACAATAGCAATGCTGCTAAGTACGTAAACAGTCCGTTGTTCATGCGCTGACATCCCCTCTATATCCGAGCATGTTCACTATGGGTGAACTGGCTTTAGAAGAAAAGCGAATATAATGCATGGATAGCATGAGAAAAACTCATGCAAAGGTGGAGGGGTGCCGTGGAAACGAATATTCAAAAGATGCAGGTGCTGCTCGAGACCGTACGCGCCGGCAGTTTTACGCGCGCCGCCGAGCGGCTAAGCTATTCGCAGTCGGGCGTGAGCCGTATGGTGGCCGATCTCGAGGCCGACTGGGGCTTTAAAGTGCTCGATAGAAGCCGCGAGGGCGTAGTGCTTTCTGCCGACGGGCGGCAGGTCATGCCGGCGGTCGAGGCGTTATGCGAAGAGTTTGGCCGTCTGCAGCGACGCGTGGACGAGATGCGAGGGCTCATGCGTGGCAAGATCTGTATCGGTACGTTTTCGAGTGTGGCGACCCATGTGTTGCCGCCGGTGATCGCGCGGTTTCGCGCCGATCACCCGGATGTCGATTACGAGCTGCTGATGGGTGATTACTCAGAGATTGAGCAATGGGTGGCGGAAGGCCGCTGCGACCTGGGCTTTATCCCGCGCGAGCCACGCGGCACCGGCATGGCGTCGCGGCCGTTGGTGCAAGACGAGCTGATGGCCGTGGTGCCAGCGGACTCCTCGCTTGCCACCGCGGAGGTCGTTTCCCTTGCCGATTTGGCAAACGAGCAGTTTATTCTGCTGGAACGCGGTAGCGACGACGAGATTACGCCGCTGTTTCGCCGCGCGGGCCTGGCGGTGCGTTCTAAGCTGTCGACCTGGGATGACTATGCGATTATGGCTATGGTCGAGGACGGCCTGGGCGTGAGCATTCTTCCGGCGCTCATCTTGCGGCGCTGCCAGTTCGATGTCGCCGTGCGTCCGCTCGAGGGGCATCCCCATCGGCAGATCAACGCCATATACCGCACCGCTGACGTTTCGCTCGCGGCCGCTCGATTCCTTGAATACCTCTAAACGTGTACACGTCATTGTCCGCTTTGGGACAATTCTCGGGGTTCGGTACATTTTCTTGTGAAATTGAACTTCCGGATAATGCGCCGCGCTATACTGCTGCCTAAATTGAACTCAGGTTCAATTCGTGTTCTATAAATTGAACTTTGCCAGCAAGGAGGTTCTAGTGGCCCAAGAGACGTTTGGCGATCGCCTGCGACAGACCATGTCCGATCGCGACGTTCGCCAGTCGGACGTAATCCGCGCATCGGAGATGCTCGGCAAAAAACTCGGCAAGAGTCAGATGAGCCAATATGTGAGCGGCAAGACGATTCCGCGGCGCGATGTGGCAGAGCTGCTCGCCCGCATTTTGGAGGTCGATGTTACCTGGCTGCTTGCCGGTGACGCCGATCAAGGCGAGGCATCATCGCCCCGTAACGTTTCCAAGCCCGAACCCCATCCCTCAGCTCAAATTCCAAGGAGCACCACCATGCGTACTTTTTCTAAATCCACCAAGCTTGATAACGTCCTGTATGATGTGCGCGGTCCCGTCGTCGACGAGGCCGCCCGTATGGAGGACGAGGGCGAGCGCATCCTCAAGCTCAATATCGGCAACCCGGCGCCCTTCGGTTTCCGCACGCCCGACGAGGTCATCAAGGACATGCGCCAGCAGCTGCCCGACTGCGAAGGCTATTCCAACTCGCGCGGCCTGTTCTCTGCGCGCAAGGCGATCATGCAGTATTCGCAGATCAAAGGCCTGCCCAATGTTCAGATGGAGCATATCTACACGGGCAACGGCGTGTCCGAGCTCATTCAGCTTTCGATGAACGCGCTGCTCGACAATGGCGACGAGATTCTGATCCCCAGCCCCGACTATCCGCTTTGGACGGCGTGCGCAACCCTTGCCGGCGGCCATCCCGTGCACTATCTGTGCGATGAGCAGGCGGATTGGTATCCCGACCTGGAGGATATGGAGTCCAAGATCACGAGCGCGACCAAGGCCCTCGTCATCATCAACCCCAACAACCCCACGGGCTCGGTCTACCCGCGTGAGGTGCTCGAGGGCATCGTTGAGGTTGCGCGCAGGCACCAGCTCATGATCTTTGCCGACGAGATCTACGATCGTCTGTGCATGGACGGCTACGAGCACGTCTCGATTGCCTCGCTCGCCCCCGACCTGCCCTGCGTCACCTTTAGCGGCCTTTCCAAGTCGCACATGATTGCGGGCTATCGTATTGGCTGGATGGTGCTTTCGGGCAACCAGCGCTGCATGAGCGACTTCATCATGGGCATCAACATGCTCTCCAACATGCGCCTGTGCTCCAACGTGCCGGCTCAGTCGATCGTCCAGACGGCGCTTGGCGGCCATCAGTCGGTTAACGACTATATCCGGCCGGGCGGTCGTGTCTACGAGCAGCGCAACTTTGTGTATGAGGCGCTCAACAAGATTGACGGCATCTCGGTGGTCAAGCCGCGCGCGGCGTTCTATATCTTTCCCAAGATGGATGTTAAGAAGTTCAACATCACCGATGACGAGCAGTTCGCTCTCGACCTGCTGCACGAGAAGAAGATCCTGATCACGCGCGGCGGCGGCTTTAACTGGGCCGAGCCCGACCACTTCCGCATCGTGTATCTGCCGCGCATGGAAGTGCTCAAAGAGTCGCTCGAAGACCTCGCCGACTTCTTTGATCATTACCGCCAGAGCTAGTGGGATAGAAGCTCCGCACTATGAAAAGCTCCCTGCAGTTGTTTTGCTGCGGGGAGCTTTCTTGAATCGGCGGAACTATATAACGATCCCGTCGCAGTGGTCGATTTCGTGTTGGATGATCTCGGCGGTGTAGCCCGAGAAGTTTTTGATGCGGTGGACGAAGTTCTCGTCCAAATACTCAACCTTAATGCGGCGATAGCGGGTACAGGGACGCTCGCCGGCCAACGAGAGGCACCCTTCGCTCGTCTGGTAGGCGTTGACCTGCTCAAGAATTTGCGGGTTGTACATGAGCAGCGATTTGCTGCCGTCCTTTACGCAGATGATGCGTTTGCGCACGCCGATCATGTTGGCAGCGAGGCCCACGCACTCGTGCTCATGCTCGTGGAGCGTATCCAGGAGGTCTTGCCCGATCACGGCGTCGTCGGGTCCCGCGTCTTCGGAAGGCAGGCGTAAAAAGAACTCGGATTTCATGATGGGCTTAATCATGGCGGGCTCCTCATGTCTCATGCTTTCGTGGACTTTTAATAATAGCGCGGAAGGAAAGCTGCGCGACCGCGTTACAATCTTTCGACGTTGGACCATGTTGTCAGATTCGTCGTGTACGGCGTCTGGCGTAAGTCTAGGGCTCATTTTCGCCCTGGACCGTTCCTCTGGGGCGATGCGATTGTCGTTCTAAGAGGAAGGAATTTCATGGGGACCAAATCCCAAAAGCAAACTCAATCACCGTCGACAGCCTCGGCGATTCTCGTCGTAATGTATGTTGCAGCCTTTGTTGCCGCGTTTAACGAGAACATCATTAACGTGGCGCTGCACGACATTATGGCGGCCTTTTCGGTGAGTGCCACCACGGCGCAGTGGCTCGTTTCGGGCTACATGATCGTGACGTCGATCTTTACGGCCATTATGGCCTTTCTGTCCGGCCGTTTCTCGACGCGCAAGCTGCTGTTTTTCGCATGCGGATGCATGGTCGCCGGCGAAGTCCTGTGCCTGTTCGCTCCGTCGTTTAGCGTTTTGCTGCCAAGCCGTATTTTGCAGGCTGCGGGATCGGGCATCTTGTTTCCGCTCATGATGAACGTGGTGCTGTCTTGCGCTCCGCGCGAGAAGCTCGGTCTGTATCTGAGCCTGGGCGGTGCCTGCATTACGCTGGGGCCGGCGTTTGGACCCGTGATCAGCGGTCTAATGTGCACGTTGTTTGGCTGGAGGGCGGTGTTCGTAGTGCCGCTGGTGGGCGGCATTGTGGTCGCTGCGGCGGGCGTAAAGCTCGTTCAGAATGTCGGAGAGCGTTCGAACGCCACGCTTGATATTCTGTCGGTTGTTTTGCTCGCCGCCGGTATTACGGCATTTGTGTATTCCGTAGGCGAGTTCTCGACCAATCTGATTGCCGGCATCGCGACGCTCTTCGCCGCCATTGTGCTGCTCGGCCTGTTTGCGGCCCGCCAACTCAAGCTCGAGCATCCGGTGCTTAACGTGCGTCCCATGGCGAGCGTTCGTTTTTGGCCTGCGTGTCTGCTTGTGGTGGTGTCGATGATGACGACGTTCTCGATGAGCGTTTTGTTGCCGCTCTATTTTGAGGGCGCATACGGCATGACCGCCCTTGTTGCGGGCTTGCTCATTTTGCCGGCGATTGCCTGCAATGCCGTGACCTCGATTGTGGGCGGACGCGTGATGGACGCCCGAGGCGCATGGCCGCTGCTGCCGGTCGGCTTTGCCCTGATCGCCGTGGGGCAGACTGTCATCTCGATGACGGCCGCAAGCATGAACATCGGCGTCGTCGTGGCGCTGACCGTTGTTGTGTATGCCGGAGTCGGTTTGGTGCTGAGCCCCTCGCAAACGGCCGGCTTGGAGACGCTGCCTGTCGCCGAGCATCCTCACGGAACGGCATTGCTCAACACGTGGAACATGATTGCCGCATCGTTTGGCCCGTCGCTGTTTATCGGCCTGCTCTCGAGTTCTGCGGCGACTGCCGGCGCCGCTGGCGTTGCGACCGACGTTGCCCAGGCGATTGGATTTGCGGCAGCCGTGCGTGTGGCGGCTGTAATTGCCGTGGTCGGATTTGTGGTATCGGTTGTGTACGCTCGCCGCGAGTCGCACATGTCGCATTAATGTGTGCACATAGATTCTGCAGCTAGATTAGCGGGCGACACCATAAACTAATGGACGTTTTGCCGAGAGGCATGAATGTTTAAAGCGCAAAGAGTGCGCGACGGGCCCCGCGAATGGGGCGATGATGCCCGAGAGGGCCAAGAAGGAGTCTCATGTCTGAGAACGAAGAGATCATGAACGAGACCGAGAACGAGACCATGGCTGCCGAGGTCGAGGCAGTCGAGACCGTGGAGACCGAAGCTGCCGAGGTTGAGGCTGCTGACGAGGTTTCCGCCGAGGAGGAGGCCGAGGTTGCCGAGGCCGCCGTTGATTACGATGACGAAGAGCTGATGGACAAGATGCAGAAGGCCGCCCGCCTGCTGCGTAGCCGTCGCTTTGCTATTTCCAAGGAGGAGGAGGCCAAGGCCGAGCGCATGGCGAACATCGAGCGCGCCATCAAGCTTCTTGACCTCAAGCCCAAGATGGAGCAGAAGGAAATGTCCGACCTGCTGGGCATGCGCCTTCGTGAGCTCGATGGCCTGATGGCCGAGGCCGAGGCTGCCGATCTGGTCGGCCGCATCGACGACGCCGAGGGCGATATGCGCAAGATCGTTGTCTTCGCTGCCGAGGATGCCGCTGAGGGCCTGGTCGAGCTTGCCAACAAGAAGGAGAAGCTCCTGCCCGAGCTTTCTTACGAGGAGGCCACCGAGCTGATGGCCGCTCTCGATAAGGTTATCGCTCCGCTCGTCGCCATGGGCCTGGACGAGGACCGCGGTCCTCGCGGCGGCCGTGACGATCGCGGTGGCCGTGGCGGCGACCGTGGCGGTCGCGGCGGCTTTGGCGATCGCGGTGGCCGTGGCGGCGACCGTGGCGGTCGCGGTGGCGATCGCGGTGGCCGCGGCGGCTTTGGTGACCGTGGCGGCGACCGTGGCGGTCGCGGCGGCTTTGGCGGCAACCGTGGTGGCTATGGCGATCGCGGTGGCAACCGTGGCGGCTTCGGCGGCAACCGTGGTAACGACCGTGGCGGTCGCGGTGGCGATCGCGGCGGCCGCAACGGTGGCGGCTTCCGCGGCAACCGTTTTTAGGGGTTACGCGGTTCTACGAACCGCGTAACTAGTTGACGCTGCGCGGGCCGCATTTGGACAATCTGACGTTCAACTTCAAGGGCGCGACCAGAAGGTCAGCGCCCTTTCGTTTCACGTCACCTTGCCTCAAATGCGACCCGCTCGCTGACTTATGCTCAACCTATGGCGTCATCTCGCCCCAAAAGGGCCTCCCTCGCTCTGGCGGGTTTTCGCTCATATGACCCAATCCGCTGTCAAGAGCCACAATGGCCCCGCCGACCGCTTGCAATCGGTCGGCGGGGCCTGCCGTTGAACCCGTCCCGGTCCGCCCCCGGCATGTCGTCGACGCCTTCGGCTCAGTCTCATATC
>DBFANS010000055.1:0-33341 GCA_048233475.1 Collinsella aerofaciens | reverse complement strand
GTGTGGATGATCTGCAAGAATTTGTCAGGGTCTAAGGAAGCGCCGCCGATCAGGCCGCCGTCCACGTCCTCCTGGGCCAGCAGGGCCTCGGCGTTGGCTTCGTTCATGGAGCCGCCGTACTGGATGGTGGTGGAGCGGGCGATGCGGGCCCCATAGAGCTTGCGCAGGATGCTGCGGATGGCCCCGCAGACCTCCCCGGCCTGCTCCGGGGTGGCGGTGTTGCCAGTGCCGATGGCCCAGATGGGCTCATAGGCGACGACGACCTGCTTGGGGCAGGTGATCTCAAGACCAGCAAGGCCAGCCTTGACCTGGTTCACGACGTGCTCGACATAGGTGCCGGCCTCGCGGACCTCAAGGGACTCGCCGCAGCAGAAGACGGGAACAAGGCCGGCGGCAACGAGAGCCTTGGCCTTCTTGTTCTGGTCCTCGTCGGTCTCGTGGAAGTAGTCGCGACGCTCGGAGTGACCGATGATGCAGTAGGTGCAGCCAGCGGACTTGAGCATGTCGCAAGAGGACTCACCCGTGAAGGCACCCTTGGCCTCCCAGTACACGTTCTGTGCACCGAGGGCGATGGGGGCAGCCTGAATGCGGTCATGAACCGTGGTGATGTCGATGGTCGGAGGGCAGACGAGCACCTCGACGCCAGCCGGAACCTCGGGCAGAGCCTGAGCCAGCTCGTCGGCGAGCTTGGCGGCCTCGGCGACGTCGTTGTTCATCTTCCAGTTACCAGCGATAAGAAGGGTGCGATTAGGCATCGAGAAGCGCCTCCACTCCGGGCAGGGCCTTACCCTCGACGAGCTCCATGGAAGCGCCACCACCGGTGGAGATCCAGCTCATCTTGTCGGCCAGGTTGAACTTGTTGACAGCTGCGACAGAGTCACCACCGCCGATGATCGAGGTGCAGTCAGCCTCGGCGAGAGCCTCGGCGATAGCCTGGGTGCCGTGAGCAAAGTTGTCAAACTCGAAGACGCCCATGGGGCCGTTCCAGAACACGGTCTTGGCGCCCTTGACAGCCTCGGCATAGAGCTCCTCGGTCTTGGGACCGATGTCCATACCCTCACGATCGTCGGGGATAGCGTCGGAAGCAACAACCTCGGGGACAGCGTCCTCGCCAAAGTGATCGGCAACACGGTTGTCGATGGGGAGTAGGATCTTGACACCCTTCTCCTCGGCCTTCTTGAGCATCTCGCCGGCGCGCTCGACCCAGTCCTCTTCCTTGAGGGACTGACCAACGGTCAGGCCCTGAGCCAGGAAGAAGGTGTAGGCCATGCCGCCACCGATAATCAGGGTGTCAGCGGAGTCGATGAGGTGATCGAGAACACCGATCTTGGAGGAAACCTTGGAACCGCCGACGATGGCGACGAAGGGACGCTCGGGCTCGGCGAAGATGCCGGTCAGCGTGTCGACCTCCTTCTCGAGCAGGAAGCCAGCGACGGCAGGCAGGTAAGCGGCGGGGCCCACGACGGAACCCTGGGCGCGGTGAGCGGTGCCGAAGGCATCGAGAACGAAGACGTCGCCATAGGAAGCGAGCTTCTTGGCGATCTCGGGATCGTTCTTCTTCTCACGCTTGTCAAAACGGACGTTCTCGAGAACGAGGACCTTGCCCGGCTCGACGGCGGCGACAGCCTCAGCAGCCTTCTCGCCGTAGGTGTCGGCGACAAAGGCAACGTCGAGACCAGAGAGCTCAGCGAGTTTCTTGGCGACGGGCTCGAGGGACAACTCGGGCTGGAAGCCGGTGCCCTCGGGACGGCCGAGGTGGCTCATGAGGATGACGCGAGCGTTGTGCTCAACGAGATAGTTGATGGTGGGCAGGGCAGCCTTGATGCGGGTGGTGTCGCCAACGACGCCATCCTTGATAGGCACGTTAAAGTCAACGCGGACGAGAACGCGCTTGCCGTCGACATCGATGTCGCGGACGGTCTTCTTGGTAAAGGCCATGTTTGCTTCTACCTTTCGTACGTGTCTGCCTCCCATTACGGCAGACGATTTCTTATAAAAAGGGCGCGACCCTAGGGTGTAAGCCCTATAAGGCCGCGCCCTTCTTTAGACGCTCAACGAGCTATTCGCTAAAAGCTAAATTAAGCAACGAACTTCTCGAAGTACTTGATGGTGCGGACCATCTGAGAGGTGTAGGAGTTCTCGTTGTCGTACCAAGAGGTGACCTGAACGAGGGTCTGGCCGTTGCCGAGGTCAGAGCACATGGTCTGAGTGGCGTCGAAGATGGAGCCGTGGGTCTCGCCGACGATGTCGCGGGAGACGATCTGGTCCTCGTTGTAGGCGAAGGTCTCGGGGATGGTCTCGGCGTAGGCCTTCATGGCAGCGTTGACCTCGTCGACGGTGACCTTCTTGTCAACGACGGCGTAGAGGTTGGTCAGCGAGCCGGTCGGCGTCGGGACGCGCTGGGCGGCACCGATGAGCTTGCCGTTGAGCTCGGGGAGAACCAGGCCGATGGCCTTGGCAGCGCCCGTGGTGTTCGGGACGATGTTCTCGGAGCAGGCGCGGGAGCGACGGAAGTTGCCCTTGCGCTGCGGGCCGTCGAGCGGCATCTGGTCGCCGGTGAAGGCATGGATGGTGGTCATGATGCCGGACACGATGGGAGCGAAGTCGTTCAGACCCTTGGCCATCGGGGCGAGGCAGTTGGTGGTGCAGGAAGCAGCGGAGATGATGTTGTCCTCAGCGGTCAGCGTCTCATGGTTGACGTTGTACACGATGGTGGGCAGATCGCTGCCGGCCGGAGCGGAGATGACGACCTTCTTGGCGCCAGCGTTGATGTGGGCCTGAGCCTTAGCCTTGCTGGTGTAGAAGCCGGTGCACTCGAGAACGACGTCGACGTCGAGGTCGCCCCAAGGCAGGTTGTTGGCGTCGGCCTCCTTGTAGATCTTGATCTCCTTGCCGTCAACGGTGATGGAATCCTCGCCAGCAACGACCTCGTGATCGCGAGCGTAGTTGCCCTGCGTGGAGTCGTACTTCAGCAGGTAAGCGAGCATATCGGGAGAGGTGAGGTCGTTGATAGCGACGATCTCGGAGCCCTCATGACCGAACATCTGACGGAAAGCCAGACGACCGATGCGACCGAAGCCGTTAATAGCAACCTTTACTGCCATTGTGTCTCCTTTCGTAAGGCCCCCGCGAGCTACAGCGCCCGCCGTTGAGGCCCACAAACTAACCACTCGCCTAATATACCTTTTTTTTGACTTGAATTTCACGAGAATGCTCGAAATTGAAAAGCAAATTTACGTTAAAACGTTTTAAAGACTAAAATAGCAGCTAAATCCGTATATAAGTCGTTACTTCAAACTACCTGTTTGCTTCAATGAGCTTTTCAAGCCGTAAAACACGATGGTAGAGGGCTGACTTCGACAAGGGAGGGTCAGCCATCTCCCCCAAATCACGCAGCGACAGATCAGGATAGCGCTCGCGCAGGTCGCAAAAGACCGCCAAGGCATCCGGAAGCGCATCGCGAAGGCCACGCTGCTCGAGCTCGTCGATAAGCGCAAGCTGATGTTGGGCAGCACCGGCGCTTCTGGTTTGGTTGGCGAGCTCGGCATTCACGCGACGGTTCACATCGTTCTTAACCAACTTGACCGCGCGCGCCTCCTCAATCTCGGCAACGCTGCGCTTGGCACCAATCAGCTTTAATAGATGCTCGATTTCCTCGGCGCTCTTAATGTACACGGCATATGACCCCCGCCGTGCATTAACACGAGCATGGACCCCAATCTGCTCCAACAGATTGCAAAGTCCCTTGGCATATTGCTCGCCCTGCACAGCGATCTCCAAATGAAAATCGCCGCGTGGATCGGCCACGAAGCCGCCCGCGATGAGCGCGCCGCGGATATAGGCAAGTCTACAGCAAGGACGGGCAACGATATGTCGGGGTACGCCGGCGACAAGTCCTCCCCTACGGTCGAGGATACCCAGCAGAACCAAGGCCTTATCCAGGTCTGGCTGATCAGGCAAGGTGATGAGGTAGTTTCGAACCTTATGCAAGACAGATTTGCGGACGGTGAACTCCGTTTTGAGCTTAAGGATACGATGCGTCAGCGTGATCATCGTGCGCGCGACGGCTCCCGTCTCAGTCGCAACGGTCAAACGATACCGCCCAGAGCCGGCAAGGGAGAGCGTACCACTCACGCGCGTGAGGGCGGCGAGCGTCGACAAGTCGCAGTATTCACATTCGGGTTCGCAGCGCGCAAGCTCGTCGCGCACCTCAGCGGTAAACGACATGCAGGCCTATGCCTTCGTGTTGGCGCGCGACAGGTCGCGGTGGGAGATGCTCACATGATACTGAGCGCCTTCCAGGTAACGGGCCGTGGCCTCGGCAATGGCAACGCTGCGATGCTGGCCGCCCGTGCAGCCGATGGCGATAGAAAGCTGCGGCTTACCCTCCGCGATATAGCCTGGCATCACCGTATCGAGCAGCTGTGTCCAAGCCTTCCAAAACTCCTGCGTCTTGGGATGGTCCAGAACAAAATCAGAGACCTTTTTATCGAGACCGGTCATCGTGCGCATCTCGGGATCGTAGAACGGATTGGGCAGGAAGCGGACGTCGATCATAATGTCCGCCTCGACGGGCATGCCGTGCTTAAAGCCAAACGAGAACACGTGGACGTCCATGAGCTGCTGGTCGGACAGCTCGGAAAATGCCATACGTAGCTTGTTGCGCAGCGCAGAGGTACGCAGACGGCTCGTGTCGATAATCATATCGGCTCGGTCGCGCACGCCCTGCAGCTGAAGGCGCTCGCGCTGAATGGCATCGGCCGTAGTCTCCCCCGGCTTGGCAATGGGATGACGGCGGCGATTTTCGCTGTAGCGACGAATCAGCACCTCGTCAGAGGCCTCGAGAAACACGATGTCACAGCTCATCTCGCGCTCCTCGAGTGCGGCAACGGCATCGAGCAGCTCATCGAACAAGCCCTGGCTGCGCAGGTCGCAGGTGACGGCAAGATGCCTGCCCACGCCCGTATTGATGCCGACGAGTTCGGCAAGCTGGGCGATCAGACGCGGAGGCAAGTTGTCGATGCAAAAGTAGCCCATGTCCTCGAACACATGCATGGCCTGCGTTCGGCCCGATCCAGACATTCCGGTGATGATGACGATATCGGGGATGCGCTCCGAGCGCTCCGCCGCATCCATGGCATCTCCCTTTTGCATGTGCGCCTCCTAAAACAAGCGCGGGACCCGGCCAGCGGATCCCGCGCGATCAATTGCCTTTATTGAGTATACCGCCCCGAGCGGATACGAGGCCTGTCTTACGCCTCAAGCGCAGCCTTGAACCAACTTGTAATACTCGTGGGATGCGTGATGGCGGTGCCGACGACAACGGCCCAGGCGCCAGCATCGATCGCGGCGCGAGCCTCCTCGGGCGTGTGCACGCGGCCCTCGCAGATGATGGGAAGACCGGGGAATTCCTCGGTCGCCTGACGCAGGAGCGGCAGATCGGGGCCATCGGCCATGGTGCAGTCGATGGCAGCGACACCGTGAGAAAGCGTGGTAGATACCAGGTCGAAGCCCATATCAACCGCACGGCGAATGTCCTCGATGGTGGCACAATCCGCCATCAGGAGCACACCCTCCTCGTGCAGCGGGCGGAAGGTATCCTCGACCGACTTGCCGTCGGGACGCGGACGATCGGTGGCGTCGATCGCCACGATATCGGCACCCGCAGCAACGCAGGCGCGAGCGTGACGCAGCGTCGGCGTGATGTAAACGCCCTCGTGCCCATCCTTCCACAGGCCGATAACGGGGACCTCACAGCGACCCTTAATGGCGGCAATGTCGGCAAGGCCCTGGCAGCGAATGGCGGCGGCGCCGCCGAGCTCGCAAGCACGAGACATTTGAGCCATGGTCTCGGGCGTACGAAGCGGCTCGCCCATATACGCCTGAACGCTCACGACGAGCTTGCCCTTCAGGGACTGGATCAAAGGATCAACGGTCATGTTCGACTCAACCTTTCTCAAAAACAGCCTTCTGAGACACCGCACCTTGACGTTCAAACCGTCGCTCGCGTACCGAAGTACGCTTCGCTCCTCTTTCACGTCAATCTGCGGCACCTCAGAAGGCGCACTTGGTAGCTATGTTTATTTCAACGACGCAAGAAGGTGTTCGGCGGCACCGATGAGCGGAGCATCGCCCTCAAGAGAACCGATGAGGATCGGCGTGTCCTGAAGCGGATCGAGCGCCTGGCTGGCATAGCCCTCGTGTACCGAATCCTTCCACGTCTGTGAACGCCAATCGGGACCTTGGTGAATCACGCCACCCGAAAGCACGATGACCTCAGGGTCCAGGATGTTAGCGAGCGAGCCCAAGCTGGCACCCAGCGCAAAGCCGGCGTCATGGATGACCTCAGTCGCCTTTGCGTCGCCCGCGCGGCACAGGTCGTTTACATCGCGACCGACCGAAGGACGGCTGGGGTCGACGCGGCCAAAGCGCTCGTCGTACATGCGACCAATGGAAGTGCCCGAAGCAACAGACTCAAGATGGCCAGAACGCCCGCAGGCGCAGGGAATGCCGGCGGCAGCCGAGCACTCGATGTGGCCCATATGACCGGCAGCACCGTGGAAGCCCTGCATCACGCGGCCGTTCTCGACATATGCGCCGCCGATGCCCGTACCGATGCCCAGACACAAGACGGAGAACTTGCCCTTGCCGACGCCCCAGTGGGCCTCGCCCAGAGCATGAGCCTGCACGTCGCCCACCACGGCAACGGGAAGACCAAGGTCCTCGCGCAGACGCGGCCCCAACTGAACGCCAGACCAGCCGGGCATGATCTCGTTGGCGTAGGCGATGGCGCCCGTCTTGGGGTCGACGACACCGGCGGCGCCAATACCGATACCGAGGACCTCGACATCGGGGTTCGCCTCGAGAGCAGCCTTGATGGACGCCTCGATGCGCTGGAAAACTGCCTCGCCGCCTTCTTGGGCCTCGGTGGGAACCTCGGCTTCAAAGACCGGATGGGGCACGCCGCCATCAGCCGGATACTCCATAATGGCAGTCGCAATCTTGGTGCCGCCGATATCGACGGAGCAAACGTACTTGTTCTCCATGTCGCTCTCCTTAGGAGATATAAACAACTACAGGAAATGCGCCGTCAGGCTAGCCGTCACAGCGCGGTAAAGGTTTTCCAGGTGCCCGAGATCGCCGAGAAGCCGTGTGGCCATTGACCTAATGGGTCATGGCCGCACGGTTGAACGGCGAGGTCGGGTGCCTGGGAAAGCTTTAAAGGAGGCCGTTGTCCTGGAGGACCTTCTTAATCGCCTCGACGTTCTCACCGGTCATGGCCTTCACCGGGCGCGGCATGGTCGGGCTGTCGAAGATGCCCATGAGGTTCATAGCGGTCTTGAAGGCGCCGACGCCACCGGCATAGCCCTGGACGCCCGAGGTGACATCCCAGATGTGGGAGATCTCATTGAGACGATCCTGCTCGGCCTTGACGGTAGCCCAGTCACCAGCCTGAGCGGCCTTCCACTGACGCACGTAGCCCTCGGGCTCAACGTTGGCGAGACCCGGGACGGAACCGTCAGCGCCGCCGAGATAGGCGCCGTCGACAACAACCTCGTGACCGGTGAGGATGCTCATCGGATGGCCGTTCTTCTCGTTCTCCTGAACGAGGTAGCGGAACGAGATGTCATCACCCGAGGAATCCTTGACGCCAGCAAGGACGCCCTCGGCGCCGAGCTTGGCAAGGAGCTTCCAGGGGAGCTTGGTGTGAACGCAGACGGGAATGTCATAGGCAAAGATGGGCAGGTCGAGCTCCTCGTGCAGGATGCGGAAGTGCTCCTCGACCTCGGTCATACCCTGCAGGGCATAGAACGGGCAGGTGGCGACGAGGGCATCGGCGCCCAGCTCCTGGGCGACCTTGCCGTGCTCAATCATGCGCTCGGTCTCGGTATCGATGATGCCGACCAGAACAGGCACACGGTGGTCGACGATACGAACGGCCTCGGCGATAATCTGGCGACGGCGCTCATCGGTGGAGAAGACGACCTCGCCCGAAGACCCCAAGAAGAACAGACCATCGACGCCGGCATCGATCATGCGGTTGATGCTGCGCTCAAAGGAGGCAACGTCGAGCTGGTGGTCTTCGGTATCGGGAACAACGACGGGAGGGATAACGCCGGTGAATTTCTGAGTTGCCACAAGAATCTCCTTAGCTGTCTGGCGAGCGGCCCTATGCCGCTCACTCTTGTTGGCAGTGTCCAGGCCGTCTAGGCCAAAGAACACGGATAGAACGTTTGGTTAAAGAAGTCGACGACTTCGTTTTCGAACGCGTTAATACGCTCATGAGCGTATTTGGCATAGATGATATGCCTCCGGTCACACTCAAGACCGTTGAATACGGCAAACTGACCCTTGGGGTCGCTCACGGTATCCATGAGCGACGTGCCCATGAGCACCGATCCGCGCACCCGAGACGACAGAGCCTCGAGGCCACCGGGAATTGGATTGGCAACCGCCGTGCAGGCAAGTCCGCGCTCGTCCAGAGCAGAAACCGCCAGCGCGACACCGCCGCCAAGACCCTCGCCCCATGCAAAAATGCGATCGGGATCCATGCCATCAAGATTGCGCGCGACCTTCGCCAACGCGCAGCCCCAACGGACGCGCTTGACAAAAGCGGGCGAAGCAATCCCCCACTGCAGGTCGTCCGCACCAGCAACATCGTCATCCAGCGCGAGAACGGCATACCCCATGGCGGCAAATCTCGTCATGTGATGCCATCCACGCACGGGTCGATCGATGTCGTGAAACATCAGGCACAGCGGCACGCGCTCAGACACTCGGGCACGACCGACAGGCTCGATCAAACGAGCGTGAATCGCATCGTCACCGAGCTCAAAGGAGACCTCCGAGTAACGGGCGCAGGGGTTAACAAAGTCAATCGCCGTAATGGCCAGGCCTTGAATCTCAAGATTCGAAGCGCATGTCTCTAAATCAGAAACATCTGCTTGGACATCACCGCGCCAGTCCCGATATTCTGCGAGCCTTGACGAAACCGTTCCAGGCATCTCCGCGAGCCCGGGGACGATCAGCTCGTCGATATTGCTCTCGCACTTAGACATGAGCCTCCCCTCCCTCGCAGAAAAACGGAATGATCAGATCGTCAAAGTCCTGAATCTCCTCGTGGCCAAAGCCCTCAAAGAACTCGCGTCGCTTCTCACAGGCCAGATTGTTGTAGACCGCAAACTGCGTCGCCGGCGGACAGACGATATCGGCTGTGCCCGTGCCAAACAGCACGGGGCATTTGACCATGGGGGCAAAGTTCTTGGAATCGAAGTACGCCAGTTTGGCATAGGCCTCCTCAATACGAGTCGAGTCCTCGTCAAACCAACGCGACCAATAACGCAGGCCTTCATAAGCGATATCGTCGGCATCCAGATCCCAAACAAGGCGGAAATCCGACAGGAAGGGATAGAGGATGGCAGCGCGATTGATAAGCTCACTATTAAGCGCGCAGGTCGCAATGCCCAAACCGCCGCCCTGCGATGCGCCGTTCACAAATACGCGGGAAAGATCGATGCCCTCGAGCTCGCGAACAATACGGCACAGAATGCGGATATCCTGGTGCAAGCGGACATAGTAAAGATTGGCCGGGTCGCCGTCGATACCGGCGACGATATGCCCAGCAACCGTCGTGCCTTCAAATCCACCAATATCCTCGGAGGGGCCACCCTGGCCAGGACAATCGAGAGCGATGAGTGCCATGCCCATGCCCGCAAACGACGCCTGCTCGAACCAGCTGCGGCTTGCACCCGGATAGCCGTGGAACTGTAGCACCAGCGGCACGGGCTCGTCCGAAACCGGCTGGAGATACTTGGCATGCAGGCGTGCACCGCACATGCCGGTATACCAGAGGTCGAAAAACCGACAGGTCGCGGAATCCGCAACCGAAGCCGCCTCAATCGCATAGTCGAGCTCGACGGCGTCGGCCTCGGCCATGCGGTCCTTCCAAAAGAGATCGAAATCCGATGGACGGGGCATAGCGCCTCGATATTCACCAAATTGCTGTTGTAGCTCCTGAGCACTTGGCATGGCTCGTGAACCCAACCTTTCGAAATCGCAACGGAGGTGCGCCCGGCAAGGGAACCGGGCGCACGGGAGGGAAAGCGAGGCTACTCGCCGAGCTTGGGATGCAGCAGCGACGGCGCAGCGCCGAGCAGCATCTTGGTGTAGGGGTCCTGAGGGTGCTGGAAGACCTGCTTGGCCTCGCCCTGCTCGACGATCTTGCCGCCATTCATAACGATGATGTCGTCAGAGATATAGCGGACCGTCTGGATGTCATGGCTGATGAACACCATGGCCAGGCCGAGCTCCTTCTTAAGGTCGGTCAGCAGGTTCAGAATCTGCGCGCGGACCGAAACGTCCAGAGCCGAGGTGGGCTCGTCGGCGATGATGGCATCGGGGTTCAGCGACAGGGCGCGCGCAATTGCGACGCGCTGGCGCTGGCCGCCCGAAAGCTGGCCGGGAAGAACCTCGGCGGCGGAGCTGGGCAGACCGGTGAGCTCCAAGAGCTCCTTGACGCGCTTCTCCTGCTCGGCCTCGGTACCCAGGTTGTGGACGCGCATGGGGTCGAGCAGTTGCTCGCGAACGACCATGCGGGGATTGAGCGCCGTGGCCGGGTTCTGGAACACGACCGAGATGACGCGACCCATGTGGCGACGGTCCTCGGCGGTACGTTTGGTAACGTCCTTGCCCTTAAAGTAGACCTTGCCGCTCGTGGGGGCCTGCAGGCCGCACATGACGTTGGCGGTGGTGGACTTTCCGCAACCGGACTCGCCGACGATGCCGATGGTCTGTCCGGGCATGAGCTTAATCGTTACACCCTGGACGGCGTGAACCAGGTTGGGGTGCAGAATCGAGCCGGTACGGGTCCTAAAGGTGACGTGGACGTCATCAAGGAAGATGATCGGCTCGACGCCGTTGACTGCGGTCTCGCTCATCTACATCACCTCCGCGTGAGGGGTCAAACCATTTGCCTTGAGCACCTCGTCGGGGAGCTCGGAATAGAAGTGCTCGGTGCCGGGCACGCGCTTGAAGACCGGACGGGTGTCCAGGCCAATGCGCGGATGGCTCGAGCGGGGTGCGAAGCGATCGCCCTTGGGGAAATCGCGCGGGCTCGGAACGGCGCCGGGCACCTGGTGCAGGCGGCCCGAACCGCTCTCGATGGACAGGACGGAACCCAGAAGGCCGCGGGTGTACTCGTGAATCGGGTTGGTGAGCAGCTCCTTGGTGGGCGCCTGCTCGATAACCTGGCCGGCGTACATAACCGTGATGTTATGAGCGACCTCGGCGACCAGTGCCAGGTCGTGCGAAACGAAGATCATGGCAAAGCCGAGCTTGGCCTGAAGATCGTTAAGCAGCTTGATGACCTGCTTCTGGACGGTAACGTCCAGAGCGGTCGTGGGCTCGTCGCAGATGACCAGTTTGGGGTCGCGGGTAAGGGCCATAGCGATCAGAACGCGCTGACGCTGACCACCGGAAAGCTCATGCGGATAGCTCTCGAGCGTACGCTTGGGGTCGAGGCCCACGAGCTCCAGGAGCTCCTCGGCGCTACGGGTACCGCCGCGCTTGGTGAGCTGCTTCATCTGGGCGGAAATGAGCATGGAGGGGTTGAGCGAGGACAGGGCGTCCTGATAGACCATGGCGATATCGGTACCGCGCAGGCCGAACCACTCCTTCTTGCTCATCTTGAGCAGGTCGCGGCCCTCCCAGAGAACCTCACCGGAAAGATGCTCGTCATCGTCGGTCAGGCCCATGATGGCCAGCGTGGTGATGGACTTACCGCAGCCGGACTCACCGACCAGGCCCATGGTCTGGCCAGGACGGACATCAAAGTTGACATGATCGACGACGTTGATATCACCGTGGTGCTCAAACTGGATGCAGAAATCACGGACCGAAAGGATCGGCTCAACGGACTCATCGGGCACATGGCGGTCGTTACGCTTGAGCTCGACATCGCGCAGGGCGCCAAGACGGGCGGACAGGGACTGAGCCTGCTCCTTGTAAGCGCGAACAGGGTCGGAGACCAGCAGGTCGGCCTCGCGGCGCTTGGAGGAATCGGTCGGATCCAGGGCGGCGGAGGGAGCAGCGGCCATGGCGTCGGTAATGCCCTCGGAGAGGATGTTGAGCGCCAGGCAGGTGATCATGATAGCCAGACCCGGGAACAGCGCCTGCCACCAACGGCCAGCGAGCACGCCACCGCGGGCGTCGGCGAGGATGTTGCCCCAGGTAGCGGTGGGCTCCTGGATACCAGCGCCGATAAAGGTCAGCGAGGCCTCGAAGATGATGGCGTCGGCGACCAGGGTAACGGTGAAGACCATGATCGGGGCGATGCAGTTACGCAGAACATGCTTGATCAAAATCCACGGAGCCTTGGCGCCGGAAACGATGACCGCGCGGACATAGTCCTCGCCGTACTCGGACACGATGTTGGCGCGCACGATACGGGCAATCTGCGGAGTGTACATAAAGCCAATGGCGAAGATGATCGACGGCACGGAATTGCCCAGGATGGAGACGAAGACGGCAGCGAGGGCGATGCCCGGGATGGACATGATGATGTCCAGGATGCGCATGATCGCCTCGGAAACGGACTTGCGCGAAACCGCCGCGAGGGCGCCCACGACCGAGCCGCAGACCAGAGCCATGGCAGTAGCACCGAAGCCGATGATCAGCGAGTAACGGCCACCGTAAAGCATACGCGACAGGATGTCGCGGCCCTTATCGTCGGTACCGAAGATAAATCCATTGCCGGGAGCCTGGCGAGCAGTGAAAATCTCGACCGGGCTATAGGGGGCAAGAAGGGGCGCCAGAATCGCGGTCAGGGCGACCAACACCAGCACGACGGCGGCAATCTTAGAAGACAGCGTCATCTTCTTCCAGCCACCGAGCTTGAGCCCCTTGGAGGCAGCCTTCTCGAGCTGCTCGGTTTGCTTCTCTCGAATCTTTACCATAATCTACACCGTCCTGATGCGCGGGTTGATGAGCAGGTAGAGCATGTCAACCACGATGTTGATGATGATGAAGGCAAGAGCAACGACGATGACGACGCCCTGAACCAGGTTCGCCTCGTTGCCCTGAACGCCCTGCAGAATCGCAGTACCCATGCCGGGGAGGTTGAAGATGACCTCGATGACGACGGCGCCGCCCATAAGGTAACCGATCTTAAGACCGAGGGTGGTGACCGGGGTGATCAGCGCGTTGCGCAAAACGTTGATGCCGACGACGACCTTCTCGGGAACGCCGGCGCCACGGGCCATGCGGACGTAGTCCTTGTCGAGCTCCTCAACCATGGCGGTACGCACGATACGAGTCATCTGGCCCGTCAGCGGGAATGCCAGAGCGATAGCGGGCATGATCATACGTCCCAGATAGCCAGCCGGGTTGGTGGTGAAGTGAGGCAGAGCACCGGATGCCGGGAGCACCTTAAGGTAGGAAGAGAACAGCAGAATCAACAGAACGGCAAGCCAGAACGACGGGGTTGCCAAGCCGGCGATGGAAAAGACGCGGATCACTTGGTCCGGCCATTTATCGCGATACAGTGCCGCGATGACGCCGAGCAAAAACGAGACGACCGCGCCGATGGCAAGACCGATGAAGGTCAGCTGCATCGTGACGGGCAGGGCCGTGGAGATGCGCTTGGCAACGGAGTTGCGAGCAGCACCATAGGTGCCCATGTCACCATGGATCAGATCGCCCATGTAGCGCACGTAGCGCACGGGCCAGGGGTCGTCCAGACCATACTTCTCATGGTACTCGGCAACCGCCTCGGGCGAGGCACCGTCACCCAACGCCGTATAGGCGGGGTCGGTCTTGGAGAACGACATAAGGAAGAACACCAGGACGGTGACGCCCAATGCCATGATCGGCAGCGCCACGAGACGCCTTCCAATCAAACGTAGAAAGTTGTTCACGTTCTCTCCCCTTTCTTTTGTCGGTAGGACCAACTGGTATATGAGTATGGATACTCATTACAAGACCCGAGCGACATCGAGGCCGCCCGGGTCTTTGTTTCAACTATGAGGACGTTGCCTTACGACCGACGCCCCACATATGACTCAAACGAGTCTTAGGCCTTGACGGTCGCGACGCCCCTGAAGGACATGCTCGTCGTGCCGATGCCCTTGAAGCCATCGAGGGCCTCGCCGTTGGGCGCGGTAGACGGATCGTCCCAGGAAGCGGAGACGGTCTTGACGTGGACAACGGGGTACAGAACAGCGTTGTCGGCGATGATGTCGAAGCACTCGTTCCACTTCTTCTGCTGCTCGTCGCCCTCGGCGGCAAGAGCCTCGTCCATGAGACCGTGGAGCTTCTCCCACTCAGCGGACTCCTTCCACGGGCAACGGGTCTGCATCCAGACGTTGTCGCCGTACCACCAGTTGAGCAGCAGGTCGGGGTCAGCGCCGAAGCAGGACGGATCGCCAGGGGCAAGGAGGATATCGTAGGCCTCGCCGCCGTCGATGGCAGCGTAGGTGGCCGGCGAGGTATCGGTCTGGATGGTCACCTCGAAGCCGAGAGCGTCGAGGTCGTTCTTGACCTGGGCGGCCATGCCCTTAATCTGCTCGTTGTCGGTGGTGCGCAGGGTGATGGCACCCGGGGTGATGCCGGACTCCTCGATGAGCTTCTTGGCCTTCTTGGCGTCGGTCTTGTACACCGTGGAAGCCTCATGATAGTTGGTGAAGCTCTTGGGCAGGTAGCAGCTGGCAGCGGTGGCAAGGCCGGCGAAGGTGTTGGTGATCATCTTCTCGGTGTCGAGCGCGTACATGACGGCCTGACGGACCTTGACGTTGTTCCAAGGCTCCTTGGCGACGTTGAACATGATGAAGCGGGTGCCGAAGCCCTGGACGTTGTCGATCTTGCAGCCAGCGCTCTCGAGCTGGTCGACGGCGTCAGCGGTGACGAGCTCCATAACGAGCGTGGAGCCTTCCTGCTGGGCGGTAACGCGAGCGGTGGGGTCGGTCAGGATGCTGTACTGGATCTTCTTATCCTCGGCAGCATACTCACCGTTGTACTCGGGGTTGGGAACCAGGGTGATCTCGGTATCGGAGATAGAGTCGTACATCCAGGGGCCGGAACCGATCGGCTGCTTGGCGCGATCCTCCTCGGACTGAGTAGCCGGGGTAACACGGATGATGGCCAGACGATCCTTGAGCAGGGAGAAGTTGGGGACCTTGGTCTTGACCGTTACAGTGCTGGCATCCTTGGCCTCGATGGACTCGAAGGGCTGGAAGAACGGAGCATAGGTAGCGGAAGCAGCGCAAGCGGTGTAGGAAGCGACGACGTCGTCAGCAGTGACCTCGGTACCATCGGAGAACTTGGCGCCCTTGCGGATGGTGACCTCGAAGGTAGTGTCGTCCACGGACTTGGGATCGTCGGTGGCGAGCTCGTTGAAGGTGCTGTAGTCGTGGTAATCGATGCCGTAGAGACCCTCGACGACGTGCCAGTTAGCACCCAGGCCCACAGCGGAGCCGGTGCTGGCGGGATCGAAGCTGGACGGAGCGTAAGCGGAACCAGCGGTAATCACACCGCCGCCACGGTTGGCGGAATCGGCGGAACCGGAAGCGGAACCCTCGTCGTTGGAGCTGCCACCGCAGCCGGTGAGACCAAGCCCTGCGACAGCAGCGACGCTGCCGGTGAGGCCGAGGAACGAACGCCTGGACATACCCTTGTTGATGATGGCCATGTCTTCTCCTATCAATAGAGAATCTTACCCGGGAGCACCTAGACTTGCCCCCGCGCAACTTGCGGACGATATATACCTTACCTACCGACGAACCCAACTGAGGTGCCGCGCTCGGCGACCGATACATACATACGCTTGAACGGTATTTACTACCGTTCACCGAATTCATTGACAAACGATTCGCCAGACAGTATGTATCGACGAGGTGAGATATCAGTCATCGTCAACCCGCAGGATAGCAGGGTTGTTCACCATGGCTAGTCAAACGTTTTAGCGTTAATAAAACCCGAAATCGACAGGTAATCGCCGCGAAATAAATGATTGAAAATCGGCCAATCATGTATATCAGTTGTTTAGAAGCACGTTTAGTTTTCGGAACGGTTGGCCGATGCCTGGGCGCGTTCGGCATTCCATGCAACAAGTGCCTCGTGGACCGCTTTGGCGACATCGGCCGGAACGCCTCGAACTTCCGCGATCTCTTGCTCGCTCGCCGCGCGCAAACGCTTCATCGAGCCAAAATGGCGCATAAGGGCACGTTTTCTGGTGGGTCCCACGCCTGGAACGTCATCGAGTACCGAAACCGTCATGGCTTTATCGCGCAATTCGCGATGGAACGTGATGGCAAAACGGTGCGATTCATCGCGCACCTGTTTGATTAGATAGAGCGACGCGGACCCGGTCGGAAGCACGACTGGAGTCTCGTCCCAAGGCACGAAAACCTCCTCATCGGCCTTTGCCAAGCCACAAACTGGTATATCGAGCCCAAGAGCCTCAAGTTGCTTGATCGCAGCGGTCAATTGCGGCTTACCGCCATCGACAACGAGCAAATCGGGGCGCGATCCAAAGCGCTCGTCGGCCATGCGCTCGGGAGCATAGCGTCGTCCCAAAACCTCGGACATCGACACGAAGTCGTTTGCCTCGTCCAATTCGGCCTGAATTTTAAAACGACGGTACTGGCTCTTGTCGGCGCGTCCGTTGGTAAACACCACCATCGAGGCGACGGTAAAGGTTCCGTGCAGCGTCGAGATATCGAAGCACTCGATACGCATCGGCGGCGCTGGCAGCGCCAGCGCGCTTTCGAGCTCCAGGAGCGCCTGATTGGTGCGGTCGTCAGCGTACCCCGTTCGCATCATGTAGCGCATGAGGGCATGGCGCGCATTTTTGGATGCCATATCGAGCAAACGGTGCTTTTCGCCACGCTGCGGCCTATGGAGATGGCAGGAACGCTCGCGCTTGCCCGCAAGCCATTCCCCCAGCGCCTCCGCATCCTCAAGCTCGACGGAAAGGTTGACCTCAGCTGGAATATCAGCCGTCTCGTCGTAATAGCGCTTAAGAAAGCCCGACTGGAGCTCTTCCTCGTCAACATCAAGACCCTTGTCGAGAATGAACTCGCAGGTGCGAACTGTTCGGCCCTCGCGAACGACGAAGACGCAAGCGGCGGAGATGGTCTCCTCGCGATAGAACCCGATGACATCGATATCGACACTGGAGGGAAAAACGACTTGCTGACGATCGTCCAGACCCCTGATGACCTCCAAACGACGTTTGACGCGTGCCGCGCGCTCAAAGTCGAGCGCCTCGGCGGCATCCGTCATCTCGGAGGTCAGCTCATCGACGACATCCTTGCGATGGCCCGACAAAAAGCGCTCGACACGCTTGACGTTCTTGGCATAGTCTGCCGGGGAAATCGCGCCGACACACGCACCCGGGCCGCGCCCGACATGGTAGTCAAAGCAGGGACGCCCGTTTTGCGCGCAAATCATATTGACGATGTCTTCCTCGCCCTTGTGGGACTCAACGATACGGCGACAACGACGCCACTCCGCACAGGATGCGGAGCAGATGGGAATAACCTTGCGCAGCGTATCTATCGTCTCACGTGCCGCACGGCTATCGGTATAGGGTCCAAAATAGCGCGTTCCCGGCTTATGACGCTCACGCGTATATTTGATAGCGGGATACAGGTCGCCCTTTGTAATGGCGATAAAGGGGTAGCTCTTGTCATCCTTGAGGTCGACGTTAAAGTACGGATGGTACTGACCAATCAAATTGCGCTCGAGCACCAACGCCTCATGCTCGGTCTCCACCACGATATAGTCAAAGCTCGCCACCAGCTGCATCATCAGCGGAATCTTTTGACGCTCATCCTGCAGTGTCACGTATTGACGCATGCGGGCGCGTAGGTTTTTCGCCTTGCCCACGTAGATGACATCGCCCTTGGCATCCTTCCAAAGGTAGCATCCGGGCTGTGTGGGAACGCGCGAAACCTGCTCGGCAAGCGTTGGAATGTTGTCGTGACCGGCCACGCGCACCTACTTGCGACGAAGCAGCGCCGAGACCTCGGGCATCTTAAGGACGACGGCAAGGCCAAAGGTAACAGCAAGCGAGACGACACCCGCAACGCAAACATAGCCAAGAGTAATCAGAATCGAACCGCCAAGCGCCCCGACAAAGTGCTCAAGCGCCCACATGACGCCGGCGCCTGCGGCAGCACCCAGGCCACCGAGCAAAAGGCCAAAGAAACCGCCATGTAGGATAGATTTGACCTGAAGGCCACGCAGACGACGACGCAGCCACCACAGCGAACAACCGACCAAGATCACGTAGTCGACGACATACGAAAGCGCGATTGCCGGCATGCCGAAGCCCAGCACAACGCCAAACAGCAGAACCGAGCCGGCCTGGCCGATGGCAGAATACAGGCAATAGCGACTATAGGGCTTCATGTCGAGCAAGGCAGAGAAGCTCTTCTGCATCAACACGACCACGCCGTAGAGCGGCAGCGAGAGCGCCAGGTAGACAAGGTACTCGGACACCAGCGTCACGCCGGATTCATCGAACTTGCCAGCACAGTAGATCATGTTGAGCGGACGCGCGAAGACAATCAGGTACAGCGCGAACGGAATCAGGAAGAACAGCATCTGGGCGACGCCACGCGAAATGCCCGTGCGAACGCTGTCGTAATCCTTCTCCTGCGCGTCGTGAGAGAGCTCGGTATAGAGCGCCGTCGAAAGCGAGGCGGCAATCAGCGCGTAGGGCAGCGTGTACCACAGGCGCGCATAGGCGATGACGGAAGGACCAGTCTCGGGCTGGACCACCAGCGCGGCAGCGTTGGTGATAGAAGTCGAGACAAACATGCACACCGTGGCGAGCAGCGTCGGGATACCGAGCGCAATCGTCTGCCGCAGTGCGGGGTCCTTAAAGTCGATATGGATATGGGGGTGCACGCCGTGCTTGCCAAGCGCGGGGATCTGACATGCCATCTGAACAAAGACACCGAGGGTCGTACCGGCCGCAATCAAGATGATGCCGGCACGTTCGCCAAACTGTGCGGACACGGGCGCAAAACCCATAAAGCTCGCAATGACGATCACATTGTTGAGGACCGGAGCAAACGTCGACCAGAAGTAGTCGCGGTGTGCGTTGAGAACGCCCGAGAACACCGAGCCCAAACCATAAAACAGAATCTGGATGGCAAAGAAACGGAACATGAACGCAGCGGTATCCATGCTGCCGCCGTCACCCGAAAGGAACGATTGCGTCCAGATAAAGCCCGGGGCGAACACGGTCCCCAGCAACGAAATGCCACCCAGCACCAAAAGCAGAATGCCGAGCAGGTTGCCCACGTACTCGTTTGAGGCCTCGCGACCCTGCTCACGCCTCACGCCCATGTACACGGGCAAAAACGCCGTCACGAGCATGCCGCCCATCACGAGTTCGTAGAGCATATTGGGCAGGTTGTTGGCGACCTGATAGGAGGACGAGAGTAGCGACATGCCGATAGCGGCCGCCATTGCCCACGTGCGGATAAAACCGGTGACGCGAGACACGATAGTCAGGATGGTCATAAGCCCGGCGGAACGACCAACCGTGGAGTAGTCCGACGAGCCCATGTCGTCAGTGTCATCTCGCGACGAAGAAGCTTCGGATGAGGGTGTCTGAGGCGCAGATTCTTTTGCAAAATGAGCTCCGCGCTTCAATTCTTCCTGCGGCATCGCTCAGTCCTCTCTCGTAATCGCGGCAACCGTCGCCCCGCAAAATGCAATTAAATCATCGGGTGCAAGCTCGAGCTGATAACCACGCTTGCCTCCCGAAATAAAAATGGTATCCCAAAGGACACATGTCTCATCAATGAGCGTCCGGTAGCGTTTTTTCATACCGACCGGGCTGCAGCCGCCGCGAACGTAGCCAGTCGCCGCAAGCAAATCCTTCACATGCATCATGGCCAAGGACTTCTCCCCCGCGGCACGCGCGGCGGACTTTAGATCGAGCTCGTCGGCAACAGGGATGCAGCACACGACATAGTCGTTGGACGGTGTCACACAGACCAAAGTCTTAAATCCTTGACCGGGCTCCTCGCCAAGCTGCTCCGAAATCGCGACCCCCAGGCCCACCGACTCATCGCCATCGTCTTCGTACGTATGTAGAACATAGGAAATGCCGGCGCTTTCCAGCTCGCGCATCGCATTGGTTTTTGGCGTCTTTACAGCCTTTGCCATGACATATCCTTTCCCTCGCATTCGGACGCAAGGATTAAGTATATGTCCAATTCGGCTGCATACGTCACTTCGGCACAGCAAGCGCCATCGAATCACAAGGAGTCGATGGCGCCCATAAACTGAATCGCCTATTTATTGAGCATCAAGTTGAGCCTGGCGCTCCCGGTCACGCCTGAGCAACGGCGCCAAAAACTTGCCCGTATAACTCTGCGGACAGTCCGCAACCTGCTCCGGTGTACCCGAAACCACGACGGTTCCGCCGCCGTTACCGCCCTCGGGACCCATATCGATCAGGCGGTCGGCAACCTTGATGACATCAAGGTTGTGTTCAATCACCAGCACCGTGTTGCCCGCATCGACCAAGCGCTGCAGTACATCGAGCAGCTGGCGGACGTCCTCAAAATGAAGGCCGGTCGTCGGCTCGTCCAAAATATAGAACGTCTTGCCCGTCTGGCGTCGATGAAGCTCCTTGGCGAGCTTTACACGCTGCGCCTCGCCGCCCGAAAGCGTCGTGGCGGGCTGGCCCAGGCTCACGTAGCCCAAGCCTACATCGTACAGCGTCTGGAGCTTGCGCTTAATCTGCGGGATATTCCCAAAGAAGGCCAGCGCCTCGGTAACGCTCATGTCGAGCACGTCCGAGATGGTCTTGCCACGATAGGTGACCTCGAGTGTCTCGCGGTTGTAGCGTTTACCGCCGCAAACTTCGCAGGGAACGTAGATATCGGGAAGGAAGTGCATCTCGATCTTGATCTGTCCGTCGCCCTTGCACGCCTCACAGCGCCCGCCACTCACATTAAAGGAGAAACGACCTGGCGAGTAGCCGCGCGCCTTCGACTCCGGCGTACTCGCAAACAGTGCGCGAAGATCATCCCACAGGCCGATATAGGTAGCAGGGTTGGAACGCGGCGTGCGGCCAATCGGCGACTGGTCGATATCGATAACCTTATCGATACACTCGATGCCCTCGATTTTCTTATACGGACCCACAGGGCGCGTCGAGCGGTGAATGGCATTCGTAAGGGCAGGCGCAATGGTGTCGGTAACTAGGGAGCTCTTGCCCGATCCCGACACGCCGGTAACAACCGTAAGCGTACCAAACTCGATCTTGGCAGTAACGTTTTTGAGGTTGTTGGCTCGAGCGCCCGTAATTTTAAGGCAGCCGCGACCGGGTTTGCGCCGTTCATCAGGCACCCGGATCATTCGTTTGCCGGTCAGATAAGCGCCCGTCATCGACTCAGGACACGCCATGATATCGGCAGGCGTTCCCGCCGCGACTACGTGTCCGCCGTTGACGCCGGCGCCGGGCCCCATGTCGATCACGTAGTCGGCGGCACGGATTGTATCCTCGTCGTGTTCGACGACGATAACGGTATTGCCGATATCGCGCAGGCGCTCGAGCGTCTTGATCAGGCGCTCGTTGTCACGCTGATGAAGACCGATCGAGGGCTCATCCAGAATATAGAGCACGCCCATGAGACCCGCGCCGATCTGCGTTGCCAGTCGAATACGCTGTGCCTCGCCACCGGAAAGCGTCGCCGAAGCACGATCGAGCGTCAGATAGTCGAGTCCAACATCGACCAGAAAACGCAAGCGCTCCAGGATTTCCTTGACGATACGGCCGCCGATAAACCGTTGACGCTCGGTAAGTTCCAAGCCCTCAAAAAACTCGAGCGACTCACGGCACGACAGGCAACAAACCTCGTAAATGGACTTGCCGCCCACGGTGACGGCGAGCATCTCAGGGCGCAAACGAGCGCCGTGGCAGCTCGAGCACGGTTCCTCGCGAATGTACTTCTCCAGGCGCGCCTTGGTGTTCTCGTTCGTCGTCTCGGCATAGCGTTCGTACAGGATGTTGCGAACGCCCGAAAACTTTGTATCCCACTGGCTACGACGTCCGTCGAGCTTTTGGTAGTCGACCGAGATCTTCGTATCGCCCAGGCCATCCAAGAATGCACGACGCACGCGAGGGGGCAAGTCCTCCCACGGCGTATCGGCGCTCACCTTAAAGTGTTTGCAGACCGCAGCAAAAATCTGCGGATAGTAGTTCGAATTGCCAAACAGGCTACCAAAGACTCCGTCGGCAATGGACTTCGAGGGGTCCTCAATCAGCGCCTCGGCATCAACGGTTTTCTTAAAGCCCAGGCCGTCGCACTCAGGACATGCGCCATAGGGAGCGTTGAACGAAAAATCACGCGGCTGAAGATCGTCAATGGAGTGTCCATGCTCCGGGCACGCCAAGGCCAACGAATACTCCAGCAGTTCGCCCTCGGTCCCCTCGGGAGCATCGCGATCGGGCAGCATGTACACGTTTACATTGCCGTGCGCCAAGGCAGTCGCCTGTTCAACAGACTCGGCGATGCGGCCCAGAGAGTTTTCCCGAATCACGATGCGGTCGACCACGACCTCGATATCGTGCTTGAACTTCTTGTCCAGATCGATCGGATCGTCGAGCGAGCGCACTTCACCGTCGACACGCACGCGGCTAAAGCCCTCGGCGCGAAGGTCCTCAAACAGTTTGGTGTACTCGCCTTTTCGCCCGCGCACCACCGGTGCCAGCACAAACGCGCGGCGGCCCTCCCCCGCCGCCAAGACCTTGTCGGCAACCTGGTCGGTCGTCTGACGCTCAATGACGCGGCCGCATTCGGGGCAGTGCGGGGTGCCCACACGGGCGAACAGCAGGCGCAGATAGTCATAAATCTCGGTTACGGTGCCAACCGTCGAGCGAGGGTTTTTAGACGTCGTCTTTTGGTCAATCGACACCGCCGGCGAAAGGCCGTCGATTGAATCCAAGTCGGGTTTGTCCATCTGGCCCAAGAACTGGCGCGCATAGCTCGAAAGGCTCTCAACGTATCGACGCTGGCCCTCGGCATAGATAGTGTCAAATGCCAGCGAACTCTTGCCCGAGCCAGAAAGACCGGTAATGACCACGAGTTGGTCACGCGGAATGGAAACATCGATATCACGGAGGTTGTGCTCACGAGCGCCGCGAATAACGATAGAAGAATCAGACATGGAAGCTCCTTGCCTCCTATTGCATCGAATCATACTGTCGATGAGTTTAGCGCACTCGACGCGCACAGATGTTCGTAATACAAGATTCGCAGACCTTTAGCTTTGCGTATCGGGCGCTTTGTTTCTCGAAATGCCGTGGAAAGGTTACAGTAATCTAATACTGAACTTAATTTGCCGTAACAGAGGAACGTCCATGACCGAAGATATCCCCCTTGAAATCACTTCGAGTGACATGGCCAATCTGCCCATATTCATCGCCATCCTTATCGTGGCCACCGTCGTCGTGCGCGTGTATTTTTCAATCAAACACAATGAAAAGCCACCCATTGCCCGCGTCTTTTGGTGCGCGACGCTCCTCATCCCGCTCGGCATGGTAGCTGCATGGATTACGAATCAATTGCTCGTAAATGAGGACAGCTCCCTATGGGTCCTTTCTTATTCGGCGCTCGGTGCTGCCGCCGTCATACTTCTTGTCGAGCCCTTGGTTTCGGGACTTATCGACCAAACCGATCTTGCGACGGGAACGGTTGCCTGTATTTGCCGTGACATCCTTGTCATCGCCGCTGTTTCAGCGCTCTCGTTCGTTTCACTCGAAATTGCCTGCAACGAAACGTTCTATCGCATTCCCGCCAACTCATTCGGGTTTTCCGTCGGGCTGCTCGCGACGGTTCTGCTCTCCCTTTATTTGCTGGGACAGCGTCATGGAGGCGTCATGGCCCTCGTGCCCGTCGCCTGCTGCATCCTTGGCATTGCCGAGCACTTCGTCATAACGTTTAAAGGCGAAGCCATCCTGCCAAGCGATATCTTGGCCCTTGGCACCGCAATGGAGGTGAGCGAGGGATACGAGTTTACCTTTACCGCCGGAATCGTAACCTCTCTCGCCCTGCTGGAGATTTCCCTGGGGCTTCTTTCGCTTATCCGTCCGCGAAAGCTCCGTACGCCCACCCATGTCTTCCCCGCAATCGCCGCTAACCTCTGTGCTTTTCTGTTAGTGACCGTTGTGGGGCTCTCGGGCTTTTCCAGCATCGACTTGGAGCAGGCGCTGAATTTTGGATTTGACCGTTGGCAGCCCATCACCACATATGCGTCTCAGGGTTTTATCACTTCGTTCACCGAAATGGTCAACGAGTTGCCCATTGAGAAGCCCGAAGACTATACGCCCGATGAGGCGCAGAGCATCGAGCAGGAGCTCGCCGCCACCTACGACAGCACGTATGGCTCGAGCGAGCAGCGCGCGGCGGCCGTTGCCCAGTTCAATGAAATCAAGCCGACGATTGTTGCCGTCATGAATGAGAGTTTTAGCGACCTTTCGTGCTTTGAGCAGCTCCAGGCGGCCGGGTACACCGGCCCCGCATTCTACAACTCGCTTCCCGACACACTTGTTCGCGGCACCATGCTCGCTTCGGTCGCCGGTGGCGGAACGGCGAACTCCGAATTCGAATTTTTGACCGGAGCGACAACGGCCTTTGTCGGATTAGGCAAAATCCCCTATCAGCTATATCAGATGAATGGCGTCGACAGCCTGGCAAAGGACCTTAAGGAGCTTGGGTATACCGCTACCGCTATGCACCCGCAAAACCCCGTCAACTACCATCGAGATAAAATCTATCAGCAGCTGGGCTTTGGAGACTTTCTTTCAATCGGCGATTTCGAAGGTGCGCCCTGTTACCATGCCGGCGTATGCGACTACGCCACCTACGACAAGATACTCGACCTGCTTAGAACCGACGAAGCCCCGCAGTTCATCTTTGACGTCACGATGCAAAATCATGGCGGCTACGACTATGGCACCGTTCCCGCCGAGGAGCTTACAAACTATTGGGTCGAGGGAGCCAGCGAGGGTGCCAATAGCGCGCTCAACACCTATCTTACCTGCATCAACGCATCCGACCGGGACCTCGAGTACTTTATCAACGAGCTCCGCAATATCGGCAGACCGGTTGTCCTTGTCTTTTTTGGCGACCATCAGCCGAGCGCCGCAACGACTCTCAACGACGAGCTGTACCCTCAGGAAGATACGGCAAGCCACGCTTTCCGTATCTATCAGTCGACATATTTTGTCTGGGCTAACTATGAAATCGCCGGCAATACCGAGCTCAACGTCTACGACACCGTCGGGGCAAACGAGGTTGCAGCCATTACCCTTAATAAGATCGGCGCCCCGCTCACCGACTATCAAAAGGCTCTGCTTGCAACAAGGTCAGATGTGCCCACCATCAATGTCGCCGGCTACCTCGGTACCGACGGGCTGCGCTACGACTTGGAATCTGAAGACAGCCCATACGCCTCGACGATCAACAAGCTGCAGCGCATGCAATACCTCGAGTTCGCCAGCAAAGTTCAGTAAGCCCGCCCATTCGCTTGGACCCATCGTATTGCAAGCACGCTCGGCCCAAATGCATCGTAAATGACTCCCGCTCGCAAACGAGGGTACAATGACGCTCGTGTCACATCACGGGGCCCCGGCCCCAACATATACAAAGGAGTCATACATGGGTTGCGAGCACGCACAGGCCGCCGGCGGACAAACGTCGCCGTCGCAATTTGAGGAGAATACGCTGTCCGAGGTCAAACGCGTCATCGCCGTGCTTTCCGGCAAGGGCGGTGTCGGCAAGTCGTTTGTCACCGGTGCCATCGCCACCGAGCTTGCCCGTCACGGCCACAAGGTCGGCGTCCTCGATGCCGACATCACCGGTCCCTCTATCCCCAAGATGTTCGGTATGAGCGGACGCCACGTCCATGCCCTTGGCAACCTCATGCTGCCTGAAATCTCCGAGCACGGCGTCAAGGTCATGAGCTCCAACCTTCTGCTCCAAAACGAGACCGACCCCGTCCTTTGGCGCGGTCCGGTCATCGCAGGCGCCATCAGGCAGTTCTGGAGCGAGACCTCGTGGGGCCCCATCGACTACCTGCTGGTCGACATGCCTCCGGGAACAGGCGACGTCGCGCTCACCGTCTTCCAGTCACTGCCCGTCGACGGCATCGTCATCGTCACGAGCCCGCAGGATCTGGTCTCGATGATTGTCGCCAAGGCGGTCAACATGGCCGAGAAGATGAACGTCCCCATTCTGGGCATCGTCGAGAACATGAGCTATATTGAGTGCCCCGACTGCGGCAAGAAGATCGAGGTCTTTGGCAAGAGCAAGCTCCCCGAGGTCGCAGAGCGCTATAACCTCGACATCTTGGGCACGCTTCCCATTAATCCGGCACTCGCCGAGGCCTGCGATAAGGGCGAGGTTGAGACCGCGCTGCCCGATGGCATGTTGCCCAAGGCAGTCTCTGCCGTCGAGGCTATTACCCCGCACGAGACCGACGAGGCCTAAGTGAACACGAGCGCCTTCTATGACGTCCTGGTAATCGGCGGCGGGGCTTCAGGCCTCGCCGCCGCCATTACGGCCGCACGTGCTGGCAAAAGCGTCTGCATCGTTGAGCGCGATGTCGCCTGCGGCCTTAAGCTCCTTGCGACCGGTAACGGCCGCTGCAACCTCTCCAACGAATCGATTGATCCTCAGCGGTATAACCACCCCGCATTCGTCGAATCTGTCATGGGCCCCCAACCCGAACAAGAGCTTATGGGTTTCTTCTCCTCGCTGGGCATCATGACAACCTCCGAGGAAGGCCGACTGTACCCGCGCTCCCTTCGCGCCGAATCGGTGCGCGACGCGCTTCTCAACGTTTGCGACCGCCTAGGTATCACCTTAATCTGCGGAGCCAATATTGCCACGGCGCGCAAAGCTTCCGAAGGCTGGACACTCCAAATAGACCGTCCAGCGCGGGCACTCAAGGCAAAAAAGCGCGACGACCGAAAATCGGAGCTCCGCTCGCTTCGGAAAGCGCTCGCCGATGTCCCTCGCAAGAACGAGGCCCTGCAGGCACATGCCGTAATTATCGCCACGGGTGGCAACCCCACTGGTATCGCCGATACGTTTCGCCTCCCCCTCACTTCGCTGCGCCCCATCCTCTGCCCCGTATCGGCAACGGTCGTCGGCGATCGGGCGGCAATCAAGACGTTGGATGGCCTGCGCGTCCGCGCCCGCTTGACGCTCGCCCGCAATCATAATGAGCTCTGGCACGAAGACGGTGAAGTCCTGTTTCGAACCTTCGGTATCTCGGGCGTCGCTGTCTTCAACCTCTCCCGTCGTATCCAGCACGGCGATACGATCCTGCTCGACGTTTTCCCCGACCTCTCCAAAGACGAGCTGCTCGATATGCTCAACCGGCGCGTTGAGCTGCTCGGCGGCTTTTCGCCCCGCGATCCCCGTTGGCTCGACGGCATGCTCGCCCCGCAACTCTCCCGCGTCGTCTGCACGGCGTTCGAGCAGTGCCATCCAGGCTCCAACGATGTCATCCACCTGGTCTCGATCCTCAAGCACTTTAAGTTGCTCGTCGAGGGAACAGCCGAGGAGCGCTCGGCGCAGGTCACGCGTGGTGGCGTATCTGTCGAGAGCATCTCAACACCCAGTCTACGCGCGAGCAGCGCTGTCGACGCCCCGCTTTACGTCTGCGGCGAAGCGCTCGACATCGACGCCGATTGCGGAGGCTTTAACCTTGCGTGGGCCTGGCTCTCGGGCATTCGCGCTGCAAGCAGCCTGTAGCCGCGCAGTCTATAATCAAAAACGCATTCGGGCCGTCTGGGATACCGGACGGCCTCTTTCTTGCCTCTAAGGAGACCTCGATGATCGAAATCACCCAAGTCAACGTGTCGCTCGATGAAGCCGGCGATGAAAATACCTGCCTCATTGTTGGCAAGCGAGTCGCCAAGCGCATCCTACGTTGCAAGGACTCCGAGATCAAGTCCATCGAACTCCACCGCAAGTCAATCGACGCTCGCAAAAAACGAGACGTCCATTTTATCCTGAGCTTTCGTGTTGAGCTGACTAGTCCCCACCTCGAGCGAGAAGCGGTCGACAGCGTTGCCGAGCGTGACCGCTCGCGCGTACGCGCGATAGAAGACGATGAGCCTTCATTCCCCTCCCCCGTCTCCGACGCACCTCAAGAACGCCCTGTCGTTGTCGGCGCCGGATGCGCCGGCCTTTTCGCTGCGCTCACGCTCGCCAAAGCAGGTCTTAAGCCCTTGCTTATCGAGCGCGGCGACCCGGCATTTCGCCGCTCGCAGGCGATCGACCTCTTTCTAAAGGAGCGCATCCTCGACCCCGAGAGCAATATTCAGTTTGGTCTGGGCGGCGCGGGGACCTTCTCGGACGGCAAGCTCAATACGGGAACAAAAAATCCCGCCCATCGCCTTATCCTCGAAACCTTCGTCGAGGCGGGTGCGCCCCGCGATATTCTGTGGGATGCCAAGCCGCACATTGGCTCCGACATCCTTCCCAAGGTTGTCACCGCTATATCCCAGCGCATCGAGCAGCTCGGAGGTGTCGTCCGTTATCGAACGAAGCTCGTCGACATTCGCATCGACGCGTCTGGCGCCATCACCGGTATTGATGTCCAATCGTCCCAAGACGCCGCTTACGAGCCAATCGAGACAAAGCACCTCATCCTCGCCTGCGGGCATTCTGCTCGCGATATTTTTGAGCTCCTTAAGGACCACAACGTGGCCCTCGCACAAAAGACCTTTGCCATGGGCGTTCGCATCGAGCATCCGCAACGCGACATCGACAGAGCCCAATATGGAGCCTCGGCGGGACATCCAGCGCTCGGGGCGGCCCCCTACAAACTTGTTGCCCATCTTCCCAACGGCCGCAGCGTGTTCTCGTTTTGCATGTGCCCCGGCGGACAGGTTGTTGCCGCCTCTTCAGAACCGTGCCATCTGTGCGTCAACGGGGCCAGTCTCAATGCCCGCGACGGACGCAACGCAAATGCCGCCCTGCTCGTTAACGTCACGCCTGAGGACCTTCCCAACGATGACCCGCTCGCCGGCATCGAGCTCCAGCGTGCCTGCGAGGCGGCCGCCTATCGCCTGGGCGGTTCCAACTGGAACGCACCGGCACAACTCGTCGGAGATTTCCTCGCAGGACGCGCCAGCAAGGCGCCCGGAAAGGTAAAGCCCACCTATCCGCTCGGTGTGACCTGGACGGCAATTGACGAAGCCCTACCGCAGCATATCGTCGAGTCGCTCCGCCTGGGACTTCCCCTACTCGGAAAAAAGCTACGAGGCTACGACCGTCCCGATGCCGTTCTTACCGGCGTGGAGACTCGTTCGAGCTCACCGGTCACTGTTACCCGAGACCGAACGTGCCATGCCGTGTCGACCCCGGGCCTCTACCCTTGTGGTGAGGGAGCTGGATATGCCGGCGGCATCATGAGCGCGGCCACCGACGGCATCCGTTGTGCTGAAGCCCTGATCGCAGACCTCTAACGCACAAATTCCAGCGCGCAAAAGACATAGGCCCCGAGCTCCACAGAGAACTCGGGGCCTGTTCGCTATTTCTTAAACCGTGCACCCTGGCGTTTTCTGCCCGATGCGAACGTGGAACCCTTGCGGGCCTGCGAGCGTAAGCGCTCGATCGTCTCGTCCTCAGACGCACCCTCGAGCATCGCCCGAATCTGAACGACGGCATCGCGCAGGCGCGCCGCCTCCTCAAAGTCCATAGCGGCAGAAGCGTTACGCATATCCTCTTCCATGGTTTCGACGATCCGCACAAGCTCGTCATGCGGCAGTTCTTCCAACTGCTCCGCAAGTGTCTGCTCGGGCGCCACCGTTTCCGGCACACCGCCCTCGCCCGACTCATCGGGCGTATAGAATGCGCCATGGCCAAGAGAGTCGCCCTTCGAGCGTCCCTTGGAGCCCACGGTTTTTTCGGCCTCGGCAATAAAACTTGAGATGTCGTTGATGGCCTTGCGCACTGTCTTGGGCACAATGCCATGTTCTTCGTTATATGCCATCTGAATCTCACGACGGCGCTGCGTCTCCTCGATGGCCTCTTTCATCGAATCGGTCACAACGTCTGCATACATGATGACTTCGCCATCGGCGTTACGGGCCGCACGGCCAATCGTCTGAATCAGCGAACGGCGGTTGCGCAAGAAGCCTTCCTTATCGGCATCGAGAATTGCCACCAGTGAGACCTCGGGGAGATCCAAGCCCTCGCGAAGCAGGTTGATGCCAACGAGAACATCGATCTTGCCTTCGCGCAGCGTTCGCAGGATCTCGACACGGTCCATTGTCGCCGTATCAGAGTGCATGTAGTTGACCTTAATGCCGGCATCAAGCAGATGGTCGGTCAGGTCCTCGGCCATGCGCTTGGTGAGCGTGGTCACCAGCACGCGCTCCTTGCGGGCCACGCGCTCGCGAATCTCGTCCTCAAGATCGTCAATCTGGCCTCGGACAGGACGAACGTCGATCTTGGGATCAAGCAGGCCGGTCGGACGAATGATCTGCTCAACGTCGTTTTGACTCACGCGCAACTCATAGTCGCCCGGCGTAGCCGAGACGTAGATGAACTGGGGAATCCTCGCCTCAAACTCATCGAAACGAAGCGGGCGGTTATCGAGCGCCGAGGGCAGGCGAAAACCGTGTTCCACCAGCGTCACCTTACGCGAGCGGTCACCTTCGTGCATACCGCGAATCTGCGGCACCGTCACATGGCTCTCATCGATGATGCAGAGCATATCCTTAGGAAAGTAATCGATTAGGGTAAACGGCGGCTCACCCGGCTTGCGACCGTCCAGATGACGCGAGTAGTTCTCGATGCCGTTGCAAAAGCCCATCGTCTCGAGCATCTCAAGATCATAATCGGTGCGCTGCTGCAGACGCTGCGCCTCGAGCAACTTGTCGGTCGCCTTGAGCTCCGCCACGCGCTTCTCGCACTCTTCGCTGATCGATTTCAGAGCCGCCTTGACCTTCGGCTTCTCGGTCACGTAGTGCGATGCCGGCCATACGGGGATGGCCTCGTACTCACGAAGCATCTCACCGGTGACCTCATCGATCTCGGCAATCAGCTCGACCTCGTCGCCAAAGAACTCAAACCGCAACGGATGCTCGGCATAAGGCGGATACACGTCGACAACATCGCCGCGCACGCGGAACGTGCCGCGTGCCAGGTCATAGTCATTGCGATCATATTGAATGTCGATAAGTGCATGGATAAAGTCATCGCGCTCGAGCGGCACCTTCTTGTCGACGTTTGGAGCCAGACCCGCATAGTCCTCAGGAGAGCCAATGCCATAGATACACGAGACCGATGCGACAACGATCACATCGCGTCGAGAGAGCAGCGATGCGGTCGCCTGATGTCGCAGCATCTCAACCTCTTCGTTAATCGAGGAGTCTTTCTCGATATATGTATCGCTTTGCGGCACATACGCCTCGGGCTGATAGTAGTCGTAGTACGAGACGAAGTAGACCACAGCGTTGTTGGGAAAGAACTCTTTGAGCTCGCTCGCAAGCTGAGCGGCGAGCGTTTTATTCGGAGCCATGACCAGCGTCGGCTTTCCCAGGGCCTCGATAGTCTTTGCCATCGTGAAGGTCTTGCCCGAACCAGTCACGCCCAGCAAAACCTGATAGCGGTCTCCGTCCCTCACGCCCTGCACAAGCGACTCAATGGCCTTAGGCTGGGAACCGGCAGGCTCATAGGGAGACACGACCTTAAACGGCACGTCAGAGCCTTCAACGCCAAAGCGCTTAAGTTCACCACCAACGCGTTCTACTTCAAATTCCGCCATGGATACTCCTAACTCATATATCTGCAGTATACGCAGGCGGCAGGCATAGTCCTATACGAACCGATCGGGATAGAGGGTCTTGTAGCGAACCCAGGCATTATTGACACGAATCAGATACGCCTGCGTCTCGGGAAAGGTGATTGCATTATGAAGCGACGTACTCTGCTGCGCCCATCCGTCGACATTGCCCATGCCGGCGTTATAGGCGGCAATGGCACTGTCAGTCGACCCGTTAAAATACGCTAGAAGATACGAGAGATACGCACAGCCAAACTCGATATTCGTAGCCGGATCGTTAAGGTTGTCGGCCGAATACTCGCCACCGTCGACAAGGCCCTTGGCGATCATATCCTGGGCAGTCTCGGGCATCAGCTGCATCAATCCCTGAGCACCCTGATTCGACTCGGCCTCGGGATCCCAATTCGATTCAGACTTAATGACAGCGCACACCAGATACGGATCCAGATTATGCGAAATACTGGATTGCTTTACATACGCCTCGTAGTCAATCGGATACAGCGGCTTAAAGAAAGCGGCAGGAGCATACGAGTAAACGAATGAGATAAGGCCGAAGGCAAAAACGGCAACCAGCGGTATAAGGCGATACCACGTAAGGAAACGTGTCTTAGGCATCGGCCTCCTCCTTATCCACTACATCCCCGAACCCATGGCGCGAAAGCCATGCGTCCAGTTGTTCAAAGAGCGAGTTATCGTCTGCCGCATTGTCAATCACAGTTGTAGCGAGATTGCACAGCGCAGACTCTTCGGGCTGGCAAGCAGAACGGGCATCGAAATCAGATGGCTCCATGCCACGTTGAATAGCGCGCTCGCGACGAACTGACAAAGGGGCGCTGATGACCAGAATTTCATCAGCCAAGCCAAATGCATCCTCAAAACCAGTCGGAGCAGAAACCTCGACCACTGCAAAGCGATAACGAGGAGATGAAACCGTACAACAAACCGGATCGAGAATCCTAAGCGAAAGCTGTTCAATGAGAACGGGATGCACAATGCCATTGAGCCGTGCGACCGAATCAGGAGAAGCAAAAGCTCGAGAAGCGAGGATGTTGCGGCGAATGCCGCCATCCTCATCCAAAATGTCCCAACCGAATTCATCCGCGAGAGCATTGACGATATCAGAGCCCGGCACATACAGCGATTTTGCAAGCTCATCCAGATCGATTAGCATAGCGCCACGAGATTCGAAATAGCGGCAGGCAGTCGACTTACCCGAAGCAATATTGCCCAAGACAAATACGGTAAACATCAAGCCCTCCCTAACGCCAATGCGAGTAATTATCGCTCAAATACACTAGAAGAACTCAAAATACAGCCAAACAGTAAGAGCGAATACGGGGGAGCTAGGTCCCAAAGTACAACGTGTATATAACGCAAAAAGGGGGAGGCCGCGAGGCCTCCCCCTTCTCAGTTCAAGCGTACGGCTCGGTGCCGTCCACCGGTCAGCGGCGCCCTGGCCTCCCACGGGCTGACCCCGCAGTACTCTCGGCGCGATGGGGCTTAGCTTC
>DBFANS010000054.1:0-11244 GCA_048233475.1 Collinsella aerofaciens | reverse complement strand
CAGCGAGAACGAGCGTACAAATCCATACGGCCTTGTCTCTTAGGATTAGTTTGAGAAGAAGTCGACAGTACATTCAGAAGCACCTACGTTCCTCAAAGAACTGTTAGATTAAAAGTAACAGACCGGATGAAGATACGTGCGGCGGGGGCGAGGCGAATGGCTGAACGGTATCGATATGCGGGTTTAACGGTATTATATTGACCACATAGATTTTTAACTTGCATTTCTACCCGCCCTTTTCGTAGAGTCGCCGATACGTGCTTAGCGCACCCTCGGCGCGTCCGGCAGGCTTTGCGAAATGGGATCCAGGAGACTTCGGCGCAGCATCATCTTGCGGAATGCTTCTAATGAGCCTCCCATCCTTCAAAAACAGAATCTCATCGCACAGCCTATCGACCGAATCCAAGATGTGGGATGACATGATGATGCACGTACCAGAATCGGCCAGCTTCCTGAGAATCTCGGAATGCAAGTCCACCCTGCTGGGGTCGAGCGCGTTCATGGGCTCATCTAATAGAAGGTACCGCGCGCCCGTCGCATACGCAATCGCCAGGGTAAGCTGCTGCTTCATGCCCTGGCTCAGAGTGCGGATCCTCATCTTCGCGAACTCGCCTATCTGCGTTTGTTCCACTATCTCTTCGATATCGCGAGCATGCGGCCACATATCGCAAACCATCTTGAGGTGATCTTCCGCACGCAATCCGGGATACAGCAGCGTCCCCTCACCAGGTGCATAGAAGATCATAGAACGGACCTCTCTCGCACCCGTACCCTGCACCTCATCCAGAACGATGCTCCCGTCCACGCGAGGACCCGGCAAACCTGCCATCGCACGCAGCAACGTCGTCTTTCCATGCCCGTTCGGAGCGACGAGACCGTAGACCGTACCCGGGGCAAACTCAGCGTTCACCGAATCTACGAGCACCTTCTTTCCATAAGAGATCGTCAGCGTTTGAAGGTCAATCATCGAGATCATCCCCTTTCGATCTTTGGAACACTCAGGCGCACCATCAACGGAGATACGGCGCCCAAGACCACCAGCAGAGCGCCCGATGCGCCGACGACCTCTCCAAAAGGCATCGCGTTCGTCCCTCGCCCAAGGAACCCAATCGTCCCCACCTGGGAAGCGGGATCAAACGAGGCGAATGGAGCCAGCAGCGCGACGCCCATGCCCACGCTTTCAACATGAGCGCTCAACGAACCCAACACCAAGAGAACCGCGCAAACCATTCCGGTGACAACGGGGTTGCGGCAAATCGCTGCTGTCAACGCAGCGACGACGGAAATCACGCCGTATGCCATGACCAGCAACGGAATACTGCACAACACCGCCTTCCCCACCATGGACGTTGTCGAAGCTCCCGCCCGAATGAGAGCGACGGGATACTCTGATCCACCCGCACCGTTCTTAATCACGGACACAACGACAGCGGGAACCATCGACACCAAAAGCAGCACCAAGCCAAGCAGGAGAGCCAGCGCAACAGCCGTCAGAAAACGCACATGCGCTGTTGCGGGGATCTGGAGAACCAGAAGGGAACGACACTGCAGGTGGGTGCACGCGAGCGATGTGACAACCACGGGCAACAGCAAAAATAAGGAGGGAAGCGCTGCCTGGAGATACGAAAGGAGGATTAATGGGGGCATCTTCGTACTTAACTCGTAAACCTTGGGGTCCGGCAAGCTCGCGATCGACTCAAGCAGAAGGGCGCGCGCCTCCGCACGAGAAGGAGTCTCCGGCTCGATTCCGATCGATTGCAGGAGAGTCGCATCTGCCGCGCCCAGCTCACCTCGAGCGCGCTCGTACGTCGCAAGGCTTCGAAACCCCTCCGCAGGCATAGGCGCGTACACGAAACCCGAAAGAGCATCCCGCATGTCTTCCAGGGCCGCTTTGCCCTCGACGTCCATATTCGCAGCGTTCTGCTCTAGATACCGATCTATTGAACGGAGCTCCCCATCCCTATACCGAACAGCGGAAACGTTATCAGCGTCAGGAAACATCTCGACCAGAGCCGGGGCCAGCATCGTCGTCGACATTGCAATCGCGCATACGGCGAGGGTAGGAGAACGCAGGAGCAGTTTCCCCATCGTTCTTACGTATGCAACGGCGGAGGCACAAGCGCTCGAACGAGTTGCCGTTCTCGATGCAGTGAAGGAACCTCTCTCAAGACAAATCGGGGATATCGGGCACGCGCAGCCGCTCTTTCCAGCAACGCAAAGCAGGCTAATTGCCAGCACCTCGATCCCGATTGCGCATACGAGGGCAATCGCGCCACGCTCGAAGCAAAGTCCAGGCAGATTCACTATCTGCGTTGTCGGGTACGGGCTATAGGCGCCGACGGTCAACTCAGTGTTCGCATACGTAAGGGGATTCAACAGGGCGAACTCACGTAAAGCGATGGATCTTCCGTAATACCCGGGAACCATCGTCACCCCCATCAGGGCACATACGAACACGATTCCAAGCGTAGGGTTATTGGCAATCTTCACGGCAAGGTGAACGACAAGCGAGATGAACGCTGCCACCAAGAATTGCATGATGGCCGTCTGCGCGAACACCAGCCAAGCCGGTTTGATAACCGGAGTCGCATATTGAATGTAGCCTATCGGATAGAACGGCGAGCCCGGGCCATTCTTCACAAGCGCGGCGATTATCCCTGGAAGATTGATGGCGAGGACGGCAAGCATTGCAAAAACACTCGCCCATACGCTCGATGCAACAGGTCTACCCAGCTCGCCCATCGGTGCCTGGATGATGAGCTTTTCACGTTTGTTAAGACGCGCGGCAAGGAACGAGACGGCAACGGCCGTTGCGACCCATAGCAAGTACTCCTTCGATCCGTCATAATAGGTGTACTCTCCATCCGATATCTGCAGAAACGGAAGTAGGGGAGAGAGCGGTGCCAAGATAAGACGTCCCGCGGCAAGAGGGTACAGAAGCGCGGGCATGCTTGATGAAGAGGTATAGACACCGTCCTCCCCCGCATTCACAAGCGCATCCGCATAGGATGCTGACAATTCCTGCTCAACACGGGTTATTCCCGACTCGAGGTATTCGACCCGTCCGTCGATGCCAGCCGCGCTCCTGAAGACGGGCAGAGCACAAAGAACCATCAACGCAACAACGACAACACAGAGCGACCTGGAGGAGAGAAGCGACCTAAAGATCGCCTTCGAGATTTTGAGCATATTCATCGCCAACCTTAACCTCATCCAGTCGGAACAGAGGGGCCGAACAAAATGCTCGGCCCTTATTACTTGCCGGCAAAGTCAATTTAACATAAACTGTTAAAAAGTAACCTGAGTTTTTTAAATTCTTCGGAGGTTATTATGAGTTCCGACAATCGCACTCCCCGGCTTCATTCCTTCCGCATCGCATGTGCGATAGCCTCTGCGACCCTTTGCGCCACCGCCATCGCACAAGTGGCGCTCTCCTTAAAGCCAGCAATCGAAGTGCTCGACAACCCTGTAATTGCAGACTCCCCCGCGTATCCAGCCCTTGCGATCTCGACATTGGTCCCTGCCGTCATCGGTATCGCTACGACCATCCTCAGCGCCGTTCTCGTGTGGACGATCAAGAGCGGAGACCCCTTCAAGAAAGGGTCTGCGACATGCTTGAAGGTGCTCGGCATTCTCTTCGTTGTTCAAGCTGCCACCAGCCTCTACGCCGGCTCACTCAAAACCTCCGTTTCGATGTTTGGCGGCGAGGGGGCCGTCGGCGCCCAAGAGATCGCTTCATCATTCGATTGGACCTCTCTGGTTCTCGGCATCGTCCTGTTCATGCTTTCCCGGCTCTTCTTGTACGCCCGAGAGCTGTACCTCGACTCCGACGAGATTGCGTAAGGAAACGCCATGCCCGTAATTGTTCGCCTCGACAAGATCATGGCCGAGCGAAAGATTTCCTCGAACGAACTTGCCGAAAGGATTGGAACCACGCCCGTGAACCTGTCCCGTATTAAAAAAGGGCATATTCGCGGCATTCGCTTCAACACGCTCGAGCAGCTATGCCTCGCCCTTCGTTGCCAACCCGGAGACCTTCTCGAAGTCATGAGCGAAGAGGATGCCCGAAAGGAGTTCGGACTCGATTGGTCCGCCGAGGATTAGAGGGCGGTCGTACTCGCCCTGCACACGGGGATGCGAATCGGCGAGGTCTGCGGCCTTCGGTGGTGCGATGTGGATTTCGAGACGGGCCTGATCTCGATCAGACACTCGGTGGCGTACGCGAAGGGAATGGGTTCGTTCATCAAGGACACCAAGACCCATGACGCCAGGGGTATCCCCATCGACCCGGTCGGCCTACTCCCCTTCCTGAAGGAGACCCACGAGATCGACTGCGGAAAGCTGCGCTTGCGCGGCCTTACCGGGGCGGCCGAGATCGGGGACTGCTACATCCTGTCGGAGCCGGGCGCGACCTTCGCGACGACAAGCTATATCCGCAGGGCGCTCAAGACGTTCTCGGAGACCAACGGCCTCATGGGCACCAACGACGAGCTGATCACGTTCCACGGCCTTCGCCACACGTTCGCAACGCAGTGGATCCGCCAAGGCGGCGATATCAAGGCGCTCCAATCGATCCTCGGCCACAAGGACGCCATGGCGACGCTCAACGTCTACGCCGACATCGAGCCCATCTCCAAAATCCATAACATGCTGCGCGCCACGCCGTGCCTTTGGCGCGGGCACCTCGGGCCGAGGGTCGATCCGGGTCCCATGTTCCAACAGAGGATCCAGGAGTCCATCGAGACGCTCCAGGCGTTCGGCTACGGCATCACCGAGCCGGACGACCGAAATATCGCCATACGCGACGTGAAGATGAACAGTTGGCTCTAGCTCACCGAGTACGCGGCAGTGCTGGGCCCATCCCAACTGAGGTCACGGTGGTCCGATAGGGGCGCCGCCCGCGGCATGCGCCGCGGAGCGGTATCCCCTACCGAAGGGCGGGGATGCCCTCCGCTTCCAGTTCGGAATCAGCCGTCGGAGGCGTTCGGCTGACTGCGGGAACGGCCTGTCCGCTCAATGTGTTCGGCTGAGATCGGAAATCAACCCAACACGAGCCGGACACGCGCCAGACGGCTCTTCCCCGTACGGCCTTCCCCCTTACGCTCATGTTGCAGGCATGTAACGCCGCAGCGAGCGCGCCTTTTTTGCGCCAGACAGGTACAATGATGAACACTGTACCGTAGCGGAGCGCCGCGCGCGCCGCAACCACGCGAAAGGGTTTCCCATGGCCGAGATCTCGTCCTCCCGTATCGTCATCACCGTCCTTGGCAAGAACCGCCCCGGCATCGTCGCCGGCGTCACCCGCGTTCTGGGCGAGGCCAACGTCGACATCCGCGACATCACGCAGTCCATTATCGAGGACATCTTCACCATGACCATGCTGGCCGACACCGCCGAGTCCAAGCTCGACTTCGCCGAGCTGCAGAAGGCCCTGGCCGAGGCCGGCGAGCTTTCGGGCGTCAACGTGTCCATCCAGCGCGAGGACGTCTTTAACTTTATGTACCGCCTGTAGTGAACAAGCCGCTCGGGGCAGCTTGACGTCATATCGTCCAAGCGCGCGGCCCCAAAGCGGACCGGAGAGGAGCGCGCATGGCCTACGACGCCAAGAAAATCTACTACCGCTTCGACGATCACCTGAGCCGCCTGGTTCTGGATTACGAGGCGAGCCGTCAGATTTCGCCCGAAAGCGAAAACCTCTACCACGGCCTGCCGACCGCCCCGTACGACGAGGGCCTGTTCGTAGAGCATAACGTCAAGCGCGGCCTGCGCAATGCCGATGGCTCGGGCGTGGTCGCGGGCCTTACCCGCATCTCGGACGTGCACGGCTACAACAAGGTCGACGGCAAAGTCGTGCCCGACCAGGGCAAGCTTACGCTGCGCGGCTACAGCATCGAGGACCTGGTCAACAACGCCCAGGCCGAGAATCGCTATGGCTACGAAGAGGTCGCCTACCTGCTCATCACGGGCTCGCTGCCCAACAAAGAGGAGCTCGACGGTTTTTGCGGACGTCTGGGCGCTTTTAGGCACCTGAGCGATGAGTACGTCAAAGAGTTCCCCATGACCACGGTGTCGTCGAGCATCATGAATGTGCTTCAGCGCGCCGTGCTGCTGCTCTACGCCTTCGACGCCGAGCCCGACGCCATTACGCCCGAGCACGAAATCGACGTCGCCATCTCCATGCTCGCCCGTCTCCCCCGCATCGCCGCCTTCGCGCATATGGCCTCGGTCGCCAAGCGCCGCGGCTCCGAGGTTCATGTACCGCACCCCACACCCGGTCTCTCCACCGCCGAGACCATCCTGCAGGTGTTGCGCGGCGGCATGGCATTCACCCGCGACGAAGCCATGCTGCTCGACGTGATGCTCATGCTGCATGCCGAACACGGAGGCGGCAACAACTCCACGTTTGCCTGCCGCGTGCTGTCCTCCTCGGCCACCGACCCGTATTCCGCCTACGCCGCGGCTATCGGCTCACTCAAGGGCCCGCGCCACGGTGGCGCCAACGCCAAGGTTGTCTCCATGCACGAGGACATCCGCGCGCATGTCTCCAATTGGGAGGACGAGGACGAGGTCGCAGCCTACCTGGGCAAGATCCTCGACAAGCAGGCCTTCGACGGCACGGGTCTCATCTACGGTATGGGCCACGCCGTCTACACGCTGAGCGACCCGCGTGCCGAGGTGTGCCGTCGTTACGCGCGCACGCTTGCCGCCAAGAAGGACCTGGGCGAGGAGTTCGCGCTCATCGAGCGCATCGAGCGCCTGGCCCCGCAAGTGATGCGCGATCACGGCATGACCAAGCCCATCTGTGCCAACATCGACCTGTACACGGGCTTTATCTACAAGATGCTCGGCGTGCCCGAGACGCTCTTTACGCCGCTGTTCGCCGTCGCCCGCATGGCCGGCTGGTCTGCGCACCGCATGGAAGAGCTCTTCTGCGCGCACCGTATTATTCGCCCGGCCTATCGTCCGGTGATCGAGCCGCTGGAGTACAAGCCGCTCGCTGACCGCTAGGACGCGGACCGTTATAGAACTCGAGCGTGGCCAGGGACCCAAGCCCTTGGCCACACTTTTTATGCCAGTAGAAAGGATCGCAACGAATGATTGTGTTTTCCGATATGGATGGGACGCTGCTGACGAGCGATAAGCAGATGAGCGACGCCACTTGGGCAATGCTCGACGAGCTCGCACGTCGTGGCATCGAGTTTGTTCCCTGCACGGGGCGCCCGCTGTCGGGCATCTTTGAGCCCATTCTCGCCCATCCCGCCGTGCACTACGCGGTCTGCGCCAACGGCGCCAGCGTCTGGCGGCTCGACGAAGATACGCCCACCGACACCTCACGTGCTACGCGCATTTTGAGCCGACCGCTCGATTGCGGCATTGCCCACCGCATCCATCGCATTGCCGCCGGCCACGATGTGACCTTCGATATCTTCGCGGATGGACAGTGCTTCCTCCCCCGCTCGCTATACGGGCGCCTGGATGAGTTCTGCGGCGGTGACCCCCACATCGCGGCTTCACTCAAGCGCACACGAACGCCGATCGACATGGATATCGACAGCAAGATCGACGAGGTCGAGACGCTCGAACGTATCGCCATGTACTGGCACAACCCGGCCGATCGCGACGCCATCGCGACGGCGCTCGACACGCTCGGAGGCATTGAGGTCACGCGTTCGTACGCCATGAATATCGAGGTCATGGGCGAGGGCGCCACCAAGGGGACGGCCCTCACGTGGCTATGCGAATACCTGGGCAAGCGTCTCGCCGACGCCTGGGCGTTCGGCGACAACATCAACGACATCCCCATGCTGCAGGCAGCGGGCCACGGCATAGCCATGATCAACGCCGAGCCCGAGGACCGCGACGCCGCCGACGCCATCACCGAATACGACAACGACCACGACGGCGTCGCCCGCACCATCATGGCCGCCCTCGCCTAGTCATTGGCCAGTCATTGGGAGTCATTGGGGATGTTCTTAAATGACTAGTCGTTGGGGACACTCTTCGCGAAAAAGCTGCAAGGACTGTCCCCCCCCACTGTCGGCAGAAAAGAAACGTCCCCATCTGCCGGATTAAGCGAGACTCTCCAGCACGCGACGGAGCTCCTGCTGGACGGCGTGGTCGCGATTACAACCCACCACGCGATCGGCCACTGCCTTGAGCGCGGGGCGCGCGTTTTCCATCGCGCAGCCCGTACCGACAAAGCGAATGATCTCGTAGTCGTTCATCGAGTCGCCAAACGCCATAACCTCGTCGCGTTCGACTCCATAGTGCTCCATGAGCTGTGCGATGCCCGAGGCCTTCGACACGCCGGGCTGCATGGCATCGATCCACGCGTTGCCCGAAGGCGCAAAAGTAAAGAGCTGACCGAGTTCGCGCTGTAGTACGTAAGCGCTGTCCATAACGGCACCGTCATCGCAAAAGATACTCGCCTTGATGATATTTACGCTGGGATCGGGCAGCTCCCAAATGCGCTCGGCATTGGGAAGGTCCTTATCGACCTCACGCACGAACTTGCACTCGTCATCGAGCAAGAAGGACTTGGTTCGGTCAAAAAGTGCAAGATGCAGATTGGGAAACGTCGCGACGGCCTGGGCGAGCCTTCGAATCGCCAGGTGCGAATACACCTCGCGGTCTACCATCTTACCGTCGGCGTAGACCTGGGCGCCGTTAGCGGCGACAAAGTCCATCTTGTCGCGAACAGGTGCAAAGAACTCGCACAGGCGGTCGTAACGACGGCCTGACGATGCGGCGAAATGCACGCCATGCTCGTGTAGCGCCAGAATCAGTTCGTAGGTCTCGGGAGGCACCTGGCCGTTTTCGTCAAGCAACGTGCCGTCCATATCGGATGCAATCAGTTTAAACATAGAAAAGCTCCCTTCGGGCTTGATGGAATCGGACGTATATCCAATTCCAACGTACCCAAAGGGAGCTCAAATAAGACTCTGCGGGCGTAAACGTTACAAGGACCTAGCAAATAGCTCACACATGCCAGAGGTCTCACGGTCGCGGCGTCAGGTGACACGCCACCCCGACGACTAGTCGTTTAAGAACGTCCCCGATGACTAGTCGGCGTAGGTGAAGGTCGTGACGTCGAACATGCCCTCGGGGCGGATGCGGAGCGTCGGGATCACCGGCAGGGGCAGGAAAATGATGCCCATGATGGGGTCGAGCGGCGGCTCGATGCCCATGGCACGCGCCTTGACCATAAAGTCGTCGTGCTGCGCGGCGACATCCTCGGCCGTGCCCTCGCTCATCAGGCCACCGAGCGCCAGCGGAATGCGCGCCACGACCTCGCCGTTGCGCACCAGCACGTGACCGCCCTGGCCCTCGGCATCAACGGCGGCCATCATATCGGCGGCGTTGTCGCCCACGACGCACACGTTGTGCGAGTCGTGTCCGATCGTCGAGGCGATGGCACCACCCGTGATGGTAAAGCCGCGCACCCAGCCGCGGCCGATATGCTTGCCAACGAGTCCCAGGCCAGCGGGGCCGTCACCGTCGGCGCCCTCGGCCTGCAGCGACACGCCGCGGCCGTGACGCTCGATCAGCATAATACGGCGCAGGCCCTCGGCGCTCTCGGGACGAACCATGCCCGTGATGGCCTTGCCCGGCACCACGTCAATCACGGCCTCGCCCGGCTTAAAGGCATAGTCGAATACGTCGAGCGAAAGCTTCGGCAGCTTAACGGAGGCGCGCAGCTCATCGGCAAGGGCCGCAACCTCGGCCATCTCGGGTGCGATCTCGCCCACAAAGGTGCCGTCCTGCGCCACCAGAGCACCAGCGGCATACACGCGATGCGGAGCCGTGACAAACGTCAGGTCGTTGAGCACCAGCAGGTCGGCACGCTTGCCCGGGGCGATGGCGCCACGCAGCTCGTGCGGGTCGCGGCAACCGTGGTCCAGGCCAAACGCCTCGGCCGTGGACAGGGACGCCATAGAGATGGCAACCACGGGGTCAATACCGGCCTCGATAGCCACGCGGCAGGCATTGTCGATCATGCCGGTTGCAAGCGCATCGGAAGGAGCGCGGTCGTCAGTCGCAAAGCAGCAGCGGCGGGCGCGCGCGGGATTCTCCAGCAGCATCGGCGACAGGTTGGCCAGATCATGGCTGCACGTACCCTCGCGCAGCATCACGTACATGCCGCGAGACAGCTTGTCGAGCGCCTCCTCGGGAATCGTCGACTCGTGGTCGGCAATAATACCCGCCGCGGCATAGGCATTGAGGTCCTTGCCGGCAACGAGCGGCGCATGGCCGTCGACCTGCTTGGACGGCGTCTGGTTGGCAGCATCGATGCGAGCGCAGGTCTCGGGATCGGCCATAAAGACGCCCGGCAGGTTCATCATCTCGCCCAGGCCAAAAACGTCGCCCGGATGCTCGGCAAAAAACGCCTGCATGTCAGCAGCGGTAATCACAGCGCCCGCTTGCTCATCGGGCAGCGCGGGCACGCATGAGGGCATCATGTACTTGATGGAAATGGGCGCGCGGCGACCGTCCTCGATCATAAAGCGCAGGCCGTCGAGCCCCGCCACGTTGGCGATCTCGTGGCTGTCGGCAATGGCGGTGGTGGTACCGCGCGTCGCCGCCATGCGCGCATACTCGGCGGGACGGATGTTCGAGGACTCAATGTGCAGATGTCCGTCGATAAAGCCGGGGGCGAGATAGCGGCCCTGGCAGTCAATGACCTCGGCAGCCTCGTAGGTGCCGGCGGCATCGTCGCGACCATCGTAGAGCACGCCGACGATCACACCGTCCTTGACGGCAACGCTGCCGGGCGCCACACGCTGGCCATACACGTCGACAATCTGCGCATTGATAAACAGCGTGTCGACGGGCACGCGGCCCTCGGCGGCCTCGATCACAGACCTCATGACCTCAACGGACATACATACTCCTTTAACCGTAGAAAAAAGCTGCGGAGCGGACAGACCTTCACCGCAGCAGACCAATAGCCATTGTATGCCCAAACGATGGGTCAACAATACGCCTCTCCGCTTAACGGCACACGCCACTTGGTGCAATGAGGAGAGGTTGCTTTGCACCAATGACAAGGAGTGTCCCAAAGTGCCGGCACAAAAGGAACGTCCCTAAGTGCCAACAACGGAAGCGCCGATGTTTTGGCAACGACAGACACTATGACCCAATCCGAGGGCACTAAAAAGATAGGAGCCCCCGCTCGTGACCGCGGGTCGGGGCTGCGACAATGATGTTGAAGTGCCATAGGCGCAGCCGCGCCGCAACGAGGTT
>DBFANS010000053.1:0-4393 GCA_048233475.1 Collinsella aerofaciens | reverse complement strand
CCAGGTGCCGCCGACGCCCATCAGGAAGACGGCGTCGTAGCCCTCCTCGTGCACGCGGTCGGCCAGGGCGGTCATCTTCTTGCCGGCCTCGTAGACGTTCCTGCCGTCCTCGAGGTAGCCCTCCTGGTCGAAGTGCATGATCTCGATCTTCTCGGTCTCCTTCATGTGTGTCCTCCCATCACATGTGCGCAATTCTATACATCGCGCTTCTTGCTGATACCAATTATAGACATACGATTGCTTGTTATTTAATACCAATCCAAACTCACGGAGATTTGCGGCGAACGGTCGGTTTCCTCGCCCGAGTGGTATTACAACGCCAATAGTTGTCTATTTCGAGCGCTACTGCCAACGGGCTCCCCACAACTCGCCAGCTATAAAAGCGTTGCGCCAGACCCGCCCAAGCGTTTCCGGCGCAACCGCGCAGTTTAGTTATTCGGCTTCCATCTCCGCTGTCACACGGCGATACATCTCGATAACCTGAGTCGTCGCCTTGGACGGATCCTGATAGTAGCGGCCGTCACACGTCTCGGCCGAGACATAGCCCGTATAGCCGTGGCGCATGAGTGCCTCGAGGTCGGCACGCATATCACGCTCGCCGTCGCCCCAGGCAAGATGCGTCGTGCCACCGCCCACATCGACAAAGTGGGTGTGAACGATCTTGTCGCCCAAAACCTCAAAGTAGCCGTCGATTGTGTCGCCGGCAACTTCCATGGCGCCAAAGTCGATACATGCCTTCAGGTTGGGGCGATCGACCGCCTCGAGGATGCGCGCGACATCCTGTGCCGTATTGACCAGCACGGACTCCGACGGCTGCAGTGCCTCGAGCGCGACGCGAATACCGCGTGTGTCAGCGTAGTCGCACACCGAGCGCAGCATGGCGACGCTGCGGGACCAGGCGTCCTCAGCTGGCTCGTCCAGATAGGCCCAACCACTCGTCACCAGAATCTGCGGCACGCCCAACTCAACGGCAACGTCGATCACATTCTTAAAGTACGAGAGGATGCGTTTTTGGCCCGCCTCACCGCGCACCGCGACGTTCCACGGCTTGGGGTTGTTCTGCTCGGGGCACACGCACACGATCTTGATACCGTATTGGGCGGCAAGATCGCGAATCTTATCCACCGAATCGTGCTCATGGCAATCCACATACAGGTGCATCGAGCCGGTCCACAGCTCGATATTGCGATAGCCGGCCTCACCTGCAGCCTTAAAAAACGTCTCGATGCTGTAGTAACGATGGTTGATGTTCATGAGCGAAAGCTCGGGTATGACCATAGCCCTCCCCTTTCGTACGGAGTTTTAAAAAACAGGGGGCCGCCGCAGATGCGACAAGCCCCCAAAGATCGACGCAACCGTTAGACGCGATGGAAGCGCGATTCGAACATATTAGGCAAGCACGCCAAAGTAAGCGCCGATGATGCCCACGACCATGGTGCAGAGGATCAGGACCATCGGGTTGATCTTCTTGGAGAGCAGCCAATAGTAGAGCCAGAAGGCGGCCATGCCGAGCATACCGGGCATGATACCGTCCAGGATGTCCTGGAGAGTCTGGGCGGAGTCGCCCTGACCAATGGCGATGGGCAACGAAGCCCAGAACATGTCCTTGCTCATGGCGCCGACGACCATGACGCCGACAATGCCGACGCAGGCCATGATCTTTTGCATCAGGCCGGTCTTCTGAGCCTCGTCGAGGAAGCCAATGCCTAGCTCATAACCCTTGATAGCGCCAAAGATACGAATCAGGAACGCCGGGATGTTGTAGACGAGCAGGAAGGCGATGGGGCCAAAGACGTTGCCGGCCTGGCACAGGCTGATGCCCACGGCAGCGGCGACGACGCGCAGGGTGGACAGGAAGAAGGAGTCACCCAGGCCGGAAAGCGGACCCATGAGGGCGGCCTTGATGTCGTTGACGCTCTCGGGCTCAACCTCGCCACGAGCGACCTTTTCTTCCATGGCCATCGCGATGCCACCCACGAAGGGAGCGAGCTGCGGGGTGATGTTGAAGAATGCGCTGTGACGGTGCAAGGCCTCGGCGTAATCATCGGGACGGCCGGCATAGATCTTCTTGAGCATGTTGGCGACCATCAGGCAGAAGGCAATGTTCATCTGCTTGTAGTAGGTCCAGGAGAATTCCATGCCCAGGGCGCCGGTGTTCACGGCGCTCTTAATGAGGTCGGAGCGAGTAATCTGGTTCTCGGAATTAGAAGTCATCGTCCTCATCCCCTTCCACAGAAAGCTGGGACTGGGCGCCACCAAGGCCCAGCAGGTCGTACTTGTCGATGCCGATAATGATTGCGATCAGGGCGACGCCGAGGACGGGCACGTTGGCATAGGAGCACAGCAGGAAGCCCAGGAAGTAGAACGGCACGAGCTGCTTGGTAAGCACCAGACGGCCGAGCATGGCGAAGCCCATGGCAGGCAGGATGTTGGCTGCGACGCCAAAGCCATCGAGGACGAACGTCGGGATGAAGTCGAGCAGGCCCTGAACGGCGTCGGCACCCAGATAGAAGGAGACCGAGCACAGGATAAAGGCCAGGACGACAATCACGAGACCGATAATCCAGTGCATAGCGTAGATACCCTTGAGGTTACCCTTGCTGGCAAAGACGTCGGCACGGTCGACCAGAAGGGGCATACCGGCGTTGACGACGTTCTTAATGGCCAGGCACAGAGTGGCGATGGGCATCGCGAGCGCGATAGCGGCCTCGGTGCTCTGACCCAGCTGAATAGCGAAGGCGCAGGCGAGCACACCGCCAATACACTCATCGGGCGGCACGTAAGCGCCGATGGAGATTGAACCCATGAAGAGCAGCTCGAGGCTCGCACCGATGGCGAGGCCGGACTGCAGGTCCCCGAGGACTATGCCGACGAGCGGGCACAGAACGATCGGGCGGAACGCATAGAGCGTACCGAGCTGATAATCGAGCTTACCGAAGGCAGCGATAAGTCCGATGAGGATCGCTTGAACAAGCATTGTTCCTCCCTTTGATCCCTCTTGGATCCGCGCGGCGATTCCCGACTTGTCAGCGCGCCCTTTTCCATGCCGACAATCGCCTAGACAGATCCAGCTTGTACCGGTGTGCTGTTAACACCTAAACCGGTGCAAATGATTTGATACCAATTATATAGTCATGAGAAAACTATTTAATACCAATCGCTCAACGGGCGTGTACTCCCGGTGAACGGTAGATGGGGGTAACGGGTAAAGCGTTTATCCGGTACGCCCACGAATAGGGGCGGCGCCGTGCGCGCCGCCCGTGGTTCCCAATTAGAGGGCACTTAGGGCATCGACCTTGGGGTCGTCGGCCAGAGCGCGAATCTCGACCTCGACACCGCGGCCGACGAGCTCACGAATGTCCTCTTCCTCGGCAGCAGTCACAAAGATCTGGCGGGAGATCTTACGGGCATCGGGACGCTGCTCGTCCTTGGACTTGGTGTTGCCCAGGTTGATGGAGGTGATCTGCGGGCAGCCGTCGACAAGCTGCTTGGCCTCGGCGATGCTGGCGACGCAGATGATCATCTTGTACTTATCGGTAACACCGGAGTTGATGGCCTCGATGGCGTGCTCCATGTCCTTGATGACGAGCTTGACGTTGGCCGGCTTTCCCATCTTGAGCGTAGTCTTCCAGACGGGATCGTTGGCAACCTTGTCGCCAACGCAGAAGATGCAGTCGGAGCCCAAGCCCTGGACCCAAGAGACGGCCACCTGGCCATGAAGCAGACGATGGTCGACGCGAAGCAGTTGAATCATGATTGACCCCCAAAGGTCTCATGCCGGAAACCCGGCCCCATTAATAGCAGGCGGTGACTAGAACTCTTCCTCGTCATCCGCATCGGTCAGCAGGTCGTTGACAAACTTGACGCGCGTGTCGTCAGCCGCGAGGATCTCGCGGATAACCTGATCGGCGGGAGCCTCCTGGTCCGAAAAGAGCAGCTGGATCAGCAGCGGCAGATTCATGTTGGCAACCAGGTAGGTGTTGGGGCGCGTCTGGACGATCTTGGTGAACTCGTTGTTGACGCTGCCGCCAAACAGGTCGGTGCATACGATTACGTCGTCGGCGGGGTCGAAGGTCGCCAGGAGCTTGGCGGCCTCCTCGGCGACGTCGGTGCGGCCGTCGACAAACATCGACAGGTCGTGGACGTTATCGCGCGCGCCCGAGAGCAGCTCGGTGCTCTCCTTGATGCCGGTCGCAAAATGCGCGTGGCTGGCGAAGATGTATTGCCTCATTGCGGTTTCCCCCAAATGAAATTAGTAGTCGAACTGGTGGTAGTAGCGGCGGTACTTGAGGTTGTGCTTGGTGACCAGCTCGTAGTTGCGCGAGAGGCGGTCGGTGGTCAGCACGGACAGGATCCACGGCGACACGATGACGCGGAAGTCGTCGTCCAGGCC
>DBFANS010000052.1:0-63814 GCA_048233475.1 Collinsella aerofaciens | reverse complement strand
ATGGAAACCTGCCGCATCGTGGTCAACACCCCCTCCTCCCAGGGCGGCATCGGCGATCTGTACAATTTCAAGCTGGCCCCCTCCCTCACGCTGGGCTGCGGCTCCTGGGGCGGCAACTCCATCAGCGAAAATGTTGGCGTGAAGCACCTGCTCAACATCAAGACCGTCGCCGAGAGGAGAGAGAACATGCTGTGGTTCCGCGCGCCTGAAAAGGTGTACATCAAGAAGGGCTGCCTGCCCGTGGCCCTGCGCGAGCTGAAAGAGGTGCTGGGCAAGAAGAAGGTCTTTATCGTCACCGACAGCTTCCTCTATCACAACGGCTACACCAAGGCCGTGACCGAACGCCTGGACGAGATGGGCATCACCCACACCACCTTCTTTGACGTGGCGCCCGACCCCAGCCTGGCCTCCGCCAAGGAGGGCGCGGCCGCCATGACCGCCTTCCAGCCCGACTGCATCATCGCCATCGGCGGCGGCAGCGCCATGGACGCGGCCAAGATCATGTGGGTGCTCTACGAGCATCCGAACGCGGACTTCCTGGACATGGCCATGCGCTTCTGCGACATCCGCAAGCGCACCTACACCTTCCCCCGCATGGGCGAAAAGGCGTACTTCATCGCCATCCCCACCACCGCCGGCACTGGCAGCGAGGTCACGCCCTTTGCGGTCATCACCGATCAGGACACCGGCGTCAAGTACCCGCTGGCCGACTATGAGCTCATGCCCAAGATGGCCATCGTGGACGCGGACATGATGATGAACGCGCCCAGGGGGCTGACCAGCGCCAGCGGCATCGACGCCGTGACGCACGACCTGGAGGCCATCGCAAGCATGATGGCCACCGACTACACCGACGGCCTGGCCCTGCAGAGCCTGAAGATGATTTTCGAGTATCTGCCCCGCGCCTACACGGACGGCCCCAACGACGCCGAGGCCCGCGAGAAGATGGCCAACGCCGCCACCATGGCCGGCATGGCGTTTGCCAACGCCTTCCTGGGTGTGTGCCACTCCATGGCGCACAAGCTGGGCGCCTTCCACCACCTGCCCCACGGCGTGGCCAACGCGCTCATGATCGACGAGGTCATCCGCTTCAACGCCGCCGAGGTTCCCACCAAGATGGGCACCTTCCCGCAGTACGACCATCCGCACACGCTGTCGCGCTACGCGATGGTCGCCGACGCGCTGGGCCTGGGCGGCAAGGATGACGGCGAGAAGCTGGAAAACCTCATCAACGCCATTGATGATTTGAAGGAAAAAATCGGCATCAAGCCCACCATCCGCGACTATGGCATTGATGAAAACGACTTCCTGAATCGTCTGGATGAGATGGTGGAGCAGGCGTTCGACGACCAGTGCACCGGCGCCAACCCGCGCTACCCGCTCATGAGCGAGATCAAGGAGCTCTACCTGGACGCCTACTACGGCCGCGAGCCCCAGGATTACGCCGTCTGCTAGTTTTAGCACGGTTTTTAACGGCGGGGGTGCACGGGTGTTTCACACACCCCCGCCGTCGCTTCTATCGCATCGTTGAAAGGATGCAACCATGCTGCTACCCGATTCCAAGACCGAGCTCGTCCGCCGTGGCAACAAGGTCGTTTACGACCTGGGCGACAAGATTGTCAAGGTCTTTAACGAGACCAAGCCTGTCTCCGACGTGTTCAACGAGGCTTTGAATCTTGCCCGCATCAATGAGTGCGGCATCCGCAGCCCCAAGGCGCTCGAGGTTTCCCAGCTCGAGAACGCCAACGGCTGGGCGCTCGTGACCGAGAAGGTTCCGGGCACCACCCTTGCCGAGAAGATGACTGCCGAGCCCCAGCGCTTTGGTGAGTACCTCGAGATGTTCGTCGACCTCCAGATCGAGATCCACGGCTACACCTCCCCGCTGCTCAACCGTCAGCGCGACAAGTACGCCCGCATGATCGACAGCCTTGATCAGCTCAATGCCACCACGCGCTACAACCTTCAGGAGCGTCTGGACGGCATGACCAAGGAGTTCAAGGTCTGCCACGGCGACTTCAACCCCTCCAACGTCATCGTCGGCGACGACGGTCAGCTCTATGTGTGCGACTGGGCACACGCTACCCAGGGCTCCCCTGCTGCCGACGTTGCCACCACCTACCTGCTCTTTGCCCTCAACAGCAAGGATCAGGCCGAGGCCTACCTGGAGCTCTACTGCGACCGCGCCGACATGCCCATGCAGGTCGTGCGTCAGTGGACGAGCATCGTCGCCGCTTCCGAGCTCGCTCGCAAGCGCAACGTGAACGATGAGTTCCTGAAGAACTGGATCGACGTCGTCGATTATCAGTAATATCTGAGCGATTCATTTCGCATCGGAGGCACAAAGGAAAACCCCGCAGCTCGAATGGGCTGTGGGGTTTTCCTTTACCCGTCGAGCTAATTCACGCAACAAAAAGGACTGCTCCGCATCTCATCCTAAGAGAGATACGGAGCAGTCCTGCAATTACATCTAATAGCAGAAGCGTAGATTAGCGACGGGCAGCCTTCACAAGCTCGGCGACCTTGGCGACGACCTCGTCGATCGCCACATCCTCGCGCTCACCCGTGGCACGGTCCTTGAGCTCAACGGTGCCATTCTTAAGGCCACGCTTACCCAGAACGACCTGATACGGGAAGCCCATAAGGTCGTTGTCGGCAAACTTAAAGCCGGGACGCTCGTCGCGGTCGTCGACGACAACCTCGATACCCTCGGCGCACAGGCCATCAACGAACTGCTCGCAGACGGTAGCGCACTCCTCCTTCTTGGGATCGAGCGGAATCACCGCGACCTCGTACGGGGCAACGGAGACCGGCCAGACGATACCGTGCTCGTCGTTGTGCTGCTCCACGACGGCAGCGAGCGAGCGGGACACACCAACGCCGTAGCAGCCCATGATGAGCGGCTTCTCCTTGCCGTCCTCGTCCATAAAGGTGGCACCCATGGCCTCGGAATACTTGGTGCCCAGCTGGAAGACCTGGGAGACCTCGATGCCGCGAGCAGCGGAGAGCGGCTTGCCGCAGTGCGGGCAGGGATCGCCGGCCACAACGGTTACCAGGTCGGCCCACTCGTCGACGGTAAAGTCGCGCTCGGGGCAGGCACCGGTAAAGTGATAGTCGACCTCGTTGGCGCCGCAGGCCCACTGCTTAGACTCACGCAGGCTCTCGTCACACACCAGGCGGATGCCCTCGGGCAAGTTAACCGGTCCGATAAAGCCCTTATGCAGACTATAAGTCTGGAGCTCCTCATCAGTCATCATTCGATAGCCCTTGCCAAAGACATGCTCGGCCTTGCAATCATTGAGCTCGTGGTCGCCCGGAACAATGGCCACGACTGGCTTGCCCTCGGCGTCAATGAGAGCCAAGGACTTGCGTGTACCGTTCTCGGGGAAGCCGAAGAACTTTGCAACGGCCTCGATGGTGCCCATGCCCGGAGTCTCGACCTTGGTAAGCGTACCGTCGCCAGGACCCTCGGTCACGACGACCTTGGTGCTTGCCGCCTCGTCATCGGCAGCAAAGCCGCAATCGTCGCAGTAGACCAGCGAAGCCTCGCCAGCGTCGGCCAAAGCCATGTACTCAACGGAGGTATCGCCACCGATCTCACCAGAGTCGGCAACAACAGGCAGGGCCTTGATGTAGCAGCGCTCGCAGATGTTAGCGTAGGCCTGCTTCATCTTGTCATACTCCTCCTGCAGGCTCTCCTGCGTGGCGGAGAAGCTGTAGGCGTCCTTCATGATGAACTCGCGACCGCGCATCAGGCCAAAGCGGGGACGGAACTCGTCGCGGAACTTGTCCTGAATGTGGTAAAGGTTGACAGGCAGCTGCTTATAGGAGCGCAGCTCGTTGCGCACCAAGGCCGTGACGGTCTCCTCGTGCGTGGGGCCCAGGACGAACTCGCGACCATGACGGTCGTCAAAGCGCACAAGCTCCTTACCATAGGCGTCGATGCGGCCGGACTCGCGCCACAACTCGGCGTCGACCATGATAGGCATCATAAGCTCCTGGGCGCCGGCGGCGTCCATCTCGTCGCGCACGATGTTCTCGATCTTGCGAATCGAGCGCCAAGCAAGCGGCAGGTAGGAATATAGACCGGCGGCCTCCTTGCGGATCATGCCGGCACGGAGCAGCAGACGGTGGCTGGCGAGCTCAGCGTCCGCCGGATCCTCTTTAAGCGTCGGCGCATAAAGCTTAGACATATACATTGCTCGGGTCATTTATTTCTCCTCAATAAGCTTGTCGAGCTCGGCCATAAGCGCGTCGACAATTTGGTCCTCAGCTACTTTACCAATGATCTGGCCATGCGAAAAGAGCAAGGCCTGACCACGTCCGCAAGCAACGCCCAGATCGGCATCAGAAGCCTCGCCGGGGCCATTAACGGCACATCCCATCACAGCGATCGAAAGCGGCGCGGAGTAGTTCTTAAGCCGCTCGGTAACCTCCTCGGCAATGGGAATAAGGTTAACCTGGCAGCGGGCGCATGTGGGGCACGAGACAATCTCGGGGCCACGGCGACGCAGGCCCAACGACTGCAGAATACCCCAGGCAACCGGCGGCTCCTCAACCGGATTGGCTGTGAGCGACACACGCATGGTGTCGCCAATGCCTTCGGAAAGCAAGATACCCAAGCCTACAGAGCTCTTGATGGTGCCCTGGAGCTTGGTCCCCGCCTCCGTCACACCCAGGTGAAGCGGAACGTGGGGAATCTCACGCGACAGGGCTCGATAGGTATCGAGCGTCGTCTGTACGCTATGGGCCTTGGCGGAAAGCACTATGTTGGTAAACCCACGATCCTCAAAGTGCCGCACAAAGCGCTCGCTCGACATCACGAGCTTTTCGGGCTGCGTGAGGTCATCGCGCTCGGCGATATCCTGCTCAAGCGAACCGGCATTGACGCCGATACGAATCGCACAGCCCGCAGCACCCGCAGCATCAATCACCGCGTCGACCTTAGCCCAATCGCCGATATTGCCGGGATTGATGCGGAGCTTGGCGGCACCGGCCTCCACAGCGCCAATGGCCAGCTTGTGGTTAAAGTGGATATCGGCAACGATTGGCACCGGAGACTCGGTACAGATGGTGCGGAAACCCTCAAGCGCGGCCTCAGTGGGCACGCTCACACGCACGATATCGCAGCCAGCCTGCGCCAACGCGCACACTTGCGCAAGTGTTGCCTGGGCATCAGCGGTATCGGTGCAGGTCATGGATTGGACCACCACCGGCGCACCGCCACCGATCTGCACACCGCCCACATGCACGGGGCGCGTCAAATCGCGAGGCAAAGGATGGGATAAAGACAATCCAAACACTCCCCTACAGAATAAATCGAAGGATGTCGGAACGAAGCATATAGACAAACAGCAGCGCAAAGAGCGCGATGCCCACATAGCTCACAATCGTCTGGACCTTGAACGGAAGCTCGCGGCCAGCAATCTTTTGAATGATCTCGATGACCAGCTTGCCGCCATCGAGTGGTGGGATGGGCAGCAGGTTCATAAAGCCAAGCGAGAACGAAATGAGGGCGGCAAACGAAAGGAACGTGGCAGGGCCGGCAGCAGCAGCCTGTGAAGACATAACGCTAATGCCCACAATCGAAGAAGACTGATCGAGAATCTCCATCGTATGCTGCGGCTGGAGCAGGCGCATCACGCCCTCCGCTGTCTGCACGACATAGGAGAACGAAAGGCGAGCCGACGTGATGGGGTCTAAACGGACCACCTGCGTAGAGGCATACACACCTAGGCGCTCGTCCTCTTTGAGCGCAACCGAGGTCGAATGCTGCTTGCCGTCGCGCTCATACTCAATGGCGATATCGTCCTTACCGGCGGCCTTGCCGATAGCATCGTAAACGTCCATCCAGGTAGAGCACGATACTCCGTCAACCGAAAGGATCGCGTCGCCGCCCTCGATACCCGCCTTGGCGGCAATAGACCCCTCGTCAACCTGACCAATCACGTTGGTATCCATCGGCACGGTGACACCCGCAATAGAGTAGATGCTCATAAGCAGCAAAAAGCCCGTCAGGATATTGACGAGAATGCCCGCGAGCAGCATAAAGGCGCGCTTGAGAAAACCCTGGCCCAGATAAGTGTGCGAGCGCTCTTGCGCCAAGAAATCAGCCTCGCCGCACGGCAGCTCCCACACATCGCCCTCGGTAGTCGCATGTTCTCGATCGAAACGGCGGCCGTCAAAGGTGGTGTAACCCGCCGCGTCTCGCGGCAGCGTCTGATACTTGGTGGGATAGTAGCTCGGCGAGGGCTTCTCCCCTTCCTCATACCAAGGTGCGATGGAGCCCCAACCCAGCAACAGAGCACAAGCCTCGAGCACATCCTCCTCGGAAAGCTCAAGCTCGACAGCAAGGTCGGCCACGGTCACGCGACCATGACGATAGATAGCCGCGAGCACGCGGTCGGCACACGAGACGTCGGTCGGATCCATACCGCAAATGGCAGCGTAGCCACCCAGCAGCAGCGGGGTCACGCCAAACTTGGTTCCAATGCGACGCGACGTGTAATGGATGTCAAAGCGGCACGGCAGGCCCAAAAAGAACTCGGTCACACGGACGCCGCAGGCACGCGCCGCCAAAAAGTGGCCGCCCTCGTGCAAAAACACGAGGACGGAAAGCATCAGCAGGCCCCAAAAGACCGATGAGAGAACGCTCAGAACAGTATCCATAAAACGAAAAAGCAATCCTTATGGGTTAGGAACGGGTTGCGGCGAGCACCTGCGCAGCCTTTTCACGCGCCCACGCATCGATGTCGCGAAGCTGCTCAAACGAATCGACCGCCTGCATATCGTGGGCATCCATGCAGGATTCCACAATGCAATCGATATCGGTAAAGCTGCAGCCATCGTGCAGGAAGGCATCGACGGCGACCTCGTTGGCGGCATTGAGCACGCACGGCATGGTGCCACCCGTCTTGCCGGCACGTTCGGCCAGTGCCAGACAGCGGAAGGTATCCATGTCGGCAGCATCAAACGTGAGCTGCCCCAGCTCGCGAAAATCGATACGAGGCGCCGGGGTATCCCAACGCTCGGGATACGAGAACGCGAACTGGATGGGAATACGCATGTCGGAAGCACCGAGATGCGCCATCACGGAGCCGTCGGCAAACTCGACCATAGAGTGAATCTTGGACTGACGCTGCACGACCACGTTAATGAAATCGAGGTCGCAGTTAAACAGATGCATGGCCTCAATGCGCTCTAGGCCCTTGTTCATGAGGGTGGCGGAGTCGATGGTGATCTTGGCACCCATGGCCCACGTGGGATGTGCGAGGGCATCGGCACGCGTCACGCGATTGAGCTCGTCGCGCGTACGGCCAAAGAACGGACCGCCCGAGCAGGTAAGCCAAATACAATGAGCCTCGCGCGGGTCCTCCCCCAGATAGCACTGGTAGATGGCGGAGTGCTCAGAGTCGACTGGAATAAGCTGGCCCGGTTGTGCCAACGGCATAAGCAAGTCGCCACCGACGACGAGGGACTCCTTGTTGGCAAGGGCAAGGCGCTTATTAGAGGTCAAGGCCGCATGGCTCGCCTCGAGACCGGCGGCGCCCACAATAGCAACGAGCACGCAGTCGACATCGTCGCGACGCGCGAGCTCGCAAACCGCCTGCGCGCCAACGCCGAGCTTCGTTCCCTCGGGCAACTCCTGCAGCACGGCGTCATCGCCGTGAGCGACATCGGCCACGGCAACCGCCGGAACCGAGAACTCGCGGGCAGCGGCAACGAGCTCAGAGGTGCTGGAATTAACGGACAGCGCCGTCACCTGCAGGCGATCAGCATGCTGACGGCACACATCGAGTGCCTGGGTGCCGATAGAGCCCGTACAACCCAGGATGGCAACACGGAGGCGCCCATCGGGGCCATACGTCGTCTGGAATGACATTACAGCACGCCTCCGATCATCAAAAGCAGCTGAGCGGTAATGCAGCCAAAGATAAGCGAGTCGCTACGGTCGAGCATGCCGCCATGGCCCGGGATAAGGTTGCCGGAATCCTTGACGCCCACGCCACGCTTGATGCGCGACTCGATAAGGTCGCCGATAACGCCCAAAATGGACACGACCACGCCGCACAGCAGCGCATAGGGCAGGCTGAGCTTGTAGAAGTGCGTCGCCCACAGAATGAGCCAAATCAAAACCGAGCCCAGGATGCCGCCGACAAACCCCTCCCAGCTCTTTTTGGGAGAGATCTTGGGAACCATCTTGTGCTTGCCGATACGGCTGCCCACAATGTAGGCAAACGAATCGGAGACCCAAAGGGACGCGCAAACGCCCACTGAAAGCAGGGCGCCGGCAAAACCGGGCACGGCATCGCGCAGCAGCACGATAGCCGACAGCATAAAGCCAGTGTAGATGGGACCCATGAGCGTCACGGCCACATCAGAGATGCGGGTACGCGGCGACCAGACATACCAAATGCCCACAGCGAGCATCAGGGCAAAAAGCAGGGCATTCAGCAACATCGAATCGCCCAACGCCGACAGCGGAAAGAGTACGGCGGCAGCGATACCCATGCGCTCGTTAGCCATCTTGCCATCGAGCCTCGTCATACGGAAAAACTCATAACAGCACAGACCGCTCATGACGGAAACAAAGATGGCGGTGGGCACGATACCCAAAACCAGGCACAGGATAAAGACAACGGCGTAGACGATACCGGCGGCGGCACGGGTAATAAAGCCCGCCAGCCACGAACCGCTGCCGCTCTTCGCTGCAGGCGCTCCCGCAGTGGCAGCTTTACGCGCAGGCGTCTTGGGAGCAGATGCCTTGGGACGATCGGACACGATTAAGCCTCCTCGGTCTTGCTCAGTCCACCAAACCTACGGTCACGGCCCTGATAGGCCAAAATGGCGTCGACAAGGCCCCAACGATCAAAGTCGGGCCAATAGGTATCGGTGACGTAGAACTCGGAATAAGCTACCTGCCACAGCAGATAGTTCGAAAGGCGCAGCTCACCAGAGGTGCGAATCACAAGCTCAGGATCGGGAAGACCGGCGGTATAGAGGTGGGAAGCCACCATGTCGTCATCAATTGCGGCAGGATCGATCTTACCGGCGGCAACGTCGAGTGCGATCTGACGGACAGCGCGGGTAATCTCGGCACGCGCGCCGTAGTTGACGGCAAGCGCCAGCGTCATACCGGTGTGATCGGCGCACTCGGCAAGACCGCGTTCAAAAACGTCGCGGGTCTTCTTGGGCAGCGCGGAAATATCACCCAAAAAGACAACACGCACGTTTTCGCGCTTCAGAAGCGGCAGCTCGTCGATGAACGTCTTGGCAAACAGATGCATCAAGACGTTGACCTCATGCTGCGGACGGTTCCAGTTTTCGGTAGAAAACGCATAGGCCGAAAGCACGTCGACGCCCAGACGCACGCAGGCGGTAATAATCTCGCGAAGGGAGACGATACCCGCCTTGTGGCCCTCGGTGCGCGCAAGACCGCGCGACGTGGCCCAACGACCGTTGCCGTCCATGATGCACGAGATATGGTGCGGAATGTTATTGAGGTCAAGGTCGGAAAAACCGACGCCCGTAGGGGCGTCGGCAAAGTACTCGACCAGTTTATGCTCGTCGTATTGCACCTTAGATCTCCATGACCTCGGCTTCTTTTTCCTTCAGAAGCTCCTCGACCTTGGCGACATACTCATCGGTGTGCTTCTGGACCTTGGCCTGCTCGCGACGGACATCGTCCTCGGTGAGCTCCTCATCGCGCTCGAGCTTGTTGTTGAAGTCGCGACGGATGTTACGGATAGACACCTTGGCCTGCTCGGCGTACTCGCGGCACTCCTTGACGAGCTCGCGACGGCGCTCCTCAGTGGGAGCCGGGAACGGAAGACGAACGACGGTGCCATCGGAGTTGGGGGTAATACCCAGATCGGAAGCGCCGATGGCCTTGACGATAGCATTGATGAGTGCCTTGTCCCACGGCTCGATGAGCAGCATGTGGGCCTCGGGGGTCTTGACGGCGGCAACCTGCGTGACCGGCGTGGGAACACCGTAATAATCGACGGTGATGTCGGACAGAATGTTGGCATTGGCGCGGCCGGTACGAACCTTGGAGAAGTTATGCTTGAGGGACTCGAGCGACTTGTCCATATGGGCGGTGATGTTCTCTGCCATGCTTAATCCTCCTGATAGACGAGCGTGCCGACGGGCTCACCCGAAAGCGCGCGCTTGACGGTGTCCTCGCCATCGATGTTGAGGACCAAAATCGGCATACGGTTGTCCTGGCACAGTGCCGTAGCCGTGGAATCCATAACCTGCAGACCGCGGACGAGAACCTCGTGATAGGTAATCTTGTCAAAACGGACGGCGTCGGCGCACTTGACGGGATCCTTGTCGTAGATGCCGTCAACCTTGGTGGCTTTAATCAGAATCTCGGCGCCGATCTCGCACGCACGAAGAGCCGCGGCGGTGTCGGTCGTAAAGTACGGATTGCCCGAACCGGCGGCAAAAATAACGACGTTGCCCTTGGAAAGGTGGTTGATGGCGCGACGGCGAATATAGGGCTCGCAGATCTCGTTCATCTGGATAGCGCTCATCACGCGGCAGGGAACATCGTTATGCTCGAAGGCATCCTGCAGGGCGAGCGCGTTCATAACGGTTGCCAGCATGCCCATGTAGTCGGCCTGAGCACGCTCCATGCCACCGGCAGCGCCGGCCATGCCGCGGAAAATATTGCCGCCGCCGACAACGACGCCGACCTCATGACCAACGGCAAGCAGCTCCTTGACCTGCTTGGCAAGATGGTCGGTAACCTTGGGGTCGATGCCATATTGGCCGTCGCCCATCAGTGCTTCGCCGGAAAGCTTAAGAAGCACGCGTTTATATCGGATGTCGGACAAAGCGATCCTCCTTTAGATTGAACTCTCAACATTCTATCAAAGGCTCTAAGAAGAGCCATGAAAAAGCAGGCTGTGAGTAAAACCCACAGCCTGCTCATTACCAGCTACAAGAGCTTATTTACTCGCCACGGACCAGACGGTCAAAGGCAACGACGGTAATGGTGTCGCCGAGCTCCTTGGAGACCTGCTCAGCGTACTTCTTGATGGTGAGGGAGCCGTCCTTGATGAACTCCTGCTCGGTGAGCACGGACTGCTTGTAGAACTTCTCCAGACGGCCGACAGCCATCTTCTCCTGAATGGCCTCGGGCTTGCCGGACTCGGCAGCCTGAGCCATGTAGATCTGCTTCTCGTGCTCGACGGTCTCGGCCGGAACCTGATCGCGGGTAGCGCAGATCGGGGCGACGGCAGCAACCTGAAGGGCAACGTCGTGAGCGAAGGTCTTGAAGGACTCAGCCTGAGCGGTCTCGGCCTTCTCGAAGGCGAACTCGACGAGGACGCCGATCTTACCACCCATGTGGATGTAAGAAGCGAGCGCGCCGTTCTCAGCCTTGCGGGCAGCGAAGCGGGAGATCTTCATGTTCTCGCCCATGATGTGAATCATCTCGGTGAGCTCGGAGGAAACGGTCTCCTCGCCCATCGGCTTCTCGAGCAAAGCGTCGACGTCAGCAGGCTCGGTGGTAGCGACAACCTCAGCGACCTTGGAAGCAAAGCCGGTGAACTTGGCGTTGGAGCCAACGAAGTCGGTCTCGCAGGAGAGCTCGAGCAGAGCGCCGGTCTTGCCATCCTCGGAGACGAACGCGGCGACAGCGCCCTCGTTGGTCTCACGGCCAGCCTTCTTGGCAGCCTTGGCAAGGCCGTTCTTACGCAGAACGTCGACAGCGGCGTCCATGTCGCCGTCAGCCTCGACGAGAGCCTTCTTGCACTCCATCATCGGGGAGTCGGTCATCTCGCGGAGCTGCTTGACCATAGCGGCGGTAATCTGGGCCATTGTGGTTCCTTTCAAAGAGATGAAAAAGAATTAACTAAGACTGATTTACTCGGCCTTGGGCTCAGCGGCCATCTCGGCCTCGGAGACCTGCTCCTTACCAGAGCCAGCGAGGCAGGCGTCAGCCATGAGCTCGCACATAAGGGTGACAGCGGAGATAGCGTCATCGTTGCAGGGGATGCCGTACTCGACCTCGTCGGGATCGGAGTTGGTGTCGATCAGGGCGACGACGGGGATGTTCAGGCGCTGAGCCTCCTTGATGGCGTTCTCCTCGCGCTTGGTGTCGATGACGAAGAGAGCCTGGGGCAGACCCTTCATGTCGCGGGCGCCACCGAGGTTGGTCTGGAGCTTGGTGAGCTCCTTGCCGAGAACAGCCTGCTCCTTCTTGGGCAGAACAGCCATGCGACCGTCCTCGACCATGGCCTCGAGCTCCTCCATGCGGTTGATGCGGGAGCGGATGGTGACGAAGTTGGTCAGCATACCGCCGAGCCAACGCTGGTTGATGTAAGGCATGTTGGCGCGCTCAGCAGCGTTCTTGACGGCCTCCTGAGCCTGCTTTTTGGTGCCAACGAACAGCACGTTGCCGCCCTTAGCGACGTTCTTGACGAAGGTGTAGGCCTGGTCGGCGTCGAGGATGGTCTGCTTGAGGTCGAGGATGTAGATGCCGTTGCGCTCACCGAAGATGAACGGCTTCATCTTGGGGTTCCAGCGACGGGTCTGGTGACCGAAGTGGCAGCCGGCCTCGAGCAGGGTGCGGATATTAATCTTGGTAGCCATGTTAAACCTCCTGTGGTTTGCCTCCGCGCGGGGTCATCCTCCAAAACCAACCTGGACATGTGCTACCAAAGCCCGGGCACCACGGTATGAAGTAGCCGCGCGTGCGTGATAAAAACATGTTGCCGTGAAGCAACCCGATGAATGATAGCAGGAATGCTTCTTCCTGCCAACCCGCAATCAAAACCACACACCTGAGTGCGGCGCGGGACGTCCCAGCCACTATTCGCCGCGGGGATGGGCTTGAGCCACGGCACGTTTGAGCCGATCGGGCGTGAGATGCGTGTAGATTTGCGTCGTGGACAGGCTCGCATGACCCAGCAGCTCTTGAACCGAGCGCAGGTCCGCACCGCCCTCAAGCAAGTCGGTCGCAAAGGTATGGCGCATCGCATGCGGGGCGATGTCGGCCGGAATGCCGGCGAGCGTCGCCAGCGTATGGAACCGCCGCCGGAGCATGGCGGCGCTCATGCGATTGCCACGCGCCGATATAAGCAGCGGATGCGGCCCGGTAGCGAGGTCGCGGCGCTTTGCCTGAGCGAGCAACTCCGGCCTCCCCTCCTCAATATAGAGACGCGTCACATCGAGCGCACGACGATACAGAGGGACGATACGCTCCTTGCTCCCCTTGCCCCAAAGTCGCAGCGTTCGCTCGGACCAACCAATAGACTCCACGTTGAGCGCCGCGAGCTCCGAGATTCGCGCGCCGGAGGCATAGAGCAACTCAAGCATCGCCGCATCGCGCAGTCCCGCGGGTGTTGAGGTATCAGGCGTCTTGAGCAGCGCCTCGACCTGCTGGGTCGTAAGGACGCCCGGCAGGTCACGCGGCAGCTTGGGCGACGCGATCGCCGAGACCGCATCGCCCTCGACAATCCCCTCGGCAGCCATCCAGCGATAGAGAGATCGAATAGCCGACAGGTGCGCCGCAAGCGTTCGGGGAGCCACCTGCTCACGCGAAAGCTCGGCAAGATAGCGACGAATGGTGCGCACGTCGGCAGCGAAAGCATCAATATCCTCGCGCTCGCACCAGGCAGCAAAGCGCTCTAGCCTCGAGCCATAGGCCGTCACCGTGTTGGGAGAAAGCCCCTCGACGCGTGCGATATAGGCGATAAAAGAGTCGACGGTGTCGTACAGGTCAAAGGCTATGACCGGTCGCCTCCAAACAAGTCGGAACGCGTGGCCAAGTAGGCATCGAGGGCCTCGAGCGCACGGTCCGCATAGGCCTGATAGCGGTCGCGCTTGCTGCGGCGCTTACCGTCCTCGAGTGGCGGCACCAGGCCAAAGTTGACATGCATAGGCTGATAGCCCACGGTGGCAGGATCGGTCGCATAGCCCACGAGCGCACCCAGGGCGCCCACACGCGGCAACTCGACGCCCGCGGCACCGATAGCCTCGGCATAGGTGTTGAGCGCCGCGAGCAGACCTGTCGCCACGGCTTCCATGTACCCCTCGGTGCCGGTGATCTGACCGGCCAGGCGCACGCCGGTACCGGGCACGGCAAAGGTGCTATCGAGCACGTGAGGGGCGTCGACAAAGGTATTGCGGTGCATGACACCGTAGCGGAAGAACTCAGCGTTCTCCAGGCCCGGCACCATATGGAAGACGCGCTTCTGCTCGCCAAAGGTCAAGTTGGTCTGGAAGCCCACCAGGTTATAGGCGGTCTTCTCCTTGTTCTCGGCACGCAGCTGAATCGCTGCCCAGGGGCGACGTCCGGTACGCGGGTCGGTGAGGCCAACGGGCTTCATGGCGCCAAAGCGAATAGCGTCCTTGCCGGTGCGTGCAACCTCCTCGGCAGGCTGGCAGGCCTGGAACAGATCGCCGCCCTCAAAGTCTTTGAGCACCACGCGGTCGGCCGTGGTAAGCGCCTCGATAAAGGCCTCGTACTCCTCCTTGTTGAGCGGAGCGTTGAGATAGTCGCCGCTCCCCTGCTCCTCGTAGCGCGACTGCGAGAACAGCACGTCCATATCGAGCGTGGAGGCATCGACGATCGGCGCCGCCGCATCAAAGAATGCCAGGGCATCGCCACCGACGAGCTTCATAACCTCTTCGCTCAGCGCCGGTGAACACAGCGGGCCCGCGGCAATGACCACGTGACCCTCGGGAATCTGTGTGACCTCACCGTGCACGACCTCGATATTGGGACGGGCGGCAACCTCGGCCTCGACAAGCTCGGAAAACTTGACGCGGTCGACCGCCAAGGCACCACCGGCGGGAACAGCGGCGCGATGGGCGCAATCGAGCAGGACTGAACCCATGCGCTCAAGCTCGGCCTTCAGCAAACCAGCCGCAGAATCCGGACGGGTCGACTTAAACGAATTGGAGCAGACGAGCTCTGCCAGGTGATCGGTATGGTGGGCCGGGGAGCTCACCTGGGGGCGCATCTCGCACAGCTTTACGGCAAACCCGCGGTCTGCCAGCTGGATCGCGCACTCCGAACCCGCCAGACCGCCACCGATAACCGTCACCTGATCGAACTGCATCTGCAAACACCTTTCTAATTGACACGTTTTCCATTGTGACCGAAGGGCGTCTGGGCGTGAAGGGCAAACTTGGAGGGCGCATACCTTCCATCCATCATGCGCTCGATAAGGCCCTCGAGTTCAAGCGAACCCAAGAGTTTGAGTACGCCGACAGCATCGAGTGAGACGAGCGCCGCGATGTCGTCGACCTTGAGCGGAGAGGCGATGAGCGCATGCATCACGGTCTGCTGCGTTGGATCAAGGTCGGCAATGCCGGGAGCAATGGGGCGCGAGTAGCGCAGGGTTCCGTAGATGCGTGAGATAGCCATCTCGATGGACTCCTCGTCGACAATGCAGCAGGCACCGTTCGCAATGAGGTAATTCGTGCCACGCGACTCGGGCGATAGGATCGACCCCGGCACGGCAAGAAGTTCGCGCCCCAAATCCATAGCAGCCTCAGCTGTAGAAAACGTCCCGGAAGGCATACCCGCCTCGGATACAAAGAGGGCTTGCGACAGGGCCGCGATCACGCGATTGCGGCGCGGAAAGGCAAACTTGCGCGGACCCATGCCCCACGGAGAGATCGACACGACCGCGCCGCCCGTATCGAGCGTGCGCGTAATAAGCCCCGCGCTCGAACGCGGGTAGACCACGTCGGCGCCCGTCCCCAGCACCACGACGTGTTTGCCGCCGGCGTTGACCGCAGCCCAACCCGAGGCCTGGTCACAACCAACCGCGCCGCCCGAAACTACCGTCACTCCCGCCTCAACCGCCACCTTTGCCGCAAGCTCTGCCACGGCAAGACCATACGGCGAGGCCTTGCGCGCGCCGATGATGGAGAGCGCGGGTGTCGAAAGCACCTCGGGATTGCCGCGCACATAAAGCGTCTGGGGTACATCAGAAAGCTCCAAAACGGTCTCGGGATACAACGCATCACCTGGATGCAGCTCAAAGGTCCCCTCGGCCATCATTGGTCCCTCCTTCCCTGGTACATCGCCGCCTCGAGCACGTGATCCTGCGTCACTTGCTCGCTCTCGGCGACGTCTGCAATCGTGCGCGCAATGCGAACCAGGCGCACGATGCCGCGGCCCGTGAGATGCGTGCGTTTGGACAGACCGAGCACACACTTCTCCGCCGCATCATCGAGCTCAAAGGTCGAAACGACGCCGTCAATGGACCGTGTCTCGTCATCCTCGGCCTCGGCATCCGCATCGTCCATACGGGACTCGCGCCAGGCGCGAAAGGCGCGACCGCGCACAACGTAGTCACGTAACTCGGCCGACGACATACCCTCCGCGCCCTCGATAATCACCTGAGGGTCGGGACGGGTCACATCGATCATCATGTCGATACGGTCGGCCAAAGGACCGCGCAGTTTAGACCGATAGCGCTCGACCATCGCCGCCGAGCAGCGACACGGTACCTCGCGATCGCCCAAAAAGCCGCAGGGGCAGGGATTGCTCGCAGCCAGCAGCTGAAAGCGCGACGGGAAGGAAAAAGCCCCGTCGACGCGTACGATCCTGACGTAGCCGCGTTCGATAGGCTGACGCAGCGTCTGCAGCACACCCGTGGGAAACTCGGCAAGCTCGTCCAAAAATAGCACGCCGCCATGAGCAAGGCTGATCTCACCCGGGTGCACCGGGCGTCCGCCGCCGATAAGGCCTGCGGTCGAAATACTGTGATGGGGACTGCGGAAGGGCCGGTGCCCCGCCAACAAGCCATCAATGTTCTCGCCCAAAACCGAATGGATGCACAGCGCCTCCTGTTGATCCTCGACGGAAAGCTCGGGCAGGATGCCGGTCATACGGCGTGCGAGCATCGTCTTGCCCGATCCCGGGGACCCAATCATGAGCAAGCCGAGTTCTCCTGCCGCCGCAAGCGCCATGCCGCGTTTAGCGACTTCCTGCCCCAGCACGTCTGCATAGTCGAGCTCGGGCTCAAAGGTCGCCTCGACACCCTCGGAATCCAAGTAGTGCCGTGCGGCATCGCCCATGCCGTGAGCAAGCTGAGACAGATGGTCGATAAAGCCGCAATCCACGCCCGCGAGTGGCACATGCTGGTCGGACCTGCCGGCGATAAAAGACAGCCCCATGTCGCGAGCCAATAGCTGAAACGCCACCTCGCCTTTGACAGGAAGCACCGTGCCGTCCAAGCCGAGCTCGCCGGCGATAAGACAACGATCGAGGTTGTCGCGGGGAATCTGACCATCGGCCGCTAGAACCGCGATGGCGATGGGCAGATCAAAGCCGCTACCGGTCTTGCGAATATCGCCGGGCGCCAGATTGACCGTAATGCCCGAGCGCGGGATCTCAAAGCCGGCCGAGCGCATCGCACAGCGAATACGACCACGTGACTCCATCACCTCCATACTCGGGATGCCGAGCATCTGAATGCCCGGAACGCCGCCGGCAAGCGAGACCTCGACCGTGACGTGAATCGCCTCGACACCGCGGATGCAGGCCGCGTGAACGGCAAACGTCTCGAACGCCATCACGACACCTGCCAATCGAACGCGTTGTACTGATGCTCGATCTCGGCGATATGCCCGCCGCGAATGGTGACACCCACTGCATCGAAGCGGATCGCCTTGAGCGGATAGTGCTCCATGAGATAGCAACTTGCGATACGGCGATACCGACGCTGCTTTTGGGCATCCACGGCCTCCTCGGGAAAGACCCGCGTGGTGCAATCCAGGGCGACGCGCCTGGTCTTGACCTCGGCCATCACCACGACATCGTCAAGCTCATCGAGCAGCACCAGATCGGCTTCGCCCTCGGTGCAACGATAACCCTGCTCCAGCAAGGTGTAGCCGCGCTCGTTAAAGTAGTCGATGGTGATCAGCTCGCCCAGCATGCCCAGCTCACGGGGACTGAGTCCCTTGATAAACTCGGGCGTCATCGCCCCGCAGTCGAGCTCGCCGTTTTCCCAACGCTCCTTGAGCCGCTGCGTCTTGCTCTTTTTGCTTGCGGCACTCATGGGGTCTCCTTTCCCGCACACTGCATTGCCCCGATGATGAGGGCACCTTTCATGCGGGTAAGTACAGGAAGCAAACCAAAAGCTGACCAAATGCCGTCAAAAAACGGGCCGTACGCAGCAATGGTGTTGCATACGGCCCGCTACCAGCAGGTTTATAAAACCCCAGAGGTCCCTGTCTCCACAATTGGCCTAGAAAAGGCGCTCAGTCTGCAGAAAGTTTCCGCAAAAGCTCACGCGGTGCAGCGGACAAAGTCCATGTTTGCGAATGGCCTCGATATGCTCGGGGCTTGCATAGCCCTTCGACTCGGCCAGATGGTACTCGGGGTACTCGGCGTCGTACTCGACCATCATCTCGTCACGCGTGACCTTGGCCATGATGGACGCCGCGGCGATGCAGGCGATCTTGGCATCGCCCTTCACCACATCGCGCTCGTTAGGAACGGCGCCCAAGGGGTTGCCATCCATAAGCACGCAATCGGGCTCGAGCCCTGTATCGGCCACGGCGCCTGCAACGGCGGTACGGATAGCACGGGCCATGCCCATCTCATCGATATCCTTAGGCGCGATATGGCAAAAACCGATCGCCGTCGCCACCTCGGCAATCTTCACTGAGAGCAACTCGCGGCGCGCCGGCGTGAGCTTTTTGGAATCGTTGATGCCCCAGACGCGCGGCTCCATAGGAAGGCAGACAGCGCATACCGTCAAAGGACCGGCCACCGATCCGCGACCCACCTCGTCGACACCAACGACCACCCCATCGCCGCCAAGCTCATGCATAAGCTCGTACATGTCATTGACGCGCTCGCGCTCGGCAAGCTCTTTGGCATGGCGTTTGAGGGCGCGTTCGCAAGCCTTGATCACCTGCTGGCGCGGATCCTCGCGATAATGCTCCACGAGGGCGGGAATCTCCTCAAACGTAGCGCTCGCCAGCTCGCCAGCAACTTGCGATGCCGAAACCGAGCTCGTCATATTGGCCATACCAGGCCCTCCTTGCATGCAAATCGGATAAAAAGAAGGGCCACCCGAAGGTGACCCTTACGTCCAAACGAGTGGACAGACGCTGCGATCTTCTTAGCGCTTCTCGGGGATGCGAGCAGCCTTGCCCACCTTGTCGCGGAGGTAGTACAGCTTGGCGCGACGGACGCGACCATGACGAACGACCTCGAGCTTGGCGATCTTGGGGCTGTGAAGCGGGAAGGTACGCTCAACACCGACACCGAAGGACATCTTGCGGACGGTGAAGGTCTCGCGGGCACCGGCGCCGGCCATGCGGATGACGTCGCCCTGGAAGACCTGGATGCGCTCGCGGTCGCCTTCCTTAATGCGGTAGTGAACCTTGACGTTGTCGGCGACGCGAACCTGAGGAATGTCCTCGCGGATCTGCTGACGCTCGATTGCGCGGATGTAATCCATGTGCAATTCCTTACTCTTCTAGAGGTGCCGTACCACCTTGGCCGGCACGTAGTTGAACAAACGTATTCGAGTATACACGCGCGGGTTTCTGCTGCAAGAACAATTTTTTACGCAGACAAAAAGACAAAACCCGCACATGATAACCGCCAGCCTCACGAATGAGACGGGCGGCATGAAGGGGGCTACGCTAGGCGTCTAAACCCAAAACGTTAGGCGGAACGCTTGGCCTCGAGCTTGGCCTGAGCGGCAGCCAGGCGTGCGAGGGGCACGCGGTAGGGCGAGCAGGACACGTAGTCCACGTCGGCCACGTTAAACAGGCCTTTGATGGACTTGGGGTCGCCGCCGTGCTCGCCGCACACGCCAAAGTGCATGTCGGGGTTGGTGGCGCGACCCTTCTCGACGGCCATACGCACCAGCTCGAGCACCGCTGTGTCGATGGTCTCGAAGGGATTGTCCTTCAAGATCTTCTTATGCATGTACAGCGGGATGAACTTAGCCTCGGCGTCATCACGCGAGAAACCGAAGGTCGTCTGGGTGAGGTCGTTGGTGCCAAAGCAGAAGAAGTCTGCGTGATGGGCGATCTCATCAGCGACCATGCAGGCGCGCGGCAGCTCGAGCATCGTGCCCACGGGAATATTGAGCTCGACGCCCTCTTCGTCGGAAACCTCGGCGATCACGCGCTCGATAACCTCGCGGGTCTGAACATGCTCGGCCGTAATGGAAACGAGCGGGACCATAATCTCGGGACGCGGATCGACGCCCTCCTTGATGAGGCGAGCGGCAGCCGTGGCGACGGAGCGGACCTGCATGAGCGGCAGATCGCTAAAGACGATGGACAGGCGCACGCCGCGTAGGCCGAGCATCGGGTTGGACTCGACCATGCCGTCGATACGACGCAGGCGGGCGCGCAGGACGGCAAGCTCTTCCTCGCTGGCGCCAGCGGCTTCCTTCTTGGTGATGGCGACCTCGAGCTCGCGAGGATTATCCAGGAACTCATGAAGCGGCGGATCGAGCAGGCGGACGACCACATCGCGACCGGACATGGTCTTGAACATCGCCAGGAAGTCCTCGGTCTGAACCTTGAGCAGGTCGGCCAGGGCCTGCTGCTTCACGGCCTCATCGTCAGACAGGATAAAGCTCTGGATGATGTTCTTGCGGTCGCCCAGGAACATGTGCTCGGTGCGGCACAGGCCGATGGCCTCGGCGCCAAACTCGAGCGCGAGCGCGGCATCCTCGGGGTTGTCGGCATTAACGCGCACATGGTTGGCATGGCCGCTGGTCTCGTCCAAACGGATTTCGTCGGCCCAGGACAGGATGGTGTCCAGGTCGCCGGTGAGCTCGGCCGAGACCAGATCAACGGCGCCGTCGACGACGATACCCTGGGTACCGTCGATGGAGATAACGTCGCCCTCGTACAGCACGCGGTCACTGCCCTCGATGCGCACGACCTTCTCGGCGGCGTCGATATGGAAGCGCTCAACGCCGCAGACGCAGGGCGTACCCATGCCGCGGGCGATAACGGCGGCATGGCTCGTCTTGCCACCGTGGCTGGTCAGAATGCCCTCGGCGGCGACCATGCCCTTCAGGTCGTCGGGGTTGGTCTCCCAACGAACCAGAATGACCTTGTGGCCCTCGTTGGCGCGCGCGACGGCGTCGTCGCTCGAGAACACGACCTCGCCCACGGCGGCACCGGGGCTGGCATTAAGACCGCTGGCGAGAGCCTCGTACTTTTTGGAAGCGTCGAACTGTGGGTGCAGGAGCTGGTCGAGCTGCGCGGGATCGATGCGGCTCACAGCCTCATCGCGGGTGATCAGACCCTCCTCGACCATCTCGATGGCGATGCGCAGGGCGGCGGTGGCAGTTCGCTTGCCCACGCGGGTCTGGAGCATCCAGAGCTTGCCCTGCTCGATGGTGAACTCAATGTCGCACATGTCGCGATAGTGATCCTCGAGCGTCAGGAAGACGCGCTCGAGCTCCTCGCCCGCGGACTCAAGGCCCGGGGTAGTCTTGAGGTCGGCGATGGGCTCGGTGTTGCGGATACCGGCGACGACGTCCTCGCCTTGGGCATTAACCAAAAAGTCACCGTAGAACTCCTTGGTGCCGTCGGCCGGATTGCGCGTGAAGGCAACGCCGGTCGCAGATGTCTCGCCCTTGTTGCCAAAGGCCATGGCCTGCACGTTGACGGCGGTGCCGAGTTCGTCGGAAATGCCATGCTGCTTGCGGTAGATGCAGGCGCGCTCGTTCATCCAGCTGCCAAAGACGGCCTGGATGGCAAGGCGTAGCTGAAGCTCCGGGTCGTGCGGGAAGACGGGCTTGCCGTCAGCGACCTCGAGCTCGGGATACAGGGCGGCATCGACGTTCTCGGAGAAGATGCCCTTAAAGGTCTCGACGAGTTCCTGCAGGTCCTCGGCCGAAAGCTCGGAATCGACGCGAACACCGGCGACCAGACGGGCCTGGGTCAGGGCGTTCTCGAACAGGTCGGCGTCAACGCCCATGACGACGTTGGAAAACATCTGGATAAAGCGGCGGTAGCTATCCCAAGCAAAGCGCGGGTTTTGCGTCTGGGCAATGAGACCCTGAACGGAGTCGTCGTTGAGACCCAAGTTGAGGACCGTGTCCATCATGCCGGGCATGGAAAACGGAGCGCCCGAGCGAACCGACACGAGCAGCGGATCGGAGGCGTCACCGAGCTTTTTGCCGCAGCGGGACTCGAGGTCTTCCTCGGCGGCAACGATCTCATCGAGCGCGCCTTCAGGCCAGACGTTGCCGGCACCGGAGTACTCGACACAGGTCTGGCAGGTAATGGTAAAACCACCGGGAACCGGCAGGCCGATGCGGCTCATCTCGGCAAGGTTTGCGCCCTTGCCGCCAAGCACGAAGTTCATGGACTTGTCGCCCTCGGTGACACAGGTGCCCTGGGCGTCGGTTCCAAAACGGTAAACCCTCTTGCAATCGCTCACGATACTTCCCCTTCCATGCGCTTACGCACACGACCGTGGTAACGAATCGACCCGCCAGATGCGGGCCATGAGGGAACTATACGGCGGGTTTTGAGCGGGCTTAAGCAGAGGATGCGCGGTTTGGTAAACGTGCTAAAACTGGCGGTAAATGGTAGGTAAAGGTGGTTACCTTATGAAGATACCACTGTAAGAAGGTGCAGGTCAGATGCGATATTTTTGCTAAATCGCTTTATCAAAATGCTGCTACTGTTAGGCTCGACGGGCGGCGCGGCGGCCACGGGCTTCTTGGATTTCCTCCAAGTGGCTAATGATCTCGGCAGCGCTCTCCTCGATGGCCTTGCCGTCGGTACGCACCACAAAGCAGCCTAGCCGCTTCATGAGGGAACGGGCTTCCTCGAGCTCGCTGCGCACGCTCTCGGGCTCGGCATAGGAGCCGGCAACGGCACGAGCGTAGTCATCGCCCAAGCGGCTATCGCGAATTTCGGAAATCACATCGACGGTCGAAATCAGGCCGAACAGGCGCATCGGGTCGACCTCGTAAATCGACTTCGGCGGCTCCATGCCATGGGCCAACGGAACATTGGCAACCTTGTAGCCCTGATAAGCCAGATACATCGACAGCGGCGTCTTGGACGTGCGCGATACGCCCAGCAGCACGATATCGGCACCCGACAAATCGTCGCAACCGCGCCCGTCATCGTGCTCAACGAAATACTCCATGGCCTCGATACGATGGAAATAGCGGTCATCGGTCTTGTGAATCACGCCCGCAACGCCCTTGGGCGGCACACCGATGAGCGACGACAGCACGGCGAGCGTCGGGCCGATCAGGTCGACCGAACGGATATGCAGCATGCCCAGGTAATCGAGCACGCGGGCGCGAAGCGCCGGATCGACAATGGTGTGGAACACGGCAATATCGCGATGATCGGCATCGACGCGCGGACCCACAAACGACTTGACCTGCTCCACGGAGGTCACCTTGGGCAGGCGTAAAACGCGAAAAGCCCCTTCATCAAATTGCCCGGACGCCGCAAGCACCACCTCACAAGCGGTATCACCGAGCGAGTCGGAGATAACGATAACGGTGGGACGAGCGGTGACCGGGCAATCCATGCGGGGCTCCTTTTGCGCTTATGCGCAGGCTGGCTTACTTTTTGCGAGCAAGCTCACCGATGTTTGCGATGCCGGAGAAAACGGCCTCGAAGCGGTTGAGCAGCTTAAGGCGATTATCGCGAAGCTGCTCGTCCTTGTCCATGACCATGACCTCGTCGAAGAAGCGGTCGATGGGGGCGCGCAGGGCGGCGAGGGCGGCAAATGCGACCGGGTAATCCTCGGCAGCGAGGGCGGCGTCGACAGCGGTCTGAGCAGCCTCGGAGGCATCGGCAAGCGCGAGCTCGACCTCGCCCATCAGGGCGCGGTCGTACTCCGCGCCCAGCTCGGGCTTGGAGATGTGCGCGGCGCGGGCATAGGCGGTCGCCAGGTTATCGAACGTCTCGGCGTCGTTCTTGCGGGCCTCGTCGAGGGCGGCGCAGCGGGCGAAGAAGACGGACGGGGCGATGATGTGCACCGCGGAGACGGCGGCAACGGTATCGGCCGGGATCTTTTCGTCGCGGGCCATGCTCACCAGACGGCCGTGGAAGAAGTCGCGAACCTGCTGGGCGACCTCGGCGGCGTCGAACTCAATGCCCTGCTCACTGTAGAGCTCGAGGGCGAAGTCGATGAGCGACGTGGGGTCGATCGGCAGACGGTCGCGCAGAATGTTGATGATGCCGATAGCGGCACGACGCAGCGCGTAGGGGTCGGAGGAGCCGGTCGGGGGCTCGCCGATGGCAAAGATACCGGCGATGGTATCGAGCTTGTCGGCGCAAGCCACGATGCAGCCAGCGGTGCCCTCAGGCAGCTCGTCACCGGCAAAGCGGGGACGATAGTGATCGCGGATAGCATGAGCGACCTCGTCGTTCTCCCCCATCGCGGTCGCGTAATAACCGCCCATCACGCCCTGCTGGCTCGTGAACTCGACGACGGCGTTAGACACCAGGTCGGCCTTGCACAGGTGAGCGGCGCGAGCCGCATCGGCGGCCAGATGGGCACCCAGGTGAGCCTCGCGGGCGATGGCGAGCGCGAGCTGCTCAATACGCTCGGACTTGGCGAGCACGCTACCGAGCTTCTCCTGGAAGGCGACCTTGGCCAGACGCTCGCGGAACTCGTCAAGGGAGATCTTCAGGTCCTCCTCATAGAAGAACTTGGCGTCGTCCAGACGGGCGCGCACGACGCGCTCGTTGCCGTCGATCACGCGCTCGGCATTCTCGGGCTTGCTGTTGGAAACGACCACGAACTCACGCGTGAGCTTGCCCTCGCCGTCATAGATCGGGAAGTAGCGCTGGTTGGTGAGCATGGACTCGCAGATGATCTCGTGCGGGACCTTGAGGAACTCCTCGTCGAAGGTACCGACGAGCACCGTCGGCCACTCGCAGAGGTTGATGACCTCCTCAAAGACCTTCCTGGGCGTGTCGACATGGCAGCCGGGGCGAGCGGCCTCGACCTCGGCAATACCGGCAAGGATAGCCTCACGACGACGCTCGGCAGAGAGCACGCCGGCGTCCTCGAGCACCCGCTCGTAGACGGCGGGGCTGGCAACCACATGGTCACCGGGGCCAAGTACGCGATGGCCACGCGTGGTGTTGCCACTCGTCACGTCGGCAAACGACACGGGCACAACGTCCTCACCCAAAAGGCAGCAGATCCAACGGACCGGACGAACAAACGTAGCGTGCTCGTGGCCCCAGCGCTGGCTGCGGTAGTTGGGCCACTGCAAGCCGGCGATGGTCTTCTCGCACAGGGCCGTCAGGATCGGGGTAGCCGGTGCGGAGGGAATGTTCTTCTCGGCGAACACGTACTCGCGGCCGTCGGTGTCCTCGCGACGGACCAGGTCCTCGGCAGCCACACCGCACTTGCGGGCGAAGCCCTGGGCGGCCTTGGTGGCGTTGCCGTCGGCATCAAAGGCAATGTTTGCCGCGGGACCGCGCTTGACCTCATGGACCTCATCGGTCGCGGTGGCAACGTTGGCCACGAGCGCAGCCAGACGACGCGGGCTCGAGATCACGCGGACCTCGCCATGGGCCAGACCGGCCTCGTCGAGGCCCTTGGCGATCATGGTGCCGAGCTGCTTGACGGCATTGTTCAACGGTGCGGAGGGCATTTCCTCCGTACCGATCTCAAACAGGAAATCCTTAGCGTCTGCCATGGCTTACGCCACCTCGCCTTCCTGGTCGGCATTCTCGTTGACTCCGGCGACCTCGGCCATATAGGCCTCGCAGCACGCCTTGGCGACGGCGCGGACGCGCAGGATGTAGTTAGCACGCTCGACCGCGGACAGCGCACCGCGAGCATCGAGCAGGTTGAAGGCATGGCTGCACTTCATGACGCAGTCGTACGCCGGCAGCGGCAGCTTGCGCTCAAGGCAGGAGTGGCACTCGGCCTCGTAGTCGTCAAACTTCTGACGCATCATCTCGACGTTAGCGACCTCAAAGTTGTAAGCGCTAAACTCGCGCTCGTTCTCCAGGAACACGTCGCCATAGGTCATGGGCGTGCCGTCGGGCAGATAGCTCCACACCAGGTCGTAGACGGAGTTGACGCCCTGGGCGTACATGGCGATGCGCTCCAGACCATAGGTGATCTCGACGGGCACGGGATCGACCTCGATGCCGCCCACCTGCTGGAAGTACGTAAACTGCGTGACCTCCATGCCGTTGAGCCAGACCTCCCAGCCAAGGCCCCAGGCGCCCAGGGTCGGGCTCTCCCAGTCATCCTCGACAAAACGGACGTCATGGTCGTTGGGGTCCAGGCCGATAGCGGCAAGAGACCCCAGGTAAAGCTCCTGGGCGTTGACCGGCGACGGCTTGATGAGCACCTGGAACTGATAGTAGTGCTGCATGCGGTTGGGGTTCTCGCCGTAGCGGCCGTCGGCGGGACGGCGGCAAGGCTGAGCGTAGCAGGTGCGCCACTCGGCGGGGCCGAGCGAGCGCAGCGTGGTCGCGGTGTGGAAGGTACCGGCACCGACCTCGGAGTCATAGGGCTGCATAATGACGCAGCCCTGCTCGCCCCAGTACTGCTGGAGGCGCAGGATGATGTCTTGGAAGGAAAGCGATGAAGCGTTCATGCCTCTAATATCCCCTCGTCGAAACGATTACACGGTTAGGTACTGTACTATAGCGGTTTTTAGTCGATAGTGCCGATGCGGTTGAGCGGCCAGTAGCGCACAAGCGCCACGGCGATCAAATCAGAGCGATCGACGGGACCAAAGTAGCGTGAGTCGGCAGAGTTTTCGCGGTTGTCGCCCATCACCCACACGCACCCGTCGGGAACGGTGTAGGGATAGCTTACCTGAGCGCCGGGAGCCTGGACCGAAAGCGGCCAGCTCATGCCGGTCGTGTAGCCCTCGTCGAGCGCCTGGCCGTCAACGACCACCTTGCCGTCCTGAAGGTCGACCGTCTGGCCGGCCGTGGCAATAACACGCTTGACGAGAACATCGTGCTCGGAGGTGCCATCGGGGTTGTGGAACACCACGATATCGCCTTGGCTGACGGGCTGGCCGAGCTCAAGGCTCACCTTTTGCGCCAGGATCTGGTCGCCGATCTCGATCGTGGACTCCATGGAACCGGTGGGCACCACAAAGGGTTCGACCACAAACGAGCGAATCAAGAAGGTAGCGACCAGTGCGATCGCGACGACCACGATCCACTCAAACGCACCCTTTAGCACGGAATGCTGCGATGGAACCATTCTCACTCCTTGCTCTGCGAATACGACGCGTCCAGGATGTCCTGCGCGTAAGCGCGCTCCTCGGGCGTAAGCCGCGCCGTCTCGATCAGGTCGGGACGCCAGCGGCAGGTGCGCTCGATGGCGTTCTTGCGGCGCCAGGCGTCAACTTTGGCGTGATCGCCACTCACGAGCACAGGAGGCACGCCCTCGCCGTTGAACTCGGCGGGACGGGTGTACTGCGCGTACTCGAGCAGGCCACCGTCCTCGGCAGTCGAGAACGACTCATCGACGTTGCTCATCTCGTCACCAAGGGCGCCGGGAATCAGACGCACGACGGCGTCGGCAACGACCATAGCGGGAAGCTCGCCGCCCGTAAGCACGTAGTCGCCGATCGACAGGCGCTCGTCGGCATACGCATACGCGCGCTCGTCGACACCCTCGTAGCGGCTGCATACAAACAGCAGGCGCTCGCTTTTGAGCAGGCACTCGGCCACGTGCTGCGTAAAGGGCTCGCCACAGGGGGTAAAAAACACCACAGTGGGCTTGGGGCCCTCGGAGCTAATAGCCTCGATGGCCTCGGCGATGGGCTCGACCTTCATGAGCATGCCCTGCCCGCCGCCGTACGGCTCGTCATCGACGGTGCGATGGCGGTCGTGCGTCCAGTCGCGCAGGTTATAGGCCTTAAAATCAAAAAGGCCGGCCTTGCGGGCGCGACCCAAGATCGATGTGGACATGACGGGCTCAAACATCTCGGGAAAGACCGAAAGGGTCTCGATCAGCATGTTTTCCTCCCTACTTGTCCATATCGATCAAACCATCCATAACATGGACGGAAATTGTCCCCTGATCGGGAAGATCGAGCACAACCTGCTCGATCACGGGAATCAGCACCTCGCCGTACCGATCGCCCTCGACAACCCAAACATCGTTGGCGGGCGTCGACATGATCTCGACAATCGTGCCGAGCGAGCCAAAGCGCTCGTCAACCACCTCGCGACCCATCAGGTCGGTATAGGCGGCGTCGAGCGAATCGAGCTCAAAGTCGTCACGATTTGCCAGCACGTAGCATCCGGTGATGCCCTCGGCGGCCGTCAAGTCGTCAATGCCCACAAACGAGACCAGATCGCCATCGCCCGTATCGGTGACGGATGTGACCGTGCAAAAACGGTCGCGCTTGAGCGCCGGCGGCGTCAAGGCGACGCGCATACCCGGCTCTAATACAGAAGGAAGCCCCCGCAGCGGCTGCGCGAGGACCTCCCCCTTCCTTCCGTGCGGCTTGACCACACGGGCGATGTTTTTGTACTGGGACCTCAAGGTCCTAGCCCAGAACCTCTACCTCGACTGCAGTGTCGAGGCGAGCGGCCAGCGCACGGGCGAGCGTGCGAATGGCCTTGATGGTACGGCCACGACGGCCGATGACCTTAGCGACGTCATCCTCGGCAACCGAAACCTCAATCGTGGAGGCGTCGTCACCATCGATGACCTCAAGGCTCACGGAATCCGGGTCGTCGACGATCTGAACAACGAGATATTCGACGAGATCAGCGATGCGATCTGAGAGCATTGCCTCACCCTCGAGCTGTGCAGCGTCAACCTCAGGCACGATTTACTCCTCGGCGCCCTCAGCGGCCTCAGCGGCAGCCTTAGCGGCCTCGGCCTCTTTGGCGAGCTGCTTCTTGGACTTCTTGACGACGGTCTCGGTCTTCTCGCCCTCGTTGGCGGCCTTGACCAGAGCAGCGACAGCGTCGGTGAGCTGAGCGCCCTTGGACTGCCAGTCGGCGATCTTCTCGAGATCGAGGTTGATGGTCTTGGGGGCGGTCATCGGGTTGTAGCGGCCAACCTCCTCGATGATACGACCGTCACGCGGGGCGCGGGAATCGGCGACGACGACACGGTAGTACGGACGCTTCTTAGCGCCGTGACGAGCAAGGCGAATCTTGACTGCCAAAGGAAACTCCTCCAACCAAGCAGCTTTAGGCTGCAACTACAAACAAACAGTTGAACATAATACGCCATCGACGCGGGCAGGTGAAGTCCGTGAGACCAACTTCTTCGGTGAAGTCGAAGGCAAATCCATATCTTAGACAAGAATTCGCGATTTGCAAGCACATCCACGCAGCCCACATGAGCTGCGCGGTATACTCATGCCATGAAAAGACGCGAACATACATACGGTTATGAGGATGCTGCGGGCATCACACCGCCGCCCTGGACGGGGCCGGCGGTGGGTCTCATGGATCTCGATGCGTTTTTTGCGAGCGTGGAGATGCTCGATCATCCCGAATGGCGCGGAAAGCCGCTCATCGTGGGCGGAGACGCCGATTCGCGTGGCGTCGTGTCCACGTGTTCGTATGAGGCACGTCGCTTTGGCGTGCACTCCGCCATGCCCTCAGCCGAGGCGCGGCGCTTGTGCCCGCAAGCCATTTGGACGCACGGGCACTTTGATCGCTACCGCGAGGTGAGCGCGCACGTTATGGCAATTCTCGCCGACGAGACCCCGCGCGTTGAGCGCGTATCCATCGACGAAGCCTTCATCGATATCACACCGGGTCGCTTTGCGCCCGAAGACCCGCTGCTGGTTGCGCGGCGTATAAGCGGTCGCGTGGCAGAGCTGGGAGTGACGTGCTCCATTGGCGTGGGCTGCAACAAGACGGTCGCAAAAATCGCAAGCGAGCGGGATAAGCCGTTTGGGCTGACCATCGTGCGCCCCGGAACCGAGCAGCGCTTTTTGGCCGCGCTGCCAGTATCTGCCATGAGCGGCATCGGGCGCTCGGCCGAGGAGCGACTGCGCCGCATGCGCATCTACACCCTCGGCGAGCTATCACGTGCACCGGAATCCACCTTGGCCTCTATTTTTGGCGTCAACGGCGAACGCATGCGCCAGCGTGCGCAAGGACTCGAAATCTCCGAAGTCACGAGTCTCGATGAAGAGCGCGAGGTCAAATCGGTCAGCAATGAACGCACCTTTGCGAAAGATTTGACTGAGCGTGGGGATATTGAGGCGGCGATTGCGCTGTTGGGAGAGTCAGTGGGACGCCGCCTGCGCCGTCAGGGGCTGACGGGTGCCACGGTAACGCTCAAGCTTAAGTATTCGTATGGCAGCGGGCGTACGGCACAGCGCCGGCTGCCTCATCCGACCGACGATGAGAACATCTTCGTGGCGGTTGCACTCGAACTGCTCGACAACATCTGGCAGGATGGCATGCATGTTCGCTTAGCGGGCATCGGCATGAGCGACTTCGACCACCAAGGCGGCATCCAGACTGACCTGTTCTGCGAGATCGATGACCGCGGAGCCCAATCCAGCGACCGCCGCGACCTCTCCGTCGCCATCGACGCCGTCCGAGACAAATTCGGCGACACCGCCCTTTCCTTCGGCCGCCAATCCCGCTTCAACGATTAACCGCCTTTGGGCAAAAAGAAAGCCGGGCAGGTGCGGAAACCGCACCTGCCCGGCGATATGCGTGAGGGTAGCTAAACCCCGTCTCAAATGAGCTACTAGAGGAGGTTGAGGGGAAGCTGGGGGGCGTCACCCCAGAGCTTTTCGAGACGGTAGAAGTCGCGCGCCTCGGGAGTGAAGACGTGGACGACAACCGAACCGTAGTCCATGAGCATCCAGGTCTTCTGCTCGCGGCCCTCGATGGAGAACGGATGCTCGCCGCAAGCCTCGGCGACCTTCTCCTCGATCTCGTCGACGATCGAATCGACCTGGCGGTTGTTGGTACCGGTGGCGAGCACAAAGTAGTCGCACACATCGGAAAGCTCGGTCAGGTCGAGCACCTGAACGTCCTCGCCCTTCTTGTCGTAGGCGGCCTGCGCGGCGGCGCGGGCGACATCCTCGGCGGCGACACCGCTCGCGGACAGCGAGGCGGCAGTGCGGTCAGACGTGGCGGCGAAGCTCTTGTGCTCCACACCTTCAAGAATCTGCTCGTCGGTCATGGTCTCGTCGGCCATGGAATACCTCTTTCTAGTCAGCCCGAGCTAGCGCAGCTGGGCGTAATGGTTGTAAATCGAAATAGCCGTGGGATAAAGATAGCGCCCGGACTGGATCACATAGACCAGACCCTGCGCAAAACAGGAGAAGAACAACTCGTCGAGTGAGGACTTCCCCACCATCTTGCGCAGCGCATGGGCATAATCGCCGTGGCGGTTGGGTTCGATGGCATCGGCCACAAAGACCACCATATCGAGCGGCGTCATGTCGCAGTCACCCACGGTGTGACGGTCGACAGCCTGGAAAACGGCCGGCGACAGTTCGGGAAAAAGCTGCGGAAGTTCATAGGCGGCAACAGGGCCATGCAAAAGCGGCGTCGCGGCGGAAGGAGAGCCGGCAATCTTAATGCCGTAATGCAGAGCGCGCGTGACCAGCTCGTCGTCGGAGAGCACTTTGTCCCAGTCATGGATCAGGCCGGCGGCAGCGGCATCAAAGCGGTCAACGCCGTAGACCTCGGCCAGATGAAGTGCGGTCTCGGCAACACCCAGCGAATGCACATAGCGCTTGCGCTTATCCTTCATGCGAACATCGAGCAGCTCTTGAATGCGCTTGAGCAGCGCGCGCTCATCGCCCTCAAACTGATCCTCTACCGACAACGTAGACCCCCATCACTCAAAATCTTCTTGGCCCAAATCGGCATATAGCCTGCGTTTGCGAATGTAGCCGAGCACGGACTCGCTCGTAAGATAGCGCACGCTCATACCGCGGGCAACACGCTTGCGAATGTTCGTCGAGCTGATCGCCAGCGCCGGAATCTGAATATAGCGCACGTCGAACGGCAGCCCCGACTCTTTGATTCGGGCACGCGCCGTATCGATATCAAAGCCCGGTCGCGTCGCCGCAATAAAGGTAGCAAGCTCAGCGATTCGTTCGGCATCATGCCAAGTCACAATATCGATAATCGCGTCGGCGCCCGTAATAAAGTAGAGCTTTACCTGCGACGGGTAAAAGTCGCGAAGGGCATGAAGCGTATCGGCCGTATAGGTTACACCCGGACGGTCGATCTCGAACCGGCTCGCCAAAAAGGCCGGGTTCGCGGCGGTGGCGAGGACCGTCATGGCATAACGGTCCTCGGCAGGCGTCACCGGCTTGTCAAGCTTAAAGGCAGGAGAGCCCGCCGGCATAAAGAGCACAGCGTCCAAGTCGAGCGACTCGCGCGCCTGCTCGGCGGTCACCAGGTGCCCGTAATGGATGGGATCAAAGGTGCCACCCATAATGCCGAGCCTAAACTCCTGCCCGTCCTCTAGAGGAAGCTCGGGCAGACCGATTCCACCGCGCAGCGACATGGCTTACTCGCCCTCCGAGGTCTCGGCATCGCCCGCGGCATCCGCCGCATCGACAACCTCGACTCCCTCATCCGCAGCATCGGCCACGTCAATGGCTTCAACGGCAACGTCCTCGCCAGCATCCTCGAGCTCCTCGTACTCCGAGAAGTCCTCGGCGCCCTCAAAGTCAAAGGCGCGCTGGCAAATGCGGACCTCGTCGCCCGCACGGCAACCGGCCTTCTCGAGCGCGTCGTCAACACCCATACGCGCAAACTTATGCTGCAGGTAAATGACGGCTTCCTCGTTTTCCCAGTCGGTCTGGATGACCATGCGCTCGATGGCACGACCGACCACGCGGAAGGCACCGGGCTCTTCCTGAACAATGCGGAAACGCTTCTCACGCTGCAGGCGACGGCGCTCCCACTCATCGTCGCGCAGAACGACCGGCTCATCCGAGACAGCCAACTCGGCGCGCAGCTTAGCCACCTGCTCGCCCACGGCAAGCATCAGCGTGTTGAGGCCGGCGCCCGTCACGGCAGACACGGCAAAGAACATATGTCCATCGTCGAGCGCTGCGCGCTTGAGGTCGGCAATCTTGTCGGCCGTGCCCGGCGCATCGCACTTGTTGGCAACGACGATCTGCGGACGCTCCGAAAGCTCGGCGCCATACTGCTCGAGCTCGCGGTTGATGATGTGGTAATCCTCGACCGGATCGCGATCCTCAAAACCACCCGTCATGTCGACGACGTGCATGATCAGGGCCGTACGCTCAATGTGGCGCAGGAACTGGTGACCCAGGCCCTTACCCTCGCTCGCGCCTTCGATAAGACCGGGGACGTCGGCAACGACGTAAGAATATTCACCGGCACGCACCATGCCGAGGTTCGGCACGAGCGTGGTAAACGGGTAGTCGGCAATCTTGGGACGGGCGGCACTCATGCGCGCGATGAGCGATGACTTACCCACGGAGGGAAAGCCCACGAGCGCGGCATCGGCCATAAGCTTCATCTCGAGCTCGATCCAGTGCTCCTCGGCCGGTTCGCCCAACTGGGCAAAGGCCGGAGCGCGACGCACCGACGTCACAAAGTGCGTGTTGCCCAGACCGCCGGCACCGCCGGGCGCCACGACGACGCGCTCGCCGTCGTGCACCAGGTCGGCAATCTCAAACATCGGGGTCTGCGTCTCGGGATCGAGCTCGCGCACCACGGTACCCATAGGGACCTTGAGAATCAGGTCCTCGCCGCTCTTGCCGTTACGACGGGCACCCTGCCCGTGCGTGCCGCGCTCGGCGCGAAAGTGATGCTTAAAGCGGTAATCGATCAGCGAAGACAGCTGAGCATCGGCCTGGATGACGACATTGCCGCCACGACCGCCGTCGCCGCCATCGGGGCCGCCCTTGGGGACAAATGCCTCGCGCCTAAACGACATGCATCCGGCTCCGCCGTCGCCGCCGCACACGTTAATGCGGCTGATATCGGTGAACTGTGACAACAGAATCGCCTCCTACAAAAAAGAGGGAGACCCTTGAATCCTAAAACTCAAGTGCCTCCCACATATGTGCTCTATGAAGGGTGAATTACGCGTTCGCGAGCGGGCGTACGCTGACCCTGTGCTTGATACCCTTGTGGAACTCAACGGTACCGTCGACCAGCGCGAACAGCGTGTCGTCCTTACCACGGCCAACGTTCTCACCCGGGTGGATGTGCGTGCCGTGCTGACGGACGAGAATCGTGCCCGTGGTTACCGTCTGGCCGGCATAGCGCTTCGTGCCAAGGCGCTGACCGCGGGAGTCACGGCCATTACGGGAGGAACCGAGTCCTTTTTTGTGTGCCATTGTGTATACCTACTCTTTCGTTACGAGTGTAATCTACTCGGCGACGGGAGCCTCGGCAACAGCCTCAGCCTCTGCCTTGACAGCCTTCTTGGCGCGGGAGGTAGCCTGAACCTTCACGATCTTCAGCTTGGTGAGCTGCTGACGGTGACCCTTCAGACGACGATAGCGCTTGCGCTTGTGGAACTTGAAGACCAGCTGCTTCTCGCCCTTGAACTGCTCAACGATCTGAGCGGTAACCTTGGCCTTGGCCAGCTTGTCGGGATCGGTGACGATCTTCTTACCATCGTTGAGGAAGATAACCGGCAGGGTGACCTTGTCGCCCTCATTGCCCTCGATCTTCTCGACGGTGATGACATCGTCGGTGGCGACCTTGTACTGCTTGCCGCCCGTGTTAACGATTGCGTACATGTTTACTTGCCCTTCATGCATCAGTTAGTGCAACAGCCGAATATAGTAGCAGGCGAAAATACCCCCGTCAACGAGTATGTGGAGCAAATCCACAAGTTCGCACAGGTATGGGGCTGACGAGTCGGCCCTCGTCGTCCTCGCATGCTTGATTCTGACGCTCGACATCGTAGGAGCAGATGGTCACGAGGTCTTGCATACCGGTGGAAACAATAGGTGCATCCACGCCCGGGGTCAAGCCCTGCAACAAAACATCAGCAGCAGAAAGCAAAATTTCCGGACGCATGGAGCCCTCGTTGTCGGCATGGGTGTCGAGCATGAGCACCAAATGGTCCGGGCGCTCCCCCGCCGTGAGCTCATAGCCCACGAGCGTGTGATCCAAATCCAAGCGCTTGCTCTTTTTGCCGCGCGCGTAGTCGATGCCGTGGCCCGCGCGCAGCGTGTCGATCGCACGACGCACCTCGTCGGCGCTTACGGGCGCCTCGGGATCCAAGTGCAGGTCGATGCGATACGACAGGCGCGTGAGCTGCGCCGTCAACGCCGGCGTGCGCACGTCGATGTACGCCGCCTCGATGGGCGCCAGATCGGCCGGAGACGCCGCAGCCAGGCGCCCAAATGCCTCGTCGTGCGCCACGAACTCGGTCATAAACAGGTCATACCACTCGCAGGTCGACGACGTACCCACCGGCAGCGCCGAAGAGAAGCCCACGCGCATGTGCGGAGAGAAGCCCTGCGTGACGGCATAGGGAAGTCCCGCACGGCGCACGATGCGCTCAATGGTATGGATTACTTCGAGATGGCCCAGGTACTTAAGGCGATCGCGCTTGCCATAGCGAACACGAAGCCTAAAGAGCGAGGGGTTGTCGGTCAGGCGCTCACTCATGCGCGATCACCCATCAATACATTCTTGGCGTGGAGCGTGGGGCAGATCCCGCAGCCGGTGCACGACGTGCGGGTACAGTCGGGAGTCGTGACGCCCTCGAGCGAGCGACGGTACTCGCGCTCGAGGAAGCCGCGCGTGCAGCCGGGGCTCACGTGCTCCCACGGCAGGCGCCAGTCCAACTCGTAGGGCAGGTGCACGAGCTCATTGAGGTCGATGCCGTTTTTGGCAGCAGCTTCCTTCCAGTTATCGAGCGAGAAATGCTCTACCCAGGCGTCAAAGCGAGAGCCCGAGCGCCAAGCGTCGATGATGACGGGCGTCATGTCACGACCGGCGCGGGACAGTGCGGCCTCGATGAGCGAGGTCTCGGCATCGTGGTAATGCACGCGGACGGCACGGTTGCGAACGCTCGTGATAAGCAACTTCTGGCGACGTTTGACGTCGTCGTAGTCGAGCTGCGGGCACCACTGGAACGGCGTGGCAGCCTTGGGGATAAAGACCGAAACCGAGATCGACACCGAGATCGAGCCGCGACGAGCCTTGGGCACCACGGAACGACCGAGCTCCAGCACGTGATCGGCCAGATTGGCGATGGCCACGATGTCCTCGTCGCGCTCGCCGGGAAGGCCCATCATAAAGTAGAGCTTCATGCGGTTCCAGCCGGCCTCGAAGGCCGCCTTGGCCGCACGGTCCAGGTCCTCCTCGGTCACGTTCTTGTTAATGATGTCGCGCATGCGCTGGCTGCCGGCCTCGGGCGCGAACGTCAGGCCGCCCTTCTTTTCGCCGGCAACCGACTCGGCCATATCCACGCCAAACGAATCCAGGCGCTGCGACGGAATAGACACGCGAATACCCGTATCCTCCAGGCGACGGTTGAGCCTGCCGAGCACGTCGCGAATGCAGGAGTGGTCGGTCGTGGAGAGCGAGGTCAGCGACACCTCGTCATAGCCGGTCTTTTCCAGACCCTGAATCACCGACGAGACGATCTGGTCGGCCGAGCGCTCGCGCACCGGGCGATACGTCATGCCGGCCTGGCAAAAACGACAGCCGCGGGCGCAGCCGCGCAGGATCTCGATAGACAGGCGGTCGTGAACTAGCTGCGCATAGGGTACGCACGACTGCGACAGCGGATTCGTGGCGCCGAAATCCTCGACGACGCGTTTGTAGACCACAGTAGGCGCATCCTTGCCTTCACGCGGCACGGTGTAGCCATGCGGCGAGCAGGGCTCGTCGTGACGAACCTCATAGAGCGACGGCACGTAGTTGCCGGCAATGGATGCAAGCTGCTCGACAATCTGCGCGCGCGGGACCCCTTCGTCACGCAGGCGGCGATGCAGCTGGCAGGTCTCGAGCAGCGATTCCTCGCCCTCACCGATGAGGATGGCATCGAAGAAGGCCGCGTACGGCTCGGGGTTGTACACCGAGGGGCCGCCGGCGATGATAATGGGGTCGTCCTCGGTGCGGTCAGCCGCTAACAGCGGAATGCCAGCGAGGTCGAGTGCCTCGAGGAAGTTCGTCACCGCCATCTCGTGCGGCACATGCAGACCGACGATATCAAACGAAGCGACCGGCGCTGCACCCTCGAGCGACAGCAGCGGAATACCCGCCTCGCGCATGGCATCACCCATATCGGGCCACGGCACATAGCCACGCTCGCAGGAGATGCCCTCGGCCTGGTTAAGGATGTTGTAGAGGATGGCGATGCCCTGGTTGGGCAGACCGACCTCGTACACATCCGGGTAGATCAGGCAGCAACGGTAGTCGGCATCGGCCTTGGAAAGCGTGCCCCACTCGTGATCGATATAGCGACTCGGCTTCTCGACCTTGGCGAGCAACGGCTCAATTAAATGAAAACAGTCTTGGTATGCAACGCGCAACGGAAAACCCCTAAGCAGCGAGATCTGATGCGTCCTGATAGGACGCCATAGGACGGGTAGCGCCCGCGACCGTGGTCACCAGATCGCGAACGCGGGAGAACGTGGCAGTGACCACCTCGTTGGCACGGCTGTAGTCGACATCGCGCTCGTAGAGCGAAACGAGCGCACGGCCCATGCCATAGGTGCCCGCGGCGGCAGTGAGCGCCTTGACGGCAAACCCAATATGCGGCGTCTGCTTGACAAGTGCGCGGGTGACCGCTCGGATCACAAGACCGCCGGCAAGCACGCCCGCGACCTCGTAGCCGCGCTCAGGCTTAATGCCGCGTCCAAAGACGGCAGCGAGCTCAAAGAGCATGCCCACCTGCGCCAGCGCCATAACGGGATAATCGGCACCCGGCAAAAACACCAGCGCACCGGTCGCCATATTGGTGAGCGCGCACGAGGTGATGATACGATTGGCCGCCGCGATGCGCATGAAGGCAAAGTTCGCCGCAAAAGCCGTTTCCTTATCGGTGCGATCGAGAATCCAGCGGGCAAGCGTCTCGAGCAGATACGTCTTATCGGTTGCCGCTACCACGCCGAGCATGGGCGTGGACTCCTCGATAAACGGCACCTCCACAGCAGACTCGGCAAGCACGCACACGGGCGCACCGGCGATCACGAGCTCCTGCACGGCACTCTCCAAGCGGTCGGAACCACACGAGAGCACCAGCACCACATCGGTATCGGTCTTTGGAGCAATTCGCTCCTCCCCCAGACGCTCGACGCGCACAATGCCCGAGGTCGTCTGCGGCACAAAGGCGTCACGCACCGTCTCGGCCAGAAAGCGCGAGGCGGACGAATCCAGATAGACCGAGACGCGCACCGGCGTATCGGAATCCTTCTTAACGGACGCGCCCATCTTAAAAGCGCGGGTCAGCTTATCTACGGGAATTTTCATAGCAAACCCCTCCAGCGGTTACGCGGCGCCCGAACGATGCCGCCATATGGATTGTACGATACCCACCGTCAGCAGCTGGATCATCATCGAAGACGAACCAAAGCTAATAAACGGTAGCGGAATACCGGTAATCGGCATCATGCCGATGCACATGCCGATGTTCTCGAAGGTCTGGAATGCCCACATGCCGACGATACCTACGCACGACAGACGCAGGAACAGCGACTCACACTTAAAGGCGACGCGAATCGTCGAAAAGATCAGCAGCACGTAGAGGCACAAGAGAAAAAAGGAACCGCAAAAACCAAAGGTCTCGGACAGGAAGGCGAAGACGAAGTCGGTGTGGAACTCAGGCAGAAAGCCGCCGGCCGACTGCGTCGCATGGCCCAAACCCTTACCAAAGAAGCCGCCCGAGCCAACGGCGATAAGCGACTGCTGCAGGTTGTAGGCATCGTCCGAATCGGCATTATCGGGGTCGATAAAGACCGTCAGACGGTTCATCTGATACTGCTTGATGAGCACATCGTGGCCGAGCAACGAATCAAAGACCGAATCGAGCGCCAGAACGAGGGCCACCAAGCCCACGAGAAGGGCCAGGGTCGACAGCACCCATTCGCGGCGTGCACCGCTCATACAAATGACGATGGCGCCCGAAACCAGCACGACCAGGCCCGAGCCCAGGTCGCCCATGGCAACGACGGCCAAAAACGGAATGGACAGCATGCCGCAGAGCTTGACGTAGTCGCGAACGGTATCGATGCGACCGTTATACTGCGAGCCAAGCGTAGCAATAAAGAAGATGGTGATGAGCTTGGCAAGCTCAACCGGCTGGAATGTCAAGCCGATACCGGGAATCTTGATCCAGCCCGTCATGCCCAGACCGCCCGTATAGGACAGACCCGGAATCTTGGGCGAGAGGATCACGATCAAGTCGATGACGAGCAACGCCGTCGAGAAATTGGAAATACCGCGCAGATCGGTACGCCAGACCAGCACCGCCAGCACCGCTCCGATGCCAATTCCCAGCAGATGGCGTGAGAACGAGGCATCGGCCTTAAACTGCGAAGCCGACCAGATAATGATGGCACCGTAGGCGACGAGCGCCACTGTAGCCACGAGCACACCGATATGCACCTTTTGGCGAAACGTGCCGCGCGAGGCCGAAAGTTGCTTGTTGACGCGGTCCAGGCTGCTGCGAGAGCCGGTCTTGGTTGAACGGAACAGATCCGCCGGAGAAAAATCCATCGCAACCTCCTATCGAACCGAAGAATCGCCCGAGGCCGAAGAGGTATCGGGCTCGTCATAAATCACACCGAGCACGTCGCGCACGACATGCATCGCGGTATCTGAGCCGCCGCCGCCCTGCTCCAGGACGGTAGCGATGACATACTTGGGGTCATCGGCCGGTGCATAGGCGCAGAACCACGCGTATTCGTCCTCACCGCTTTTCTCGCCCGTGCCCGACTTGCCGTATACCTGCGGCGTCAGGGTGCCAAAGTGAGCCGCCAGGGACGTCGATGCCGTGTAAATCACGTCGTGCATGCCGTTGCGCACAAGAGCCAAATCCGAATCGCTGTTGATCTTGGCCTCCAGGCGCTTCTTCTTGCCCTTGCCGTTGTATTTATAGGCATCGCCGTCGCCATCGCGCGACACGGCAGACAAAAACACGTGAGGCACGTACTGTTTGCCGCCGTTGGCAAGACCCATATAGGCACACGCCATCTGCAGGGGCGTCACCAGAATGTCACCCTGACCGATGGCAATGTTGGTCATATCGCCGGCATTCCACTTGCGGTCCTCGGCAGAGGCGTCGGTGAAGTACGACTCTTTCCACTCGGCATCGGGAATACGGCCCGCGCCCTCACTCGGCAGATCGATACCGCAGGTCTTGCCTAGACCCCAGCGACGAAAGACCTCCTGCAGGCCCTCGGAATGTTTCTCGTCATAAAAGAACGCCTTGCCCATGTCGTAGAAGACAGGGTCGCACGAGTTGGCGATTCCCGACTGCAGCGTCATGGTGCCGTGGCCGGAATGCAGCCAGCAGTACTTGCCCCACGACTTGCCCAGACCCGTCCAATAACCCGTGCAGTTGGTCGTCTGCCCCGACGTGTAGGTTCCAAACTCAAGACCGGCCAGCGCCGAGAGCGGCTTGATGGTCGAGGCCGACATGTACTGTCCGCTAATGGCGCGGTTGAGCAGCGGGTGCGAACCCTTGTCATCATTGAGCTCGGTCCACACGTCATTTGAGACGCCGCCAATAAAGACGGACGGATCGAACTTGGGCTGGCTCGCCATGCCCAGGATCTCGCCATTGTTGGGATCGAGACACACTACAGCGCCGTTGCCGGCATTGCTGTAGCCAGTGGTCTTGGCAAGCTCGATAGCGCTCGCCAGCGCCGTCTCGCAGGCCTGCTGGATCTTAAGGTCGAGCGTGAGCTTAATGTCGGAGCCGGCCTTCGCGGGCACGGCGCCGGCCTGACCGGTCACATTGCCCGAGGCATCGACCTTGACGGTCTGCTCGCCACGAATACCCTGCAGCAGGTTTTCGTAGTAGCTCTCAACGCCCGCCTGGCCTACGATATCGCCCGACTGGTACGTAATCTTGCCAGCAGAAGCATCTTCATCGCCAGAGGTTTTCTTATTCTGGGCCTCGAGCTGCTCGGAGGTAATGGTGCCGGTATAGCCCAAGATATGGCATGCCGTCTCGCCATAGGGATACTGGCGCTCGGTACGCTCGGCAATCTTGACGCCCGGGAACTCGCCGGCATGCTCCTGAATATAGGCAACCGTGGAGCGACGGACGTCCGTCGCGATGGTATGTAGGCTCTGGGCGCCCTCTGTATTGTCCTGAATATTGCGAAGGACCGCCACGTAAGGCATTCCAAGCACGTTGGCAAGATGGCGAACCAGAACCTCATCCTCGGCAAGGTCGCGGTAGGCCACGACAGCCAGTGAGGGACGGTTCTGGACAAGCGCCACGCCATTGCGGTCGAGGATGCGACCGCGCACAGCGGGTGTTGTAACGGTGCGAGTCTGATTACTATTGGCCTGCTTCTCGTAATAGTCCGACGAGACCATCTGCATGCCCCACAGCTTGACGGCAAGCGCCGCAAACATCGCGCCCACACCCGTGGTGAGGATGGAAAAGCGGCCCTTGAAGGCGGTCGCCGCGGTATTGCCCTCGCCCTCGGTGGCGCGCGGGGCCGTTCCATGCTGCGTATCGTAGGTAAAACGGGAATCGCCGCGACGCATGATGACCAGCGCGACCACGATGGCCACAACCAGCACGATACCGGCGATAATAACCGTCAACTGGGAAGACATCTACGGGCCTCCCCTATTTGAGCTTGCGGGTCTTGGGCTTAAAGCGCATACCCGCCTGGCGTCCGCCACGTGCGGAGAATCCATAGCCGGACTGCGGCACGACGCCGGACATCAAAAACGGAATGGCAACCAGACCCGTCAGGATCGAGGACGGCAGCGCATGGCCGAAGATCGCCACGACAAAGCTCGTCTCCAAACCCATAAACAGCAAGATGATGCTGTAGATCACATTAATGACGAGCGCAAAGGCGCCCACAGTGACGCCGCGCGCACTCGGGGTACCGCCCGTCTGACCGACGGCGCTGTGCACCAGGGCAAAAGAACCCACGGTCAGCAGGAGCGACATAACGCCCACCGGCACGGCAGCGGACAGGTCATAAAACAAGCCGCTGCAAAAACCGCACACGACGGCACGGGTCGGGTCGCCCGAGAACACGCTTAGGCACACCAGGATAATCATGAAGTTGACGCGACCTCCCGCAATGGAGATCTGCGGTGCCAGGCCTGCCTGCAGCAGCACACACACAATGGCGGCGATTACAAACGTGCGGGAGCTCATCCCCTGCTCGTGTAGATCCATGGACATGCCCCCTATTCGCTCGAGCCAGAATCGGTCGTCTCGGACGTGTCGGAACTGTCATCCGAGCTCTCGTCCTTCGTCTTGGTCGCAGCATCGCGCGACGTTCCCTGCGGCGTGCTGTTGGCCGTGCTCACGTCCTCATCCGAGGCCGACTGTTCGTCGGTCAGCGAGGTGATGACCAGCACTTCCTCGTTGTTCTCGGCCGTGGTCTGAGCGCGCACCACAATGGTGTAGTACACGTCGTTTGCGGATTTCTCAACCGACGAGACGGTGCCGAGCGGAAGGCCCTTGGGGAACACGCCACCGATGCCAGAGGTCACGATGATATCGCCAACCTTAACGTCGGAGTCGACGCTCACGTACTCAAGACGCAGCGTGCCGTCAGCCTGACCCTGCAGCATGCCCTGGGCGCGCGTGTCCTGTACCATGGCGGACACACCCGAGTTCTCGTCGCCAATAAGGCGCACGGTAGAGATCTTGGCCGATACCTCGATAATCTGACCGATAACACCGGCAGAACTCGTCACGGGCATGTTGATGGTAAGGCCGTCGGCAGAGCCCTTGTCGATGGTTACGGTCGAGGTCCAGGCATCGCCCGAGGCACCAACGATACGAGCAGCGGTCGATTTGAGGTTGTAGGTCGACTGCAGGCCGACCAGCCCCTCCAGACGCTCGGCGGTCTTTTGAGCCTCGGAGAGCTCAGCAACCTTAGAGGTCAGCTCCTCGTTTTGCTTCTTAAGCTCGTCAAGCGTGTCCTGCGACGCCGTAAGGTTAGAGAACACGTTGCCGATCGCATTGAAGGGGGCCGCCACAGCCGAGCCCACAAAGCGCACCGGCGAGGTAATCGTCGTCACGCCCGAACGCACGGCATGAATCGGTCCTGCCTCGCCCTCGCGGATGTAAAACGTGAGCAGCAACACCGAAATCAGGCTGAAAACAATCAACGGGCGCATACCCGTTGATTGTCGCTTGGTATTCAGATTTGTGGAGAAACCCGAAGATCGTGCCAAATGGAATCCACCTTTTGGAAATTAAGCATTGGTCTGGACGAAGCCGCCATCAAACGCATTGGCCTCGAGCACGCGGGCACAGCCGTTAACGACGTTATCGAGCGCCGTGGGGCTGACGTTGACCGAAACACCGGTCTCATCGCGCAGGCGCACGTCGAGACCGCGCAGCAGCGCGCCGCCACCAGTCAGCAAAATGCCGTAGTACATAAGGTCCGAGGCAAGATCGGGAGGCGTAGCGTCGAGTGCGTCCTTGACGGCCTTGGCCATCTCGTCGAGCGGCTTGTTGAGCGCGCGACGAATCTCCTCGCTCTCGATGCGCACGGTCTTGGGCAGACCGGTGATCACGTCGCGGCCGTTGACCTCGACGTCGAGCTCGTCCTTGAGCGGCACGGCGGAGCCGACCTTGATCTTGATGTCCTCTGCCGTACGCTCGCCGATGGCCAGGTTGTAGGCATCACGAACGTGCGTGAGGATGGCCTGATCGAACTCGTCGCCGGCAATACGGATGGACTGCGAGACGACGATGCCACCCATAGCGATAACGGCAACCTCGGTGGTACCGCCACCGATGTCGATGACCATGGAGCCGGTGGGTTCCTCGACGGGCAGGTCGGCGCCGATAGCGGCAGCCATGGGCTCCTCGATCAGGTAGGCCTGGCGGGCGCCGGCCTGGATCGTGGCCTCAAAGACGGCACGCTTCTCGACCGACGTGACACCGGAGGGAACGCAGACGACAACGCGCGGACGCGGGGTCCACGGATAGCGCTTCTCAGACGCCTTGTCGATAAAGTAACGGAGCATGGCCTCGGTAACATCGAAGTCGGCGATGACGCCGTCCTTCAGGGGACGAACGGCCACGATGTTGCCGGGCGTACGGCCGAGCATGCGCTTTGCCTCGATACCGACCGCGAGGATGCGCTCGTCGTTCTTGTCGATGGCGACAACAGAGGGCTCGCGAATGACGATGCCCTTGCCACGCACGGAGACAAGCGTATTTGCGGTGCCGAGGTCGATGGCAAGATCGCCCGCATAGCTACCGAAGAACATATCCATCAAAGAAAACAACGCAACTCCTGATGTGTTGGATGATTGCTGGAAAACTACTAGCTCATCATACTAGCGCAAGCCCGGCACCTCACTTGCGGTGAAGCGCCGGGCAAAGCTAAATCCCATAAGGTCACTACTGGTTGTCAGCAGCCGAGAAATCCATATCGAGCGAGGAAACGGCCCAGCCGATATGGTTATCGGAGCGCACGAATTTGACGGTGTACTCCTGCTCGCCGCCCTTGGACAGCGATGCCTTCACCTTGGCGGTCGTCTCGGTCATGGACTGATCCATGCCCTCGACGGACACGGTGGCACCCTGCGGAATCGAGGAGATGATCATCGACTTAGCGTCCTCGGACAGGCTCGATGCCAGGCAAGACTCGGCCTTTGCGGTGTCACCGTCGCCGGCAGCCTGGAACAGATCGGAAACGACAGATTCCTGGGACGGGAAGCCAAAGCCGCGCGTGTAGGCAAAGCCCAGACCGCCCGCGGCGATCAAAATGAGCAGAAGCAGCACGATGAAGACTTTGAGACCCGTGTGGCGATGGCGACGACGGACCTTGGCCTGCTTACGATCCTGACGGTCCTGCTGGACCATCTCGGACTCGGACAGCGTAAAGAAGCCGGTGTCCGAGGGATCGGGCATAAACTGACCGGTCGCGCCCGTAGGATCGAGCGGATCGACGGCAGGAGCGTCCATCGCGGGCGCCGGAGCCGTGGCCATAGCCGTCTGGGCAGACAGCGCGGCAAGCGAATCGTGCACGCGGGCAAGCTCATCGGCCTGCTCGGAGGTGAGCTGGTAGATGCCATCGGCAGTAGCGGCGTTAAAGGCGTCGAGTGCGTCGGAGGGACGGCCGGCGGCAGAAAGCGCCTGACCCATGCCGGCGTTGAGCGCACGCGTGTCGTCGCGGGGGCCGGCAAAGTCGATAGCCGTGCGGTAGGTCTCCACGGCATCCGCCGGACGGCCGAGCCTGATGAAGCAACGACCGAGCTCGCCGAGCGCGGCGGCAGGAGCCGGATTGGCGCCATCGATGGCAGCCTGACGGAAGGCAGTACCCGCGTTGGCATAGTCGCCCGACTGGAACAGCGCGTTACCCAGGCCCAGATAGGCCTTGAACGGCGTGGCATAAGAAGCGTCCTGCGTAGCAGCAGAGAACGCCTGAGCGGCCGTCGTGTAGTCGCCCACGGCGGCGAGCGCCTTGCCGCGGTTGGTGAGCAGCGCGCCGCGCTTGCCATAGGTGCCGTCGTTGAGGGCGGCGGCGTAGGCCTCGGCGGCCTCGGCATACATGCCCAGGTGCATCAAGGCGTTACCACGAAGGTGATCGGCCTCGCCCATAATCTCATCGGGAGTCTTTGCCGCCCCAAGCATCTGGGCTGCAGCGGAAAAATCACCCGCGCGGTAAGCGGCGCGGCCCTGTTGGATCAGCTGGCTATTCAAGGAAATCCCCTTTACTCGTGAACGATCTCGACATGGACGATCTCGTCGCCGGCACGCAGCTGCGAAATCACATCGAGACCCTCGACCGTGGTACCAAAGACGGTGTAACCGGAATCGAGGTTATGCTGGGCGCCCAGGCAGAAGTAGAACTGCGAACCCGCGGAATCGGGGTCCATGGAGCGTGCCATGGCAAGGGCGCCATCGACATGGCTGTTGCGCGGATTGGTGGCAAACTCGCCCTTGATGCAGTAGCCGGGGCCACCGGTACCGGGCATGCCGTCGGGGCCCTCAAGACCGGCAGCGACGTCGGCGCCGGACATATCGCGGGTATTGGGGTCGCCGCCCTGAATGACGAAGCCGGGAACATAGCGATGGAACTTAAGGCCATCGTAGAAACCCATCGTGGAAAGCTCGCAGAAGTTCGCGACATGAATGGGAGCGCCCTCGCCGTCAAACTTGACCTTGATGGTACCCTTCGACGTCTCGATTACGGCGCACTCGTCGCCGGCAAGCTGATACTCGGGCGTGTAGAGCTCTTTCTTAAAACCAAACATGTGGTTCCTTCCTCGTGCGTTTAAAGCATATTTGTACGAATTGTAGCAATAAGCATGCGCTTACATCAATTGCGCACGTAGGTTATGCCGACTATGGCGAACTAACTTTAGGAACGCTGCTGCGGCTTCCAGGAACCCACATTGGCGTCGTACTGGTTCAGCGCGCTGTTGCCGCCCTGCGCGATGGGAGCCAGGATCTCGCTTTGGTGGGAACTCATCGACTCGCCATCGGGAATGGCCAGCGAGATGTCCCAACTCTGGCAGATCACGTCGACACGCTCGTACATCCACTCGGCAAGCTGCTTTAAGTGGGCGATGTCATCCGCATAGGCCGTATCGTCCTGATACTTAAGGTTGTTGAGCTCATCTTGCGTCTTTTTAATCTGGTCGCGCAGGGCGTAGGCACTCTGCGACAGCTCCTGACGGGTGGACAGCGGCGTTCGGAGATAGCCGTTGTTAAAGGAATCGATGACCTCGCCGATCTGGTCCTCGTCACCGTAGGACACGATGGTCTGATACAGACCGTCGAGCCTGGTATAGAGCTGATCATCGGTGAGCACGGTTTCTTCCTGGACCACCTCGGCAGAATCGTCCTGCTTGATATCGTCCTCAGTCGCCTCGCCCTTTTGGCGCGTGGGGAAGGTCGTCTGCGCGGCCTGGCCAAACTGGTCATAGAAGCCAGGCATGACACCCATGGGATCGGTCGTCACGAACCAATAGGCACCGCCGCAAACGACAGCAAGGACCGCGATGACGATAAGCGGCTTGGGGATATGACGCTTGTGCTTGTGATAGGCGTCCTCGTCGGGATGCACCTTGCGCTTGGGTTTTTGAGCATCGTCATGCAGGGAAACGGGCGTGGGAATATCGACCTTGGGGATACCGAAATCTTTATCGAAAGCCGGCAGCACGCAGGTCTCATTGGGGTCGGCGGCGTCCGAGAGCACCGCAGCGGCAGAGGCCGGCGCATGAGGCACCTCGGTATCGATCTGCTCTTGCGTTAGGCGCGGAAAGCCCGCCGTGCGGCCCGCTGCCAGGTCGGATGCGGCCGCGTCCTCAGAGAGGATACCCGGAGCGGGGCGTCCGCATTTGGGGCACGTACGATCATGCGGAGAAAGACGGGCACCGCAACCCTCACAGAACACGAACTCGGTGTGCTCGGGACCATCGCCCGGACCCACATAGGCGTTGCAATAGGGGCAGAACGAGGCGCCGTCCTCGATAGTCTTAAGGCAATGCGGGCAGATCACGGCATCCTCTTTTCGAAGCAATTCAAACAATCGAGGTTAGAGCATAACATCGCCACGGCCCCACAGGAACAAGGCACCAATTCAACATCGCCAGGGCGCGTAGCTACTTCTTCTTTTTGCTTGGCATCGAGACTTTGATGCCTTGGGCGGACTTCGTCACGCGGGAGCGCTTGGCTCCGGCACTCCTCTTTTTCTTGGGCTGGGCCTGGGCCACGCCCTCGAGCGCGCGGGCCTCGGCCTCGCGAACGGTGCGATCTTCGCGGCGCTGCGCCATGTCGGCGGCGAAGCGCTTGGCAAAACGCTCGGCCGTCGAACCCGTCGAGCTCACCTTGCCGCCACCGCGACCCAGGCGGACGCGCACACCGCGGCCAAAACCAGTTGCGGCATGACGACGACGCGGCTTGAGCGAATCCATCATCGTGGCGAGCTTAAAGAACACCGAGCAGGTAAAGACCACGATGACAGCCAAGATAACCATCTGGCCCATCGACAGGTTGGCAATAGACAGCAGCTCCGGGAATCCGATAACGCCCACCAAGATGCCGGCGACTACAAACACAAAGAGCACCACACGTAAGGGCGTGAGCGGCTGCGAGATCCGCCAGATCAGGCTGACGCTCGCCGCGCACGACGTAAGCAGGCACATCGTAGACAGCGTGAGCTGGCTAAAGCCAAACACGCGCGCCACAAAGATATCAAGCGCCGCAGCCAAAATGACCGCAATCGACGCCGGCAGTGCACGCTTGAGCACGTTGGTCAAAAACGCACCCTTCACGCGAGCATTGTTGGGCTCCAGGCCCAACACAAAGCCCGGCGCGCCGATGCAGAAGAAGTTGATGAGCGTCATCTGGATGGGCTCGAAGGGGTACGGCGGCAGCGCGATGCACAGCGCCGCCAGGCCCATCGAGAACAGCGTCTTGGTCAGGAACAGCGACGCCGAACGCTGCAGGTTGTTGATGGAGCGACGGCCCTCGGCCACCACGGCGGGCATCGAGGCAAAATCATTGTCGACGAGTACGATCTCGGCCACGTTGCGCGCGGCATCGGAGCCGGCCGCCATGGCCACGGAGCAGTCGGCCTCCTTAAGCGCCAGCACGTCGTTGACGCCGTCGCCCGTCATGGCCACGGTGTGCTCGCGGCGCTTGAGCGCCTGCACGAGCTCGCGCTTCTGCTGCGGGGTCACACGACCAAATACATGGTAGCGGTCCACTGCGGCATCGAGCTTGGCCGGCGTATCGAGCGTCGTGGCGTCCACATAAGCGTCCGCCCCCGGCACGCCCACCACGCGCGCGATCGACGACACCGTACGCGGGTCGTCGCCACTGATCACGTTGAGGGTCACGCCCTGCTCGTTAAAGTAGCCGATGGTCTCGGCCGCCGAGGTACGAATCTCGTCGCGGATGGTCACAAAGCCCACGGGCTCGGCCTCGCCCACCATATCGCCATCGAGCGTAAAGCCTTCCACGCGCGCCACCACGAGCACGCGGCAGGTATCGGCAAGCTCGGCGACACGGTTCTCGACCTGCGAAAACACACGCTCCGAAAGCACAAACTGCGCGGCGCCCATCACATAGGAGCCCTGCGCAAACGAAGCGCCACTCCATTTTTTAGACGACGAGAACGGAATGACCGACAGCGGCTCAGACACCTCGACCGGGCGATCGGCGTAATAGTTGAGCAGCGCCTGGCAGGTCTCGTTGGCATCGGCCGAAGTCGCACGTGCCACGTTAGCCAGCGCAAAATCGAGCACCGTGGTATCGACGGGAACAGCCGCCTCGTCCGGGCCGGCGCCTAGGCTCACGCCCTCAACCGGCAGCGGATACGTGCCCTCGACCTCCATGCGGCCCGACGTGATGGTGCCCGTCTTGTCCAGGCACAGCACGTCGACGCGAGCGAGCGTCTCGATGCAGTAGAGCTGCTGTGCCAGCACCTTGCGGCGGGCCAGACGCACCGTGGCGATGGCGAGCACCGAAGAGGTCAGCAGTACCAGGCCTTGGGGGATCATGCCCAGCAGGGCGCCCACCGTGGACAGCAGCGCCGACGAAGGCACATGACCAGCCAACAACTCGGAGAAGCACCACGAAAGCGCGCTATCACCCGGGGTTCCCGCGGCATCCCACAGCTCGCTCACACTCGAGGCAAACAACGCCAAACCGAGCGGGATCATGATGATGCTCGCAAAGCGCACGATGGCGTTAAGCGCGTTCATGATCTCGGAATTGACCTTTTTGACGTACTTGGCCTCGTTATTAATTTTGGCCACGTAGTTGTCGGCGCCGACATGGATCACGCGGGCGCGCAGCAGGCCCGAGTCGATAAAGCTGCCGCTCATGAGCTCGGAACCGGGCTGTTTCTTAATAAGGTCGCTCTCGCCCGTCAGCAGGCTCTCGTTCACGAGCGCCTCGCCCGATACCACCACGGCGTCGGCCGGAATCTGGTCGCCGCGCCCCAGGCGGATGATGTCGTCGAGCACGATCTGGTCCAGGTCGAGCTCCACCTCGGCGCCGTCGCGCACCGCGATGGCCTTCTTGGAGGTCAGCAGTGTGAGCTTATCGACCATCTTCTTGGAACGCATGGACTGGATGACGCCAATAGCGGTATTAAGGAACACCACGAACAGGAACGTCAGATTCTTAAACGAACCGGTCAAAATGACCAGGAACGCCAAGATCACGTTGATCAAATTGAACAACGTGCAGAGGTTCTCGATGATGAGCTCTTTGACCGACTTGGTCTTGAGCTCCATGTTGCGGTTGATCTTACCGGCGGCGATGCGCTCCTCGACCTCGGCGGTCGAGAGTCCGCGCTCGATATCCGTTGCTGCCATACCACGTCCCATCACGTCGCGTCGGTATAAGAAAAACCGCCCGGACCATGCGAGGTTCGGACGGTCTTACGTTCGATGGTGCCCCATGTTGGATTCGAACCAACGGCCTTCTGCTCCGGAGGCAGACGCTCTAATCCCCTGAGCTAATAGGGCGAACGACTGGCATTATACCCAAGTGCGCCACGGGCTATCAAAATAAAAGAAAAAGCTTTGCAATTCCGAGGAAGACGCGGCGCAACGGCCCACTTTAGAAGGCAAAAGCGAGTCAGATAGTATAAACTCTCATGCACCATATATACACGGCTCGCGAAGCGGGCCGTTTTTGCAAAAGTTATCCATCGAGGTGAGAGGCACACCATGATTGCAATTTTAAAGCAGAGCGCCAGCGACGAGGCCGTCGGCCATATCGTCAGCTGGATTGAGAAAAAGGGCCTGAAGACCGATGTCTCGCGCGGCGAGAACGAGACGATCATCGGCCTGGTGGGCGATACGACCAAGATCGACCCGTTCCTGCTCGAGTCCATGGATGTCGTCGAGCGCGTGCAGCGCGTCTCCGAGCCGTTCAAGCGCGCAAACCGCAAGTTCCACCCCGGGGACTCCGTCATCGACTGCGGCCACGGCGTCAAGATCGGCGGCGACCAGTTCCAGGTCATCGCCGGCCCGTGCTCCGTCGAGGGCGAGAACCTCATCCGCATCGCCCGCCGCGTGAAGGCCGCCGGTGCCACGATGCTGCGCGGCGGTGCCTACAAGCCCCGCACCTCCCCCTACGCCTACCAGGGCATGGGCCCCGCCGGCCTCGACCTGCTGTGCGAGGCGTCTGCCGAGCTCGACATGCCGATCGTCACCGAGATCATGGATCCACGCGACGTGCAGGTCTTCTTGGACAAGAAGATTGACGTCATGCAGATCGGCGCCCGCAACGCCCAGAACTTCCCCCTGCTCAAGGAGGTCGGCAAGACCCAGACCCCGATTCTGCTCAAGCGCGGTATGTCCGGCACGATCGACGAGCTGCTTATGGCAGCCGAGTACATCATGAGCGAGGGCAACGACAACGTCATCCTGTGCGAGCGCGGCATCCGCACCTTCGAGACCCGCACCCGTAACACCTTCGACCTCAACGCCGTGCCGGTGCTGCACCACCTGTCGCACCTGCCCGTCGTCGCCGACCCCAGCCACGCCACCGGCTACACCCGCTACGTCGAACCCATGGCGCTCGCCGCGACCGCCTGCGGTGCCAACGGCCTGGAGATCGAGGTCCACGACGAGCCGAGCCGCGCCTGGTCCGACGGCGCCCAGGCCCTCACCCCCGATCAGTTCGACGACACCATGCGCCGCATCCGAGCCATCCGCGAGGTTGTCTGCCAAGAGACCATGGAGTAGCCCATGGGTACGGTGAGAAACGCGCGCGTTAACCAGGGCGGCCCCAAGTGCGCCGGCATCGTCGGCCTTGGCCTCATCGGCGGTAGCTTTGCCCGCGGCTATGCACAGGCGGGCGTCCGCGTGCTGGCCTGGGACCCCGATGACGATGTCATGACGGCCGCCAGCATGGGCACTGTCGCCGGAGAGCTCAACGACAAGACACTCGGCGAATGCGACATCATCGTCCTGGCTTGCTACCCCGAGGCATGCATCGAGTGGCTCGAGACGCACGCCAAGGCGCTCGCCGACGCCACCGACACCGACGCCATCATGGGCCCCGTGGTAATCGACACGGTGGGCGTCAAGGGCATCGTGTGCGAACGCGCCTTTGAGCTTGCCCGTGAGCACGGCTTTTACTTTGTGGGCGCACACCCCATGGCGGGCACGCAGTACTCGGGCTACGCACACTCCCGCGCCGACCTGTTCCAGGGCGCGCCACTCGTGCTCGTGCCGCCCGCGGTGGACGATGCGCTCAAACTGGAGCTTTTGGGCCAGGTGCGCGAGATGGTGCGCCCCTTGGGCTTTGGCAAGTTCAGCGTGACCAGCGCCGCCGAGCACGACCGCGTCATCGCCTTCACGAGCCAGCTTGCGCACGTGGTGTCCAACGCCTACGTCAAAAGCCCCACCGCCCAGGTCCACCACGGCTTTTCGGCCGGTAGCTACCGCGATCTCACCCGCGTGGCGCACCTCAACCCGCAAATGTGGTCCGAGCTCATGATCGACGACGCCGACGCGCTTGCCTTCGAGATCGACCATCTGATCGACTCGCTTGGCACCTACAGCCGCGCCCTTAAGGACCGCGACCAGCGCTATCTGGAGAATCTCCTTGCCGAGGGCGACCGCATTAAGCGCGCACTCGACGACGAGGCCTCCCACTAGACCACCTATCACGCCAGGTCGAAAGGACCGAAGCTTATGGCGATTACCATCGATATCGACACTGCACGCCCCTACCGGGTGCATGTTGGCACGTTTTTGCTGGAGCAGGCGGGACCGCTCGTGCGCGCCACTGCCGGCGGCACCAAGGCCGTCATCGTGACGGACACCAACGTGGGCCCGCTCTACCAGATGCCCGTTAAGCAGAGCCTGGAGGCGTCAGGCTACGAAGTGAGCATCTGCACCTTCGAGGCCGGCGAGGCCCATAAGCGCGCCGAAACCTATGTTGCCATTTTGGAGTTTGTGGCCGAACACGAGCTTTCGCGCTCCGATGTGATCGTGGCACTCGGCGGCGGCGTCGTGGGCGACGTGGCGGGCTTTGTGGCCGCCACCTACATGCGCGGCTGCAAGTTTGTGCAGATCCCGACGAGCCTGCTCGCTATGGTGGATTCGTCGGTGGGCGGCAAGACCGCCATCGACCTGGCTGCCGGCAAGAACTTGGCCGGCGCCTTTTGGCAGCCGAGCGTGGTTATCGCCGACGTGGGGTGCCTAGCCACCCTCACGCCCGAGCAGTTCGCCGACGGCTGCGGCGAGGTCATCAAGCACGCCGTGATCGCCGACCCGGAGCTTTTCGCCGAGCTGGAGAAGACCCCGCTCACGCTGGAGCTGCTCAACCGCGATGTGGCCCGCGTAGCGCTCATCATCGCCCGCAATATCGACATCAAGCGCGCCGTGGTCGTTGCCGACGAGCGCGAGACCAACCAGCGCAAGCTCCTCAACTTTGGACACAGCGCCGGACACGCCGTCGAGGCCTGCGAGCACTTTGAGCTCGGACACGGCAACTGCGTGTCGATCGGCATGGGCATCATCACGCGCGCCGCGGCTCTGCACGGCATTTGCGATGCTGCACTGCCCGGTCGTATCGAGGAGCTCTGCGCCCGCCATGGCCTCAAGACCCGCTGCGACCTAGATGCCGATGCCGTTTTTGCCGAGGCGCTCCACGACAAGAAGCGCGCGGGCGACACCATCGACCTGGTGATTCCGCACGGCATCGGCCGCTGCAGCATCGACCGCACGCCGCTTTCCACTTTCCACGAACTCATTGCCGAGGGCCTCGGCCAGAAGGGAGACGCATTCGCATGCTAGCCCGCATCACCCCGTCCCCGCTTAAGGGCACCGTTCCCGCCATCGCGTCCAAGTCGATGGCGCATCGCCTGATCATCTGCGCCGCGCTTGCCAACGGCGAGACGCACGTTACCTGCAACACCACCTGCGCCGACATCGAGGCTACGGTGCGTTGCCTTACGGCACTGGGCGCTCGCATCGAGACCGTCGAGGATGGCTTCCAGGTCCATCCCACTATGAAGAGTATTGAGTTTGGCCTGCTCAAGGCACTTGCCGGCGGAACGCTTGACTGCGGCGAAAGCGGCTCCACGCTCCGCTTTATGTTGCCCGTCGCCTGCGCGCTGGGCGCAGAAGCAACTTTTGTGGGCCAGGGACGCCTGGGCGCCCGCCCGCTCTCCCCGCTCTCCGATGAGATCATTGCCGCCGGCTGCGACCTGCAGGGTCTGGGCGGTTTTCCGCTCAAGACGAGCGGCCGCATGCGCCCGGGCACCTTTGTGCTGCCGGGCAACGTAAGCTCGCAGTACATCTCGGGCCTGCTGCTGGCAGCCCCGTTGCTCGCCCAGCCCTCCTGCGTGCAGGTGACCGGCCTCATTGAGAGCCGCCCCTACATCAACCTGACGATCCAGGCCATGAAGGCCTTTGGCGTCGAGGTCAACGTCGAGCGTATTCCGGCCAAGGACGGCCAGCCCGAGGTCACGAACTTCCGCGTGAGCAGCGGCTCGTACCGCACGCCCGGCAGCGTAGCCGTCGAGGGCGACTGGTCCAACGCCGCCTTTTGGCTGTGCGCCGGCGCCATCGGCACCGACCCCATCACCGTCGAGGGCGTGTCGCTGAGCTCCGCACAGGGCGACCGCAACGTGCTTGCCGCGCTTTCGCGCTTTGGTGCCCGCATCGTGCGCTCCACCAACGCCGCCACCGTGCAGTCCGACAAGCTCGCCGGCTTTGAGATGAGCGCCCACGACATTCCCGACCTGGTACCCGTTATCTCGGCCGTGGCCTCGCTTGCTCAGGGCCGCACGTTCATCCGTGACTGTGCGCGCCTGCGCATCAAGGAATCTGACCGTCTGGTCACCACCACCCGCGAGCTCTCCGCGCTGGGCGCACAGGTGCGCATCGCCGGTGACGACCTCATCATCAAGGGTGTCGATGCCTTCACCGGCGGCGAGGTCGATTCGCACAACGACCACCGCATCGCCATGATGGCCGCCATCGCTGCGAGCCGTGCCACCGGCGAGGTCGTGATCCACGGCGCCGAGGCCGTCAACAAGTCCTATCCCGATTTCTTCGACCACTACCGCCTGCTGGGCGGCAAGGTCACACTCGAGGAGGAATAGCATGTCCTCGACCTTTGGCAACGTCTTGCACTTAAGCATCTTCGGCCAATCGCACTCCCCCGCTATCGGCTGCTCGCTCGATGGCATCCCGGCGGGCATCGCCGTGGACCAGGAGGAGCTGCAGGCCTTCCTCGACCGTCGCGCCCCCGGACGCGACGAGACCGCGACCAAACGACGCGAGGCTGACGCAGCCCACATCATCGCCGGTGTTGTCGATGGACATACCACCGGCGCGCCCATCGCCGCGATTATCGAGAACACCAACACGCGCTCCAAGGATTACTCCGAGCTGCGCCGCAAACCCCGCCCCGGGCACGCAGATTTCCCTGCGCGCGTGAAGTATCACAACATGCACGACGTCGCCGGCGGCGGACACTTCTCCGGTCGTCTGACGGCTCCCTTGTGCATCGCCGGCGGCATTGCGCTGCAGGCACTTGAGGCCCACGGCATTCAGGTCATGGCGCACGTCGCGCAAATCGGCGGCATCTCCGACCTGCCGATGGACGATATGGTCTATCGCGAGGCCGACCGCAAGGCGATCCTTACGAACGATCTGCCGTGCATTGACGCCGCCGCAGCCGGCCGCATGCGCGAGGAGATCCTAGCCGCGCGCGACGAACTCGACAGCATCGGCGGCATCGTGGAGTGCGGCATTTACGGGCTTCCCGCGGGCATCGGCGACCCCATGTTCGACGGTATCGAGAACCGCATCGCACAGATCGCCTTTGGCATCCCCGCCGTAAAGGGCGTGGAGTTTGGCATGGGCTTTGCCGTCGCCGCCATGCGCGGCAGCGAGAACAACGATCCGTATCGCATCGATGCAGAGTCGGGCGAGATCGAGGTTGAATCCAACAACGCCGGCGGCATCCTGGGCGGTATTTCGACCGGCGCGCCCGTCATGTGGCGCATGGCCGTAAAGCCGACGCCCTCAATTGGCCGCGAGCAACAGACTGTAGACATGGACGCCATGGAAAATGCCGAGCTCTCGGTCCACGGCCGCCACGATCCCTGCATCGTCCCCCGAGCCGTCCCCGTAGCCGAAGCAGCCGCCGCCCTCGCGATTTGGGACGCTCTCCTCGAGGACGCAGGCCAGCTCTAACCCGACTCACCTGAGTTGCCCGTCAACTCTGCCATTACGCGAAAGGGGTCCCCATGGACCTTGCTGACATCCGCCGGGCCATCGACGGCATCGATACCACGCTCCTCAACAGCTTTGTCGAGCGTATGGACATTGCCACCGAGGTCGCCAAGTCAAAAATCGAGATGGGCAAGGCCGTCTTCGACCCCGCCCGCGAGCGCTCCAAGCTCAATAACCTCGCCAGCCGCGCGCCCGAGCGCTACGAGGCGCAGACCATCACCCTGTTCCGTCTCCTCATGAGCATGAGCAAGGCCGAGCAGCAGCGCTACATCAACGAGCTCAAGGGCATCACGGTGTCGCAAAAAGCCCATGCCACGGCCGCAGCCTTTGACACGCCCTTCCCCCAGACGGCCACCGTCGCCTGCCAGGGCGTCGAGGGCGCCTACAGCCAGATTGCCGCGTGCAAGCTCTTTGACGTGCCCGATATCGCCTTCTTTGAGACCTTCGAGGGCGTTATGCGCGCCGTACGCGACGGCTTTTGCGAATTTGGCGTGCTGCCCATCGAAAACTCAACTGCCGGATCGGTCAACGCCGTCTACGACCTGCTCGCCCAGTTCGATTTCCACATCGTGCGTTCACTGCGCCTTAAGATCGATCACAACCTGCTCGTCAAGCCCGGCACTAAGCTCGCCGACGTGCGCGAGGTCTACAGCCACGGCCAAGCCATTGCCCAGTGTGCCGGCTTTATCGAGTCCCACGACCTGCACGCCACCAAGTACCCAAACACGGCCATGTCGGCCGAGATGGTCGCCAACTCCGAGCGCACCGACGTCGCCGCCATCGCCTCGCGCAGCTGTGCCACGCTGTATGGCCTCGAGGTGCTGGAGCCCAATATCCAAGACTCGGACAACAACTACACGCGCTTTGTCGTCATCAGCCGCGAGCCGCGCGTCTACCCCGGCGCTAATCGCACCTCGCTCATGATCACCACGGCCAACGAGCCGGGCGCCCTCTATCGCGTGCTCGAGCGCTTCTACGCACTCAACATCAACCTCATCAAGCTCGAGAGCCGCCCCATCCCCGGCCGCGACTTTGAGTTTATGTTCTACTTTGATCTGGACTGCCCCTTTGGCAGCAAGGCCCTCGACGACCTGCTCGATTCCATCGACGACGTGTGCGAGAGCTTCACCTACTTTGGCAGCTACACGGAGGTGCTCTAGATGACCGATACCGCCGCAACCCGCCCCTACGGTGTGCTGGGCCGCGTGCTGGGCCACAGCTACACCCCGACCATCTACAAAGAGCTGGCGGGGCTTGAGTACGTGCGTTTTGAGCGCGAGCCCGAGGATCTTGAGGCTTTTATGACGGGCGACGAATGGGAGGGCACCAACGTGACCATCCCCTACAAGCGCGCCGTCATGGAATACCTGGACGAGCTGAGCCCGCTCGCCGAGCGCATGGGCAACGTCAACACCATCACGCGCCTGCCCGACGGCCGCCTGCACGGCGATAATACTGACTACTTCGGTTTCCAGTGCCTGGTCGAGGAGTTGGGCGTTGAGGTTGCCGGCAAGAAGGCCCTCGTGCTCGGTGCCACCGGCGGCGCCGGCACCACGGCAAGTATGGTGCTGGGAGACATGGGCGCCATCGTCGTACCCGTGGGTCGCACGAGCGAGGTCAACTACGACAATATCGCGCAGCAGTCCGACGCCTCCCTACTCGTCAACTGCACGCCCGCCGGCATGTTCCCCCATTGCCCCGACGCGCCTTGCACGCTCGAAGGCCTCGATGCGCTCGAGGGCGTCATCGACATTGTCTACAACCCCGCCCGCACGGGCCTGATGCTCGAGGCCGAGCGCCGCGGCATCCCCTGCATCGGCGGCCTGCTTATGCTTGTTGCCCAGGCGGCACAAGCTGTCGAGCGCTATACCGGCAAAGCCACCCCGCGCGAGAGGATCCTGGACGTAACGGAGCGCCTGTCACGCCGCGAACAGAACATCGCGCTGATCGGCATGCCGGGCTCGGGCAAGACCCGCGTGGGCGAGCAGATCGCCCAGCTCACGGGCCGCGAGCACATCGATCTCGATCGCGCCCTCGAGGAGCGCCTGGGCATGCCCTGCGCCGACTTTATCATCAAGTGCGGCGAGGCGGCCTTCCGCGAGCAGGAGACGGCAGCGCTGGCCGACATCTCCAAGCGCAGCGGCTTGGTGCTCTCCACCGGCGGCGGCGTGGTTACGCGCGACGAGAACTACCCTCTGCTGCACCAAAACAGCCAAATCGTGATGCTCAACCGCAAGCTCGACGAGCTCGCCCACAAGGGCCGCCCCATCACCGCGCGCGACGGCATCGACAAGCTGGCCGAGCAGCGTATGCCGCGCTACCGCGCCTGGGCCGACTACATCATCGACTCACGCGACTGCGCCGCCAACACCGTCCATGCCCTCCTCGACACCCTCCCACCCGCTCTCTAACCAAAACCACCACAAAGGGGGCAGGCACCTTTGTGGTGGTTTTTCAACTGCAAAGGAAGCAACCATGAAAGCACTCGTCATTAACGGCCCCAACCTCAACATGCTCGGCATTCGCGAGCCAGGCATCTACGGCAGCGACAACTACGATCGCTTAGTGCAGATCTGCCAGGAAGCGGGTGCCGCACAGGGCTTCGACGAGGTCGAGGTCTTCCAGTCTAACCACGAGGGCAGCATCGTCGACAAGATCCAGGAGGCTTACGGAAAGGTCGACGGCATCGTCATCAACCCGGCCGCCTACACGCACACAAGCGTGGCCATCCTGGACGCGCTCAAAGCCGTCGCCATCCCGGCTGTGGAGGTCCACATTAGCGCAGTCGAGACCCGCGAAGACTTCCGCCAGGTGAGCTACGCCCGTCTGGCCTGCTTCGCCACCATCACCGGAGAGGGCCTGAAGGGCTACGCCCACGCGTTGGAGCTGCTGAAAGAGCATCTCGAAAAGTAAAATGCCAACCCCAACAAACAGCAGCGGCTTGCTCGCGCTCGGCTCCAGCAACACACAAGATGAAAAAAGCCCAGACCACCAAGCGGTCTGGGCTTAATAAACGATGGTGCTCCATGGCGGATTCGAACCGTCGACCTTGGGATTAGAAGTCCCCTGCTCTATCCAACTGAGCTAATGGAGCAAATAACCGCACGCCCAAGCAAGCACAAGCCTGTCAGGCGCAAGTAATTATAACCTAGTTGAACTGCTCGCGGTACGCCTTGCAGACCTCATCGACCGGGCCGTCCATGCGAAGGTCACCCTTCTCAATCCAAACGGCACGCTGGCAGATGCGCTCAACCTGCTCCATAGAGTGCGAAACGAACAGAACCGTCACGTCGCCGCTCTGGATAAAGTGCTGGATGCGGGCCTCACACTTTTGCTGGAAGAACACATCACCGACGGACAGCGTCTCGTCAACGATCAGAATATCGGGCTCGGTAATCGTCGCGATTGCAAAGGCGATACGCGCCACCATGCCCGAAGAGAAGTTCTTAAGCGGCATATCGACAAAGTTCTGCAGCTCAGCGAACTCGATAATGCCGTCAAAGTTGGCGTCGATGAACTCCTTGGTATAGCCGAGCAGGGCGCCGTTCAGATAGATGTTCTCGCGGGCGGTCAGCTCGGGGTCAAAGCCGGCGCCAAGCTCAATCAGCGGCGCGATGTTACCGTGCACCTTAACGCTGCCCTCGCTAGGCTCAAGAACGCCAGCGATAATCTTGAGCATCGTAGACTTGCCGGAGCCATTGGTGCCGACCAGACCCACAACCTCGCCGCGATGAATATCAAACGAGATGTGCTTAAGCGCCCTAAACTCCTCAAAGAACAGCTCGTGCTTGGCAAGCTTAATGAAGTACTCCTTGAGGTTGGTCAGCGACTCGGACGCCATGTTAAAGATCATGGTGACGTCGTCGACCTCGACAGCCAGAGGCTGCTCGCTGTAATCAACAACAGATTCAGTCATCACAGCACTCCTTAGATGTAGAGGATAAATTTGCGCTCGGACTTATGGAACACGGTATAGCCAATAATAAGCGCAAGAACCGCCCAAGCGACGCACATACCAAACGTCATAAGCGAGGGCGTAGTCTGGAACAGGAAGATATCGCGCATAAACTGCAGGTAGTTGAACATGGGGTTCGCATACATCAAGATACGCACGAGATGCGGCATTTGCGCAATATAGTCAGTCGTCCAGAAGATGGGCGTAATGTAAGTCCACGCCGTAATGACGACGCTCCACAGATGCATAACGTCGCGGAAGAAGACCGTAAGGGCAGAGAGCATCATGCCCAGGCCCATGCAGAAGCACATAAGCAGCAGCAGGCAAACCGGCAACAGAATCAGGTGCCAAGAAGGCATAACGCGGAACCACAGCATGACGATGGCGACGGCGACCAGCGAGAAGGCAAAGTTGACCAGCGAGAAGAGCACCTTCTGCACCGGGAAAACCCAGCGGTGCACCTTAACCTTCTTGAGCAGAGGGGCAGCGCCCACGATCGACGTCAGGGCCTGGTTAGTAGACTCAGACATGACGGCAAAGGTGATGTTACCCACGATCAAGTACAGCGGGTACATCTCGGGCGTCATTGAGCCATTGCGGCCCTGGCCAAAAATCGTCGAGAACACGATGGCCATGACGATCATCATCAGCAGCGGGTTGAGCACCGACCATGCGACGCCCAGAACGCTACGGCGATACTTGATCTTAAAATCCTTGGTAACCAGCTGACGAAGGATAAACGCGTCCTTCTCAAATTCGTTCTTAGCAAACGTCGCAGGCAGACTGCGAGTTTCTTGTTGCTTTGTCTGATCCGACACGGATGCAACTCCTTTACTCGTAATCGTTGACAAACGAACAGTATAGACCCGACGGCCATGCAAACGATTCGCGCAACAAAACTGGAGAACTAACCCACATCTTAGGATGCCAGGCCCAAACGGCTATACTTTCTAGGATTGAATGTATAAGGAGCATTAAGTGAATTCTGAATCCATCGCCGTCATCATCCCTTGCTACAACGAAGCGCTCACGATCGGCAAAGTCATCGACGACTTTCACCGCGAGCTTCCGCAGGCGACGGTCTATGTCTATGACAACAACTCGTCGGACGATACCTCACGCATTGCCACCGAGCACGGCGCCACAGTCCGCTTTGAGCCCCGTCAGGGAAAGGGCAACGTGTGCCGCCAGATGTTTCGCGATATCGACGCCGATTGCTACCTGATGGTCGACGGAGACGACACCTACCCCGCCGAGGCGGCCAAGGCCCTCTGCGAGCCCATCCTTAACGGCACGGCCGACATGACCGTAGGCGATCGCCTTTCCAACGGCACCTACGCCGAGGAGAACAAGCGTGCCTTCCACGGCTTTGGCAATAATCTGGTCCGCGCCATGATCAAGTGGATCTATGGCTACAGCTTCGATGACGTCATGACAGGCTACCGCGCCATGAGCCGCCCGTTCGTTAAAACCTTCCCAGTGCTTTCCGAGGGCTTTCAGATCGAAACCGAGCTCTCGATCCACGCCGTCGACCACCGCTGGCGCATCAAAGATGTGCCCATCGAGTACCGCGACCGTCCCGAGGGTTCCGAGTCCAAACTCAACACCGTGAGCGACGGCATTAAAGTCGTTGCGATGATCGGCACGCTGTTCAAGGACTACCGCCCGCTGAAGTTCTTCAGCCTCGTTGCGCTTCTGTTCGCGGTATTCGGCCTCGCCCTGGGCATGCCCATCGTTGTCGAATATTTCCAGACCGGCCTCGTCCCGCGCTTCCCCACCGCTATGCTCGCCGCCTCGTTTATGTTCCTGTGCGGCCTGAGCCTTGCGACCGGCTTCATCCTAGATTCTGTAGCAAAGGTCGAAAAAAAGCAGTGGGAGGTCAACGTGTACAGCAAATACGCCTACGACGACCAGCCCGGCCACCCTACTTCCATGCCAAGCGAGAGGTAGATCTTCCGCAAAATACTATTGGCACCACTGCGCAGATAGCCACCAACAAGAAAAGCCGCCGTTAAAGAACGGCGGCTTTTACTCTCGAAAAGTTAATAGCGGCTAGAGCGTCTTGATGTACTCCCCCAGCTCTTCCTCCCAGTCGGGCATGTGGAAGCCGGCAGCCTCGAGCTTGGACAGGTCGAGCGCGGAGTGGACCGGGCGCGGGGCGACGGGGCCCTCGGCGCTCGCGTAGTAGTCGGCGGTCGATACCGGCACGACCCTGTCCCCGTTGCCGTTGGCGGCCTCGAAGACGGCGCGGGCGATATCGGCCCAGGACTTGACGGTGCCGGAGCCGGTGCAGTCGTAGGTGCCGTAGGGGGCGTGCGTCCCCAGCACGTGGAAGATGGCCTCGGCCATGTCGCGCGTGAAGGTCAGGCGGCCCAGCTGGTCGTCAACGACCGTGACCTGCTCGAGCCCGTCCTCGGGGTCGGCGACGCGGTCGGACAGGCCCTTCATCGTCTTGACGAAGTTGCGGCCCTCGCCGATGACCCAGCTGGAGCGCATGATGTAGTGGCGCGGGCACCCGGCCACGGCGATGTCGCCGGCGGCCTTGGTCTGGCCGTAGACGGACAGCGGGCTGAGGGGCTCGTCCTCGTCATGCACCTCGGCGGTGCCGTCGAAGACGTAGTCGCTGGACACGTGGACGAGGGTGATCCCGTGATCAGAGCATGTGCGGGCGAGGAGGGCGGGGCCGGTCGCGTTGGCCTTCCAGGCGGTCGCGCGGCCCTCGGCGGTCTCCGCCCTATCCACGGCGGTGTAGGCGCCGCAGTTGATCACGGTGCCGTAGAGCGACCAGTCGTACTGTGCGTAGGCGTCCGGGTCTGACATATCGAAGGTGTCGATGTCGCAGAAGTCGAAGTCCTTGGCGACGCCGCGCTCCTCCGCCAGCCTGCGCACAGCATGGCCCAGCTGGCCGTTGCAGCCGGTGACGAGCGTCCTCTTGGGCGCCATTGGGACGACGTCCCTGAGCATCGGGTGGTTGAGGTCGGCCTCGGAGACGGTGGCCTCATCGAGCGGGATCGGCCACTCGATGGCGAGCTCGGGGTCGGCGAGGTTCACGAAGGTGTAGGTCTTCTTGAGCTCGAGGGACCAGTGGACGTCCACCAGGTAGGTGTAGGCGGTGCCGTCCTCCAGGGCCTGGAAGGAGTTGCCCACGCCGCGCGGGACGTAGATGGCCTTGGACGGGTCCAGGGTGCAGGTGAACACCTTCCCGTAGGTCTCGCTGCCCTCGCGCAGGTCCACCCAGGCGCCGAAGACGCTGCCGCGCGCCACGGAGATGAACTTGTCCCAGGGCTCGGCGTGGATGCCGCGGGTGACGCCGCGGCTGTCGTTGTAGGAGATGTTGTTCTGGACGACCCTGAGGTCCGGGATGCCCAGGGCGGTCATCTTGGCGCGCTGCCAGTTCTCCTTGAACCAGCCGCGCGAGTCGCCGTGGACGGCGAGGTCGACGACCTTGAGGCCCTCGATGCCGGTCTCGGCGACGGAGAGGTCCTTCTCGAATGCGATGTCTGCCATGTGGGAAAAGCTCCTATCGAAGAGGTTGTATAACCGGGGGCGCCCGCGCGGGGACGCAGGATCATACCC
>DBFANS010000051.1:0-41207 GCA_048233475.1 Collinsella aerofaciens | reverse complement strand
CCTTGAATATCAACTTCATCCGAACACCTCCCATATTCATCCGTACATGTACGGATGAATATGGGAACCCGATACCCTGAGGGCCGGATCGGCCGGCCCCGGGAGATCGGAGGACGTCATGTCCGGAAAGAGCGGAAAGAGCGGGAAGGGCGCCGCGAGGGCGGTCCCGAGGGCCTACGGCAGGCTCACGAGGCACGAGCGGGACACGGTCCAGAGGATGCTGGAGCGCGGGGCCTCGTGCAGGGAGATCGCGAGGGAGCTGGGCAGGTCGCCCTCGACGGTGAGCGCCGAGGTGTCGTCGCACAGGTTCGTCACGGCGCCCAAGTCCAGGCGCGGCGAGCGCGTCGACGCCGGCACCGACCTGTCGGCGGCCTGCCCGCGCCTGGCGGCGTGGCCGCGCTGCTGCAACGGCTGCGGCCGCTACCGCGCGCTGGGCTGCAAGCGCCGCCCGCACGTCTTCTACGACGCCCGCGCCGCGCAGCTGTGCGCGGACTCGGTGCTCGTCTCGTCCAGGCGCGGGATCGACGCCGACGAGCCCGCCGCGGCGGCGAGGCTGGAGGCCATCAGGGACTGCCTGCGCCGGGGGCTGTCGCCCGAGCAGATGGCGGCGCGCAACGGCGGGCCGGTGGACCTGTCTCCCTCGACCATCTACCGCTGGGTCTCGGCGGGCTACGACGGCATGACGAACATGGAGCTCAGGCGGAAGGTCGGCTACAGGCCGAGGAAGCGCGCCGCCGGGCGGGCGGCCACGCGCCACTCCGCCCGCAGGTCGTATGCCGCGTTCCTCGCCCTCGGGGAGGACGCGTGCGCCGCGGCCTGGGAGATGGACACCGTCGAGGGCGCCCGGGAGGATTCGGCCTGCCTGCTCACGCTGCTCCACCGCCCCAGCAGGCTCCAGCTGGCGCTCCTGCTCGGGGAGAAGACCTCCGGGTGCGTCGCGGCCGCCCTGGAGGGCGTCCGGGCGGTCCTCGGCGCAGACGGGACGCGCCGCGTGTTCCGCGCCGTGCTCACCGACAACGGCGCCGAGTTCTCCGACGAGGGCGCGATCGCCGCGCTCCTCGGCGAGGGGCCCGGCGAGACGAGGCTGTTCTACTGCGACCCCAGGCGGAGCGACCAGAAGGGCGCCTGCGAGCGCAACCACGTCGAGATAAGGAAGCTGCTGCCCAAGGGCGCCGGCCTCAGGTTCGACCGGCTCTCCCCGGCCGACCTGGCGCTCGCGATGTCGCACGTGAACTCCGAGCCCCGCGGCGCGCTCGGCTTCGCGACGCCCGCCCGCGCCTTCCGGGCGATGCTCGGGGACGACGCGGCGGCGCTGCTGGACGCCTACGGCGTGGAGGACGTGCCGCTCGGCGAGCTCGACCTGACGCCGGGGCTGATAGGGCGGGCGCGCGCAGAGAGGGGCGATGCCCCGCTGTCCTAGCCTGAAGGGAAAAAAGGAATAGGCGGACCGACCGTCCGGCTGAGTCTGGGAAGAGGTGCCGGACGGAGGGCGGAGCATGGCCACCGGACCCATCGAAACACATCTCCACCGTTCCTTCAACTGGGAAAATGCCGCCCCCGGGGCCCGCGAGGGGCCTCGGGGGCGTTCGGCTAGCTGCGGGAACGTCCTATCCGCTCAATGTGTTCGGCTGAGATCGGAAATCAACCCTCTCGTCTTTCTGTTATCTCTCGTATTCGTGACGAATGAGAGATGTGCGGGCGGCGGATGAGTGTGGATTTTGGACGGTCGGGAAATGAGGGTGGATATTTGGACGGTATTTGGGCGTTTTGAGGCTGATTCCGTCCGAAAATCCACTCTCGTTCGGAAGACGGCCAGGACGCATCGATTCCCATCGGCATAACCGCCAGTTCGCCGCAGAGCCGCGGCCCCATATGGGTATACTCTCGGGGATTCGACTCGATTCGCCCCCGCTGGGGCGTCAAAGGAGACTGCATATGCCCACCACCTCAACCGACCCTCGCACCGCTGCTGCCGCGCTGCTGGTGCCCGGCACCACCCGCCACGGCTTTGCCGTCGAGCGCTGCGAGACCGTGCCCGAGCTCGACTCGGACGCCTACGTGCTGCGCCACACCGCATCGGGCGCTCGCCTGCTGTACCTGGCATGTGACGACGAAAACAAGGCCTTTGCCATTGGCTTTAAAACGCCGCCGGCCGATTCCACCGGCGTGTTCCATATTCTTGAGCACTCAGTACTGTGCGGGTCGGCCAAGTTTCCCGTCAAGGAGCCGTTTGTCGACCTGATCAAGAGCTCCATGCAGACGTTCCTCAACGCCATGACCTACCCCGACAAGACCATCTATCCCGTTGCCACCACCAACGAGCAGGACCTGTACAACCTGATGGACGTGTACCTGGACGCGGTGTTCAACCCGGCCATCTATACCAAGCCCACCATTTTTGAGCAGGAGGGCTGGCACTACGAGCTGGACCTGCCGGAGGACGCCGAGGGCGACGGCAGCGCCGCGAGCCTGCACGAGGGCACGCTGCGCTATAACGGCGTGGTGTTCAACGAGATGAAGGGCGCGCTGTCCGACCCCATGAGCGTGCTGGACGACGCCATCAACGCCGCGCTCTATCCCGACACCGCCTATGCGCACGAGAGCGGCGGCGACCCGCGCGCGATTCCCGCGCTCACCTACGAGCAGTTCCTGGACACGCACGCGCGCCACTACAATCCTTCCAACTCTTATATAACGCTCTACGGCGACCTAGATGTGGACCGCGCGCTGGCGTTTTTGGACGAGCGTTATCTGTCGCAGCCGAGTGCCGCGAGCTGCCGCATGGACGCTGCCGTCGCCGCCGGCGAGGACCCGTCCACGCTGGCGCCCAATCCGCTGGGCGTGCAGGCACCCGTGACCTGCGAGTACAAGCGCGTCGAGATGGCCACTACACCCGAGAACGCCCTGGTGGGCCTGGGCCTGGTGCTGGGCAGCGCGCTCGACCGCAAACGCACGATCGCGGCGGATATCCTGTTCGAGGCACTGCTGGGCTCCAACGAAGCACCGGTTAAGAAGGCCATTCTGGCCGCCGGCCTGGGCGGCAACGTGGTGAGCTACACCGCGGCCGAGAGCCTGCAGCCCTACGAGCTCATCATGCTGCAAAACGCGCAGCCCGGCGTGGCGCGCGAGCTGCGCCGCGTGTTCCAGGACGCCTGCCGCGACCTATGCGAGCATGGCGTTCCGCGCGAGCGCCTGGAAGCCATCATCAGCAGCAACGAATACGACCTGCGCCAGCGCGACTACGGTATCGCCGACGGCGTGGCCATTGCGTGCGACGCGCTGAGCACGTGGCTCTACGATGACGACGCCGCGACGCTGGCGCTCAAGTACGGCCCGGTGTACGAGGAGCTGCGCAGTGAGCTGGACGGCAGCTATTTTGAGGACCTGCTGCGCGAGCTGGTGCTGGAAAACGACCACATGGCACTGGTCGAGCTGGTGCCGGTGGACGCCGCCGAGGGTTCGGAGGGTGCCGAGGCCGCCGAGCTGGCAGCCAAGCGCGATGCCATGACCGATGCCGAGCTGGCCGACGTGGTCGAGCGCACGGCCGCGCTGCGTGCCGCGCAGGAGGCAGAAGACACGCCCGAGGCCAAGGCCACGCTGCCGCGCCTGCGCGTGTCCGACATTGGCGAGGCGCGCCCCGAGCCGCCGCTGGTCGTAGACACGACCACGCCCATCCCCTGCCTGCGCCACGACATCCCCACCAACCGTCTGGCCTACGCCATGCAGTATTTCGACCTGAGCTGCGTCGCGTTTGAGGACCTGCCCTATGTGACACTGCTCTGCCGCCTGCTTAAGCAGCTGCCCACGCGCGAGCGCTCGGCCGAGGAACTCGACAACTTGCTCGCTGGCAAGCTCGGCTTTTTGAGCTTTACGACCGAAGTCATGACGCAGCCCGAAGTGGACGGCGTGCGCCCCTACCTGCTGGTGAGCGCCGGCGCCCTGTCCGAGAAGATCGATGCGCTGGCGAGCCTGCCGCGCGAGGTATGGTCGAGCACGCTTTTGCTCGATGCCGATGCCGACCGCATGCGCGACGTGCTCACGCAAATTCGCATTGGGCTTGAGCAGGGATTTATCAACAACGGCCACTCGGCGGCGCTCGGTCGCGCGATGAGCTACAGCTCGCCTTCGGCCGTGGTGCGCGAGCAGCTTTCGGGCGTGGATTTCTATCTGTTCCTGCGCGATTTGCTCGAGCACTTTGACGAGCGCGTGGACGGGCTGCGTACCAAGCTTGCCGAGCTGGCGGAGCGCATCTTTGTGGCCGATGGCTGCATGGCGAGCTTTACCGGCAGCGACGAGGACTTTGACGCGTACTGGGATGCCGCGGGCGACCTGGGGCTGGATGCGGGCGATGGTGCCGGCCGCGACGCGCTTGCGGTGCCGGCGCCGTGCGACCGCCACGAGGCTTTCGTGATCCCCAGCGACATCTGCTTTGCCGCGCGTGCGTGCGATCCGCGTCGCCTGGGCATTGACGTGACAGGCGCTTGGGCCGTGGCTGCCAACGCGCTCTCCTACGATTACCTGTGGAACGAGATTCGCGTGAAGGGCGGCGCGTACGGCTGCGGATTCCGCGCAGCCGGCGAGCGCCAGACGGCGTTCTACACCTACCGCGACCCGGCGATCGATCCTTCGATTGAGCGCGTGGAGCGCGCGGGCGCATGGCTTGGCAGCTTTGAGCCCGACGAGGCCACCTTTGAGGGCTTTATTGTGAGCTGCGTGAGCGGCATGGACGCGCCGGTGAAGCCCTACGCGCTCACCAAGCGCCGCAACACGACCTACCTGGCCGGGCTCGATCCGCATGCGCGCGAGGAGCGTCGCGCCCAGATGCTCGCCGCCACGCCCGGTGAGCTGCGCTCGCTCGGCGCCGACGTGACGCGCATCGCAGCCGAGTCGCCCACCTGCGTCTTTGGCGGCCGAGACGTCATCGCCAAGAGCAACGCCGGCTTTAACGTCATCGACCTGCTGGGCTAAGGCACGGCAAGCAAAACTACCACGAAGGAGACAGCACCTTCGTGGTAGTTTTGCCGTCTTTATCGCGTTTGCCCAGATAAAACCTGCCAAAATAAACCTGTCCCTTTTTGGTAGGTTTGGGAGATGAGACTGGGATGGATAAGGCCGAGTTGCGGCGGGCGGTGATTGCTCGGCGCGATGCTCTTGATTTGGACTTGCGGGCGGCGAAGTCTGCTGATATCTGCGCGCGGCTGGTTGAGCTGCTGGGCCGCTTGAATGCCGCGGCGCCGCGCATCGTTGCCGTCTATGCCGCGATGGGTTCCGAGGCAGACCCTGCCGCGTTTGCCGCTGCGGCCGCCGCGCGCGGCTGGCGCGTAGCCTATCCGTGCATGCTCTCGGCAATTGATGCCGCAGCTTGTGGCCAGCGCATGTGCATGCGGGCAGTTGCCGCCGACGATGCGTCCGCGGCTCCGTTTATCGCCCACCCCACGCGGGCCTTCGCGGCCACGGACATCGACAGCAACCACTTCCCTATCGTGCCTGCCGAAGCTCTCGACATGATCGTCGTGCCGCTCGTGGCCTTCGACCAAACCGGCGCGCGCCTGGGCTACGGCGGCGGCTGCTACGATCGTTACCTGTCCATGCTCTCACCCGCATGCCAAATCATCGGCATCGCCTTTGACGAACAGCGTGTCGACCACGTTCCCACCGATGCCCACGACCTGCCGCTACCCCACATCGTCAGCGCCTGATCGCCGCTGTTTCGCACCCGCAAGATGAGTGTGGAAAATCTCCCACTTTGGGCCCCCTTACGAGCCAAAAATGGGAGATTATCCACGCTCATTCAACAAACGTCCAGATTTCCACGCTCGTCCGTCTGATTTTCCACGCCCGTGCAGCCAAACGCCTTGCAACTGCCTCAGCACGCACGCGGCACGCCGGCGACTTTGAGCTTGCGATCGAGCTTTGTCGGATCCCTTAGATCATCCCAGCACAAGCGCACGATCTTGCAGTTATCAAGCAGCGAAAGCCTCGACTCGCGCTGACGCTCATCGAACTGCGCCTTTGCGAGCTTGCCCTCCTCCGCCGCTTTCTCGCTTTTAACGAATCCGTCGAACTCACCGATAATCAGCTGGTCGCCCACGCGCCACAAGTAGTCGACGCGATACGGCCGTCCCGGCTCAACCGGGTCGAACAGCTCAACTTGCAGCTCCGGCATCTGCCAGCCGCGCTCGATCATCAGGGCACGTGCCTTGGACTCGCCACCGCTTTCCGACAGGCCATCGGCACACCGCGCAACCCTGCGCGCCATCACAACACCGCGACGATTCAGGCCAAGCTTATCGACCGTCTCAACGAGATGCTCCTTCGACAAAAGTTGCTCATGGAGTGCCGAATCCGCGATGATCAGTCCCTCGACAAACGATGCATCGACCAAGCAATCCGTAATCGTTTGATCGATATCGGTTACGGCGATATCCATCTGGGTGGCCCGTGTTTGACGAGCATAGCGATGACGAATGACCTGAGAGCCCGGCGTCGTCGATTGGGCCGGCATCGCGGCGATATGGATGTGCGTCAAATTGGCATGCGAAACCGAAAGGCCATAGATAACAGCCGCCGTATAGGAGCAAAATGTCCAGTCGGGGTGCTTTTGCGCAAGCGCCCGCACCCGATGCAGATAACGCTGCCGAAACTTGAGCTCGGACCAGTATTCCGGACGCGCATACAGCCCCGGCATGACCGCCTCTAGACTTCCCGCCCCTGCCCGCCGCTCAATCTGCTTTGCCTCCGCCGCCGTGCGCGCGTACACGCAGCTCATCTGCTGTTCGCACGCCTTAATGTGACTTACAAGTCTTTGATTCGCCGTCATGTTTCCCATGTCGCCTCCCAACTCTTGGAACGGCGCAAACGTACCAGACGGTTTCATGCGAAGTCTGACCAAATACCGTCCAGGCACTGACCAAATGCTTGACGGTTTTGGACGTTTTAGGCTGATGACTTATATCTGCAGGTAGGGCGGTTGTCGAGAGGTCCCTGTCTCCACAATTCGATGCCTTGGTCCATTGGATTATCAGAAAGAAAAACCCGTCGAGATTCAAGACCACGCCAAATGCGACTTTGCTTCTGCACGCACCGCCTCTTAGCCGAGCCATCGGCATCTACATATAAAAAATGAGCGTGGATAATCTCCCGTTTTGAGCCTAGTTTCAAGCCAAAGGTGGGAGATTATCCACGCTCGATTTGTAAACGTCCGAAAATCCACGCTCGTGTGTCCGGTAATCCACACTCGTCACGCCGCGAGCACTGCCACAGCAACAGCAGCAGCCGTAGCCTAGTGCTCCTCGCCGGCGCGGGCCAGGTCGTAGGGCGTGGTCTGGTAGACGTAGTAGTTGAGCCAGTTGGTGTAGAACAGCTGAGCCTGACTGCGCCAGACGTTGCGCGGCTCGGCGGTGGGGTCGTCGTTCGGGAAGTAATGCACCGGCACCTGAGGGTTGAGGCCGCGCTTCACGTCGCGCTCGTACTCCAGGCGCAACGTGTCGGTATCGTACTCGGGGTGGCCAAAGACAAAGAAGCGACGGCTGTCGGTCGACTTGACGATGTACAGGCCCACCTCGTCGGACACGGCCACGACCTCAAGCTGCGGCTCGGCCTCCACGTCCTCGCGGCGCACATCGGTGTTACGCGAATGCACGGCATAGAAACGGTCGTCAAAGCCGCGGACCAGCGGGCTTTGCGGCTTCACCAGATAATGCTCGAACACGCCGCTCGCCTTTGCCGGCAGATCGTACTTCTGGATACCGTAATGATGGTACAGGCCGGCCTGCGCGCCCCAACAAATGTGCAGCGTAGAGTGCACGTGCGTGGTGGACCAATCCATGATCTGGCAGAGCTCGGGCCAGTAGTCGACCTCCTCGAACGGCATCTGTTCCACCGGCGCGCCCGTGATGATCAGGCCGTCGTAGTGGATGTCGCGGATGTCGTCGAACGTGCGGTAAAACGTCTCCAGATGGCCGGCGCTCACGTGCGTGGCCTCGTGCGTTTTGGTGCGCAGCAGGTCCACCTCCACCTGCAGCGGCGTGTTGGAGAGCTTGCGCATGATCTGCGTTTCGGTGGCAATCTTGGTGGGCATGAGGTTGAGGATGAGCACGCGCAGCGGACGGATGTCCTGGTGCAGCGCGCGGTACTCGGTCATGACAAAGATGTTCTCGCTCTCGAGCTGCGCGGCGGCAGGGAGGGCGTCGGGGATACGAATGGGCATGGATGCTCCTTACGAGTCAGTTGCAGTTATGGTACAACGACCGGCCCCATCCGCGCGAGCGTATCGCCCCGAGACACCGCCAGTGGTTCAAAACAGCCAAAAGTAGAGATTAAGGCATGTCCCAAAAATCTACGGCGCTTTAGTCTAGCAAAGTGACAGCAGGACGCTACAATGGTTCGACGCGAAAAACTCGGCCGAAAGGATACATATATGTACCAGACGCGTAAGATCGGTGTGGTCGGCCAGGGCCACGTAGGAGCACATGTCGCCAACAGCCTGCTCATGCAGGGTATTGCCGATGAGCTGTACCTGTGCGATATCAACGAGGCCAAGGTGACGTCCGAGGTCCAGGACCTGCGCGACTCCCTTTCGTTTGTCCCGTACAACACCAAAATCGTCAACTGCTACGACCACTACGAGGAGCTTGCCTGCTGCGACGTCATCGTCAACGCCGCCGGCAAGGTCGCACTGGCCGCCGGCAACCGCGACGGCGAGCTGTTCTTTACCACCGACGCCGCCCGCACCTTTGCCAAGCGCATCGTCGACGCCGGCTTCAACGGCATCTTTGTGAGCATCTCCAACCCCTGCGACGTCGTGTGCACCGAGCTGTGGCACCTGACCGGCTACGATCCCAAGAAGATCATCGGCTCGGGCTGCGGCCTGGATTCCGCCCGCCTGCGCACCGAGATCTCCAAGAAGGTCGGCGTAAGCCCCAAGTCCATCGACGCCTACATGATCGGCGAACACGGCTTTAGCCAGCTGGCCGCCTTTAAGGCAGCGACCATCGCCGGCAAGAGCCTCAACGAGCTTCAGGCCGAGAACCCCGACAAGTACGCCTTCGACCACATGGAGGTCGAGGAGCTCGCGCGTAAGGGCGGCTATGTGACCTACCAGGGCAAGCAGTGCACCGAGTACGCCGTCGCCAACTCCGCCGCGCGCGTCTGCGCTGCCGTGCTGCACAACGAGCACGCCGTGCTTTCGGCCTCCACGCTTATGACCGGCCAGTATGGCGAGGAGGGCATCTTTACCTCCCTGCCGTGCGTGATCGGCGCCGAGGGCGTCGAGGAGGTCTACACGCTGGACCTGTCCGAGTACGAGCTCGAGGGCTTCCACAAGAGCTGCCAGCACATCCGCGACAACATCGCCCAGCTCGACTGGTGGGATGCCGAGGCCTACGACGCAAAGTAAGCGTTGGTTGCCGCAACCTTGCGAATCTAAGCGCGATGCTAAGCGGGCCGCGCCGGAAATCCCCGGCGCGGCCCGCTTTTTACGCACGCTGTTCACTTGCGAATCGAAGGTGAATGCTTTTCCCGTTACTTAGTACTGCTCGATGCCCATGTAGCGACGGACCTCGGGGCTGTGGTCGAAGACCTTGCCGCGGGCGGCGCGCAGCTCGCAGCTCATGTTGTAGAAGAAGATCGGCTCCAAGAACGAACGCACGCTGGCGGGCACCTCGCCTACGCCGTACTCGAGTGCATCAAGCACCATGACTGTATCGGTGTGCGTGTTGAGGAACGCGAGCGCGCGCTCCTCCATGGGGCGGCACTCGCCCGATCCAAGCTGCACAAAGTAGAACACGCCGGGCTCGGTGGCCTCGAACGGGCCGTGGAAATACTCGCCGGAGTGGATGTAGCAGCAGTGCTGCCATTGCATCTCCATGAGCGAGCAGATGGCCATGGCGTAGGTCTGGCTAAAGTTGGGGCCGGAACCCAGGATATAGAAGAACTTATGCTGCTGGCAGAGCTCGGCAAAGCGATCGCCCAGCTCGGCGTTGACCTTCTCGCGGGCAGCGGGCAACAGCGCATCCATCTGCTTAAGGCCGGCGTACATGTCGGCGAGCGCCTCGTAACCCTCCTGCTGGTCGAGCAGCTCGGCAGCCATCAGGACGCCGATGCCTTGCGGAACCTCGGCCTGCGGCACGCCTTCGCCCCACGGATAGACCCAGGTGGTCCACTTGCCGTTATCGATCTTGGAGCCCTCGCAGTCGGTGAGGGCGACGACCTCGGCGCCAGCAGCCAGCGCCATCTCGCAGCCGTCGACGACCTCCTGCGTATTGCCGCTGTGGCTGCAGGCGATGACGAGTGACTTCTCGCCAAGACTCTTGGGAGCCATCAGGCAAAACTCGCGCGCCGTGTAGACCGTCGAGGCAAACGTGGTGGCCTCGCGCTTGAGCAGCTCGTTGGCCGGCATCAGGTCGATCATCGAACCGCCGCAGGCGATCCAAAAGACGTTCTCAATCTTGCCCTTGCGCTCGATAATTTCCTGAACCAGATCGTGTGCGTTCACGGTGATGCTCCTCCTTGTGGGGCGGCTTTGAACGACGACAGCTCGTACCTGCTGTCGTTCTATGTTGTTCTATATATACCACGCATGCAGCCACGGTGGAAGCCATTGCGGTAAATTTCTTCCATGTTGTTCTATTCGTGAACGTTAGATGTCGAAGACGTAGCGCGAGCCCACGATCTTTTGGCGGCCGAGCAGTAGAGGGCGCCCGCCAGCGTCGGTAAAGTAGGCCTCCATATAGAAGAGCGGCTCGCCGACCGGCACCTCCAACAGCGGGGCCGCCTGAGCATCGGCAAGCGCAATCTCCACGGTGCAAGGGTCGGACTTGAGCGGTGCGCGGCCCGAATGCTCGGCAACGAGCGCAAAGATCGAGTTATCGGTGAGGTCCTTATCGGCAAGTGTCTGCAGATAGGGATGGTCAGCCAGCACAAAGGCGTTGTTCTCGAGCATGACGGGGATGCCGTCGGCCGTGCGCACGCGCTCGACCACGATAAGCTCGCAGCCGGGCTCTACGCCAAAGAACGCCGCGTCCTCGCGCGTCGCCGCAACCACCGTGCGCGATACCAGGCGCGCACCCGGCACCATGTCGTTGGCAGCGCAACCCTCGGAAAAGCTCTGAACGTCACCCTTCTGGACAATCTTGCGCTTGAGCTTGGGCGCGCACACGAACGTGCCCCTCCCCTGCTGGCGGTTGAGATACCCCGCGCGCGACAGCTCCTCGATGGCGCGGCGCACGGTGATGCGTCCCACGCCGTAGTACTTCGCGAGCTCCATCTCGGAAGGAATGCGCGAGCCGGATGCGTACACGCCACGCGCGATCTCGCCCTTTAGGTCGTCCATAACCTGCTGGTACAGCGGCACAGCGGACACCTCAGTGCGCTCGGTTTTATCATCGGATGCCATCGTTATGCTCCATTCCGTGCATGCTCGGACTCAAACTCTTCAATCGCCGCCATAAACTGCTCGCCAAAGGCGTCGGCCTTTTTCTCGCCGATGCCGTTGACCTGGATAAGCTCGTCGCGCGTCTGTGGGCGTAGGCGGCACAGGCCGCGCAGGGCCTTGTCGGAAAAGACCATGTACGGCGCCATCTCCAGCTCGGTCGAAATATCCTTGCGCAGGGCACGCAGGCGCTCGAACAGCTCGGCATCGTCACCCACGCGCGGGCGCTGATCCAGCTCGGCCTCCTCGCGCAGCAGATCGACGGCGCGGCGGGCGCGGGCCGAGGCCTTGCGCTTGGACGCGCGACGCTTAACGGTAAAGGCAAACGTCTCGTCCTCGACCTCACCAGCGCGCGGGCCAAGCCCCACGACCGGGTACTGCCCCTGCGAGGTGGCCAAATAACCGCGGCCGCACAGCTGGCCGATGATGTCCTTGATGCGCCCGACCGATTCGCTCGACAGCTCACCGTAGCCGCGGTCCTCGTCCAGATGCATCTGGCGAATGCGCTCGGTGTTGCCGCCATGGAGCACGTCGGCGACCAGCGACTTGCCAAAGCGCATGGGACGCGTGGCCACATAGCGCACGGCGGCGCGAGCCATATCGGTGACGTCCTCGACCTCGAACTTCGTGAGGCAGTTGCTGCAGTTGCCGCAGCCCTCGGCATCGTCCGTGGCGGCGCTGCCCGCACCGGCCGCAGCCGCATGCTCGGCCGCGGCCTCGTCGCCAAAGTAGCGCAGCATGTATTCGCGCAGGCAGCCGGTGGTATTGCAGTAGCCCTCCATCTGGCTGAGCAGACGATATCGATTCTGGAGCGCCCACGCGCGCTGCTCGTCGTCGAGCGCCTCATCGGCAGCATCGCCGCGGTCGATCAGAAAGCGGCGCATGCGAAAATCGTTGCCGTTCCACAGCAAGTAGCAGCTGGCCGGGTCGCCATCGCGGCCGGCGCGGCCCGCCTCCTGGTAGTAGGCTTCGATGCTCTCGGGCACGTTGTTGTGGATCACGTAGCGCACGTTGGGCTTGTCGATGCCCATGCCAAAGGCGTTGGTGGCAACCATCACCTGGATATCGTCGTCGATAAAGGCGCGCTGGCTTTGGCGACGGGCGTCGTTGCCCATGCCGGCATGGTAGCGGCCAACGCGAATGCCGCTGGGGCCCAGCGCCTCGGCAAGCTCGCCCGCCAGCGCATCGACCGTCTTGCGGGTCGAGCAATACACGATACCGCTCTCGCTCGAATGCGCGATCACATAGTCGCGCACCCAGGCAGTCTTGGCCTTGTCGCCCATCTCCTCGCAACCAAAGTAGAGATTCTTGCGATCGAAGCCCGTCACCACCGTCGCAGGGTTTTGCAGGCCGAGCATTTGCTGAATGTCCGCACGCACGCGTTCGGTCGCCGTGGCGGTAAACGCCGCCACGATGGGGCGCTGCGGCAGGGAATCGATGAACTCACGAATCTGCAGGTAGGCGGGGCGGAAATCCTGACCCCATTGGCTTACGCAGTGGGCCTCGTCAATGGCCACGAGCGGCACGCCAATGCCGCCGTCCGCCGCGGCTTCCTGCGCAAAGGCTAAAAAGCGCGGCTCGAGCAGGCGCTCGGGCGCCACGTACATAAGCTGGTAGCGACCCTCGCGCGCCCGCTTGAGCACGGTGTTTTGCTGGGCTGGGGTAAGGCTGGAGTTGAGATAGCTGGGTCGCGCACCCGCCGCGAGCAACGCACGGGTCTGGTCCTCCATAAGCGACAGCAGCGGACTCACCACAAAGGTGATGCCGGGCAGCATGAGCGCGGGCACCTGGTAGCAAATGGACTTGCCGGCGCCCGTGGGCATAACGCCCAGCGCATCGCGACCGGCAAGGATCGCATCGACCATGCGGTCCTGCCCCGGGCGAAACGAGGTGTAGCCAAAATAGGCGCCGAGCGTGTCGAGCGCCATCTGCTGCATGCTATCGGTCATGGTTTCCTAACGTCCAAGTCATCTGCCGCCGATTATACGCCGCCACGCGGACCGGTGCCGCACGGCTGTCGGCCACGGGCAACGCAATCCAAAAGGAACGAGCGTGGGATTTTTGGACACTTTCCCAACGGCTAATCTCTTGACAAGCGCGCAAACGTCGCTGGTTGAGCATAAGTCAGCGAAAACGCCCCTAAACGAGCAAGGTGACGTGAAAGAGGAGGGAAGCGTACTTTGGGTACGCGACCGACGATTGAACGTCAGATTGCCGCTTAGGGGCGTTTGCAGCGTCGAGCCGTTACGCGGTTTGGTAAAACCGCGTAACTTACATGACCATAACGTAGCGCGATCCCACGTAGTACTGCTTACCCATCAAAACCGGCTCGTCATCGGGACCGGTAAAGCCGGCACGCAGGTTGAGCAGCGGATCGTGCGGAGCAATGCCCAGCTCGGCCGCCTGCTCGGCGTTAGCTCGAACGGCCTCGACCGTACGGTAGCCAACCGAGACAATCGGCGTTCCGCCAACACGCTCGACCTCGGCAAAAATCGACTTGTCCTCAAGATCGGCCGTCAACAGCTCACGGTAGGCGTCAAACGGCACAAAGATGTTCTCCTCAAAGATGGGCTCGCCGTCGGCCGTACGCACGCGCTTGATATGTAGCAGCAGCGCATCCTTCTGCAGGCCAAAGAACTCCATCTCGTTTTGGCGCGCCGGAACGATCTGGCGATCGATCACGTGCGCACCGGCCTTCATGCCGTTGCCGGCACACAGCGCGGTAAACGTCTGCAGCGTCGAGGCGTGAAACTGGCGGTTGATGTGCGGCGTGGAGACAAAGGTGCCGCGGCCCTGCTGCTTAACCAGGTAACCATCGGAGCACAGCTCCTCGACAGCGCGGCGCACCGTAATACGGCTCACCTCGTACTGCTCGGCTAGCTCAAGCTCGGACGGAATACGCTCCTTGGGTGCATAAACACCTTTCTCGATCGCATCCTTGATTTCGTCGTAAATCTGCTGGTAAAGCGGTGCATTTTTGGGCGCAGGCATATCTAATCACTCTTATCGAAATATCGAAATAACTAATACGTATATAACGTCTAGTTTCATGTTACCTCATATTGATAAAACGATACACCCTCCCTACCAAAAAGCGACAGCTTCATTTTGGTAGGTTTTACCTGGGCAAACGAGAGCCCCTCGAAAGCAACGAGGCTTTCGAGGGGCTCATTCGGATGGACTACGCTTGGCCGGCAAAATGCCAAAACCCTACTTCCCGTCATCCTGCTGCAGGCTGTCCTGCTCGCAGAGGTGCGCCCGCCTGCTGGCCATACGTGCGGGCTTGTCGGGATCGGGTACGGCCGTGGGCATGGGCTCGTCGACATGACCACCCCACCAGCCGCCCACAAAGTTGAGCGTGTGGAACACGTTGATCACGGCGCCGGGATCAATGTCGCACACCAGCTTGATAATGTCCTGACTCTCGTAGGTCGAGACAACGGCATGCAGCAGGTACATCTTTTCGCGGCTGTATCCGCCGATGACCTCGGCGCAGCTAATGCCGTGCTGAAAATGGTCAACATAGGCGGTCATGACCTCGTCTGCCTTGCGCGTCGTGATCTGCAGCGTCACGCGGTCGTAGCGACGATAGAAACTGTCGATGGTCTTGGTCGAAATAAACTGGAACACGATGGAGTACGCCGCCTTGTCCCAGCCAAACATAAAGCCAAAGATCGCCAGGATAAAGCAGTTGAAACCAAAGATGACGCCCCAGATGGTCTTGCCCGTGTGGTTGGAGACCCACAGCGCGATAAAGTCGGTGCCGCCGGTGGATGCGCCGGACTTGAGCGCGATGGCAGCGCCCAGACCCGAGACCACGCCGCCAAAAATGATGAGCATGATCTTGTCGCCCAAAAACGGGGAAAAGTGAAAGATGTTGAGGAACAGCGACGAGAGCACGACCTGCATCATCGAGAAGATGACGAAGCGCTTGCTGATGCCGCTCCAGCATAGGAGCGCCACAGGGATGTTGAGCGCGAGCATACCGAGCGATATGTCGATGTGAACGCCGCCCAGCGAGGTAACGCGATCGAGCAGGACCGCGACGCCGGTAAGACCGCTCGGAAGCAGGTCGGCGGGCCGAATGAACGCCTGGATCAGAAATGTCTGGAGAACGGCGGAAATTGTGACCGCCACGGCGGTAATAGCGCGGCGGACGATGGTAAGGCGGCCGAGCATGAGCACGCGGTCCGTGAGCTGATCGATGGCGTTCGCCACGCGGGCTCCTTTCGAAGGCAAATCTAGTTGTGAGGCATGTCGGCGATTGTAGCATGGAGCGTGCGGGGGCGCTTCAATTCACCCTCCCTCGACAACCAAAGCGGGACCAGCAACCCCCACAACCAAAGGCCCAAATTACAAGTGAGTAGACTTTTTACGATCTGCCGAGCACACCCAAAACCGCCGCCCCTGTGACCTGCGGTTTTACAAAGGAAGATATGCATTGTGCTCGGCCTGCGCCAAAAAGTCTACTCACTTAGCCCGAATCGAAGCCAAACGGATCAAAATAGAAACCAAATTGAGCCAGTCCACCGCAAAAAACGTTTGAACCCGTGCTTCTTGCGGCGGATTGACACTACAAAGCGGCCAAAATGTCGGTCAGATTATCGATAACGACATCGGCTCGCGATTGATCGAGGCTGACGCCCTCGTGCGGACGCAGCGCCAGGACTCGAGCGCCGGAGCGCTTGCCGGCCTCGATGCCCAAAGGCGAATCCTCGATAACCAGGCACTCGGCAGGCTCCACACCCAGCGCTTCCATGGCGCGCAGGTAGATCTCGGGGTCGGGCTTAAACGCACTGCACTCGTGGCCGCTGATGGTGTAATCCAGCACATCGGCAATGCCAGCGATCTCCACCAGCTCGTCAATCAGCTCGCGATAGGACGAGCTCGCGATGGCACACTTCACGCCACGCTCGTGCAGCTTGCGCATCACCGGCTCCGTCTGCTCGTTGAGCAGCTCGGCATACGGAACGGGGTGGACCGGGCTGTAGACTTGCTTGTACTCCACGCGCAGACGCTCGCGCAGCTCAACATCGTCGGGCACCAGCGCCTCCCAAATGGCCGGCTCGTTAGACCCCGAAAGATCGGGGATCTCGTCAAAGTGGAACCCCTTCTCTTCCATAAACGCCACGCGACGACGGTTGTAGAACCACTCGGTATCGACCAGCACGCCGTCCATATCAAACAGCACTGCCTTGATCATACGCATCTCCTCCCACCTGCCAAAAAGGGACAGGTTTATTTTGGTAGGTTTTATCTGGGGTTTTGCGACGCGACGGATTCGCCCTCCCCAAAGCAAAAAGGGGACGGGGCGCAAACCCCATCCCCTCTCAATCAACCCGTAAGGTCTACTTACTTGTGATTAGTAGGAAAGCTTCCACATGTAGCGACGCATGGTCAGCGGGTGCTGACGGGCCTCGGCGATCTGGTTGCCGTACTCGCGCATAACGGCGAGGTGCAGCAGCGGGTTGAAGTAGGTGACAACGCTCGCGGGCACGGCGTCGGCCAGGCCGTAGTCCTTGGAGTCGATCAGAGCGACCTTGGCGCCCATGCGCTCGAGGAAGGTGAGGGCGCGGGCGTCCATCGGACGGGTAGCGCCATCGGACATGAGGAAGACGTAGGGCTTACCCTCGGTGGAAACCTCGAACGGGCCGTGGAAGTACTCGCCGGTGTTGTAGGCGGCGGCGTCGATCCACTGCATCTCGGTGAACAGGAAGGCGGCGTTAGAATAAGCCATCTTCTCGGAGGCACCAGAAGCCATGAAGTAGATCATCTTGTCGTCCTTGAAGTCCTCGGCGAACTTCTTGGCGAGCTTCTTGCAGTGCTGAGCGGCGTTCTCGCAGAGCTCGAAGACGTTGGTGAGGCCGGTGATCATGTCCTCGTAGTGGTCATAGCCCTCGGTCTGCTGAAGGATCTCGAGAGCAAGAGCGATGGCATAGCCGGGCTTCTCGCACTTGGCAGCGTAGTTGGCGTGGAAGCCGTGAACGATAACGTAGTCAGCGTCGACGGTCAGAGCGGAGCCAGCCTTGTTGGTGAGGGAGACGACCGGGCAGTTGTGCTTCTTGGCGGTCTTGTTGGCCTCGACGGTCTCGGGCGTGGAGCCACCGAGAGAGCAGGTGATCACGAAGGTGTGCTCGTTGACCCAGGAAGGCGTGTCGTAGTTGAACTCGTTAGCGGTGAAGATCTGAACGTTCAGCTTGTCCGTGTTGTTGGCCAGGAAGTACTTGGCGGGGTAAAGGTCGGACATGGAAGCACCGCAGCCGACGAAGGCGACGCTGTGGATCTCGTGGTTGGACAGGACGTCAGCGACGATCTGCTTAGGGAGGTTAAGGTCGATCTCGTACATCTGACACATTCCTTTCGATTTTTGCGGCGCCACATTGCCGGGCGCTCGCAGGGTTACCGTGGTTTGGACCGAGTCGCCGGCCCGTTGAGGATGCGACAAGGGGACTGTCCTATTGTCGCATTTTGGGAATGGAAGCCTGCCTGGGGTATGGGATGCCAGGCAGGCCCCCGGGGGAAAGCGGTTAGGCGCTTGGCCGCGACTAGGCCAGGATGCCGGCCGCGGAGAGGGCGATGCCGCCCACGATGGCGATTACGAGAAGCCAACCGGTGTTGACGTTCTTCTTGATGAGCCAGTACATAAGGCCGGTGAGGCCAAGGGAAATCATCTGGGGCATCATGCCGTCCAGGATGTCCTGGATAACGACGGTGCCCTCAGCGAACTGCAGCGGGGTGGTGGCGCCAATCAGCGTAGCGATCATGCCGCCCACGGACATAAGACCCACGATGCCGCAGACATACATGAGCTTCTCCATGAGGTCGCCGCCCTGAAGCTTGCTCAGGTACTCGTGGCCGCCCTGATAGCCCATCTTGGCTGCGAACCAGGTGATCAGCACAGAGGGGACGATGGAGATGAGCATGGCCAGGATCGGGCCCATGATGGAGCCCTGCTGAGCCAGCTGAACGCCCAGGCCAAAGGCGATAACGCGGATGGTGCCCTGGAAGAAGGAGTCACCGATGCCGGAAAGCGGACCCATGAGGGAGGTCTTGACCGCGTTGATCGAATCGGGATCGAAGTTCTCGGGATCCTTGGCGTACTCCTCCTCCATGGAGGCGGCGAGGCCCAGGATGAAAGCGCTCGTCTGCGGGGTGCAGTTGTAGAACGCCATGTGACGGTGGTAAGCCTCTTTCTTAGCAGCGAGCTGCTTGGGGTCGGACTCATCCGGATAGAGGCGATCGAGCGTGGGAACCATGCCGTAGAGGAAGCCCATGTTCATCTGACGCTCGTAGTTCCAAGAGGCCTGGATGGCCCAGGAGCGCCAGAAGAACTGGCTAACCTTCTTGTTCAGGGACACGTCCTTGGTTGCGGTTGCCATAGTGTGTTCCTCCTTAGTCTTCGTCGTCTTCGAGCGGATCGTAGTCGGAATCGACACCGGCGGCTGCATGGGAACCGTTGAACTTGAAGCCCATGAAGACGACAGCCAGGCACACACCGATCAGAGCGACCGCGATGACGGACAGGTTGAGGTAAGCGGCGAGCAGGAAACCGATGAACAGGAACGGAGTCATACCCTTCTTGATCATCATGGTGAGCAGCAGGGCCAAGCCGTAGGCGGTCATGATCTTGGTCGAAACGTTAAGACCAGTGGACAGCCACTCGGGAACCATGTTGACGATGGCCTGAACCAGGTCGGTGCCAACAAAGACAGCGAGGAAGATCGGCAGGAAGTACATGACGGCGTACAGACCGGAGCCAGCGCAGATGTGCATACGGTAGGCGGTCTTGAACTTTCCGTTATCGATCGCGCTATCTGCCACATGGGTGAGGGCGGCGATGATGGAACGGAACACGATGCCGAGGAGCTGACCCAGGACGGCGACCGGGATGGCGATCGTCATGGCGGTCTCGGCGGAAGCATCGGTCAGGCACGCAAAGGCAGCGGCCACGATGCCGCCCAGGACCATATCGGGCGGAACGGCGGCGCCGACCTGCACCAGGCCCATGGACACGAGCTCGACGGCGGCACCGACGGCAAGGCCGGTGGGCACATCGCCCAGCAGCAGACCGACGAGCGTAGCGCCAACGAGGGGCTGCTCGAAGTTAAGACGACCGAGCAGGCGGGAGTCCCACATGCAGAACACGCCGACGAGGCCGACGAGCACCGCACTGATGAACGTATTCATACCCTTCTCCTTTCAGTCAGGCAAAAGCCTGGTTGATTACAGCTTGGCGTCGATGTCGACGCTCTGATACGTAGGGGTCTGCTGGACATAGAGCTTGATGCCCATGTCGAGCAGCTGGTTGACGTCGGCCTTCTGGGCGGCGTCGAGGAAGACGGAGCTGTCCTTGCCGCCGACCTGATCGGCACCGTCGTGGTTGGCGGTGGCGCCCAGGTTGATGGCGTCGAGCTTGTAGCCCTGGCAGAACTGCAGCATCTCGGCCGTGTTGCCAAAGACGAACATGACGCGCTCGCCGAGGGTGTTGAGCTTGTCCATCTTGGCGAGGGCACGCTCGACGGTGAAGACGTTCAGGCGCACGCCCTGGGGCTTGGCCAGCTTAAGAGCGCCCTTCTTGATGTCATCGTTGGCGGCAGCGTTGTCGACGACGATGATGCGCTCGGCCTGAACCTTGGTGGTCCAGGTAAAGACGACCTGGCCGTGCAGCAGACGGTAATCAAGACGTACGAGGACGATCTTGGCGGGACCGGAGCTGTGACGGGACGCCTTGGCCTTCTTGGCGGGAGCCGCGGCAGCCTCGACCGGTGCGTTGGGGTTGGTCAGACCGGTGCGGGCCTCGTTGATGAGGGCTGCGAGCTCGGCACCCTTGACGGGGACGGGGCTCATAGCGAGCGTGAGCGCCAGCGGGATGTTGAAACCGCTGACAACCGTGAACTTCGTGCCATTCTTGGAAAGCTCGACCATGCTGTTGTTGACCGAGCTGCCGAGCATATCGGTCAGCACATAGACGGTGTCGTCCGCGTTGAACGTGGCGATCATGGCGTCCACCTTATTGGTGATGGGCTCCTTGTCGTCACGAGCAAGCGACACGACGTGGACGTTCGACACGTCGCCGAGAACCATCTCGAGCGTGTCTTTGGCGCCTGCGGCCAGGCCGCCATGAGATGCGAGAATGATCTGATTCATCTTGCCTCCTCCTTTTCGTTATGGTCATTATAACGTCTTATACGTTGCGGATATTGCTAATTAGTATAAAGACCGTTCGCGGATGAAAATCGACCGTTGACGGGTTTAACGTACTTGAAACGTTGGGGCTGGGTTGGCCGGCGCTGACTGGATAACCCCAGATCAGACGCCTCGCCAATCCCCTATCGCACAAAGTACCAGGGGCTTTCCTGCACGGTGGGCTCCAACGCAATGCCCGTGCGCTCCTTAAACAGATCCATGTCCTGAGATTTTTCGGTCCACCACGCGTTGGGCTTAAAGGTCATGCTCTCAACAACATGACCGACAAACACACTGTTGCGTAGCTTGGAGAAGTCGGTGTTCATAATCAGGATGGACGCGAGCACCAGCACGATGCCCAGGACTTTGATCACGCCGGCGGGCTCGGCATAGACACCAATGCCCACCAGTACGGTGACGACCGTCTCGAAAGACATTACGACGGGAACTTTCGATGTCTCGAGCCCCATGGACAGACCCTGCATATATAAGATGTAAGCCACGGCTGTGGGGATGAGTCCAAAGCCAAGGAACAGCAGCAGCAGCTGTGGCGACATTGCCGCGGCGACATCCGGCCACGGAGCCGCGATAGCCGCCATAACCGCACCGCCAAAAACAAAGCCCCAAAACGTGACAGCCAGCGGGTGGACCGTCTTGGTTGCTATCCGGCTAAACACCGCGAGCGACGCACCACAAAGGCCTGCAATCACGCCCGACGTGACGCCCCAAACCGAAAAATGAAAACCGGAAAGGTCGCCATTGGTCACCGCAAGCACGCAGCCAACGATGTTAAAGACAATGGCAACGAGCTTGTTGGGGGTCACGTCCTCGCGATAAAGCACGCGGCCGAGCATGACGCCAAACACCGGCGAGGTGTAGAGCAGCACCGAGGCCGTAGACATACCCACCTCGCGCATGCACTCGTAATAGCAGGTGTTGGCGGCGGCTAAACCGACGATACCGACAAGCGCGCAGGGGACGAGCTCTTTGGGGCTTGCCTTGAATAGCGTCAGGGGACCCTGAGCCACGGTAGACCCCTCACCCGGACGGCAGCCCATAAACATCAGGACCGGCGCCAAGATAAGCGCTCCGACCAACAAGCGAAAGGCCGCCATGCTCTGGGACGAAACGCCCATGGCCGCAATGCCGTTTACAAAGATTCCGATGCTGCCCCACATAAGCGCGGCGATCAGCACCAGCACATAGCCCAGATTGCTTTTCTTCAACGCAGCCTCCTCGGTATCGTTTCCAATATGTTTCGTACTACGTTATAGTCGTTATATACATTTTTCAAGACACAAATCGCCGAACGGAAAAATCTGCTTCCCCACATACTCATTGGGGACGTTCCCAAATGACTAGTCATTTAAGAACATCCCCAACGTCTAAGGCACCGCTGGTTGAGCATAAGTCAGCGAGCGGGCCGCATTTGAGGCAAGGTGGCGTGAAACGAAAGGGCGCTGACCTTCTGGTCGCGCCCTTGAAGTTGAACGTCAGATTGTCCAAATGCGGTCCGCGCAGCGTCGAGCCGTTACGCGGTTTGGTAAAACCGCGTAACTCTTAGTAGTCCAGCTTCCACATGTAGCGGCGCGTCATGTAGTCCTTGTGGGTGACGGCAGAGAGCGCGCGCATGTACACGTTGTTGAGGATCGGGGCAAAGATCAGGTGGTTGAAGTACTCGCTCACGCTGTCTTTGATGTCATTGAGGCCGAGCTCCTTGGCGTCGAGCTGATAGACGCGCTCGCCACCGTACTGGTTGACGAAGCGGATGCCGCGCTCGTCGTTGCAGCGGCTGCGGCCGACGCTGATGAGCTGGAACAGCGAGGTACGCTTGTCCAGGATCTCGAAGGGGCCGTGGAAGAAGTCGCAGGTGTTGATGGTGCAGGAGTCGATCTGCAGCATCTCCTGCACGTTGCAGATGCTAAAGACGTAAGCGGCACCAAAAAGCGGACCCTGAGCCATGACATTAATGCAGGGCTTGTCGGCGTTCTGCTCGGCCCACTTGGCAGCGAGCGGACGGGTGTACTCGACGGCCTTGCGATAGATGGGGTCGACCAAGTCGAAGGCGGCCATGGCGGTCTCGTACTCGGCATAGCCCTCGGTCTGCTGCGTGAGCTCCATGGCGATCATGGTCACGACGGCGGAGTTGGTACGGCCCATGCAGGACTCGTCGACGGCCAGGCTGTCGTACTGGATCTTGTAGTCGCAGACCTCGGTGAGGCCGGACTCGTCAACATAGATGGCGATGGTGCTGGCGCCGTGGTCCTTGGCGACCTGGGCGGCGACGATGGTCTCCTTGGTGCCGCGCATGGACACGACGACGGCCAGAGTGTTCTCGTTGACATAGGCGGGCGTGGCGTGCACGAACTCGTTGCTGGTGTAGCTGGAGCTCACGACCTGCGTGGCCTCGTGCTCCATAAAGTACTGGGCAGGATAGTTGCCGCCGTTGGATCCGCCGGCGCCAATCCACACGACGCGCTTGATGCCGCCCTTGTCTGCCTTGTCAGCCAAAACCTGGGAGACGACGTCCTTAACCTGTTCCTGAGTAGTCATCGTGCATCAGCCTTTCTTCTCGTTTGATGCTCTCGATGGCATACAAGTTACATACATGTTTTGGTTATGTCGACTAGTTGTATGCTATATTTGTCTTAGAAATTTTGCTGATGCGGTTTTCGATAACTGGATACCAGCGGTTTTGTTGTTGTATTGAATACATGCTTGATTAGATACGCATACAAGTTAGATACAGGTTGATCGCATGAACGCTTCATCTAAAAAGAGACTGACCCAATACGAGCGCTTGGCGGGCATACTGCGCGACCGCATCGCCTCCGGCACCTACGCACGTGGAGACAAGCTGCCGTCCGAGATGGAACTCATGGACGAATCGGGTCTGTCGCGCAGCACCGTGCGCCATGCCCTTAAGGTACTAGCTGATGAGGGCCTGGTTCGCACCGAGCGCGGGCGCGGCGCCTTTGTGGCCGACACGCCGGCGCTCCACGAGAACAACCTGGTGTTTTCGAGCTATACGGCACAGGTCCAGGGTCAGGGTATGAAGCCCACCACGCGCACGGTGGACTCGGGCTTTGCCAAGGCCGCGGGCAATGCTGCCAAGTTCTTCGATGTCACCGTGGGCAGCAAGCTCGTCAAACTTGTCCGTCTGCGTTATCTGGACGATGCGCCGCTGTGCCTGGAGACTACCTATCTACCACCGAGCTTTGAAGCACTCATCGATCGCGATATCAATGGTTCGCTCTATGCGACGCTGCGCCAAGAATTCCATCGCGCGCCGGCACAGGGGCATAAGACCTTTGAGGTGTGCTACGCCTCGCAAAACGAGGCGTTTTTGCTCAACGTCAAGCGCGGGCAGGCGCTGATCCTGATCACCGACTACGTCTACGACACCGACGGCCGCCCGCTCCATGTCTCCAAGCGCATCCAGCGCACCGACCGCGCCAAATACACCGAGCCCATCGGCTAACCTGCCAAAATAAACCTGTCCCTAAATGGTAGGTTTGGGGAGGTCGGGGAACCAGGTTGGTTTGGGTTGGTTAGGGACGCGCTCGGCCAGGACCAGCTCCATCCAGCACATGTCGTACCAGCGGCCGAACTTTTGGGCGCAGCGGTCGAAGGCGCCCACCAGGCGATATCCCATATGGGCATGGAAATCCTGACTGTTGTGCGTCAGGTATTCGTCGTCCTTATCGTGCGGCACGGCAATGAGCGCGCACATGTTGGTGATGCCCATCGCGATCAGGCACTGCTTGAGCGCATCATGCAGCTTGCGGCCCAGCCCGCCGTGACGCGCGTCGCGCGCCAGGTAGATCGATGTCTCGACCGACCAGTCGTATGCCTCGCGGCTGTTAAGCGCGCTCACATAGGCATAGCCTACCGGACGCCCGTCCAGCTCCATCACCAAATACGGATAGCGCTTGAGCGTACGCTCGATGCGCCTGGCGAACTCCTCAACGCTCGGCACCTCATATTCGCAGGTAATCGCCGTCTGGCGCACATACGGCTCATAGATGGCAAGCAACGCCGGAGCATCATCGGGCGTCGCCAGGCGAATCGTCGGCTCGGACATCTCGGTCATACAACCCTTCCCCCTCAAAAACAAAGACCGCCTTGCGCCAAACCCAGCGCAAGGCGGCCCCTCGTCATTACATCAGGCTACAGGACAGCCGCCAACGCGTCGATATCCTCCTGCGTCGTGGCCCAGCTGGTGCAAAAGCGCACCACCGTGTGGGTCTCGTCGTACTTTTCCCAGTACTCGATCGCCGCATGCTCGCGAATGCGCGCCATGTCCTCGTTGGGCAGAATCACGAACTGCTGGTTGGTCGGCGTCTCCAAGAAGAACTGGTAGCCGCGCTCGTGCAGCACACGACGCAGCGCCTGAGCCGTCTCGATCGCCTGTCGACCAATCTCAAAATACAAGCCATCGGTAAAGAGTGCCTCAAACTGCACGCCCGTCAGGCGGCCCTTGGCCAACAGCGCGCCGTGCTGCTTAATACGCGGAATGGGATGCGCCGGGGCGTGCATGCCGCAAAACACCACGGCCTCGCCGCACAGAGCGCCGCACTTGGTGCCGCCGATGTAGAACACGTCGCATAGCTGCGCCAGCTCGGGCAGGGTAATGTCGCACTCATCGGCCGCCAGCGCATAGGCCAGGCGGGCGCCATCCACAAACAGCGGAATCTCGCGCTTCTGGCACACTGCGTGAATCGCCGCGAGCTCGGCCTTGGAGTACAGCGTGCCGTACTCGGTCGATAGACTCACGTACACGGCACCCGGAAACACCGTGTGCTCGTAGCTCTCGTTTTCGTAGAACACCTGGATATAGTTCTCGAGGTCCTCGGCGTGCATCTTGCCCTCGTAGCCGGGGATGGTGAGTACCTTGTGGCCGCCAAACTCGATGGCACCCGCCTCGTGGCAGGCGACGTGGCCGGTCTCGGCAGCAACGACGCCCTCGTACGGTGCGAGCAGCATGTCGATCACCGTCGCGTTGGCCTGCGTGCCGCCCACCAGAAAAAACACGTCGGCATCGGGGGCCTGACAGGCCTCGCGGATAAGCTGCTTGGCACGCTCGGTGTGCGCATCGGTACCGTAGCCGGGCTGCGGCTCCATATTGGTGTCGACGAGCGCCTGCAGCACTGCCGGGTGTGCGCCGTGGGAATAGTCGTTGTTGAACGCGAGCATGGCAATCCTCTCTTACCGGGTATCGGCCAGATGACTCAAACGGAGCTATTGTACGCCGTTGGGATAGGCAATGCGCGCGGCAAGGCACTCAAGTGCCAGTACCAGGGCAAAGCCGCAGCTCACATCAGTCAAAAAGTGCGCTCCAATCACGATGCGCCCAAAGGCGACGAGCGCCGCGACCACAACCGCCGTCCAAAAGACCACGCGGCGGCGCGACGGTTTTTCCTTAAAGGCCGCCGCGGGAAGCCCGGCGAGCATAAGGCCGATCGCCGCATGCGCGGTGTGTCCACTCGCGAACGACTTGAACCCGTCCTTGATCACGCCGGCGGCGATATAAGTCCACTTGTCGGGGTTGCCGATCACCCACCACGGCTGAAACTCGAGCCCCTGCGTCACCTCAATCACGCGCATGCGCGGACGCGACCACAGCGGTTTGACGATCACGTTGAGGATGATGGCCTGAACGACCCACACGGCAAGCACCATCAACGCCCAGCGCGTGAGCTCATCGGGCTCGGTCGTGCGCGTGAGGCGATAGACGATAAGGTTGGCGACGATGGCCAGCACAAACGTCAGCACCAACTGAGCCGCGATGAGTTTGCCGCCAACCCTCAGGGACGAAACGATCTCGTAGCCGGTCAGGCCAACGTTGACGAGGATGCCGAGCACGGCGAGCCATTTGCTCCCCCTGGAGTCGGGACGCACCGCGCGCACGAGCATAACGCCCGCGATGCTCGCCGTCAGCTCGAACGGCAGCTCACCGGCCGCCTCGACAAAGCGACCGTACATGCTGCCGATATTGAACAGCGCGCTCGAGATCTGATAATCGAAGAAACTGCCCACGCCCAGACAAAGACACAGGACAACCGCGATAATGGCGACATCTTTCTTATAGATGTATCCGAACATGCTTTCCTTTCGATGGAGCCAGAGTGCCCAAATGGGGTGTTTGCAGCGTCGACTCGCTAGTCATCATCACTAGCGCCCAGCTGTTGCAGCAGCATGAGCGCCGCGGCCACCGGGCCGGTGCCGTCGTTGGCGTCGAGACCGCGACCCAGGCCGCTGCCCGCACCGGCGCCTGCCTTGTAGGGTACCGACAGCTTGCGGCTCTTGGGGAAGTTCACCGCGCCATAGCGGGTCTTAAGCTCAAAAGCCACCTTCTTGGGCACGTCGACGCCCAAAAACGTGATGCGACCGCCACTGAGCGTGACGCTCTCGAGCCCCAGGCGCTCGCCGCGAATGCGGATTCGTGCGCGATTGAACAGGTTGAGTCCCGCCAGCGGCAGCTCGCCATGCGCAGCCTCGGTCTCCTCCTGCACCTCATCGATGCTCTCCAGGTCCTCGGCCGCTGCAAGCTTACGGTACACGAGCACGCGCTGATCCACCGCCGGCAGGTACTCCTCGGACAAGAAGTAGTCGGCCGGCAGGTTAATACCCACGCTCGCCGCCTCCACGCCGGCATCGGCATCGCCGCGCGCCTCGGCCACGGCCTGTCCCAGCATCTGCGTAAACAGGTCAAAGCCCACGCTCGACAGGTTGCCGTGCTGCTCGGCGCCCATAAGCGAGCCGGCACCACGGATCTCCAGGTCGCGCATGGCGATGCGCATGCCGCTGCCCAGGTCCTGGAACTCGGAAAGTGCGGTCAGGCGCGCCGTCGCCTCCTCGGTGAGAGGCAGCTCGCCCGGGAACATAAAGTACGCGTAGGCCTGCGTGGCAGAGCGACCCACACGGCCCTTGAGCTGGTAGAGCTGCGCCAGACCCAGGCGCTGCGAATCCTCGATGATCAGCGTGTTGGCGGTCGCGTTGTCGATGCCGCTCTCCACGATGGTCGTGGCGATGAGCACGTCGATCTTTTTGGTCGCAAACTCGATCATCACGTCCTCGACCTCGCGCGGGCTCATCTTGCCGTGCGCCACGCCCACGCGCGCCTCGGGCGCGGCCTCGTGCACGCGCGCCACGGCGTCGTCGATGGTCTTGACGCGGTTGGACACGTAGTACACCTGGCCGCCGCGACCCACCTCCAGGCGAATCGCCGCACTCACCACGTCGGGGTCGTACTCCCCCACGTGTACGATCACGGGACGACGCCCGGTCGGCGGTGTGGTGATCAGGCTCATGTCGCGCACGCCGCTCGTGGCCATCTGCATGGTTCGCGGAATAGGCGTTGCCGAGAGCGTGAGCACGTCGATTTGCTCGCGCAGGTTTTTGAGCTGCTCCTTGTGCTGCACACCAAAGCGCTGCTCCTCGTCGATGATCACCATGCCCAGGTTCTTGGGGTTCACATCGGCCGAAAGCAAGCGGTGCGTGCCGATGAGCACATCAATCGTGCCCTCGGCAAACGCCTTAAGCGCGCGCTTTTGCTGCGCCGGCGTGCGGAAGCGGCTGAGCACCTCGACCTCCAGGCCAAACGGGGCAAAGCGCTCAAAGAATGTCTCGTAGTGCTGTTGGGCCAGAATGGTCGTGGGGCAGAGCACCATGACCTGGCGGCCGGAGTCCACGCACTTAAAGGCTGCGCGCAGGGCGACCTCGGTCTTGCCGAAACCCACGTCGCCGCACAGCAGGCGGTCCATGGGCTTGGGCGCCTCCATGTCTGCCTTGATGTCGGCGATAGCCTCCAGCTGGTCGCGTGTCTCGTCGTAGGGGAAGCTCTCCTCCATCTCGATCTGCTCAGGCGTATCGGGCGGACAGGCGATACCGGTAATCGACGAGCGGCGCGTATAGAGGTCGACCAGGTCAAACGCCAGCTTTTTGGCATTCTTGCGCGCCTTGTTGGTGGCCCGCGTCCAGTCGGCGGTGTTGAGCCTGGTCAAGCGCGGTTTATCGCCGTCGGGACCAACGTAGCGCGTAATGCGGTCAACCTGCTCCAGCGGCACGTAGAGCTTGTCGCCATCGGCATATTCCAGCAAAAAGTAGTCGCGTTCCTTGCCGCCCACTTCCTGACGCGCGATCTCGCTAAAGAGCGCGATGCCGTGGGTAGCGTGCACCACGTAGTCGCCCGGCTTAAACGGGAAGGTGATCTGCGTAATGTCAACCTTGCGGCGGCTGCGCGCGCGGTTGGCATCCATGCGGGCGTTGAGGTCGGCGATCGAGAACACGGCCAGGTTGGCATCGGGCACCACCACGCCCTGCGGCAGGGCAGCGTCCACAAAGGTCACGCGCCCGCGCGAGATGGTGGGCACGGCGGCGCCGGCGGCAGCCTGCGCGGCGCCCGCCTCGAGCGAGCGGGCGTTGAGCGCATCGGCGCGACGCTCGCGAATGGAAGCACGGGCCTCCTGGCGTGCGGCACGGTCGGCGGAATCCGCCGCTGCCACGCGCACGCGGTCGCCGATAGCGCCGGCGTTTTCGGGCGCCGCGGTCAGCGATTCCTCAAAGGTAATGCCCTCGTCGCCAAAGGTGAGCTCCATCGACTCGCGCGCACCGCGGTCGGGGATGGCAAACACGCAGGCATAGCGCTTGCCCACGACCTCCTGGATGCGCGTCATGAAACGGTTGTCCGAGCCTGCGATGGCAGGCTGCTCAATCTTGAGCTCGGCCGTCACCGCACCGCCGGCACGGATGAGGCTCACATAGTTCAGGCGTTGCTGGGAGCCAAAGTCGAGTTGCTGGGCGCGCACGTACAGGCCGTCCAGACGGTCGACCCCCGCCTCGCCGGCACGCGCCTCGATATCTTCGTAGGCGCGCAGGCAATCGTCGAACAGCGAGCGCGGCTCGGACAGCACCACGAGCGCCTTGCCGCTCACGTGCGACAGCGGGCTCACGGTCTGGCCGTACATCACCGGCAAAAAGCGGTCGAGCTCAGGCGTGACGATGCGCGCATCCACCATCTCGAGCAGCGCCGCCAACTTGCTGTCGTCCTGGCTTGCGCGGTAGAGCGCCACGTGCATGTTGTGAACGGCCTCGTCGGTAAGCGCCAGCTCACGGCAGGGGAAGATCTCGATACTGTCCTCGTTGCCGATGGTCTGGCCCGTGGAGCTCACCATGCGGCGGATGCGGTCAATCTCGTCGCCAAAGAACTCGATGCGCACGGGCGCCTTCTCCTGCGCGGGGAACACCTCGACGGTGTCGCCGTGCACGCGGAACAGGCCGGGCGCGTCGGCGGCGCCGGCATTGGCGTAGCCCATGCCCACCAGACGCTGCGGCACCTCGTCAAAGGGAATCTCCTCGCCCACCGCAAAAGTAGTGGACTCCCAATAGCGACTATCGACCGGCGGCACGCAGCGCAGCAGCGCGCGGGCCGAGGCGACCATGATGCAGTTGTCCCCGCGCACGATGCGCCCCAGAGCCTCGCAGCGCTGCGCCACCACGGCGTCGTCGGGCGCCTGCTCGCGCCACGGATAGTCCTTGCGCTCGGGAAAGCGGCACACGTGCGCCAGGCCCACATAGGCGGCCAGACTGCGTGCGGCGCGATCGGCCGCATCCTCGCCGCTCACGATGTAGACCGTGGGGCGCGGACGACGCGCAAACTGGGCGGCGGCCATAAGCGTGCGACCCGACTGAGACACGGCCAGCGTCACGTCCTCGCCAGCATCGAGCCCGGCCTCGACGGTTTGCAGTGCCTCGGCAGTGTAGAGCTGCGCGGCTATACGGTGAATGAGCATGCTGTTCCTCCGGCATTGCAACGCCAAAAGCCCGCCGGGGCAAGCTCGGCGGGTCGTTCGTCAAATTCATTGCTTGTCATGGTAGCGCATGGAGAGGACTCCAGCTCAAGCGTACGCCCAGCCCCGCAACAAAAACGCCAGATAGAACTGGACTCACCGACTTCGCCAAAATCTCCTCGTCACGTCGAACGCCGCAACCACGAAAGGTGCCCCAAGAAACGGCTACTCCTCAAAAAAGCTCGCAACGTTCAAGCGGCTCGTCCACTCGCCTATGGTGTTGGCAAAACCGACGCGTGTATACACGCCCGCAAAACGGCCGCGATACAGGTACAGGCCTTCCATATTAGAAGCGGGCGCAAAACCAAGATCATCCATAAGTCCTTTGGGCGCCTCTCCTCGATGCGGCCCATCGACAAGCGTTCCGCGCAAGCAGGGAGTCTGATACTGCTGAGCATACTCCTGTACAATCGCCCCAGCAGCCGCGGCGCGAGCAAGCACCTGAGACCATTCCCGTTCCGTGGCATCCAAACCGGCGACAACGCCAACCGCATTGTAGCCGCCGCATGGCTTGACAATCCATCGGTCCTTTTCGGCAAATCTCGACAACTGGGTGCTTTCGTCCAAAATCTCGGTATAGGGCACATGCTCCCGTACAAACGATTGCTCCTCCGGGCTCAATAAGGACTGACCGGCCCGAGACCACAAAAACGCAAATACGGTCTTAGTCGCACACGGCCACGTTCTAAAACCACCGACGATGCACGCGAACCCTTCTTGGGCAGCCTCGATTAAGGCAGAACGTCCATCACACGGCTTATCCCACAGCTCGCCGGTCACCGCGCGCCGCCAGACGCAATCAATAGGACCGACGGCATCGCACAGCCGCCTAGCGCCGCTCTCGTCTTCGCCAATCCGCAGGTCGCGCACATCCGCAAAGCGTGCAACTACACCCCGCTGCCTCATAAGGTCGACAAAATGAGCCGCATCTTCCAAGTCGATGCTTTCCGAATAGTCGACGATTGCCACCGAAGCGGGATATATTTTTGATTGCGGTGCATAGAGCCCCTCGTCAACGCGGGCCCCGTCGTCCGATCGTGCACTATCCTCGGTGCGGCGAGGATGGGCCAGCTTCCACTCTGCATAGGTCTCAAACAATGCGTCTATCCAGCTACCGCACAAATCGTACTGCCGAAAGCCGGGGTGGTCGGATGCAAACTCCTCAAAGGAAGGCGTCATTCGCACCGCCTGACAGACCGCATCGGTCACTACCATTCCGGCACTGCCGTCGGTATTGAGCTCGCAAAACGTATACGAACCGGCATCTTCGTCAAGAAAGATATCAACACGCGCAAGGGGAATTTGGCAATCATAGCCGGCATCCATAGCGCACAGGTCAGCGAAAGCCGGATCCATGCGAAACCACGCACGCACGGAGGCATCGGAACAAAACGCCCGCGTCACCTTGTCCATAATGCCGTACATGCGCTCGGCGGCCTCCTTAAGAAGCGCCGTCATATCCATGTCGAATATCTTTGGCGTCAGAGCCCAGGGCGCAGGATCACCATGGTAGAGCGCATGGGTTTGAGACAAGTATTCGTCGCCTTTGCGACGACCAGGTAGGTCACCTTCGCGCGTGCGTACGATGCGTTCAAAATAATCTTCGAGCTCTCGCGTCTTCAATGTTGCCACGTTACCCTCCATTGCTTGATTTTTTGCTCATGCTACGCCAGCACGCACGACTTCGGCGCGCTTGAATAGGCTTCTAAATTAGCAACACATTTTTGCATGAGGCGGCAGGAGGCGACAAATACTCCAGCTCAAGCGCATGCCCAGCCCCGCAACAAAAACGCCAGACGGACGAGTCGCCTGGCGTTATCAGAGTGAGCTATACGCCGAGTCTAATCGTAGACGCCCATTTTAAGCAGTGTGAAGGTCGGGGCGCCGTCACCCTGTGCGACGCGGACCGTGCAAGTTTCGGTACGGCCCCTGGATGCATCCGCTTGAATTGCGGCGATGAACTGGTCCTTTGGCAGGCCGTAGGTGCTCTCGGGGATGTCGGAAGGAAGTAACGCACCGCCAGCACTGTAAACCTCATAGGTGAGCTCGTAGATGTTGTCGCCAAGGTCAGTCGCGCCCGTAACGATGGCACACGATGGGTTGTAATTTCCCTGGCCGTATTCCTGCTTCAGATACAAGTACCCGTCATGCGCTTCGGCCGAATCGGCAAGCATCTGCCCACCCGACCCTTTATCAAAGGTCATGTCAGCATCCGAGAGCGTCAGACCCGTCAGGCGATTGAGTTCCCTATTGATCACATCGGTCGCCATGCGCTGATAGTGACCGTTGTCATAGTCGCCTTTCTCGATTCGATACGGCGCGTTGTCAATAAAATGGCACCAGATAAACTTGACCAGCTTGTATTTCTCGTCATCAGAAAGTCCGTCAGTCGAATCGAAGCCGCCCGCCTGATACCAGTCCCGATCGAAGTGTTCCTCCGTAAAGTTCGACAGGAACAGGTTTGCGGCGGCATAAGTTGCCTGGTCGTTGAGGTCGACTTTTACGCTGCCGCCCGTCTGCTCGGGCTCTTCCGGCTCTTCTTGCTCTTCAGCAGGCTTCTCCTTGGCGCTTCCCTTGTCCTTGTGCTCGGCCGAACCCTCGTCGGACCCAAGTACTGTAATCTGCGATGAATTGCCCTGCCCAAGCGGACCCAGCACGCCGGTCAGCGCCAGCGCAGCGCCACCGGCCACCAGCACGCCCGCTATACATATGCCGATAATCACCGCGCGCTTATACGACTTCTTCTGCACGGAAGGCATCCCTGCCGCCGGCATCGGTGCGGGCTCAGCAGGCGCGGCCGCCGGAGAGGCAGCGCCCATGCGTGCCCCGCAGTTCGTGCAAAAATCGGTTCCGTCGGGCATCTCGGAGCCACACTTGGTGCAAAACATATTCGGGCATCCCCTTACAACAAACGGCATCTGCCGTCATCATATTGAGCCCTCGCGACCCAAATGTGTTGCGCAACATTGGCCAAAGCCTTCGGACGCCGGCAAAACGTGCCGGGCCCTACCCCGTCACGCGCACGCTGGGGCAAAGGTCTGCCAGTGGGCACTCGTCGCACTTAGGTTTGCGGGCGTCGCAGATCTCGCGGCCAAAGGTAATCCACTGGTGGTTGACCGACTCCCAATACTCGTGCGGCAAGATCTTGAGCAGATCCTGCTCGGTCTTGAGCGGCTCTTTGGCGTGCGTCTTGGGACTCAGCATCAGGCGGTGCGCGATGCGGTTGACGTGCGTATCCACCGCGATGCCTTCCACGATGCCGTACCCCACGTTGAGCACGATGTTCGCCGTTTTGCGCCCCACGCCCGGCAGCTTTACAAGCTCCTTCATGTCGGCCGGTACCTCGCCGCCGTAGTCGGCAACGATCATCTGCGCGGCCTCCACGGCATGCTTGGCCTTACTCTTATAAAAGCCGAGTGACTTAATGGTGTCCGCCACGTCGGTCACACTTGCCCCGGCCATGGCCTCGGGCGTTGGCCACTGGGCAAACAGTTGGGGCGTCACCTTGTTGACCTGCGCGTCGGTCGTCTGCGCCGAGAGCAGTACCGCGATGAGCAGCCTAAAGGGATTCTCGTGGTCCAAGAAGCACTCGACCGGGCCATAGCGACGGTTAAGGCGCTCGCACACCTCGATGGCGCGCTCGCGTTTGGCGGCATTGGTCTCGCGTGGCATAACGACTCCTCGGCTCGGCAGAAACAAAACTTCACGGAAACGATTGTCCCACGTACGGGGGCTTTAAGCCTCCAAAAATGCGCCAGTCTGGCGACCCCACAGGCTTGCATACTCGCCGCCCGCCTCGACAAGCTGCGCATGCGTACCGTCCTCGACAATCTCGCCGTCCGCCAGCACCACGATGCGGTCGAGCGCCGCCACGGTGGACAGGCGATGCGCCACCACAATGGAGGTGCGGCCGCGCATCAGGTTCTCGAGCGCCTCCTGCACCAGCGCCTCGGACTCACTGTCGAGGGCAGATGTCGCCTCATCGAGCACCAGAATCGGCGCGTCAGTGAGAATGGCGCGGGCGATGGCCACGCGCTGGCGTTGGCCGCCCGAGAGCTTAACGCCCCGCTCGCCCACCATGGTGTCAAAGCCATGGGGCAAGCGATCGATAAACTCCAGGGCATTTGCCAGGCGCGCGGCCTCGCGAATCCGCTCGTCGGTAGCGTCAGGGCGGCCGTAGGCGATATTCTCGCGAATGGAGCGGTGGAACAGCAGCGCCTCCTGCGGCACGTAGGCAACCTGGCGGCGCAGACTCTGCTGCGTGCAGCGCGAGACATCCTGACCGTCCACGAGCACGCGGCCGCCCTGAACGTCGTCCAGGCGCAGCAACAGCTTGGTGAGTGTCGTCTTGCCCGAGCCCGATTTGCCCACCAGGCCCACGCGCTGGCCCGCCGCCACATGGAGCGTCAGGTCGTTGAACACACCCTCGCCCGCCGCGGCGTCACGGTATGCAAAGCTCAAGTGCTCAAAATCAATCGCGCCCTCGGTCACTTTGAGCTCGGGGGCGTTCTCGTCGTCTGCCACCAGACGCGGCTCGTCCAGGACGCGCGTCATCTCGGCCGCATCGCCGAGCGCGCGGTTGATGCGCTGCATCATGGAGCTCACGTAGTTCAGCCGCATGGTGAGGTTGTACGTATAGGTAAAGATCATGACGAGCGCGCCGGCAGAGATGCCAAACCACGCGTTGCCGCCCGCCACGAACACGCTCACCACAGCCATGGTGATGACGATAAGGCCCGAGGTCGTAAAGTTGCGTTGCATCATGGCGTGCATCGATACCGTTTCGGCATCGCGCGCGGCGCGGTCGGCAGCATCGAACAGGTCGCGCTCAAAATCCTCGCGCCCACAGGTCTTGACGGCCAAGATGTTCGTGACCGCATCGGACAGCACGCCCGATAGCTTGTTCTGTGCGGCGGACGTCGCGGCCGAAAGCGGCATGATGCGCTTGTACATAAGCCAGACAAACGCGATGTAGACGACCATGATGCCCACCAGGATCACGGTAAACGTCGGCACCACCGGGGCGAGCGCTGCCACCGTGCAGACAACCGAGGTGATAGTGGGGATGAGCGAATACACCGTCACGTCCACCAGGCCCGTGTAGCCACTCATAAAACGGCTCGTCTGGCTCACAAGCGATCCGCCAAAGCGGCTGGTGTGGAATGTCATGGACTGGTTGGAGAGCGTGTCAAAGCACAGGCGCGCCAAGTGATAGTTGCCCGCAATCTCGAGCTTGTAGACGGTGTAGTCCTGCAGCTTGGAGAGGATCTGGCCCACTAGGTTAACGAGCACGAGCGCCAGAATGTAAGGGCCAAAGACCTCAAACACCTGGTCGCCCGCCACGGGGCCGGCTTGGACGCGGTCGACGATAAGGGCCATCACGTAGGTGTTGGCAAACGTAAGCAAAAAGATGTAGCCCGCCGACGAGAACACCGAGAGAAAGACGATTAGCGGCTGCGTGCGCGTGACGTCCCAAAAACGCTGCAGCGTGCGGCGCACGGTGGAGCGTTTGAGTGGACTGGTGCTTCTCTGAGACATGGGTTTCCTTTCGCGTCTGATAGGGCGAAACGCCATTGTTGCACACCGAAGCGCGCTTCAGGCATGCGCGACACGAAAAGCGCCCGCGCCCCGCGCTTGCGCAGACGCCCCGCCGTCAGGCGCAGCTAGTCCTCGTCCTCTTGGTCTGCGAGCAGCTCCGCGGATGTGAGCCCCAAGATCTCGTCGGCCTCCCGCGCGTCCTCCAGCGCGTCGATGTCCTTGAGCTTGCGCTCCATAACGTTGGTGCGCGTGGTGATAATGCCCTCGACCGTCTTGCCCGCGGTCTCGATCTGCTGCTGCGCGCGACGCAGTGCCGCCTGATAGCGCGGCAGCTCAGCCTTGACGGCGGAAAGCACGCGCAGCACGTCATCGGTGCGTTTTTGCAGCCTAAACGTCTGATAGCTCATCTGCAGGCTGTTGAGGATGGCGGCCATGGTACTGGGGCCGGCAACGTTGACGTGATAGTCGCGGCCCAGGGTCTCGACAAGCCCGGGGCGGCTGACGACCTCGGCGTACAGGCCCTCAAACGGCACGAACATGATGCCAAAGTTGGTCGTCGCGGGCACGCTCAGGTACTTCTCGCAAATGTCCTTTGCCTCGCGCTTCACCATCATATCGAGCGTCTTGCGCGCAGCGGCGACGGCCTCCGCGTCGCCCGACTCCTGGGCGTCGAGCAGATGCTCGTACGCATCGCCCGGGAATTTGGAGTCGATCGGCAGCAGCACGGGATCGCCCTCGTCCACCGGCAGCTTGACGGCAAACTCAACACGCTCCGAGGCGCCAGGCTTGGTGGCCACGTTTTCCAGATACTGGTCGGGCGTAAGGATGTCCGCCAGGATTGCGCCCAGCTGCACCTCGCCCAAAATGCCGCGCGCCTTCACATTGCCCAGCACGCGCTTAAGGTCGCCCACACCGGTGGCGATGGATTGCATATCGCCCAGGCCCTTGTACACGGCCTCGAGCTGGTCACTCACTTGCTTAAACGATGCAGACAGACGGTCGTTGAGCGTACGGGAGAGTTTCTCGTCCACCGTCGCGCGCATCTGATCGAGCTGCACGTTGTTGTCCTTGCGAATGGCGCCCAGCTGGGCGTCGACCGTCTCGCGCACCTTGTCCAGGCGGTGCTCGATGCCCTCGCGGTTGGCGCCGAGCTGTTGGGCCGTCTCGCGGCGCAGGTCATCCATACGGTCGCCAGCCTGCGAGAACTCACGCGCGATGGTCAGGTAGCGCTGCTGCTCTACGGCGGCGTCGGTCGTCTGCTGCTGCGCGATGGCGTTTGCCGTGCGGCGGGTTTCTGCCAGCGCGACGTTCAGGGTGTCGAGCGCGTTGTTGGCCTGCTCGAGCGCCGCGAGCGTCTCCGCGTCGTTGCCGCCACGCTCTCGCAACTCGGCACGAAGGCCTTTAAGCTGCAGGGCGCAAACCACAGCAACTCCCACCGCCACCAAGGCAATCACAACAAGCGCAATATCAATAGCAGACATAGACTCCGCCCAACAAACCCAATCGATTATCAATCAAAACCGCAATCAATCTTACCCCGCCACACGCACCGGGCGTTCCACGGCAGTCGGGCAAATGGATTTTGGGCCACAGGCGTCAAAACGCTAACTCTCCCAGCCGGCGCGAACGGTTGTCACGACATCGCCTAGGCGCTGGCCGAGAGCCGCCAAGTGCTGAAGCACCTCATTGGGCGAGGCGCCGTTGAGAATGCACGTGAAGGCATATGAGGCCAAGAAGATTGCCGCGAGTCCCAACGGGATCAGCACAATCATCGCTAACGTGCGCAGGCGCTGGCCCACGCGGCGGTGACGCGTGCGGCGCTTGTCGAACGCAAGCTCCTGCGCATATGAATCTTGTTGTACGGAATAGGCCTCTGGCGCCGATTCACACCCGGGCACAGCTGCAGGTACAGCAGTGGGCACGGCATTTTGCGCAAGGGGCTGAGCGGCTACCCCTTGCATTTGCATCTCCATAAGCCGTTGCTGTTGACGCAACATGCGCTCGGCTTGTTGCTGCGGAGTCTCAAGAAACAGGTCCATGCTGGCCTCCAAAATCGGAGCATTCGACGCTTACGCCCAGCATCCCGCACCGCCAAGGCCACGGCAACGCAATCCGTAGCAATAGCCGCAAAGTTTCTTGTTGACAAAAGCTGTCGAAAACCTCAACAACTCCCCTACCAGCACTTTCTCTGAGCTTTTTTATCGAATGATCTTTTGCCCTTCCACCAACCCGCCAACTAACCAAAAGCTGACCAAAAGTTTGACGGAAATTGTGAAGACCGGGACCCCACACAAAAAGTGCCGCCCCAAAGGGGCGGCACGCAAACTTATTATCAGCTTTTCTGTAACGAGCATGCGACGACTCAACGCCGGAGCGCAGGGCGGGAGGCCGGATTGCCTTCCCTCAACGCGACCCTGCGAAGCCGTGAGCGGGGAGGGAAGGCAATCCGGCCTCCCGCCCCGCGCCCCGCAGCAGCCAGCGCCAAGCGCTAGTAGTTCACCACCTGCTCCTCAAAGTACGCCTTCGGGTGGTTACAGACCGGGCACACCTCGGGCGCCTCGGCACCAACGTGCAGGTGCCCACAGTTCAGGCACTTCCATACCTTCACGCCCTCGCGCTCAAACACCTCGCCCGATTCGATGCGCTCGACGAGCTTGTTGTAGCGCTCCTCGTGGGCCTTCTCGACAGCACCGACGCCACGGAACTTTGCGGCAATCTCGGTAAAGCCCTCCTCCTCGGCGGTCTTGGCGAACTCGTCGTACATCGTGGTCCACTCGTAGTTCTCGCCCGCAGCGGCATCACGCAAGTTGTCCAGAGTGTCGGGAACGGCGCCGTCGTGCAGATACTTAAACCACAGCTTGGCGTGCTCGGACTCGTTGCCCGCCGTCTCGGCAAAGATATTCGAGATCTGAACGTAGCCATCCTTCTTGGCCTTAGATGCGTAGTAGCGATACTTGGTGTGCGCCTGGGACTCACCAGCAAAAGCGGTCTCGAGGTTCTTCTTAGTCTGAGAGTTCTCAAAATCCATAGGTGTACTTCCCTTCAACACATGCCGCCCGTAGGCTTCAAGCGGCCTTGTCTTTAGGGTGCCCTCATGTCGAAAATCTAAACCTTACAATCCTGTTTTTCAGATTCGGGTAGGCTACACGCTTAGCCAGCGGTCACCCTCCACGCGGCAAAAGCCCTCACGCTCCAAGTCGGCCAAAATGCCTGCGACGAGATCGTGATCGACCGGCTCGCGGCCTGCTGCCACCTCCATTTCGTTGACGCCCGCCACGGCCTCGGCGAGCGTGATGCCCACCGGCTGTCCATCGCGCGCAGCCAGCAGCATACGCACAATATGGGCGCGCTTTTGACGGCGCGAGCCCTCAAACTTGGACTGACGACTATAGCTCGCCGAGCGCCTGGACGGATTGGGCAGCGTCTTCTTAAGATACGCGCCATAATCCAGCAGCGCGTAATACCATGCGCGCGGTGTGTCGGCATCGTCGAGAGGCACGGCAAAGGGAGCGATCTCATCCGCCGTCGCACCGGGAGCTGCCGGACAGGCGGCCTGAATCAACGGCACCAGCTCGCGATCGGGAACGGCGGGCACATCGGGAAAGAAATGATGCAGAAAGACCGTGCGCACGTTGGTCTCCAGATACACACCCGGTAAATCGAAAGCAAACGACCGGATGCCCTGCGCCGTCGCCGGGCCAATACCGGGCAGGGCGACCAGGTCGCGCGTCTCACGTGGAAACTCCCCACCCCAGTCTTCCATAACGCACTGAGCGGCTCTATGAAGCGCCAGGGCGCGGCGATTGTAGCCCATCCCCTGCCACGCATCCAAGACATCGGAAGGGGCGGCCTGAGCGAGTGCCTGTACGGTCGGAAAGCGGTCGAGCCACGCGGGCATACGCGTCTCCACACGCGGCACCTGCGTTTGCTGCAGCATAACCTCGGAAAGCCAAATAATGTACGGGTCGCGCGTGCGGCGCCACGGAAGGTCGCGATAACGCAGGGCCCCTTCCGAACGAATCATCGAACGAAAGGGGTCCTGAATCATGGCTATACTCCTTATGCGGCGCTATTCCTCCCGACAAGCGCACGCACAGGTGGCGTACTCGGGAAACGCATCGCGGTCGGCGAACTTGGAATCGACGGCCGGGAACTGGCGGTGAGCGACGATATCGCCCAGCGAAACGGAATCGAGGTAGTCGCGCATCAGCGCTTGAGCTCCGGCCCACAGGGGATGATAACAGCACGTGCCCATGCGTGCACAGTCGCCATCGGGCGCGGTGCAATCGTTCATGACCATGGGGCCCTGAACGGCCTCAACGACCTGGCGGATGGTGACATCGTCGGGGCTGACCTTAAGACGCATGCCGCCATGGACGCCGCGCAGGCTCTCCACAATACCGGCCTGAACCAAACCATGCTGAATCGAACGGGCAAACGAATACGGGACATTGACCTCTTCGGCGGCGGTGCGAACAGAAAGCAGACGCTCCGGGTCCTCGGCAAGCATCGCGAGCATGCGAAGGGCGTAATCAGTCTTCCTCGTTATGTCCATTTTTCCCCTTTCAAGGAATAGGAACAGCTCGAACGAGCTCCGGAGCCGAGCTTACGTCGAGACGCCAATGACCGTATGGACGCCCATATAGCAAAACGGGTGCCCACTGAATGCCGTGTTTGAAGCCTCTTGCATCAAAAACGGCATTCAGTGCAATTCAGTATAACCTAACCCCCTACTTCGTTGAACTGGTGTTGCGCAACAAACGCTTTGTATGAACGCATGTCTCAAACGGAGCTTGTCCGGGAATTGGAAGGATTTGGTTTTGGGCGAAAGGGACCGAAGGAATCAAAGTCCTATCAAACGCAAAAAGCCACGTCCGAAGACGTGGCTTTAATTGCGTTGGCGGGAAGTACGGGGCTCGAACCCGCGACCTCCGACGTGACAGGCCGGCGCTCTAACCAAACTGAGCTAACTCCCCAGGCAGTCGTTCGCGTTTGTTTCCGCTCGCGTGCGCTGCGGGGATTAGTATACACAGAAGTCTGTCCGGTGCGCAACAACTTTTTTGAAAATATTTTTTGGGCCTTCCGGGAGGGTCTCCGGGGTCGGCTGGCGCGGGTTAAGTTTGCTGCTCTACAGTCCTGCGCAAGACGGAAAGCACATTAAGTGCTTTCCTTTGCGTGCGGAACTCGCGACAAACTTAACC
>DBFANS010000050.1:0-46563 GCA_048233475.1 Collinsella aerofaciens | reverse complement strand
GGGGGGGGGGAAAGGTGTTGAAAAATGGGGCGGTTCCCCATATTATTAATGACGTCGACAAGCGGGGTGGTTCCCCGCGTACGTGCCATCTGAGTAACCGAGGGGAGGGCGCACATGGGAATGACTGGTGCATACGAGCGCAATCTCGATGCAAAAGGTCGTCTGTCCCTGCCTGCACCCCTTCGCGAGGAGCTTGGAGAGCACGTTCGCGTGTTCAAAGCTCTGGATGTCGATGCTCTGTACGTGTTCTCTGCCGAGGCCTTCGATAAGTGGGTCGAAGGACTCTTCGCGGGTCGTGAGGGCCACGAGGGTTTTAACCCGCGTGACATTAATGACCAGAAGCTCATGAGGGCGATCAACAAGCGCACCACGTCGATGGACGTGGACAGCGCCGGTCGTATCGGTCTTTCCGAGTCTCTCCGCAAGCAGGCGAACCTCGACCGCGAGGTCACGGTTGTGGGCAACTACGACCACCTTGAGGTTTGGGATCGCGCCGCGGCCGATGAGGACGATGACGATGAGGCCCTGCTGGACCTCTTCTTCTCGTAAGGGCAAGGCACGGGTAACGGATGGAGCGTGGGATCTTGACACAAGAATATCGGCATGAACCTGTCATGCTCGGCGAAGTGCTTGAGTCGCTGCGGCTAAAGAGCGGCTCCGTTGTCTGCGATTGCACCCTTGGCGGTGCCGGCCATTCGGTAAAGATGGCCGCGCAGGTGGGGGAGACGGGCCTTTTGCTCGGCGTCGATCAGGACGACATGGCCCTCGAGGCCGCTGGCGCCCGTCTGGACCGCGAGGTTCCCGGCGTTCCGCACCAGCTGCTGAAGGGCAACTTCGGCGACTTGGACGAGCTACTTTGCTCGGCCGAGGTGCCCGGGGTCGATGGCTTCCTGTTCGATTTGGGCGTTTCGTCGCCGCAACTCGATATCCCTGGCAGGGGCTTTTCGTATAACGAGGACGCCCCATTGGACATGCGGATGGATCCGGGTAATAACACCTTAAACGCAGCTGAGGTCATCAACACCTATAACGAACACGACCTCGCCCGGATTCTACGCGTCTACGGCGAAGAGAAGTTCGCCTCGCAGATCGCGCGCGAGATCGTGCGCCGCCGCGAGCAAGAACCGATCGAAACCACCGGCCAATTTGTCGAGATCATCAAGGCGGGTATCCCGGCTGCCGCTCGTCGGCATGGCGGACACCCGGCCAAGAAAAGTTTCCAGGCCATTCGCATCGAGGTCAATCACGAGCTCGATGTGCTCGAACGAGGGCTTGATGCCGCCACCAGGTGGCTCAACCCGGGCGGACGTATCTGCGTCATCTCGTATCACTCGCTCGAGGACCGTATCGTAAAGAACCACTTTAAGGAGATGAGCCAGGGGTGCACGTGTCCGCCGGAGATTCCGGTGTGCGTGTGCGGCAACGTGCCGATACTCAAGGTCATCACCCGCAAACCCTTGGTTGCCCAGCCTGATGAGGTTGAGCGCAACCCTCGGGCGAGATCAGCCAAAATCCGCGTGGCGCAGCGTCTGTAGGCGCGACCGTGCGATATTGGACCTCCCGCTCGCACCATAAACGAAGCTTAAACACACTACCAACGTACTCGGGATGGGAGGCGGCATATCATGGGCTACAACACTTCAAGCGCAGCACTCGCCTATGATATGAACGCCATGCCCGCCTATCGTGAGACGCCGCAGGCCCCCGTTGCTCCCCGTGAGCAGCGCACGCCGCGCTTTGATGTCTACACGGGCGCGGGCCGTCAGGCAAACCAGGCGGTAAGCCCGGTTTTCATGAGCGTTCTTAAAACGTTTTGCATCATTGCGGCTATCTTCATGACGATCGGCGTCGCCCGCGTGGCGCTCGCCGGCGTTACGGCCCAGGTGCTCAACAGCAACGCCGAGCTTACCAACACGCTCGAAAAAGCGACCGATGAGAGCTCCGACCTGGAGGTCATGCATTCGGTCTATGGTGCCGACACGCGCATTCGCGACCTTGCGGGCGCTTATGGCATGGTGGAGCCCAGCGAGAGCGTTACACTTGACTTTTCGCAGGATGCAGCCGCGGGCGCCAACGCGACCGCGACCGCTCAGTAGCAAGACGGTAGCTGAGTATGACAAATGACTATCGCCGCGGTTCCGATGGGGGCCGCGGTTCTGGACGTCCCTCGTCGCGGGGACGTTCTGGTTATCAAGGAACGGGTCGGCAATCTTACAACGCCGGGCAGTCCCGTGGCAACGACCCGGCGTCGCGACTTCGCGGCTCGGGCGGCCCTCAAGTGCATAACACCAGGTCGCGCAAGAGTTCGTCGACCGAATGGCTCACAGGCGCGCCTCTGCCTCGCCGCAAAGCCGTCATGGGCTTCATCGGGCTTGGCTTGGGCTTGGGCGTCTTTCGCCTTGCCGACTATCAAATTGTCGAAGCCGATAAACTGCGCGAGCGTGCCGATGCGCGCCGCCTGCTTGCGCAGACCCTCTATGCCAAACGCGGCACCATCTACGACCGCAACGGCAACGTGTTGGCGTCGTCGGTCGAATGTCGCAACATCGCCGTGAACCCGCAGCTTGTCGAGGATGTTGACAAGACGGTGTCGGCGCTGGTCAAGGCAACTGGAATCGATAAAAAGACCTGCCGCAAGCTCGTTGAGTCCGATGGAACCTGGGTGTATATCAAGCGCCAGGTGGACGAAGACGATGTTGCGGCGCTGGAGAAGAAGAACCTGCCCGGCGTGCTTTTTGAGCAGGCCATGAAGCGCGTATATCCATACGGCAATCTGGCATCGCAGGTGCTGGGTGTAGTGAATGTAGACAACGACGGCTTGACGGGTCTCGAAAAGCAATACAACAAGCTTCTGACCGGCACGAACGGTTCTCTCGTACGCGAGCGCGCGAGGGACGGCAGCTATATCGCGGGCGGTGCCTATAAAAAGGTGGCTGCGGTCGACGGCGTTGATATCGTGACGACGCTCGACGTCAATATCCAGCGTGCGGCCGAGGATGCCCTGGCAGAGGCAGTTGAGAAGACTAAGGCCAAGAACGGCTCGGCGCTGGTCACCGATCCTACGACAGGCGAGATTTTGGCAGCCTGCTCGTACCCGACCTACGACCAGACCGATCTGGAGAATGCCAAGACCGAGGATATGAATCTGCGCCTGGTCACCGACGCCTACGAGCCCGGCTCGGTCTTTAAGACGCTCGTGGCGGGCGCCGGCTTCGACTTGGGCGTCGTGCGATCGAGTACGTCGTTTGAGGTGCCGGCGAGCATCAAGGTGGGCGACGATACCGTCACCGATGCCGACAAGCGCGACTATGCCATGACCATGGATGTGCGCGAGATGATGCGCCGTTCGTCCAACGTGGGCTTTGTCCTGGTGGGGCGCAAGATTGGTGCCGACGACTTTGCCGCCTATGTGGACAAGTGGGGCATCGGTCACAGCTCGGGTGTCGATTTTCCGGGAGAGAGTCTGGGTATCGTCAAGGAGCGTGACCAGTATGACGGCGCCACGCTGGGCTCGATGAGCTTTGGACAGGCACTGTCCGTCTCGCCGATTGAGATCGCACGTGCCGTGGGCGGCATCGCCAACGGCGGCGTGATGATGACACCGCACTTCTATAAGTCCAGCAAAGGCGACGAGAAGGACTGGGGTGAAGGCGAGCGCGCGATTTCGGAGGACGCCGCATCCCAGGTGACATCGTGCATGCAGACGGTCGTGTCCGAGGGAATGGGCGTTGGCGGCGCGGTTGACGGCTATGACGTGGCGGGTAAGACCGGTACGGCCGAACGTGCCGACGAGAACGGCGGCTACCTCAAGGAGAACTACATGTCGTCCTTTATGGGCTTTGCACCGGCACAATCGCCCAAGGTGCTGTGCTATATCACGCTCGACGGAACGCCGAGCGGCTCAGATGCCGCTGCGGTGCCGTTCCAGTCCATTATGGCCAACGCGCTCGACGTGCTGGGTATCCCGCACACGAAGTAGGGGGTTACAATCTTTGGGGCGTTGTTTGTTGTCCCATATGAGGGTGTTCACATGCCCTGCACCACGCATGTGCGGCGCTGGGATACAATACGCCGATAGCATTATTAGGTTTACAGGGGAGCTGCAATGATAGAGATCGCCGTCAACAACCTCGCGGCCGCAACAGGGGCCCGAACCGTGACGGGAGAAGCCGATCGGGTATGCCGCGGGTGCGTTATCGACTCGCGCCAGGTCGAGGAAGGGACGATTTTCGTCGCCTTTCCCGGTGAAAACGTCGACGGCAATGATTTTGCTTCCCGTGCCGTCCAGTCGGGTGCCGGCGCCGTCGTGATGACGCGTGAGCCCGAGGCTGAGCTGGTCTCGCTGGCGCAGGACAAGGGGTGCGCCATCCTGCTGACCGATGATCCCGAGGAGTTTCTGCTGCGTTTGGCGCACACGTATCGCCTGGAGCTTGGCTGCCTGGTCGTTGGCATTACCGGTTCCATCGGCAAGACGACGACCAAGGACGTGCTCGCCGCCGTGCTCGCCAAGCGCTATCGTGTCTGGGCCACCAAGGGCAATTTCAATAACCTGATCGGCATGCCGCTCACGGTGCTTTCCGCTCCGGCCGATACCGAGGTCCTGGTGCTCGAGATGGGCATGAACCATTTCCACGAGATTGAGCGCCTTTCCCAGTCCGCCAATCCCAACCTTGCCATCGTAAGCAAGATTGGTACCTCTCACATCGGCATTTTGGGCAGCCGCGAGAACATCGCCCGCGCTAAGGCCGAGATTGTCCAGGGTATGTGCGCCGCCGGCGACTTCTTGCCGCTGCTGGTTTTGGGCGGCGAGGACGACTTTACGCCGTTCATTCGCGATACGTTCGCCCAGCCTGCTGGTATCGATGTGATGCTGGCCGGCGTCTCGGACGATGATGAGGTCCGTGCCCGCGACATTCGTGTTGATGACGAGGGACGTCCGGTCTTTACGCTCGATTTTGGCCAGGGTGAGACGATCGATACCATGCTTGCCATCCCCGGCGTGCAGTCCGTTCCTAATGCCGTTAAGGCCGCCGCGGTTTCCTATCGCCTGGGCGTGACGCCCGAGCAGATCGATGCTGCCTTTAGGGGCCTCACGATCACCGGTCACCGCCAGGAGATCAAGCGCGCCAAGAGCGGTGCCCGCGTCATCGACGATTCCTATAACGCCAGTGCCGAATCCATGGCTGCTGGCCTCGATCTACTGTGCTCGCTTTCGTGCACGGGGTCTCGCATGGCGATCCTGGGCGAGATGGGCGAGATGGGCGATGAGGCTCCTCGCATGCATGAGCTCGTGGGCGCCTATGCGGCCGCCAAGAAGCTCGACATGCTGGCGTGCGTGGGTGGTGAGCTGGCCCAGCTTATGGCCGATGCCGCGCGCATGATGGGCATGGACGAGGACCGCATCCAGGTGTTCTCCGATTATCAGCAGGTGCTCGACCGCATGGGCGGCGCGCTTGAAAAACATGATGTTGTACTGGTCAAGGGTTCCCGCTTTGTTGAGCTCGACCGCTTTGTGGAAGGTGTGTGCTAGCCCATGTTCGGCAATCCCTCGTATCCAACGTATCAGGCTTTTTTGGGGCTTGGCATCGCCGCTGCCATTGCGCTGCTGCTCATGCCGTGGTGGATCAAGCTGCTGAAGGTCGAGGGTATCGGCCAACAGGTCCGAGCCGACGGCCCCAAGCGTCATTTGATTAAACAGGGTACGCCGACCATGGGCGGCGTCATCATCCTTGTTGCGATTTCGCTGACCTGCCTGCTGATGGGCAAGCTCACCACCGAGCTCGTGCTCGTGCTGCTCGCCACGCTGGCGACCGGCGTGCTGGGCCTGATCGACGACCTGACCTCCGTTACGCATGGGCGCTCGCTCGGTCTGACGCCTCATGCCAAGATGATCGGCCTAACCATTATCTGTGTCACCTTTACGGTACTTGCCGTCAACTGGTGCGGCGTCGCCCCCGAGATTCGTTTTCCCGGCGGCCTGACGATTGACCTTGGCGTGCTTTCGACCACCATCTGCGGCCTTTCGTTCCCGTGGCTCTACATTGTCTTTTGCTGGCTGATGATCGCCGGTCTTTCTAATGCCGTGAACCTGACCGATGGCCTTGACGGTCTTGCCGGCGGCACCTCCATGATTGCCATGCTCGCCATGGCTGCCATGGCGTTTTTGCACGGAGACGTGAACCTGTCCATCTTCTGCACCGCGTGTGCCGGTGCCTGCTTGGGCTTTCTGTGGTTCAACTGCTATCCGGCGAGCATCTTTATGGGCGATACCGGCTCGCTTGCCCTGGGCGCCGCGTTTGCCTGCACGTCCATCATGACCAACACCGAGGTCGTCTCCCTCATCATCGGCGGCCTGTTTATCGTTGAGACCCTGTCGGTCATGATTCAGGTTGTCTACTTCCACTTTACGCACAAGCGCGTCTTCCTTATGGCGCCCATCCATCATCATTTCGAAAAGAAGGGCTGGGCCGAGACCAAGGTCGTCATCCGTTTTTGGATTATCGCTGCGGCCTTTGGTGCCGTTGGCCTTGCTTTGTTCTTCCAGTTGGGATAGTGGTCTTTCATGCCTCTTGCTGATGTCTTTAGCCTGCTCGTTTTGGGTCAGGGCAAATCCGGTCTCGATGTCGCCCGCTGGGCGCTGGCACATCCCGAGCGCGTAAGCGCCGTTACCGTGTATGGCGGCGGCACCTCTGAGCCCAATGACGCCACGCGTGCGCTCGAGGCTGCTGGTGCGTCGTTTGTCTATGGGGCCGAACAGGTCGAGGGCGCCTATGACGTGTGCGTGACATGCCCGGGTATTTCGGAGTTCTCGTCCTTCTTTAAGGCGGGGCGTGAGCATGCCGCTCAGATTATGGGCGAGCCCGAGTTTGCCTATCGCTTGTCTCCCCAAAATTGGATTGCCATCACGGGCACCAACGGCAAGACAACTACCACGTCGCTGACTGATTATCTGCTCAAGGCCGCCGGTGAAGCCAGCGTGGCCGTCGGCAATATCGGTGAGCCGCCGGTGAACGAGATCGACGGCCGCGCACATAATGAGTGGTTTGTGGCCGAGCTGTCGAGTTATCAGATTGCTACGACCGCCGAGCTTCATCCTCGCGTGGCGGTGCTGCTCAACATCACGCCCGACCACCTGGGCTGGCACAAGAGCCACAAGAACTATGCGCTTGCCAAGATCAAGTTGTTCGAGAATATGGTCGACGACGACCTCGTGGTTATCGACGTTGAGGATGCCGGCATCCATGAGTTCGATGAGTACATCTACATGCCGGGCCGCCGCATCTGCAAGGTCGCTTTTGACGAGCCCGAGGGTGCAGACGCCGCCTTTGTGCGCGACGGCAAGATGATCGTGCGTCTGAAGGGTGTCGAGACCCCGCTCATCGCTACATCCGAGCTCAAGATCTCGGGCCATCACAATGTCATCAATGCCCTATGTGCTGCCACGGCTGCTTTGGCCGTCGGTGCCGATCCCGAGGGCATTTGCCGTGGTTTGGCATCGTTCCAGCCGCTGGAGCACCGCGTTGAGCCCTGTGGCGAGATCGATGGCGTGCGCTACGTCAACGATTCCAAGGCAACGAACACCGATGCAGTCGAAAAGGCCCTGACGGCGTTTCCCGACGACGATGTGATTTTGCTGCTCGGCGGCCACGATAAGGGTACGCCGCTTGCGGACTTTGCCCGCGTCGTTATGGACAACGTGCGCTCGGTCGTTTGCTTTGGCGATGCGCGCGAGCGCTTTACCGCCGCTATGGACGAGGCCGATGTCGATGGTGACGTGGATATCGCCCAGGCGGATGACCTGCGCGATGCCGTGGACGTCGCCCGTTCGCTGTCGAGCCGTGGCGACGTGATCTTACTTTCTCCTGCCTGCTCTTCGTTCGATGAGTTCTCGGGCTATGAGGAGCGCGGCCGCGTGTTTAAGGACTATGTGGCCCAGCTTGCCGCTGCGGCGAAATCGCAAATGGAATAGGGGTTGCCGGTGAGAGAGGAGAGCCCCCGACAAGGTATGAGGAGGCCCGACTCGGACCGTGCTTCCTCGCGGCGCAGCACACCGCGTTCCGGTCGCGGCGGGCAGACGTTTAGCGAACGCTATATTGCCGGCGTTCCCGCCCGTATCATGCGCCCCCGTTTGATATTCATGGCCTGCCTGTTTACCTTGGTGTGCTTTGGCCTGCTGATGGTGTACTCGGCGTCTTCGGTCGAGGCGCTGCACGAGAATGGCTCGGCGACGTTTTTTCTGGGTCGACAGGCCGCGTTTGCCGTGGTCGGTGTTCTGGCGCTGATTGCCATCGTGCGCGTTTTGCCGGACAGCTGGTTTGGGGAGGATGTGCTCAGGATCTTCCTCATCGGCATGATAGGGCTACTGCTTCTGGTGTTCTTGGTGGGCAGCGGCAGCCGTGGCGCCACGCGCTGGCTCAACATCGCCGGCATTCAGTTCCAGCCTTCCGAGTTTTTAAAGCCATTTGCCATTGCGTATTCGGCCATCATGCTCGATCGCTTCTTTTCGCCCGGTGGCAACATCAACGAATTCCTTCGCAAGATGGGCATCTACCTGGGCATTTCGCTCTTTCTGATCTTTATCCAGCCCGATTTCGGTACTGTCCTGATCATCCTGTTGACCCTCATGTGCATGGCGTTGTTTGCGGGTCTCGACCCCAGATTTATCATCGGCGTGCTAATCTTCGGCATTCTCGTGATCGTGCTTGCGCTTGTCGCAGAGCCGTACCGTATGGTGCGTATTCAGGTTGCCTTGAACCCTTGGGCCGACGAGTATGGTGACGGCTATCAGGCCACGCTTGCCATCATGGCCTTTGCCTCGGGCGGTCTGTTCGGCCGTGGCATCGGCAACTCAACCATGAAGTACTCGTATCTGCCCGAGGCGCACAATGACTACATCCTGGCTATCATTGGCGAGGAAGTCGGCTTTGTTGGAACCGTGCTGTTCTTCTTGGTGTTTGCGATGCTGATCTACTCGGCGTTTCGCATTGCCGAGCAGGCGACCGATCGTCGGGGCGCGCTCATGGCGTCTGGCTCCGCGGTCATTCTCGCGGTGCAGTTTTTGATTAACGCGCTGGGCATCCTCAACGTGTTTCCCATGACGGGCAAACCGTTGCCGTTTATTAGCTACGGCGGTTCGTCGATTATCGTGTCGCTCATGCTTGCCGGGTTGATCCTGCGCGTTTCGTACGAGAGCGCCCGCCGCGATGAGTATGACCGCCGACGTGAGAGCTTTGCCGTTATGGATGAGAGTACCGCCGGCGTGCCCCACGTGCGCGGCGAGCGATCTTCGCGTAACGGTTTTACCGTCCTGGATGGCTCTGCGACCGAGCCGGCAGCCCGCCCGCGTCAGCGAACGGCGCCGCAAGGTCGTCCTCAGCGCCCCACTCCTCGCAATGCGGGCGGCGGATATAATCGAATCGATTTGAACTCGGACCCGTCGGCACGTCTGCGTATCGACGACCAGGGACCGCGCGTACGAAGGGACTACCATGACCGATAAAATGACCGTTGCTATTGCAGCCGGCGGCACGGCAGGGCACATCAACCCCGCGCTCGCCTTGGCCGAAGAGCTGCGTGACCGCGGCCACCACGTTGTGTTCGTGGGCCAGTCGCGCAAGCTCGAGGGTCGTCTGGTCCCCGAGGCTGGGTTTGATTTTGTGCCCATTACGGTCACGGGCTTCGACCGCTCCCGTCCTTGGACGGCGCTGACCTCGCTGTGGCGTGTCAACAAGGCCAAACGTGCGCTCGCCAGTCATTTCTCAAAGGTCGGCAAGCCCGATGCCGCCATTGGTTTTGGTGCCTATGTCGAGGTTCCGCTGCTGGGGTGGTGCAAGGGCGCGGGCGTTCCGTATCTGCTGCATGAGCAGAACTCTGTTCCGGGCCTGGCCAACAAGATGATGAACTCCCACGCCGCCCGCGTGTGCATCTCGGTGCCGGCAGCGCGTTCGGTCTTTGAGCGCGAAGGTGACCCTGGCCACGTGCTCATGACCGGCAACCCCGTACGTCGCTCGGTAATCGAGGGCGATCGCGCTCGCGGCCGCAAGGCACTTGGCGTTCCCGAGGACGCTACGCTGTTGCTCGTCTTTGGCGGTTCACTTGGCGCCCAGCACCTCAACGAGCGCGTGGCTTCGCTCAAAAACGAGCTGCTTTCGCGCAAGAACCTCTATGTGTTGCATTCGACGGGTGCCGACGGCTTTGAGGAGACCGAGCGCGCTTTGGCGCTGACGCCCGAGGAGGCGAAGCGTTACCGCGTCCAGCCTTACATCGACAACATGGGCGATATGCTGGCTGCTGCCGATTTGGTGCTCTCGCGTTCGGGTGCATCGAGCGTGGCCGAGATCGCTGCGCTCGCCGTGCCCTCGGTGCTCGTGCCGTATCCGCATGCGACGGCCGACCACCAAACCACCAATGCCCGTTATCTGGTCGACGCCGGGGCCGGTGTGCTTTGCGCCGATGCCGATATCGACGGTTCTGCCTTTGCCGATGAGCTGCTGCACCTGGTCGATGACGCGGCGGCGCGCGACGCCATGCGTCAGGCGGCGCGTGGTCTGGCTCAGGATAGGGCCGCCGCTCTTCTGGCCGATGCGGTAGAGGGTTTGCGTTAGTTAGACGGGATATCGTCGGTCGCCCTCGCGCTGATGCGGTAGGTGCGGTACAGTTAACGGGATACAGGCAGTGTTTACGCAAGGAGTACACGAGCACATGGCTGATTCCCAGACTGCAACCTCCGCGCCCGAGTTTAAGAGCGCCCACTTTATCGGTATCGGCGGCGCCGGCATGAGCGGCATCGCCCTCGTTCTGCACGAGCGCGGTTATGCCGTTACCGGCTCCGACCTTAAGACGTCACGTTATATCCGCCAGCTTACCCGCGCTGGTGTGAAGGTGCATGTGGGCCATGAGGCTGCCACGATCGACGAGGTCAAGCCCGACGTGGTTGTTGTCTCCACCGCTATTCCGGAGTCCAACCCTGAACTCGTGCGCGCTCGCGAGCTTGGTATTCCCGTGTGGCCCCGTGCCAAGATGCTCTCTGCTTTGGGCCACGGCTACACCACCGTCGCTGTTGCCGGCACGCATGGCAAGACCACCACGTCTTCGATGTGCGCCACCATGCTCGACCGCATGGGTCTGGATCCGAGCTTCTTGATCGGCGGCATCGTCGAGGGCTATGACACGAACGGCAAGAACGGCTCGGGCGACTACTTTGTCGCCGAGGCCGACGAGTCCGACAGCTCCTTCCTGTTCCTGAACCCCAACGTAGTCATTGTGACCAACGTCGAGGCCGACCACCTCGATCACTACTCGGGTATCGAGGAGATCGAGGCAACTTTCGCCAAATTCATGAGCCTGGTGGGCGAGGACGGCACCGTCATCGTCTGCGGTGAGGACCCGCATCTGGCCGAGCTCGCCAAGTCGACGGGCCGTCACGTGCTTTCCTACGGCTTTGCCGAGAGCAACGACATCGTCTGCATGCACCCGGATGTCAAGGGCATCCAGAGTGACTTTATCGTTCGCTTTGAGGATGGCACTGAACATGCCGTGGAGATCAAGAGCAATCCCGGTCGCCACAACATGCTCAACGCCACGGCGGTGCTCACCGTCGCCCATGTCCTGGGCCTTGACATCGACGCCGCCGCCAAGGCGCTCTCGAGCTTTGAGGGCGTTCGCCGCCGCTTTACCCACGTGGGCGATATCGATGGCATCACCGTGGTCGATGATTACGGCCATCACCCCACCGAGATCAAGGCGACGCTTGCTGCCGCTTCGTCGCTGGGCTACAAGCACGTCGACGTCGTGTTCCAGCCGCACCGCTATTCGCGCCTGCAGGCCCTGTGCGACGACTTTGCCGATGCATTTGCCAATGCCGATAAACTGCTGCTGATTGATGTGTTCTCGGCTGGCGAGATGCCCATCCCGGGTGTCACCTCTAAGATGCTCGCCGATACCGTGCGCGCCAAGCATCCTGGCAAGGAGGTCGTGTACTGCTCCAGCCGTCTTGAGCTCAATCAGGAGCTCGAGCAGATGGTGGGCGAGGGCGACCTGCTGCTCACCATGGGTGCCGGTGACGTTACGACCGTCGGTCCCGAGTTCATTGAGTATCTGACTGCCAAGAAAGACGCTTAAGCCTAATGGGTCTGTTTAACGCCGTCATGGCGCTCTCGGGCATGATCGACACGGATGTGATCGAGGACGAGCGCCTTGCGCGTCATACGAGCTATCGTATCGGCGGCAAGGCCGACCTCTTTGTGACGTGCCATAGCTATCATGCCCTCCGCCGCGCCGTGGCGGTGCTCGATCGCGAGCAGGTGCCGTGGGTCATCATAGGCAAGGGCTCCAATCTGCTGGTTGCCGATGGCGGTTATCGCGGTGCCGTCATTTCGCTCGGACGTGAGTTTCAGCGCACGGTTGTTGCCGATGACGGTTGTACGCTGACGGTCGGTGCGGGCGTGATGTTTGCGCGCCTGGTCAACGATGCCCTGTCGCGTAGCCTCTCGGGCCTTGAGTTTGCCGTTGGCATCCCTGGCTCGGTCGGCGGTGCGATATCTATGAATGCCGGCACACGGACCGAGTGGATTGGCTCGCTGGTTGAGGATGTCGTAACGTTTGACCCGGCATCCGGTATCAAGCATTATGCGGGGTCCGAGATCACTTGGGGCTACCGCGAATGTAGCCTTCCCCGCAATGAGATCATCCTCGAGTGCGTGCTCAAGCTTAAACCGGCGCCCAAGGCCGACATTCGCGAGCGCATGGAACGGTACCTGACGAGGCGCAAGCGTACGCAGCCCATGGGTCGCGCATCCTGCGGGTCGGTCTTTCGCAACCCGCCCGATGCGAGCGTGGGCAAGCTTATCGAGGATTGTGGATTAAAGGGTTTTTCGATTGGCGGCGCGGAAGTTTCGCCCGTTCACGCTAATTTTATCGTTAATAACGGAACTGCCTCGGCCGATGACGTTGCCGCGGTTATCAGACATGTGCACGGAAAGGTGAGGGAGGCGTATGGCATCGAGCTCAGACCGGAAGTTAAATTCCTCGGCTTCTAGAGCATCGAAACCCACCTTCCGCCGCGCCGGAGGGCGTTCCGGCGCGCCTGCCAAACCTCAACGCAATACCGTCGCGCGCTCTAAGTCTGTCGGGCATGCTCGACAGGCCGGTCGTCCGGTCGTCGGCTCGCAGCTCGGTAATCGTCCGGCCGCAAAAAAGTCCTCGCGTCCCTCGGTGACGTCAAAGCCTGTTATGGGCGCCAAGCCTGCCCGTCCCATGGCAACTCCTAAGCCACCGACGGGAACTAAAGCGCCGCGTCCGGGTCGCACGCTGGGCGCATCGAAACCGCGCTCGCTGACATCGGTGCCGGCTACCGCCAAGAAGCCTTCGGGTAAAATAGGCGTCAACCCGTTGTCTTCACTTGGGGCGATGGCAAGTAAAACATCAGACGCCGCTTCTGCCGTTACAGGCAAAGGCAAAATCGTGGGCGGCGTTCTGGCCGTCTTGGCCGTGCTCGTCGTCGTTGCCATCGTGGTGATTAACTCTGGATTGTTTACCGCCACTGATATTCAGATTCAAGGCAGCGAGCATGTGACGAAGCACGATGCTATCCAGCTGATCGATTTGCCCGAGGGAACGTCGCTTTTTAACGTCGATCCCGACCAGATTACCGAGGACCTCAAGCAGAACCCGTGGGTCTCGGGCGTGGATGTCCAGCGTCAGTTCCCGCATACGCTCATCATTACGCCTATGGAGCGCAAGGTCATCGCAATTGCCTATATCAGCTCCGATGACCTTGCCTGGGCCATCGGGGATGATGACACCTGGATCGCCCCACTGTCGACGTCGGTCGAAGTGGACGACCAGGGCAACGTCATCACGACAGGGCAGGGCTCAAATACCTTGACCGGAATCGATGCCGCGCTGGCGCTCGCTAAGCATTATGGCGCGGTGCTGTTGACTGATGTCTCGGCGGATGTCGCTCCGGTTTCCGGCCAGGCGGTGAACTCCAAAGCCGTTAAGGCCGGCCTGGATTATGTGCGTGGTTTTTCGAGCGAGTTCTTGGGACAAGTCAAGGATATTTCCACGCCTTCGGTCGAAGCCATCTCGGCAAACCTCAATAACGGCATTGAGGTGTCGCTGGGCGATTCGGACGATATCGCCAAGAAGGAACGCGTAGTCACCAAGTTGCTTTCGCAGGTAGAGGGCGTAACGTATATCAATGTGCGCTCTCCGGGCAACTACACATTTAGGAATGCTCCGACCTCGTAGCGCTGGTTGATGCTTTGTTGAGTGGCCATACCACGCCGTTTATCTGGTTTGTTTGGTTTTCACGGTCAATTATTTGACTGATACGTTCATAATGTGCAACCATAATACGGTTTACCTTTGCATTTACTTTCAACCTGAAGGTTAATGTGCGCAGGGGTCGACCCATGCTATGGCTATAACCTTTGTTCGGAGGACCGACATGCACGAGACAGAGATCAACAACTACCTTGCCGTCATTAAGGTGGTCGGCGTCGGCGGCGGCGGTACCAACGCGGTCAATCGAATGATCGAAGAGGGCATCCGCGGCGTCGAGTTTGTTGCCATCAACACCGATGCTCAGGCACTCGCGATCTCTGATGCCGATATCAAGGTGCACATCGGCACCGACCTTACCCGCGGCCTGGGCGCCGGCGCCAACCCCGAGGTTGGCCGCAAGGCTGCCGATGAGTCCCGCGACGACATTGCCGAGGCGCTCGCTGGCGCCGACATGGTGTTCATCACCTGCGGCGAGGGCGGTGGCACCGGTACCGGCGCTGCTCCCATCGTTGCCGATATCGCGATGAACGAGGTCGGCGCACTGACCGTCGCCGTCGTGACCAAGCCCTTCACCTTCGAGGGCCGCAAGCGCAAGAAGAGCGCCGAGGAGGGCATTAAGACCCTCTCCGATTGCGTCGATACCATGATCGTCATCCCCAACGATAAGCTGCTCGACATCGCCGAGAAGAAGACTACCATGCTCGAGGCCTTCGCGATTGCCGATGGCGTCCTTTCCCAGGGCACCCAGGGCATCACCGACCTCATCACCGTCCCCGGTATCATCAACCTGGACTTCGCCGACGTTAAGACCATCATGAAGCAGGCCGGTACCGCCATGATGGGTATCGGTACCTCTTCTGGGGATACCCGTGCCGTCGACGCTGCCCAGCAGGCCATCTCCAGCCCGCTGCTCGAGAGCTCCATCGATGGTGCCACACGCGTGCTGCTCTCCATCGCCGGTTCCAAGGACCTGGGCATCCAGGAGATCAGCGACGCCGCCGACGTTGTCGCCAACGCCGTCGACCCCGAGGCCAACATCATCTTCGGTACCGTTGTCGACGAGTCCCTGGGCGATCAGGTGCGTATCACCGTCATCGCTACGGGCTTCTCCGACTCCAACGTCAACCGTCAGGACGAGCTCTTTGCCGCTCAGCAGTCTCAGAGCAAGGCCGCTGCCTCCGTTGAGCCGCAGCGCACCGCTCCGGCCACCAGCCCGGCTCAGGCCGCTCCGACCCGCAACGTCGGTGGCACTGAGCTTCCTAACTTCGGCAACGATCAGTTCGAGCTTCCCGACTTCCTGAAGCGCGGTAGCTTCTAAGTCGTTCTTTGCATTGTTGTGCACAGGGGCGTGTCCGTATGGACGCGCCCTTTTTATTTCGACTTTGTAAACTAGAACCTCCAATCTCTTTACGTTCCCTTTACGATTGCCTCCAGCGCAGCAGGTATCCTTTTAGAGAAGTATGACAGCCGTATAAACGCGGGCTGTAGCGGCGATGCCGCGGTACTTGTGTTATTAGGAGGCTTTAGTATGGCAGCACGTGCGGACAACGTTTCGCGTGTCGACCATGATGGAGTTACGTTGGTGGAGGGCGCGACATCCGATGTCCGCTTTGCCTTCACCGAGCGCGCCGGTGGTGTTTCTGAAGATGCGTACTCCTCGCTTAACTTGGGCTCGCATGTTGGCGATGACCCCTTTGCTGTTCAAGAAAATCGTCGTCGCGCGCTCGAGGCTATGGGTGCCGCCGAGTGCGAGCACAACCTGCTCGTTCCCAATCAGGTCCATGGTGACCATATCGTTGCGGTGACCTCGAACGGCGCCGATGACCTTGAGGACGTCCGCGAGCAGATTGCCGAGGGCTGCGATGCCATCGTCTGTACGGCGCATAACGTGCCCGTGCTGCTCTGCTTTGCCGACTGCGTTCCCGTTGTGCTGGTGGCCCCTGGCGGATTTGCCGTGGTGCACTCCGGTTGGAAGGGTACGATTGCACGTATTTCCGCCAAGGCGTGCCAGGCGCTTTGCGATGCTGCCGGCTGCGATGCGAGCGACGTTTCCGCCTATATCGGCCCCCATATCTTGGGTGACGAATATGAAGTATCCCAGGAGCTCATGGATCGCTTTGCCGCCGAGTTCTCTTGCATCGATGCGAGTACCTCTCGCATGCTCGATCTTTCCGCTGCCATTCGCGAGGCGCTGGTAGATGTCGGTGTCGACGCGGATAATATCGTGGATACCCAGCTTTCGACCGTGCGTCAGAACGACCGCTTTTATTCCTACCGTAACGAGGACGGCACCTGTGGGCGCCATGCTGCGATCGGCGTGATGCTATGAGAAAGATCGTATCGGTCCTGAGCGCCGCTGTGCTTACACTTACGCTGTGCGCCTGTTCTTCGGGATCTTCTACCTCTTCCATTACCGTCGCTGGCTCCACGACCTGCCTTCCTATCGCCGAGATTGCGGCCGAGGGCTTTAAGGAGGAGACCGGCATCGACGTGCTCGTTTCCGGTTTGGGTTCTTCCGCTGGCATCGAGGCCGTCAGCGCCGGCACGGCCGATATCGCCAGCTCCTCCCGTGGACTCAATGCCGACGAACAGGATCTGGGCCTGACTCCCATCGTCATTGCCCACGACGGTATCGCGGTCATCGTGAACGACGATAACCCGGTCGATAACCTCTCGACCGAGCAGCTCCGCGATATTTACGCCGGCAAGATCACCAACTGGAAAGAAGTCGGTGGCGAGGACCTGAGGATTCAGGTTATCAACCGAGATGAGGCGTCCGGCACGCGTGAGGCCTTTCGCACCATCGTGATGGACGGCACCCCCTTCGATCGCCGCTCGGCCGTTCTTTCGGGCACGGGCCAGGTGCGCGACGTGGTATCTCGTTCGCGCGGAGCCATTGGCTACATTTCGCTGGGCTTCGTCGATAGCCTCAACGCCAAGACCTCGGTCAAGGCCGTCTCGGTCAATCATGTTGAGGCGTCCGAGAAGACGGTCGCGAGCGGCGGCTATCCCATCTCGCGCGACCTTTACTTCTTTGTTAAGGGTGCGCCTTCGCAGCAGGCGCAGGATTACATCGACTACGTGACGTCCGAAAAGATGGACAAGCAGATTCGCGAGGCGGGCTTTATCCCCGTCACCAACGACGAGAAGGGGAGTGAGTAGCATGGAAGCACAGGAAAACTCCCAGACTGAGCAGAATGCTCAGGCACCCAAGAAGCGCGAGCTGGCGCTCGTATCGCGCAGTACCTATATCAAGGAGAAGGCGCTGCAGTGGATCTTCTTTGCCTGCGCGTTCTTGGCGGTCGTTACCGTCATCCTGATTTTTGTCTTTACCACGTACTCGGCGCTGCCCGTCTTTACCGACATCGGTCTGGCGGACTTCTTTAGCTTTACGTGGGCGCCCTCTGAGGGCCACTACGGCATCATGTCGCTGCTTGCCGGCTCAGGTCTGGTGACCGTCGGTGCGCTCGCCATGGGCGTGCCGCTGGGCGTGGGTACGGCCGTTTACCTGGTCGAGATTGCCAGCAAGCGCGTGCGCAAGCTCATCAGCCCCGCCGTTGACCTGCTGGCGGGCATACCCTCCATCATCTACGGCTTTTTCGGCATGATCATCATCCGCCCGTTTATCGCACAACTGACCGGCGGCCTTGGTTTTGGTGCGCTGACGGCGTGGTTTGTGCTCGCCATCATGATCGTCCCTACCATCACCACGCTCACCATCGATGCCCTCAATTCCATTCCCATGGGCATTCGCGAGGCATCGTATGCCATGGGTGCTACTAAGTGGCAGACCATCTATAAGGTCGTGCTACCTGCCGCTAAGCTGGGTATCGTGGATGCCATCGTGCTGGGTATGGGCCGTGCCATCGGAGAGACCATGGCCGTGCTCATGGTCGTGGGTAACGCCCCGGTTATTCCCGACAGCATTGCGAGCCCTATCTCGACGCTCACGAGCCAGATCGCGCTCGACATGAGCTATTCCTCGGGTCTGCATCGCTCGGCGCTGTTCGGCATGGGCGTGGTCCTGTTTATCATCTCCGCCACGCTGGTGGGCATCGTCCGTCTGATTTCCAAGAAGAAGAGGGGGTAGGCTATGTCCGATTCCGTTGACACGACGGTCGATACGACCTCGTCGCGCGAGCGCATCAAGCGTGCCCTTTCCCACGGCAAGAAGGGCCGCATCAACAAGGACCTGTCCAACAAGATCATGCTTGGCGTGTTTCGTGCCGCTGCCTACATCACCACGCTGGTGCTGGTCGCTATCATCGCCTACGTGGTCATCAACGGCCTGCCACACATCTCGCTCGACTTTATCTTCGGTTGGCCCCAGGGCGTCAACGCCGAGGGCGGAATTTGGCCCACGATCGTATCGACCGTCTACGTGACGGCGCTCGCCATGCTTATCTGCACGCCGATCGCTGTGCTGGCAGCCGTCTATCTGGCCGAGTACGCCAAGCAGGGCAAGGTCGTCGAGCTCATTCGCTACGCTGCTGACGCTTTGGCCTCGGTGCCCTCCATCGTTATGGGCCTGTTTGGCTACGCCTTGTTTGTCGAGGCCATGGGCCTGGGCCTTTCGATGGTCTCGGCCGCCCTGGCACTCGCGCTCTTGATGCTTCCCATCGTCATGCGTACCACCGAAGAGGCCATTCGCGCCGTTCCGCGCTATATCCGCTGGGGCGCATATGGCCTGGGCGCCACCAAGTGGCAGGTTGTCTCCAAGATCGTGCTTCCTTCTGCCTTTGGCCGTATTGCCACGGGCATCGTTCTCGCCATCGGCCGTGCCATTGGCGAGACCGCGGTGGTGCTCTATACCATGGGGCAGGCCATCAATCTACCTATTTCGCCGCTCGATTCCGGCCGCCCCATGACGGTTCACCTGTATCTGCTTGCCAACGACGGCATCAACATGAACGCAGCCTACGGCACCGCGCTCTTGCTGATGGTGATCATTCTGGCCTTCAACCTGTTTGCGCGCTTCCTGTCGCGCAAGCGTCGCTAGTTAAGGAGTCCCATGTCCGTTTATCAGTCCGCTCCCACGTTGGAGCAAGCGGCCATTACGGCCAAGGATTTCAACTTTTGGTACGGTGACTTTCATGCGCTGACGGGGCTTGACCTCAACATCGCCAAAAACGCCATCACCTCCTTCATTGGCCCTTCGGGCTGCGGCAAGTCGACGTTTTTGCGCTGCATCAACCGCATGAATGACCTGATCGAGGGCACGCGCGTCGAGGGCACCATGACGCTCGACGGCAACGATATCTATGCCGAGGGTGTCGACCCGGTCGATCTCCGTCGTCGCGTGGGCATGATCTTTCAGCAGCCCAACCCGTTTCCTAAATCCATCTACGAGAATGTCGCCTTTGGCCCTCGTCTGCAGGGCGTGACTAGCAAAAGTGACCTCGATGACATCGTGGAAGAATCGCTCAAGCGCGCCAACCTCTGGAAAGAGGTATCCAATCAGCTCAACAAGGATGGTTTGGCGCTCTCGGGCGGTCAGCAGCAGCGTCTGTGCATCGCGCGCGTGCTTGCGGTGCAACCCGATGTCCTTCTGATGGACGAGCCCTGCTCCGCCATCGACCCCACGTCCGTCTCTAAGGTCGAGGATCTGATGGCCGAGCTGGCGCCCGAGATGACGATCATCATCGTCACGCATTCAATGCAGCAGGCAGCTCGCATTAGCGACTACACCGCATTCTTCTTGCAGGAAGTTGCCGGCGAGCCCGCTACGCTCATCGAGTATGGTCAAACCGACGCGATCTTCACCAGCCCGGTGGACTCGCGGACGGAAGACTATATCACCGGCCGCTTTGGCTGATCGGTGCGACTAGTCCCAAGCCGATCGGATCTGGTCCGGTGCGTATTCACTGTGCGGGCGGCATGACCGCACCCAACTGATTGGAGTGAACCATGCGCAAACTGTTTTCCCGTCAGCTCATCGAGGCCCGTCACGAGATGCTGAGCATCTACGAGGCCGTCGATCTGGCCCTCCACGATGCCGTGAAGGCCTATGTGACCGACGACCGCAAGCTCGCCACCAAGACCAAGAAGCGCACGCTTTCGATTGACGCACGCTGCGCCAACCTGGAGGCCGTCTGCTACAACCTGATTGCCACGCAGTCACCGGTCGCCTCCGACTTCCGCTTGCTGCAGACGATCATCTACGTCGACTTTAACCTGCAGCGCATGACCGATAAGGTTCGCCAGATTTGCCGCGCCACGCGTCATATGATCAAGGCCGACATCTCGCTGCCCAAGGAGCTTGTCGGCACGGTCGAGGCCGAGGCTGAGGCCGTCTACCAGGTGCTGGGCTCTTCGCTTTCTGCGCTCGTCACCAACGACATGTCCATCATCTGCAACTTGGCCGTCGAGGACGAGCCAGTGCACGCCGCCTACGAGAAGTTCTTCCGCACCTTTAACCGCATGGACACGGGCGATTTTATGGACGACGACAGCAACTATGACGACCTGCGCCGCGCCATCATGGTATCGCGCTATCTCGATCGCATCGCCTCGATTTCCATCGATGCCGCCTGCCGTCTGACCTTCCTGTTGACCGGACAGCGTATGACTGCCGGTGATATCGCCTGCACTGATGAGGATGAGCTCGAGAGCATGCGCGTGCCTTCGGGCGAGGGTGTTATCATGAGGCCCGCCGTCGATGCACGCTACGTTGCCAAGGTGCCCGTTAACGAGGTCAGCGAGGGTCTTCGCTACCTGCTCGATCATCTTGAGGATGAGGACGATGGCGAGGACGACGAGGAGTAAGTAACCCCGTTCGTCGAAAGATTGTAAATACCTAAGTGAGCGCGGCCTTGCACATGCGGGGCCGCGCTCTTGCGTTAGCATGGGACTACTTGTTTGGCTGTCAGCGGAGGCGATTGGCAATGGATAACTATTTGGACTTGATGCGCGCTCGCCGCGAGCAGATTCTGGAACGTTTTTATGCGGCGCTCGATCGCGCGGGCCGTCCCCACGACGCCGCGAGCCTCATTGCCGTGTCCAAGACCGTTGGTGTCGATGAGACCGTTGCCGCCATCCAGGCGGGGTATCGCCATTTTGCCGAGAACCGCCCGCAGGAGCTGGTTCGCAAGCTCACGGGTCTGGCGGAGCATCCGGAGCTGCCCGAGGTGCGCTTCGATATGATCGGCAACCTGCAGACCAATAAGATCAATGCGGTGCTGGGCTCAGCCGAGCTGATTCACTCGGTGGGTTCGCTGCATCTGGCGCAGGCGATCTCGAGCCGTGCTGTTCGCAAGATTGAGGCAGGCGAGCTCGTCGGCCCCCAGCGTGTGCTCATTGAGGTCAATGTGAGTGGTGAGGAGTCGAAGGGAGGCTTTTCACCCGATGAGATTCGCGCCGCCGCGGGTGAGCTTGCAGAACTTGAGGGAATTTGCGTACAGGGGCTTATGACTATGGCGCCCCGGGGGAATAAGGATGTGGCACGCCGCACCTTTGCGGGGCTTCGTGAGCTGAGGGATGAGCTGGAGGCGGCGCATCCCGATTTGAACCTGCCTGAGCTTTCCTGCGGTATGAGCGAGGACTTTGAGTCTGCCCTTGAGGAGGGTTCTACGCTCGTTCGCCTGGGCAGGGTAGTATTTAGCCCGGAGTTTGCAGTAAAATAAGGCTCTGAAGTGCGCACTGATTATCGGGGCGCCTGCACTAAACCGCGAGAGGACACAACCATGGGCTTCCTTGACGAGATTAAAAATAAGATGCACCTGGGCGGCCAGCAGGGTTACGACCAGGGTTATGGCCAGGACGACGACTACGGCTACGATGACGGCTACGACGATGGCTATCAGAACAACGGCTACAGTGGTGCTTCGGGCGAGGGCTTCTACACCCAAGACGAGCCGAGCAACGGTCTGCTTGGCCAGACGCGCCGCGGTGAAGCTGAGTCGGTTGCCGTGTATACGCGCTCCGGTCAGCTGGTCGGCGATGACTCCCGCCATGCCACGACGTATAACCCGCCTTCGCGCTCGCAGGACAGTGTTGCGAGCGGTTATCGTCCTGGTGCCTATGACACGCCGTCGAGCTACGCCGAGAATACCCGCGCCCGTGCCGCCGCTGCACCCGCGCCTGCACCGAGCGATGCCTCGGCCTATGCGAGCAATATCATCAACGCCACGCCGCAGCTGCCGGCCTATGTCCTGCGCCCCGAGAGCTATGACGACGTGGAGACCGTGGTGCGCCGCGTTCGCACCAAGCAGCCTGTCGCACTGATTTTTGTGGGCGTACGCACCGAAGTTGCCAAGCGCGTCTTGGACTTCTCTTACGGCTTTGCCTGCGGTCTGGGTGCCACGGTCAAGGAGGTGGGCGACCGCGTGTTCATGGTGCTGCCCGCCGGTTGCGAGGTCAAAGATTCCGATCTCAAGAAGCTTCGTGCCGACGGCTACCTTAAGTAAAGACAAGACGAGGAGATTCCCATCAACATCTACACTATCGTCCAGCTGGTCAACACGCTGTTCAACTTCTATTCCACGCTCATTGTCGTCTACTGCTTTATGACGTGGATTCCCATGAAGCAGGGTGGTTTGCTTCAGGATATTGCCGCGGTGCTTGATAGCGTGTGCGGTCCGTGGCTCAACCTGTTCCGTCGTTTCATCCCGCCGATGGGCGGTATCGATTTTTCGCCGGTCGTTGCGATTATTGCGTTGCAGTTGGTGCAGAGGCTGGTTCTGCAGCTTCTTATAGGTATACTCGTGTAGAACTGACTTAGTAACTTACGTCGGGCGTGTAGCGCCGAGGCGATGAAAAAGGAGACTTGTTATGGCTATTACCCCTGCAGACATCCAGGCTCAGACTTTCTCTGAGGCCAAGCGTGGCTACGATCCTGCCGAGGTCGACGTCTTCTTGGAGACGCTGTCCTCCGAGGTTGACGCTATGCTCGCTAAGATCGTCGACCTTAAGGGTCGTCTGACTGCTACCGAGCAGCAGCTTGCCGATGCACAGGCTCAGCTTGCCCAGGCTCAGGATACCGCCGACCAGGCCGTTCCTGCCGCCCCCGTGGCTGCTCCCGCCCCTGACTTCTCCGCTCAGGAGCGCCAGATTTCCGCCGCCCTGATCGCTGCCCAGCAGACCGCTGAGACCATCGTCAACGATGCCAACGAGAACGCTGAGCGTATCCGCAACGAGGCTGACGCCAAGGCCCGCGAGGTTATCCGCCAGGCTCTGACCGAAAAGCAGGCCGAGCTCGAGGAGATCGATCGTCTCAAAGCTTCCCGTGAGGAGTTCAAGGCCGAGTATCTCAAGCTCATCCAGCACTTTATGGACGATGCCCAGAACTCCTTCCCGGCCGATCTGATGGCCTCTACGCCGGTCGGTTCTGCCGCTTCTCCTGCGGTGACTGTTCCCGCCGAGCCGCTGCCCGTCGCTGACCCGGTTGTCCCCGTGGCCGATCCCTTCGCCCCGATCGACAACTTCGCTGCCGACGACCTGGACTAACATTCGGCCTACAATTTAGTGCCTCGAAAGGACCCGCAGCTTGCGGGTCCTTTTTTATGACTGTGCAAGGGCGCGCAACATAAAAAACCGAGCCCTGCACATGGTGGCGCAGAACTCGGCGAACGGGTGAGCGGTCAAGGGTAGGTTTTAAGGCATGTCCCAAAAATCTACTTGAGGAGGAAGTCGGAGAGGGGAATGGTGCGTGCCTCGCGATGCTCGGGATCGGCGATGTGGTCGGCGGGATAGCCACAGACGAGCATGTGATAGGGATAGACGCCCTTGGACAGATTGAACTGCTCCTGTGCCACCTCAGGCTTGAAATGGCACACCCAGCACGTTCCCAGGCCCTGCTCGGTGGCCTCCATCATCATCTGATCACACACGATGGACGTATCGATTTCGCTGGAATTCATCTGGTCATACGGGCGCACCCAAGCGTCATCGGTAACGCTGCAAATAAGGAAGACAAGCGGAGCCCCAAAGATAGACCCATCACGAGCAAACCGAGGCTGACAAGCAGCAGCCTTCTCCAGAAGCTCAGGCGTATCCAACACCATCACACGGGTTGGATGGTTATTACAAGCAGAAGGAGCAATACGCCCAGCCTCAACAATGGCATCCACAACAGCTTGCTCTACAGCCCGATCTTCAAACTCACGACAAGAATACCGAGCCCGAGCCAGATCCAAATATCCCATAACCAAACCCTCCAAAGTCAGCAAATCAATCCAAAGTAAAACAAAAGGTACCCAAAGCTCTGTCCAACCAAACGCCAAGTACAGCCTCAAAGTATCCATTCGGGCATAAAAGTCCGTATCAGCCAAGCCCCAATCGCATTCTGACTGTCAGCCAAAGTTCCCAATGGTGGTACGTAAGGCGAAGGGCCGGCACCTGTTTACTTTCGAACGACTCTGCCATGCAGCCGGAGTGAGAAAGCAAACAGGTGCCGGCCCTTCGCCGCCGGGACACGTACCCCCAATTAACTGTTCTTCATGACAATCGAATCCACAACATCGGCCACATTCTCACAGCAGTCAGCACAGTACTCCAGGAAGGCGTACACGTCACGCCAAGCGATGACCTCGAGCGGATCCTTGCCGTTGACATGCAGGTTGCGCATGGCGTTGATGTAGAGCTCGTCGGCCTCGGACTCGATCGTGTTGATCTGGATGACGAGTTCGCGCAGGGTCTTGGACTTGCGGTAGTTGGGCAGCTCGACCATCAGGTCCTTCATGGCGCGGCAGGCGTCGGTCACCTTGTGGGCGATCACGATGGCATCGGGGTGGATGCTCTGGATGTTGGTGAAGTAGACGCGCTGCACGACGCCCTCGATACGATCGAGCACGGTGTCGAGCGAGCAGCTCATCAGGTCCAGATCCTCGCGCTCAAGCGGGGTGATAAAGGCCGTGAGCAGGGCGTCCTCAAGCTCATGGTGCTTCTTGTCGGCCGCATGCTCGATCGCGTGCATCTTGTTGAGCATATCGTGAATCTTTGCGGGGTCGAAGTTCTCGAAAATCTTGGTGAGCAGCTCGGCGGCCTGGACGGCAAGGTCGGCGCAGGCGACGTAGTTGTCGAAGTAGAACGAATCGGGTTTCTTTGCCATGAGTGGGTCCTTTCGAGGCGAAGACGGGTGGGCGAAGTATTACGGTCCGGATGGACGCTCGGTTTGACTAGATGAACATCATGAACAGCTTGGCCATGACAAAGCTGATGAGTCCGCAGGCGGGGAAGGTAAAGAACCAGGTGAACATCATGTCCTTGACCACGCCAAAGTTGATGGCCGAAAGGCGCTTGACGGCACCGACGCCCATGATGGCGCAGGTCTTGATGTGGGTGGAGGACACGGGGATGCCGGTAAGGGTGGCAAGCAGCAGGTTTGCGGCGCCTGCGAGGTCGGCGGAGAAGCCCTGGTACTTTTCGAGCTTGACCATGCTCTGGCCGACGGACTTGATGATGCGCTCGCCGCCCACGCTGGTGCCGATACCCATAGTGGCCGAGCACAGCAGCATAATCCAGATGGGGATGCCTGCATCGCCGACGCTCGTTTGGCCGCTGGCAAAGGCCACACCTAAAAAGAGCACGCCGATGAACTTCTGTCCATCCTGCGCGCCGTGCATAAAGCTCATGGCCGCAGCGCTCGCGATCTGAGCGTATTTAAAGAAGACATTGGCACGTCGCCTGTTGGCGGCGGCGAAAAGAATCGAGACGAGCTTGCACAGGACCCAGCCCATGACAAAGCCCAAGCCGATGGAGAGCGCCAGACCGTAGATAACCTTCATCCACTCGTGGACGTTGACGCTGCTCGCGCCGCCGAGGGCGATAGCGGCACCGGTCAGGCCGGCGATGAGGCTGTGGCTTTGCGAAGTGGGGATGCCAAAACGCGACGCTGTGGCGCCGTAGACGACGATGGAGAACAGCGCCGCGCATAGGCAGGCGAGCGCCATGGTGCTATTTCCGCCAAAGTCGACGATATGTGAGATGGTGTTGGCGACGCTCGCGTTAAAGTGCGTCATGATGAGTACGCCGAGGAAGTTGAATGCGGCGCTCATGAGAATGGCGGCACGGGCGGGCATGCAACGCGTAGTGACGCAGGTCGCGATGGCGTTGGGCGCGTCGGTCCATCCATTGACGAAGATGGCGCCCAACGCGAGGATCACGGTGACGGCAAGGACTGGGTTCGACACAATTTGGCCGAGGAAGGTTGAGAACGTTACGTCCATATATGGGCTTTCTCGAAGTTTGCAGGCACGTTACAAAAACATGATAAATCGTATCACCTCCTGCGGGTCTCTTTACCGAGTTCTGATGGGAGAAGTGAACTTTTTGGCACTAAAATTGAATATTTGCCCTGTTGACCGCGGGTGTTCTTTTTGCTAACACGCCATGCGGACACGTGTGATTACTACGACACTCCAAAACCACAGTCTGTTCGCTTTACAACATACAAACATGCGTTCGATAATAGGAGGCATGGAATATCGACAGACAGACGGCAAAACTCGGCGCGTACACAAGCAGTATGTGGACGTCGTGGCTCGCATCCTCGCGGGCGGACAGGTTGTGCCGGTTACCGTCTGCTGGGTCGACGGTCGCTGCTTTACGATTGACGAGATTGTCTCGTCTACCGGTTTTGGCCTGACGGTTCACGGCATTCGTACGGCGACTTATAAGGTTCGTTTTGGTGGACATGCGACCGAACTGTATCTGGAAGAACAGGCACGCGAGCGACCGGATGGCTCGCAGGCACACGTGATGCGTTGGTGGGTCTGGGCCTTTGATCGCACGCTCGAGGGCGAGCGCCGTAGGTAAGGACGTACGGCATTCGGGTACAATGACAGGAATCTTGTCACCTACGGTGCCGTCGCGGCGCTTTGTGAAAGGACGAAGTATGAACGATATCCAGGGCTATCAGAACGGCCTCATCGAGACCGGCGCAAGCCGCGCCAAGGAGATGTCGCCGCGCGCGTACAACCTTGTCATGTCTGCCCTGATCTTTTTGGGCTTTTGCGCCATGGGCGCCGGCGCCTATTTTACGAGCACCATGTCGTTTGCGCGCATGATGATGAGCGGCGCCGCTTTGCCGCTGGTCTTTGGCTCATTTATTTTGACCATCGTCGGCATGGTCATGATGTCGGCTGCTGCCAGCAAACAGTCCGTGGGCCTGTCACTCGTGGGCTACGTGGTCTTTGCGAGCACCTTTGGTCTGACGGCGTCGTTTGGTCTTGCAAACTACGACCTGCCTACCATTAACACCGCCTTTATCGCCACGGCCGCCATCACCTTTGTCTTTGGTGCGCTGGGCGTGACCTTCCCCAAGTTCTTCCAGCGTGTGTATGGCATTGGTTTTGGCATCCTGCTTGCCACGATTCTGGTCGAGATCGTGCTGATGTTCATGGGCGTTTCGCAGTCCATCACCGACCTGATCGTGATTGTGGTGTTCGCCGGCTTCATCGGCTACGACACCTATGTGGCAACGACGGTGCCGCCCACGCTGCCCAACGCCGTACTTATGGCATCCAACCTGTTCGTGGATATTATCAACGTGTTCCTGCGCATTCTGAACATCCTCGGCCGTCGCGATTAAAGCGCGGCATTGCGATGCTTCCTGCCGGACACGGTAAAACGATGCGAAAGGCGGTCCTTCGGGACCGTCTTTATGTGTGCGGCGGGGTATCATGGATGGGAAAAGCCGATAGCGGCAGCGACAGGAAAGGTGGCCATGTATGGCAGACGTCGACAGCAGGAACCGTAACCGCAGGTCCAACCGAGCGGGTCAGCCCAATCCCAAGCGTGAGGCACGTGCCAAGGCCGCCGAGTGCCATGTGACGGCTGTGTCCGAGGCCTGTGCCAAGGACATCGAGCGTTCGCTTGCCGGCGTGCGCGAGTTCGATGGTATGCCTGCCGGTTTTGTCGCGGCGATGAAGACCAGGGTCCAGAAGGCAGCGGCTGCTGAGGAGCAAGCTGCCGAGGACGTCGAGGCTGCCGAGGTCGAGGCTACTGAGGCTGCTGAGGTCGAGGCTGCGGTCGATGCCGAGGTGGCGCCCGAGCCCGTCGAGGAGGCCACCGAAGCCGAGCCCGCGCCTGCCGCCGAGGAGCCCGCTCCGGTCCTGCCCGAGGTCACCGTGCTCGACGCCTCTGCCACGCAGGCCATTCTGGATAACGGTCGAGGCTACGCGCAGTTCTGCGACATGGCTGTGCTTGCCTTTGCCTCGTTCACCAATCCGGGCGGTGGCTACATCCAGGGCTATCTGGGCCAGGAGGCCACGCTGTGCGCCGATTCGTACCTGTACAATGTCCTTGATAAGCAGCGTAAATGGTACGGCGAGAACCGTCGCCGCAACATCAACTGTGAGCTGTACCGCAACCGTGCGCTGGTGGTGCCCGCGGTGCGCTTCGACCGCAAGCATGTGCACGCCTATGCCGACGTAATCGTCGCCGCTGCACCCAACGCCAAGCGTGCTCGCCAGGAGTACCGCGTGAGCGACGATGCCTTGCTTGACGCCCTGCGCGACCGCATTCGCTTTGTGCTTGCTATCTGCGATGAGCTGGGCCGCGAGAAGCTCGTACTGGGTGCTTGGGGCTGCGAGAACAACGGCTTTGACGCCGAGGCCGTGGCCGAGCTCTTCCGCAAGGAGCTCGCATCGGGCGACTTCAAGGTCAAGCAGGTCTTCTTTGCCGTGCCCTCTACGCGCTGGGACGAGGATTTTGCCAAGTTCGAGCACGTGCTGGCAAACTTCCCCGAGCGCAACGAGGAGTCCTATGCCCAGGTTGCCGCCCGCGCCGCAGCCGCTCGTGCCGCCGAGCAGGCCCAGGCAGCAGCCGAGGACGATGAGGACGAGGACGACTGGCGCAAGTACCTGTAAGCGGTGCGCGCGATGTGATATGCCAAGCCGACGGGAGGGATTGCTCCCGTCGGCTTTTTACGGAATGGGGAACTCAAGATGAAAAACGTTCTATGCTTTGGTGACAGCAACACCTATGGCTATGATCCGGCGGGTATGCGCGACGGCACCGCAGTGCGCTATGCGCAGGATGTGCGCTGGTGCGGTGTGGTGCAGCGTGACCTGGGTGAGGGTTGGCATGTGATTGAGGAAGGCCTAAATGGTCGCACGACGGTGCGCGACGATATGTGCCATCTGGACACCAACCTCAACGGCATTCGCGCGCTGCCGATGCTGCTCGAAGCCCATAAGCCGCTGGACGCGATCGTGATTATGCTGGGCACCAACGACTGCAAGACGGTCTTTGGCGTGACAGCCTCCGATATCGCCCGTGGCGCCATGGCACTGATTCGCGCCGTCCGCGCGTTTGCCTGGACCGATGCCGCGCCCTGCCCACGGATTCTGCTGATGGCGCCTATCAAGATTAAGCCGCAGATCGCCGACGTATATATGACCGATTTTGACGAGCATTCCGTAGAAGCCTCGGAACATTTTGGTGAGTACTACGCGCATGTGGCTGAGCAGTTTGGCTGCGACTTTTTGAATGCCGCCGACTTTGCCGAGCCGGGCGATATCGATTATCTGCACATGATGCCCGAAGGCCACGAGAGCTTGGGACATGCCGTGGCAGCCAAGCTCCAAGAGATGCTCGGTGAGTAGCGCAGCCCCAAACCAGTACAAAAGTTTCCCTTGCGGCGGCTTGTTTCGTTGGTTTGTCTCGATCTGTAACAGCTGTAAGGCCGAAAACGGGCTAGATGTTACAGATTGAGATTATTCAGGTTGATATCGGTCGTTTGTCTCGATCTGTAACATCTAGGGTCGATTTCGCCGAGTTGCTGTTACAGATTGAGATTTTCGTTTCAGCGGAATTTGAATGTCTCGATTTGTAACAGGTGGGCCGAAAAATGGACTCTAACTGTTACAGATCGAGATGTTTGTGGGAACCACCGCAAGGGTGCCTGTCCCCTTTGCGGTGGCTTGGGCTGCGAATCTTAATACTGCCACATGTGGTTGACGGGGCCGGAGCCTTTGCCCATGTCAAAGCCGGCGGCCAGAGCGCCTGTCAGGTAGGCCTTGCCGGCGTTGACGGCATCGGCAAGATCCATACCCTGGGCCAGCGCGCAGGCAATGGCGGACGAGAGCGTGCAGCCGGTGCCGTGTGTGTTATTGGTATCGATACGCTTGTGGCGGAACCACGTGGTGAGTGGGTCTCCCAGATGGTTGCCCTCGTCATCGAGTGGCGCGGGTTCGGCCAGTACATCGTTGGCCTCGTTGACAAGATGCCCACCCTTAACGAGGGATGCGCAACCAAAGCGGCGGGTGAGGAGCATGGCAGCATTTTGCTGCGTGCGCTCGGAGTCGACCTCATAGTCGAGCAGTGCCATGGCCTCGGGAATATTGGGCGTGATAACCGTCGCTAGCGGGAACAGGCGGCGGGTGAGCGCCTCGGCGGCATCTTCGGCAATCAGCCGCGCGCCCGAGGTGGCGACCATGACGGGGTCGACGACCACGTTCGTTGCGTTCCAGGCGCTCAAGCGGTCGGCGATGACTTCGATAATCTCGACAGAAGAAACCATGCCGATCTTGACGGCGCTGGGGCGGATATCGTCAAAAACGGCGTCTATTTGCGCGGCTACGATATCTGGCGAGATATCCTGCACGGCGGTAACGCCCAGGGTGTTCTGTGCGGTGATGGCGGTGATGGCCGTCTCGGCATACAGGCGGTGCGCCGTGATGGTCTTGATGTCGGCCTGAATGCCGGCGCCACCGCTGGAATCGGATCCTGCGATGGATAGAACGGCAGGTACCTTACTGCGATCCATGTTCGCTCCCTTGTTCGGTCGGAATCAAATGGGTCTATAAGCCAGCATTATAAAGATGCCCGGGCCGACTCTATGTCGAACCCGGGCGGGCGATGCAATCTTTACGCAAATGCAAGCAAATGTTCACACGTCAACAATTGACAGGCACCAGCTCGCCGACAGAAGCGGCCGCGGCGACAGGCTAGTCCTCCATGCCGAGGTCGATCGTGGTGCCCTCGAAGATCTTGTTGACGGTGCGGACGGCGCACATCTTGCCACACATGGTGCAAGTGCCCTCGGTGGCGGCGGGGGACTCCTCGTAGCGCTTCTTGCCCGTAACCGGATCGAGCGCGCACTCCCACATGGCGTCCCAGTCAAGCTTGCGGCGTGCCTGGCCCATCTTGTCGTCCATGTCGCGGGCGTGGGGCACCTTTTTGGCGATGTCGGCGGCGTGTGCGGCGATCTTGGTGGCCATGAGGCCGTCGAGCACATCCTGGGCGTTGGGCAGGCATAGGTGCTCTGCCGGTGTCACGTAGCACAGGAAGTCGGCACCGGAGCTGGCGGAGATGGCGCCGCCGATGGCAGCGGTGATGTGGTCGTAACCCACGCCGATATCGGTCACCAGCGGCCCGAGCACATAGAACGGAGCATTGTGGCACAGGCGCTTCTGCAGTTTCATGTTGGCGGCGATCTCGTCGAGCGCCATGTGACCCGGGCCCTCGACCATGACCTGGACGCCGGCGGCCCAAGCGCGCTTGCACAGCTTGCCCAGCTCGATCATCTCAGCGGTCTCGGTGGCGTCGTTGGAGTCGTAGAGGCAGCCCGGGCGGCAGGAGTCGCCGAGCGAAATCGTCACGTCGTATTCGTGGCAAATCCCGAGCAACTCGTCGTAGAACTCATAGAACGGGTTCTCGTTACCGGTGACCTCCATCCAGCCAAACAGCAGTGAGCCGCCGCGGCTCACGATGTTCATCAGGCGGCCGGTCTCCTTAAAGGTCTTGGTGACCGACTTGTTGATGCCGCAGTGAATGGTCATAAAGTCCACGCCGTCCTCGGCATGCGCGCGCACGACTTCGAACAGGTCGTCCTTGGTGAGCTTGACCAGCGGCTTTTCCATGTAGCCGATGGCGTCGTACATGGGGACGGTGCCTACCATGAGCGGCGTCTCGTCGATGAGCTGCTGGCGGAACTGGCGCGTCTTGCCCGAGTTGGAGAGGTCCATGATGGCGTCGGCGCCAAAGTCCTCGGCGATCTTGACCTTCTTCCATTCCTCGGCGGCATCGGCCTTGTCGCCCGAGATGCCCAGGTTCACGTTGACCTTGGTGGACAGGCCCTCACCGACGCCAAAGGCGCGCATGCCCTTTTTGATGTGCACGATGTTGGCGGGAATGGCGATGCGGCCGTCGGCCACGCGCTCGCGGATGTACTCGGGGTCGCGATGCTCGCGCTCGGCGACCTCCTTCATCTGCGGTGTGATCTGCCCGGCGCGGGCGAAGTCGATTTGCGTGACGAGCTTGGGCTCGGTCTGTGTGCTCATTGGCACGGCTCCCTTCGTTGGCATTACCCATATCAGGTTTGCGGGTCAGGGCGGGCGCGCCCAGTCTCAGCCTGCCGTCTTGTCCTGCAAGCTCCCCGTTATGTCATGGGCTCAAGTATAGCCTGAATGGGTACGATTGGGCCAACGAGCGTGCCTGTGGGGAGGCGAACATGGAAGACAAGCATCTATATCGAGAGACGCAATGGGATGTATCGGCCGAGGAAAGCCGTGCGCACCATGGGTTGGTCGCGATTGGTTTTGCGGTGCTTGCCGTGCTGGTGATTGCCTTTTGTATTTGGACGTTCGGCGGTCGTGGCGGCGCCGCCTGGGAGTTTGAAGCCGACGAGGGCCTGCCGATTATGACCATGAAAGTTTCTGGTGGCAACACGGTTGCCGCACCCGGCGACTATTGGTATCCGTGCGACGAGTTTGTGCAGCTGCAGCTGAGCGGCGGGTCTATTCCGGGCGAAGAAATCGAACGCGTGACGTTTGATGCGGCAATCAAAACACTCACGGTGAAGCCCAAAGATCAAGGGGGCGTGCCCACGACCATGGATATCGCTCTGACGGAGTGGCGTCTGGAACCTCCGTCGGGCGTTACGGTATCCGACGTAGAGCACGTTAAGATTACCTACCAAGATGGCTCGACGAGCGAGATTGCAAAGGCCGATGGCTTGGCGGAGTAATGGGGTGTTTGGAAACGGCGGGCCTATTGTGCCTGCGCGTTCATGAAAACCAGGGTGTTTTTGTCTGAAAGCTCGGGGATGTGCCGATAGCCGATATTGAATGCGGTGAGTTCGCTTGCATCCTCGAGCTTGTTTTCTGCCATCCACCGCACCATGGAGCCGCGCGCCTTTTTGCTGGCGGTCGACCGTTGGATGGGCTTCCCGTTGCGGATACCCTCGCCAAAGAGGCATGTGACGGCCGTGGCGTCGCCCGCGAGGTGGGGCAGAACGGCTTTGGCATACTCTACGCTGGCGAGGTTGACGATCGTGGTGTTTGAGCCTGCCGGGGCGATAGCCCGCGCGAGCTTGTCGCTCCAAAACGCGTAGAGGTCTCGGGCATCGTCAACGGCGAGCTTCGCGCCCATCTCCAGCCGATACGGTTCGACGGCATGAAAGGGACGAACGCACCCGTAGAGGCCGGAGAGGATCCACAGATGGTCTTGCAGCCATGCGAGCTGCGCGGAATCCATCACCTCGGGTGCCATGCTCTGGTATTGAATGCCGTGATAGGACATGACGGCAGGGGAGAGGTGGCGAGCGAGTGCGGGATTGTCGAGATCGCCGCTTTTCAGGATGGGCCCGAACTCATGCAGGGTGTTGAGGCAAGGCCCCAGCAGTTTGTCACTCACGTTCCACAGCGCCTGCAGGCCGCCGCTGCCTTCATTCCGCTCGATATCTAGCAGTGCGCGGTGGAGGCGAGCCGTCTCGCGCACAAAGGGTGGGATGCCCAGGACTTCAAAAGCATCTTGGGCCGCGCGCATCTGCTTGGCGGGCGAAATGATGACCTGCAGCATGAACTCTCCTCTGCCAAAAAAGAAATTGCGGTGGAATACGGTCTGTTTTGGCCGTTTATGGGCCAGTTTAGTCCGTATTTCACCGCAACTGATGAAGGGTTGGTTAGGCTCGCTCGATGAAGGCCTTGTAGCCGCGGTAGGCCTCGTAGATGTCGGCCTTGTTGGCGACCTCCCACAGGGCGTGCATGGACAGGACGGCAACGCCGGAGTCGATGACGTTCATGCCGTACTTGGCCATGATGTAGGCGATGGTGCCGCCGCCACCCGCGTTGACGCGGCCGAGCTCGCAGGTCTGGAAGTCCACGCCTGCCTCGTCCATGATGTCGCGGACGAGGGCCACGTATTCGGCGTCGGCGTCGTTCGAGCCACCCTTGCCGCGGCTGCCCGTGTACTTGTTAAAGCACAGGCCGCGACCCATAAAGGCGGCGTTTTTGGTCTCGAACTTGCCGGCATAGCCCGGGTCGAAGCCGGCGGACACGTCGGAGGAGAGCATGCGGCTGCGGGCGAGTGCGCGGCGCAGGGCCAGCGGGCTATCCTCGCCGGCGAGCGTCATGATCTCGGCGACGGTGTTCTCGAAGAAGCGGCTCGTCATACCGGTGGCACCCACGGAGCCGATCTCCTCCTTGTCGACGATGAGCGTGATGCTCGTGCGCTCGACATTGGCCACATTGATCTGGGCGAGCATGGAGGGGTAAGCGCAGACGCGGTCGTCGTGACCATAGCCCAGAATCATGGAACGGTCGAGGCCCATGTCGCGGGCGGGGCCGGCGGGCACGACCTCGATCTCGGCGGAGAGGAAGTCCTCCTCCTCGACGCCGTACTGCTCCTTGAGGATGTCCAGGAACATCTGCTTGACGGGCTCCTTGGGGGCGTCCTTGTCGTCCTCATCGAACTTGACGGGACGGCCGCCCACGATCACGTCGAGGATCTCGGCGTCGACGGCGTCCTTGGCGGGCTTGGCCATCTGCTCGCTCGAAAGATGGATCAGCAGGTCGGAGATGGTAAAGACCGGGTCGTCGGCCTTGTCGCCGATATTGATGTCGACGGTGGTGCCGTCCTTTTTGCAGATGACGCCCACGAGTGCGAGAGGGGAGGCCACCCAGTGGTAGCTCTTGACGCCGCCGTAGTAGTGCGTGTCGAGATAAGCCATGTCGCCGGCCTCGAAGGCGGGGTTCTGCTTAAGGTCCAGGCGCGGCGAGTCCACGTGCGCGCCCAGGATGTTAAAGCCCTGCTCGAGCGGGGCGGTGCCCAGGTTGACGAGCATAAGGTCCTTGCCGTGGTTAGCGGCATACACCTTGTCGCCTGCCTTGAGCTCGCGGCCTTCGGCGATTACGGTCTCCAGGTCGACGTATCCCGCCTCCTCGGCCATCTTGATGCCGGCCTTGACGCACAGGCGCTCGGTCTTGTTCTCACTCAAAAACTGCTTATAGCCGCGGCAAAGCTCCTCGAGCTCCTCGATTTGCTGTGGCGTGTACTTTTTCCATGCGCAGGGACGCTCCATGACGCAGGCTCCTTTCGGATCGATCGTGCTGGTTGATGTACCGTGAGCCATCGTATCACGCGCGGGCTCACGGTGGCGGGGGAGCTTGATGTGAGGTGGCCGCGGGGCGGGGAGCGTGTAAACTGGAGTGAGCAAACCGTGCCCAGCCTAAAGCGAGGTATTCAATATGTCTGACAAGCGCCGCACCTTTGCCGTTATCGACGGCAACTCGCTCATGCATCGCGCCTTCCACGCCGTGCCGCCGACCATGAACGCGCCGGACGGTCGCCCCACCAACGCGATTTTTGGCTTTCTGAACATGTTTCTTAAGATGATCGACGCCTTTAACCCCGACGGCGTTGTTGTGGCGTTTGATAATGGCAAGCCGCGCGTGCGCATGGAGATGCTGCCGCAGTATAAGGCGCAGCGCCCGCCCATGGACCCCGATCTGCATGCGCAGTTTCCTATGATCAAGGAGCTGCTCGTCGCACTCAACGTGCCGATTCTGCAGTCCGAGGGCTGGGAAGGCGATGACATTCTGGGCACTATGGCGCGTCTGGGTGAAGAGGCCGGCTGTGACATGCTGCTGGTGACCGGTGATCGCGATATGTATCAGCTCGTGACCGAGCACGTCAACGTGGTCTCGACCCGCAAGGGCCTGTCCGACGTGGCGATCATGACGCCCGAGAGCGTGGACGATCTGTATCACGGCATCACGCCGGCGCTCGTGCCCGACTTTTATGGTCTGAAGGGCGACACGTCCGATAACATCCCCGGCGTGCCGGGCATCGGCCCCAAAAAGGCGAGCGCGCTCATTGCGCAGTACGGTAGCCTGGACGAGGTCATCGCGCATGCTGACGAGGTCAAGGGCAAGATGGGCGAGAACCTGCGCGCGCACATCGACGACGCGCTGCTGAGCCGCAAGGTCGCGACCATCCGCACCGATGCGCCCGTTGAGCTCGATTTTGAGGCGACGTCCTTCCCGGCGTATTCTGCCGATGAGGTTTCCGCTGCGCTGGGCACGCTTGGTATCACCGCCATGCAGAACCGTTTCTTGGCGCTGATCGGCGGCGAGGGCGGGGCTGCTGCTGTCTCCAGTATGTTTGAGATGCCCACGATTGAGCGCACCGCTGCCGGCGATGCCGAGGCGCTTGCTGCCGTGGCGTCCGAGGTTTCGCGTGCGATCGAGGCGGGCGAGTGGGTCGCCGCCGTGGTGGACGACGATAAGGAAGAGGGCGCGCTCTTTGGACTGACGCGCACGCTGTGGTTGGCGACGTCCAAGGGCCTGTTCGCGCTCGAGGAGGGCGACGGCGCCTCCACTGCCGTAGTCGATGGCTTCAACTTCGCTCACGGTGTGATCGCCGGCGTGCTTGCGCGCCTGTTTATGGAGGGCCGCGTGGCGAGCCCGGATACGAAGGCGCTGCTGCACGAGCTTTCGCCCATCGATTCTTCTGAGCCCGAGCTCATGGATCCGCTCGCTGCCGATTCCACGCGTATCTTCGATACCGTGGTCGCTGCCTATCTGCTGGATTCCGATCGCTCCGAGTTCGATGAGGCATATCTTGCCGATACCTATCTGCAGATGGCGCTGCCTGCGGCGCGCGGTGCAGGGGGTGCCGGTGAGGACGCTCCGGCGTCCGCCGCTCGCACGGCGGCCTTGACGCTGGCGCTGGTCGCACCGCTGCGCGACCGCATGGCCCGCGAGAACGCCGCCAACGTGTTCGATGGCATCGAGATGCCGCTCGTGCCGGTGCTTGCCAAGATGGAGCGCGCTGGCATGCTCGTGGACCCCGATCGCCTGCGCAGTCTGTCCGAGGGCCTGGCGACCCAGATTACCGAGGTTGAGCGCAGTATTCGCGACCTGGCGGGTGACGAGACCTTTAATATTGGCAGTCCCATGCAGCTGTCGCACGTGCTCTTTGATGTGATGGGGCTTCCGACCAAGGGCCTCAAGAAGACTAAGCGCGGCTATTATTCGACCAACGCCAAGGTGCTGAGCGACCTTGCGCGTGACCACGAAATCGTGCGTCTGATCTTGGACTGGCGTGAGAAGTCTAAGATCAAGTCCACCTATCTGGACACGCTGGGCCCGCTACGCCGTGGTGACGGTCGCGTACACACTACGTACAACCAGACCATCACGGCAACGGGGCGTCTGTCCTCGAGCGACCCGAACCTGCAGAACATCCCGACGCGCTCGGAGCTGGGTCGTACCGTCAAGACGGCGTTTTCGGCAGGCGAGGGAAGCGTCTTTTTGGCGGTGGACTACTCGCAGATCGAGCTGCGTCTGCTGGCGCATCTCTCGGGTGACGAGCACTTGGTGCGCGCCTTTAACGAGGGCGAGGACTTCCACGCCGAGACGGCGGCGCGCGTATTTGGTGTGCCGGTGTCCGAGGTAACGCCCGACTTGCGCAGTCGCGCCAAGGCCGTGAACTTTGGCATCGTTTACGGTCAGCAGGCCTATGGCCTGTCGCAGTCGCTGCATATCTCGATGGCCGAGGCGCGCGACATGATCGACCGCTACTACGAGGCCTACCCGGGCGTGCGCACGTTCCTCGACAACGTGGTAGCACGTGCCAAGCAGACGGGCTACGCCGAGACCATGTACGGCCGCCGTCGTCATATTCCGGAGCTCAAGGCCAAAAACCCGCAACTCCGCGGCTTTGGCGAGCGCACGGCCATGAACCATCCCATGCAGGGAACCGCCGCCGACATCATCAAGATCGCGATGGCCCGCGTAAGCCGCCGTCTGGAAGAGGAAGGCTTTGCCGCCCACATGATCCTGCAAGTGCACGACGAACTGGACTTTGAGTGTCCCATCGACGAAGTCGAGCGCCTAACCACCATGGTCCGCGACGTCATGGAACACGTAGTAGACCTCCGTGTCCCCCTAATCGCCGAAGCCAGCACCGGCATAACCTGGGCCGACGCCAAATAGGGAAGTGCCCACAACCCTAAAGTAACCAAACCAGAAGGGGGCTCCTTGCCAACAAGGAGCCCCCTTCATTCCAAAAAACCAGCCAAGTATCTAGGCGCCAAGACGCCACCCAGACGGCGAGCAAGTCACCCAAGGACCTGGCCGGGCGAGGCGGGTAAGTTTTTCGTAGATTCCGCACGAGCCGGAAAGCACTTAATGTGCTTTCCGAGCGAGCCCAGGACCTGACCGAGCGAAAAACTTACCCGCCTCGCCCGGCCAGGTCCGACGAGCCACGTTAACGAGCCGCCAAGATGGCGTCGATGAGCGTCAGTACGCCCCCGTCGTTGTTGCTCGGAATGCGCCACTTGGCATGCGCGTTCATGTGCTCTTCGGCATTGTCCACGATAAAGCTGTGACCGACGCGCTCCAGCATGGGGATGTCGTTGTAGGTGTCGCCCACGGCGGCAGCATCGGCAATATCGATGCCCAGGTGCTCGCACAGGTGAGCGACGCCGGCGCCCTTGTCGACGCCCAGGTTCATAAAGTCGATCCACTCGCGTCCGGCGTTGGTGACATAGAGTTTGTCCGAGAACTCGGGGCTATAGGTCTCGCGGAAAGCGGGCTCGGCGTCGTAGCCGGGGAAGAAGACCGAAATCTTGTTGGACTCGAAATCAATGCCCTCAAAGCTGTCGACGTAGTTGATTGTGTTGTAGTAGACGCTGATCTCGTCGTGGTATTGATGGTCGCGGGCAAGCACGTAGAACTCGTCGAAGCAGCAAAGGACGGGGACAGCGCGCGGATCCTCCGAGGCACGGCTCAAGACCTGCTGATACAGCTCCACGTCAATAGTGCTCTTATAGATATAGCTGCCGCGATAGATCACGCACGCTCCGTTGTCGGGACAAAAGGCGAGGCGGTTCTTGACGCCCTCGAACATCTCCTCGAGCTTGGGGGCGGGACGTCCGCTGGCGGGGCAGAATACGATGTCGGCGTCGGCGAGCTTGTCTAGGCGCTCATCAAGACCCTGGGGCAGCACGCGCTCGTCGGTCAGCAGCGTCTTGTCCATGTCGACGGCGAGAATCTTAATGTTTCCGATATTGGCGTCCGATTCGTAAGTTTGCATAAAAGCGAGCCTTTCGTTTCGAGATTGTTTCAGACGTTATAGCCATCAATTCGTAGTCGGGCGTATTTTCGCAGGAACGGAGCGTATTTGCACCACGCTTCACAAAGTAATGAAAAAACTTTTCAGAAATTTGAATTTGTCGCTTGTGCTGCGGGCACTTTAGCGTAATATAGCGACCATCGAAAACGGAGACGGAAAAACAACCGCTTACCGAGGAAAAGGTACCGTTTACGATATTAGAATTGCGCCCGGCGATAGGTGAAAGGAGAGGCACATGCAGTTCGTAACGATCATCACCACTGCAGACAATGCCATCCGACGCCAGCGCGCAATTTCCCGACGACGATAACAATCGTCTCTGTCCGCATGGGGCGAATTGCCTCAACAGAGTCATTTTGAGGTCGTTGGGTTTTAGCACGACATTGCTGCATGTTTCTAGGGCATGTATGTGCTGATTTTTGCTATTTAACCTGATATTGCACGGTATATGACCTTGAAATGACTTGCAACTGACCGATGTTCTAACTAGCTACCAAGGGCGAAAGGAAACAGCCATGAGCAAGGAAAAAGTCGTTCTCGCATATTCCGGTGGTCTTGATACATCCGTATGTGTCAAGTGGCTCCAGGACGAGAAGAAACTCGATGTCGTTTGCGTCTGCGGCAACGTGGGTCAGGAAGAGACCGGACTGGATGCCAAGAAGCAGAAGGCGCTCGACCTGGGCGTTCTCGATTGCCAGGTACTCGACCTGCGCGACGAGTTCTCCGATGAGTTCCTGACTAAGGCCATCGCCGCAAACTCCATGTACGAGAACAAGTATCCGCTGCTCTCCGCCCTGTCTCGCCCGCTGCTTGCCAAGAAGCTTGTTGAGGTCGCCCACGAGTTTGGCGCGACCTACGTCGCCCACGGCTGCACCGGCAAGGGTAACGACCAGGTCCGTTTTGAGGCCGCCGTCAAGGCCCTCGACCCCGAGCTCAAGGTTATCGCCCCGGTGCGCGAGTGGGATCTGAAGTGCCGTCCCGACGAGGTCGCCTATGCCCACGCTCACAACGTGCCGGTTCCCGAGGGTGCCAACGACAACCCCTACTCCATCGACGACAACCTGTGGGGTCGTGCCATTGAGTGCGGTCACCTGGAGGATCCCTGGAACGAGCCGCTCGACGACGCTTGGGTTATGACCAAGAACCCCGAGGACACGCCGGACACCCCGACCTACACCGAGATTGAGTTTGAGGCCGGCAAGCCCGTCGCCGTCGACGGCAAGAAGATGAAGCTCTCTGAGATCGTCATCGCCCTCAACAAGATCTCCGGCGACAATGGCTTTGGCCGTCTCGATCTGGTCGAGGATCGCCTGGTGGGCCTTAAGAGCCGCGAGTGCTACGAGGTTCCCGGCGCCCTGACGCTCATCACCGCCCACAAGGCGCTTGAGGACATCTGCGTCGAGGGCGACCTGCTCAAGACCAAGATCAAGCTCGAGCAGGATTGGGCCACCGCCGTGTACAACGGCCAGTGGTACAGCCCGCTCAAAAACGCGCTCGATGCCTTTATGGCCGACACGCAAAAGTTCGTGACCGGCACTGTCCGTCTGAAGTTCTTTAAGGGCAACTGCCATGTCGTCGGCCGCAAGAGCCCCTTCAGCCTCTACGACTACGGTCTGGCTACCTACGACCGCGACACCACGTTTGACGAGAAGGCCAGCGCCGGCTTTATCGAGATCGATACGCTGTCGCTCAAGACGTGGGCAAAGGTCCAGGGCCCCAGCTCTGCTGCTGCCCAGGCCTAGCGCCTCCTTCCCTTGGTATCCGCGCGGCCCATCCGCGTGATACATAACGGGCGCACGGGGCCCCTACCTTTCGTTATGCTTGCTGACACTTCTTAACATCGGTGGCCCCTACGTTCCGCCCGCATATATGATGCCGCGTCTGCGGCTGAGTCCGAGCCCCGCCGGGGTTGTCCGGCGGGGCTCCTTCTATCAATTTGGCGGCTCTGTGCCTATATATATGAGGAGTATCCATTATGTTCAATGCTATCGCGCATGCTTTGCTTGCCCTCGCGCCCGAGTTCGATGCTGTAAGGGTCGAGGACGTTCCTATGAGCCTGAAGGCCTGGATCGATGGTTCGCAGGGCAACATCCGGAGGGAGACGTTGGGCGCCAAGTGTATGGCGCGTCACTTCTTTGCAAATTAGCTACATGGCTCCGCACACGGTGGGGAATGTGCAAAACTAGCGGTTGAAAAATCGCTTTAGCGATATGGCGCATTGCTTTGGGCGCTTGTTTTGGTATTTGGAGAAAGGGGACGGTTCCATGGCTCTTTGGGGCGGTCGTTTTGAGGCAGGTGTGGCCGAGGTCACGCAGGAGTTTGGCGCGTCGCTGCCGGTCGACAAACATCTCTATAAGCAGGATATCGCCGGCTCTAAGGCGCATGCCAAAATGCTGGCGGCCCAGGGCATCATCAGTGCCGAGGACGAGCGCGCGATTGCCGAGGGCCTGACCGGAATCGAACAGGATATCGATGCCGGCAACTTTACCTTCGACATCAACGACGAAGACATTCATATGTCCATCGAGAGCGAGCTGACGCGTCGCATCGGCGAGGCTGGCAAGCGCTTGCATACTGGGCGTTCGCGCAACGACCAGGTGGCGACCGATACGCGACTGGGCGTCAAGGCGCTGGCCAAGGAGCTCATGGAGGCCAATCTAGAGCTGCGCCATGTGCTGGTGGATGCGGCTAAGAAGTACGACAAGGTGATTTTGCCGGGCTACACGCACATGCAGCACGCTCAGCCCGTGCTGCTGTCGCATCATCTGCTGGCGTATTCCTGGATGTTCGCGCGCGACTTTACGCGCCTGAAGGCCGCCTTTGATGCCGCCGACAACTGTCCGCTGGGTGCTGCCGCGCTTGCCGGTACGAGCTATCCGCTCGATCGCCAGATGACGGCTGCCGAACTTGGTTTTGCGGGCGTGATTCCCAACTCGCTCGATGCGGTTTCCGACCGTGATTTCCTGCTCGATCTGCATTACGCCGGATCCGTCATGGCGATGCACCTGTCGCGTCTTTCCGAGGAGATCGTGCTGTGGTCGAGCTCCGAATTTGGCTTTATCACGCTTTCCGACTCGTACTCCACCGGCTCGTCCATCATGCCGCAGAAGAAGAATCCCGACTTTGCCGAGCTTATCCGCGGCAAGAGCGGCCGAGTCTATGGCAACCTGGTGCAGCTGCTCGTGACCATGAAGGGCTTGCCGCTCGCATATAACAAGGACTTGCAGGAGGACAAGGAGGGCGCGCTCGATACTGCCCGTACGCTCATGCAGTGTCTGTCGGTTATGGCTGGCATGATTTCGACCTGGACCGTCAACGAGGATGCCATGGCGCGCGAGTGCGGCGTGGGGCACCTTGCCGCTACCGATGTTGCCGATTACCTGGCTAAGCGTGGTCTGCCGTTCCGCGAGGCACATGCCGTGGTGGGACATCTGGTTCTGATGTGTGAGAAGCGCGGCTGCAATCTTGAGGATCTGCCGTTTGAGGTGTTCCGGGAGGCAAGCCCGCTCTTTGAGCGCGACATCACCGAGGCGCTCGACATCTCGTCGATTGTCGCCGCGCGCACGACCGAGGGCGGCACCGCCCCTGCCGCCGTTGCCGTGCAGCTGCAGCGTGCCAAGGCGCAGCTCGTGGCCGACGAGGGCGTGTTTGGATCGCTGACTAAGGTCGTCGAGATGGGCCACGGGGCAAAGTAGAGGTTTGGCTGAAGCCGTATTGTCCATTTATTGAGGAATCGTTTTTTGCTTTACGGGCGTCTGCTGATGTGGGCGCCCGTATTTTGTTGCTATGGGGGAGGGGCTTGTCGAGAAGTTCTGTAGGACCTTTGGGCAGGTTGTGAAGGGGGTACGTTCGCGGGCGGCAACCGACCGTCTGCTCTGCTCGATGCGGTTGATGGGCAGTCGGATGGTACTCTAATCGGGCTTCGAAACAGAAGTGACACATATGGAACGCTTCAATAAATTGCAACGTTTCAATAAACAGCTTTTTGTTTAACTGCAGCTAAAACTCTGTTACGATGCAGTCCAGGCGGGTGCCGGAATGGGACTTGGGCACGCGCGAACCTACTTGAAAGGCTACTTTTATGGCTATCGAGAAGACCTTCATCATGATTAAGCCCGACGCCGTGCGCGATTGCAAAATCGGCGAGATTGTTGCTCGCATTGAGCGCAGCGGTCTTGTTATCGAGCGCTTGGAGATGACCACGCTCGAGCGCGCTACCGTCGAGGAGCACTACGCCCATCTGGCCGACAAGCCCTTCTTTGGCGGTCTCTGCGACTTTATGACGAGCGGTCCGGTCGTCAAGATGGTCGTTTCCGGTCTCTCCGCTGTTGCTAAGATGCGCACCCTCATGGGCGCTACCAACCCGCTTGAGGCTGCTCCTGGTACCATCCGCGGCGACTTTGCCGTCGATGTCAACGCCAACGTGATCCACGGCTCCGACTGCCTGGAGAACGCCGAGATTGAGATCAAGCGCTTCTTTGGCTAAACCAGCTTTGACTCCTTAAAGCTGTTAGCGTGTGGCTTGGGCGCCGCGGAACTCCATCCGCGGCGCCCTTTTATTCCAAAATCTATGCAGGGGCCCGCTCGGTCATGTGTTCCGAGCGGGCCCCTGCTGTTAGCTTGTGGCACTGAATAGTTTAGGCTTCGTCGACGATCTTAAGGCCGCGCGTGTGATCGATCTCGTTGAGGAGGTTAACGCGACGCTCGTGACGACCACCCTCAAACTCGGCGTCGAGCCACTCGTCGACGATCATCTTGGCGAGCTCGGAGCCCACGACGCGGGCGCCAAAGGCGAGCACGTTGGTATTGTTGTGCATGCGAGAGAGCTTGGCGCTGAAGGGCTCGGAGCACACAACGGCGCGTACGCCCTCGACCTTGTTGGCAGCCAGGCTAATCCCGACACCGGTGCCACAGATGAGGATGCCCAGGTCGACGTCGCCGTTGGCAACGGCCTTACCCACCTTGTAGCCGGCGATGGGGTAGTCAAAGCTCTCGGAGGTGTCGGTGCCAAAGTTCACGACCTCGCAGCCGCGCTCCTTCAGGTGCTCGGAAATGATGTTCTTGAGCTCGACGGCGGCGTGGTCGTTACCGATACCGATCTTCATGGATGGTTCCTCTCTGGTCTGTGCGGCGCAAATGCTAAAGGTGTTTACCGCGTTCGACTGCATGATAGCGCGACTTTTGCGTAAACGCTCGGGCGTTTTTTGGTCAAACGCTTTAGCATGCAACAAGACCGGCTTCTCGTGAATGAATGTCGTCAGTTTGCGCTTGAGCGCCGTCTGCCGGAACCATGGTTGCGGTTTTTGATGCATTGTTATCAAATAAAAGAACTAATTATTTTCGAGAGCCCAGTCCGTTATACAAGTAGGAGATACCTATGCCTACCGATTCCCTTCGTGATGCCGCGTTTTGCGATGTTTTGAACCGCGAGCTTGTCTGTGCGCTCGGCTGCACCGAGCCCATTGCCGTTGCCTATGCAGCGGCACTGGCGAGCCAGACGCTCGGTTGCGAGCCCGATCATATGGACGTTGCCTGCTCGGGCAACATCATCAAGAACGTTAAGAGCGTGACCGTGCCCAACTCGGGTGGTATGCACGGTATTGAGGCGGCAGCCGTGCTGGGTGCCGTGGGTGGCGACGCTAAGAGCGCTCTCGAGGTGCTCGAGAGCGTTAACGATGAAGACCGTGCACGCGTGGCCGAGCTCCTCGCCGACGCCGGCTACTGCGATGTGTCGCTTGTCGAGGGTGTGCCCAACCTCTACATCAAGGTGACTGCCACGGCCGGGGGCCATACCGCGGTCGTCGAGATTACCGATCATCACACCAATGTCACGTGCCATACGCTCGACGGTATTCCGGTATGCGGCAAGTCGGCGGGGGAGTGTGCCGCCTGCGCCGAGCGTGTGGTGGCCGAGCGGGCGGCGGATAAGGCCGACACGCCCATGTCGATTGAGTCCATCATCGACTTTATTGAGGACGGCGACATTGAGGACGCCCGCGCTGCCGTTGAGCGTCAGATTGAGCTGAATGGCGCGATCAGTGCCGAGGGCCTTGCGCACGCTTGGGGCGCCGAGGTGGGCCGCACGCTGCTGGGTGCTCGTGCCGATGACGTCGCCTGCCGTGCCCGTGCCCGTGCGGCCGCCGGGTCCGACGCCCGCATGAACGGCTGCGCGCTGCCGGTCGCCATTGTGTGCGGCTCGGGCAATCAGGGCATTACCTGCGCATTGCCCGTCATGGAGTATGCCGAGTACCTGCGTTGCGACCACGAGCGCCTGGTGCGCGCCGTGATGCTGTCCGATCTTATCGCCGTGCATATCAAGAGCTATATTGGTGCGCTCTCGGCGTTTTGCGGTGCTATTTGCGCCGCGTGCGGCGCCGGCGCTGCGATTACCTGGCTGTGCGGTGGCACGCGCGAGCAGATTGGCGCGACGGTCTCGAATACGCTCGGTAACGTGGGCGGCATCGTGTGCGACGGCGCCAAGGCGAGCTGTGCCGCCAAGATCTCGGCTGCCGTCGATGCGGCGATTCTGGGCCATGATATGGCCATGCAGGGTCGCGGCTTCCGCGCCGGCGAGGGCCTGATCCAAGATACCGTTGAGCAGACAATCGCCAGCATGGGCTACGTGGGCCGTGTGGGTATGAAAGATACCGACGTCGAGATCCTCAACATCATGATCGGCAAAACCCAGGTTTGTTAGTTACGCGGTTTTACCAAACCGCGTAACCAGTCGACGCTGCAAGCCCGCCAGAGCGGCAATCTGCCTTTCAACTTCGGCGGCATGACCAGAAGGTCAATGCCGTCTTGTTTCAAGGCACCTTGCTCGCTCTGGCGGGCTTTCGCTCATATGACCCAATCCGCTGTCAAGAGCCACAATGGCCCCGCCGACCGCTTGCAATCGGTCGGCGGGGCCTGCCGTTGAACCCGTCCCGGTCCGCCCCCGGCATGTCGTCGACGCCTTCGGCTCAGTCTCATATC
>DBFANS010000049.1:0-68323 GCA_048233475.1 Collinsella aerofaciens | reverse complement strand
CTCGCCCAGCAGGGCGGCGAGCTTCTCGAAGGAGCCCTCCGACAGGCAGTGCTCCATGCGGCAGGCCTCCCGCGAGGCGGTCTTCCCGTCCACGCCCGCCTCGAGCAGGAGCCCCTCGAAGAAGCGGTGGCGCCCCAGCGTCCGGCGGGCGATCCGCTCCCCCTCGGGGGTCAGGCGCACGTCCCGGGCAACCACCTCGGCGAGCCCGGCGGCGGACAGGCCCGCCAGCGCCTTGGTGACGCTCGCCTTGGAGTAGCCCAGCAGGCACGCTATGTCCACGTTGCGGCAGGAGCCGCGCTCGGAGCGGATGCGCAGGATAGCCTCCAGGTAGTCCTCCGATGATTCCGTGGAGCGCTTCCTCGACCGGTTCATCGGCATCGACTTCCTCCCTTCCTTCCGCCACAGAGGTCGCAGCGGAGCATCGCTTCTCCGTCCGTCAGAATCCGAAACGCCACCCTTCCGCCTCGCTTCTAATTTCGACGAACTTCCGGTACGTTCCCTCCTCGGCAAGAAGCTGCTCGTGTGTGCCGCGCTGCACCACGGTCCCGCCTTCGACCACGAGAATCTGATCGGCGTTCTCGATGGTCGCGAGGCGATGGGCGATCACCACGACGGTCTTTCCCCGCGTGAGTTCGGAGATGGCGGATTGGATGAGCGCCTCGTTCTCAGGGTCGACACTCGCGGTCGCCTCGTCGAGGATGACGATGGGCGCGTCCTTGAGGAGCGCTCGTGCGATGGATATGCGCTGTTTCTGTCCGCCTGAAAGCGCGCTGCCGCCTTCGCCGACGAGTGTCCGGTACCCCTCCGGAAGCCCTTCGACGAACTCGTCTGCCTGTGCGCGCTTCGCGGCGTCGATGACCTCGGCGAAGGTTGCGTTGGGCCTGCCGAAGCGTATGTTGTTCTCCACAGTGTCGTTGAACAGGTAGACGCTCTGGAACACCGCGGAGAAGTTCGAGAGCAGGCTGTCGCACGTGAAGTCCTTCACGTTCCTGCCGCCGACGCGGACTTCCCCCGAATCGGCGTCCCAGAAGCGCATCATGAGGTTGGCGATCGTCGTCTTGCCCGACCCGGAAGGGCCGACGATAGCGCACGTCGTGCCCTCGGGGATGGAGAAGCTCACGTCGTGAAGCGTCTGCCCGCTGCCGTCCCGCGCATACGAGAACCCGAGGTTCTCGAACTCGATGTCGTGGCCGTCGAGCGGGATGTCGCGTCCGCCCTCGTCGATGAACTCCGCCCCCTCCAGCTCCTCGAGCCGATCGAGGATGTCTCCCAGGTCCCCGAGCATGTGCGCCGAGTCGTTGACGCGCTCGACGCCCGAGAAGACGGTGAACGAGAAGGCGCACAGCGCCAGGAAGACCCACAGCGGCATGGCCCCGCGCGCGAAGGGCCACGCGGCGCACGCCACCACCCCGACGCTCGCGAGCTTGAAAGCGACGAGGTGCACGACGTTGCGCGGGGTGAAGGCGAGCTCGATGGCTATGCGGGCGTCCTTCAGCCGCTGGATTGTCGCGCGGATGGGCCGCTCCGCCGCGCCGCCGTGCCCGTAGGATTTCGCCGTCCCCAGCCCGCGGACGTATTCCACAATGTCGCTCGTGAGGTCCTCGGTCGCCTTGTGCGCAGCGGGCGTGAGCCTTTGCGAGGCGCGGTTGACGGACGCGAGCGCAAGGCAGGACACGGCGGTGCCCGCCACGGCGGCGAGCGCCGCCGGTGGAGACAGGACGAAGAGGAACCAGACGATAGCGGCGAGGTTCACGTAGCCGTTGATCACCGCGTCGACCATCTTCATCCCCTGCAGCTCGAGCACGCCGAGCTCCGTCGTCGCCGTCGCCAGGATGTCGCCGGTCTTGTTCTGGGCGAAGTACCCGAGCGGGACGCGCTTGAGCACGTTGCCGAGGTCGATCCGCTCCTGGGCGGCGACCTCGTAGCCGATGGACTCCTGCAGGCGGTTCTTGCCGTACGAGAACGCGAACCGCGCGAGGACGCAGCCGACCATCGCCAGAAGCGAGAGCCAGACCCACGAAGGGTCGAGCTGCGAGACACCGCGCGCGTCGTCGGCGACCTGCGCGAGGAGCCACGCGGCGAGCACGACGGGAGCCGCGACCGCCCATGTCATGAAGAACGAGCACACGCACCCCCAGAACAGCCGCGCTCGATACGGCCCGGCCCAGCGAACGATGCGGACAAGGTTCCTGATCATCGCCTGCCTCCTTCCGTCTTCGACACCGCATGCCTCGCTTCCGCCGTCTCCGGTCCTGCCGGCTTAGACCCTGCCGCCCAGTCGTGCGCGCCGACGTGGGCAGCCCACATCCTCGTGTACAAGGGGCAGCTTGCGAGCAGGCTCTCGTGCGTGCCCGTCGCCGCGATCCTCCCGTCGTCGACGACCGCTATCTGGTCGGCGCCCGTGACGGTCGAGAGCCGGTGGGCGATGACGACGAGGGTCTTTCCCTCCGAAAGGCGCGCAATGGATCGCTGGATCTTGTCCTCGCTCTCGGGGTCGGTGAAGGCGGTCGCCTCGTCCAGGACGATGACGGGCGCGTCCTTGAGGATTGCGCGGGCGATCGAGATGCGCTGGCGCTCGCCGCCCGAGAGCGCGCTGCCGGCCTCCCCGACAGGGGTATCGTAGCCGCGGGGAAGGCGCTGCACGAACTCGTCGCAGCACGCGGCGGCAGCGGCGAAGGCGACCTCCCTGTCGCTCGCCCCCGGCCTGCCGAGGCGGATGTTCTCCCTGATGGACACGTCGAAAAGGTAGTTGTCCTGCGCGACGAAGCTCACGAGCCCCGAGAGCTGGTCGAGCGGCATGTCCCGCACGTCGGCGCCGCCAATCTTGACCGACCCCGCGTCGGCGTCCCAATGCCGCGCGATGAGGCGCGCGAGGGTCGACTTGCCCGACCCGGACGGCCCGACGAGCGCGGTGAAAGATCCCTGCGGCACCGAAAGTGAGACGTCGTGGATGACCTCCTCGCCCGCATCGTAGGAGAAGCACACGCCGTCGAGCTCGACCGCGGATCCTTCGACGAGAGCGCTGCGCGCGGTCTCGGGAAGCTCGGGCAGGCCGAGGAACTCAGCGGCGTCCGCCACCGCGTACTCCATCGACTTCACGTCGTTCACGAACGCGGTGAACCGCATGATGGGGTCGACGATGGCGAGCGCGAGGATGACGCACATGGCGAAGTCCGCCGGCGCCAAGCTCCCGCCGAGGTAAAGGGCGATTCCCGCGGGCAGCACGCCGAGCAATGTCGTCGGCATGATGGACGACATGAAGTTCATGGTGACCCAGGTCGAGCGGAACCACTGCATGGTGAAGTCCTTGAACGCGCGCACGGCGCCCGCGTATTTCTCGTAGGAGTCGCTCGCCTGGTTGAACGCCTTCACCACCTGGATGCCCTCGATGTACTCGACGATCACGCTGTTCACGTGGCTGCTCTCCGCCATGTAGGCAGCGTACTTCGCGTTGAACCCCTTGAGGCTCGAGGCGAACACCAAAAGCCCTACCGGCACGCTCGCGAGGCACGCCAAGGCGACCCTCCAGTCGATGGCGACAAGCCATACTGCCAGCCCCGCCGCGAGCACGAGCGAGCCGCCGAGCTCGGGGATCATGTGGGCCAAGGGCGGCTCGATGTTCTCGATCCGGTCGACGAAGACGCTTTTCACGCTGCCGATGCTCTTCCCCTGGACGGTGCCGAGGGACGCCTTCATGAGCTTGCGCACGAAGTCCTCGCGCAAAGATGCCAGGATCGTGTACGCGGAGACGTGGGAGAGCAGGGTCGACGCGCCGAACAGGAGCTTGCTCGCGACGTAGGCCGCTGCTGCGAGGACGAGCCAGAAGGTCGACCCCTCCCAGGAAAGCGTCCCGTCGATTGCCATCGCCATCAGACGGTAGACGCAGTAGAACGGGACGAACCCCACGCCGACGCTCGCCACCGACGCGATGAACGAGAGCGCCATCTTCCCCCGGCACCGCCGAGCGTACCCGAAGAGGGTCCCGATCCACGACCTCCCTCCCGTGCCGTTTCGGGGCGTTTCCTCTTTCGCCATGGCATCACGTCCTTCCCAAGCAAGGCGGACCGACGTCATCCGCCGTCAGCCCGCATTTGTTAGCTTGGGCTTATTATCCGAGGAGGGCCTGCGCCTCTCAGCCCCGTTCGGCCGCGGCTGTCCCATTCGGACGAAAACCGGGCTCTCGGACGAGGTGGCGATACCTGCTCGGAGTGGCTCCCATTGACGACTTGAATGCGACCGAGAACTTCGAGGGGCTGTCGTATCCCACGAGCGCGCCGACCGCCGCCACGGGCATGTCGGTCTCCGCGAGCATCTTCGCCGCCTGTCCCATCCTCACGCCGCGCACGTAGGCGGCCGGCGAGGTCCCGTAGACCCCTTTGAAGCACTCCTTGAACGAGGTGAGCGACATGCCCGCCCGGCGCGCCGCCTCCTCGACCGTCATGCAGGAGGAGAGGTCGGAGACCATGAGCTCGCGCGCCTTCTTCACGCGCGCGACCCGCGAGCGCGGGTAGTAGGCGACGTCCGCGCCCTCGAGCCCGGGGTCGATCGAGTCGAGGAGCAGCAGCGTCTCGAGCGCCTTGATCTGGCAGTACGCCCTTCGCGCGTGGACGGGCGACTCGTAGAGTTCCTCGGCGATGTGGCGCATGCGGGCGCAGTCGCGGACGATGAACGGCCGGCCGTCGCGGCAGAAGCGGCGCTTGAGCTCGCGGAGGTCGACGGAGAACCCTGGCAGCGCCCTCCGGATGGAGGCGGGAGCGCAAGAGAGGTCGAACGAGATCGTGATACCGCGGTAGCGCGACGTCGGGAACGCGAAGCTGCCAGAATGGCGCGTTCGGTCGTCCACCTTGAGGTCTCCCGCGGAGACGTAGGCGTACGAGCCGTCCGGCATGGGCTGCTCGATCCTGCCGTCACGGCACCAGTCGACGCACAGAACGTCGCTCGCCGTCGAGAACGTGGAGAGGTAGCCGTCCATCCCGAAGTCGTTGAACGAGACCGACACGCCCGGAAGGACCTCCACCAGACGCATCTCCCCGAACCCCGATTCGTTGCCGAAAGAGAGCGTTCCCGACTTTTCGCCCCTCATCGACGAGAGGGTTTCGGCCAGGTCGGGCGGGGCGGCGCTTCCCTCGGCGAAGGGGAAGGCGCCGCCGTCGCCGGCGAAAATGCTCTCCGCCGTCCTAGCCATGCGCACCGCCGTTGCCTCCCTGGGCGCATGCGAGCTCGAGCACGTCGTCGCAGCAACGGTTGAGGAACTCCAGATCGTGCGTGACGAGGACGATGCAGGCGCCGTCGTCGGCGAGGCGCCTGACGAGGCGGGCGACCTCCACCATGCGGTCGAAGTCCAGGCTGCTCGTCGGCTCGTCGAGCAGGAGCAGGCGCCGGTCGGAGAGCAGCGCGCACGCGATGGAAAGGCGCTGCTTCTGACCGCCGGAAAGCGCCATGGGATGCACGTCCTCGAGCCCGGAGAGGTCGAGGGTGCCCAAAAGCTCCCGGACGCGCGAGGCGGCCTCCCCGTCGTCGCGCCCGCCTATCGCCAGCGCGCACTCGTTCCAGACACTGTCGCTGAACAGCTGGTGGTTCACGTCCTGCATCACGAGGGCGGCGGTCCGCCGGCACTGCTTGCGGGCAAGCGGCGTGCCGTCGAAGGAGACCTCGCCCAGGCTCCCCCGCTCGAGCCCCGCTATCCCCCGCAGGAAGGTCGACTTCCCGGCACCGTTCTCCCCGAGGACCCCGAGCACGCGCCCGCGCGGGACCGCGGCGTCGACAGGGGCGAAGACGGGCATCCCCTTGCGGGCGACCGTGAACGAGGAGAGGACGAGGCCCGAACCCGCCTTGGCCCGATCGCCTGCGGCATGCCCGCTCCGTCCGGCAGCCCTGCCTGCCGCCGCCCCAACCTCAACCTTGAGCGCCTCGGCGGGGTCCACGGCGCGCAGGCCGAGAATCTCCCGCTCCTTATCGCTTAAAGCGAAGAGCTCCTCCGGCGAGAACTCCCGCACGATGCGCCCGCCTTCGATGAGCACCGCGCGATCGGCAAGGTCCGCGGCGAAGTAGAGCCGGTGCTCCGCGATGACGACGCTCTTGCCGGCGGCGAGCACGGCGGCGATCTCGTCGTGGAGTGCGCGCACCGAGGAGGCGTCGAGGTTCGCGGTCGGCTCGTCGAGGACGAGCACGTCGGGCTGTGCCACGTCGACGGACGCGAACACGAGGCTCTGCTTCTCGCCGCCGCTCATCGTGCTCACGTCGCGGCCGACCAGGCGCTGCGCCCCGAGCGCCTCCACCGTCTCCTCGATGCGACGCTCGATCTCGTCGACGGGAACGCCTCGCGTCTCGAGCCCGAAGGCGAGCTCGTCGTTGGACGTCAGGCAGAAAAACTGGCTCTTCGGGTTCTGGAACACGCTGCCCACGTGCTCGGCGAGCTCGTACATCTCGCATGCGGAGGGGTCGAGGCCGCAGACGCGCACCTGCCCCTCGAGCTCGATCCCCGACTCGAAGGAGGGGATGAGCCCGTTGATGCATTTCGTGACGGTAGTCTTGCCCGACCCGGACCTCCCGATGATCAGGACGCACTCCCCGCGCCGGACGTCGAGGTCAATGCCGTCGAGGATGCGCTTGCCGGAGGCTGTCGTGCAGCCGACCCCGGAAAGCGACACCACCGTTTCCCGTTCCTTCCCGCGCCTCATGCGGAGCCTCCGAACAAGGCGACCGCGGCCACGGCGAGCGCCGAGATCGCGAGCACCGCCCAGTCGGCGGCGCGCATCGAGAGGCGCTCGGTGTCGGTCGAAGGCGCGGGGTTCTCGATGCCGCGGCACGTCGCGGCGCGGGAGAGCTCGTCGGCGGTCGATGTGGCGGACATCACGAGCGGCACGACGAAGCACTCTGCCCTGCTGCCGGCGGGGATGGAGCGCAGCGACATGGCGTCCCTGATGTGCGCGGCCTCCTCTTTGAGCGTAGGGAAGTAGCGGAACGTCACCGTGAGCGGGATGAGCACCGACTGCGGGACCTTGAGCTTCGCGAGCGCGGCGCTGATCCGATGGACCGAGGAGTCCGAGACCAGGAGCGCGCCCGTCATGAGGCACAGGTAGATCTTCCGCGCGAACGTAAAGCTGATGGTGAACATGGTCGCCGCCGCCCCGCCGACATGAGGGAACACGACGTAGAGCACGCCCATGAGCGCGGCGTAGGCGGCAACGAAGCCGAGCGCCATCCTGACGTGGCCGCAAAGCGTCTGGAGCAGCCCGACGGCGACCACGAGGCAAAGCTCCGCGGTCACGCCCTTGCCCATGAAGGCGAGGGCGGATGCCGCGAGAAGGACGCCCATAAGCGTGCGCGGATCGAGCGCGAGCGCGCCCCTGCGAGGTCTGCCGCCCAGGATGGTCCCGCCCTGCGGGACGGGGCCGGCTGCGGTCATTCCTTCGCCTATCACGCCAGGCCTGCTTTCGTGAAGTGCTTCTTGAACATGCCGCGGGCGATGTAGGCGCCCACGAGTCCCGCCACGAACGTCGTGACAAACATGGCGACGAGCATCGCGGGGTTCGCCGCCGTCTCAAGGGCGGCCAGGTAGTCGGTGCCCATGCCCTGGGCGGCGATCTGCGCCACAAACGAGTCGTGGAATGCCCACAGCGGCAGGGGGCTTCCGCACATGCCGAACCCGAACACGGCGTACGCGAACGTGTTGCCGGCGAAACTGCGGTACTTCGTCGCCGCCCTGATGACCTCCGCCACCACGCACGCGCCGACCATCATCCCCAGGATAAGGGGCGTGAACATGCCGGTGATGAAGTAGACGAGGGAGGGGACCATACCCATGATGAGCACTGTGCCGGACTTGGGAACCTTCGCGCAGGCGAGCATGAACGGGATGCCCGCGAGAAGCGCGTCGAGCGCAGGCATGAACACCCAGAGGTACGGATGGAGTCCGGAGAGGAGCATGCAGACAAAGTTCACCACGAAGTACAGCGCGGTGAAGATACCAATCGTAATGAGGTCGCGGCCCTTCAGGGCGCGCGATTCCGTTGTCTTCTGCTCTGAGTTTCCCATTGTCACTCCTTTAGTTAGATTATGGTAACTTAACAGGGGCAGTATTAGGTACCGGCATCGCAAATCCTCGCCCGAATGGTCGCCAATGTTCCATATGGACATAAGATTTGCACGCGGGCACTCTTCTTTGACGTTCTCCAACTTCTCTCCAAGTACCTGAAACGGTGACAGCGGACCCCTGTTCCGGAACAAACCTCCCCACGCAGCGGCACGGGGCGTACGCTCCATGCGAAACGCGCGATCGGGGAGGTGCGAAGGCGAAACCTGGGACGGCGGCGCCGTAGCACGGCCGCCCTGCACCGCAAGGGTGCGCCGGGCCCTCAGCGCACCCTTGAACCCTCGCGCGGATGGTCCATCATCGGCGTGTACGCGCTTCGGAGAAAGGGGACGGGAATGATCGAACTGCACGGCGACCTCGGGGTGGACGAGGAGCGGCTGCGCGCCGCGGACCCCGACGGGCTCTACCTGTTCGCGCTCGAGCGGTATCCCTATATGATGACCTCCGCCCAGGTCGCGGAGTTCACCTGCGCCACCAGCCAGGAGGTGCGCCGCCTCCTCGCCCGCGGGGAGCTGAAGGGCTGCCGCGTGGGCAAGAAGTGGCTCGTGCCGAAGCTCGCCCTGCTGAACTACCTGTACAAGGGCGAGGGCCGCGAGGGCCTGCAGTCCGCCTGACGAACGGCACCCCCCATGCAGCTGCTCCACTGCGACAAGCCGTACAACCTCGACGAGGCGGCCGCGAGGCGCGGCACGCCGCGGCGAAAGCGCAAGGACTCGCGCACCACCGCCTACGAGCTCACCATCCGCATCCCCGAGGAGCACCGCCGCCACTTCGGCGGGAAGAAGAAGCTCACCCGCGTGGTGTTCGCACTCAACAAGAAGGTCGACCTCAAAGGACAGGTCCGCGCCTTCGAGGAGGAGAAGAACGCAATCCTCGACCTCGCGCTCGAGGCGCGGGGTGGCGGGTCGCTCGACTCCGCCGCCTGGGCGGCGATGCCCTTCGGGGAGTACGCGGAGAGGTACGTCGAGCGGCGGGCCGGGGTGATCTCCCCCGCGTCGACCGCCAACGAGAGGCGCTACCTGAAGTACGCCAAGGCGACGATAGGGTCGATCCCCCTGAAAGAGCTCGTCGCCGAGGACGTCGAGCGCTGCGTGCTCGCGGTGCCCCGCCTGTCCGAGGAGTGGGCGCTCGAGAAGAGGAGGCGCGAGGAGGAAAACAGGGAGAGGCTGCGGCAGGAGGGGAGGCTCAAAAGGAGGGCCCCCTTCTCGCCCGTGCGCGTCGCCGGGCCGGCGATGCAGTCCAAGGTGCTCAAGTTCGTGCGCGAGGTTCTCAACGACGCCGTCGACCGCGAGCACGTCGGGCGCAACGTCGCCAAGAAGCGCTTCCTCTCCAAGAGCTTCAGGAAGGGCAGACCCCTCATCGACCCGCTGATGGAGGACGAGGCGGGGATGTTCCTCGAGAAGGCGTCGTCCCTCCCCCTCGGCATGACCAAGGTGGCCGTGCTCGTTCTGTTCTCCACGGGCATGCGCCCGGAAGAGATGCTCGCCCTGCGCGTTGGGGCCTTCGTCCCCGCCGGGGAGGGGGGCGACGCGCAGGTGCGGATCGTTGCGGCCCAGCGCGCGGGGAGGATAGAGAACTACACCAAGTCCGACAGCTCGATGCGCACGGTCCCGCTCGACCGGTACACGGCGTCGGTCGTGGAAGCGTGGATCGAGGAGAAGAGGCGCTCGCTCGACGAGATGGGGCTCGTCCTCAGGAGCTCGACCCCTCTTCTGGGGGAGACAGGGAACCCTTGGAGCTACAACTCGTTCAAGAAGAGGTGGAACGCGTTCGTCCGGAAGGCGGGGTTCGCCGGCACGAGGCCCTACGCCTTGCGCCATACGTTCGCGACCATCAACCTCGCCCCCGGGGGGGGGGGGGAGAGAACATAAAGACGGTTTCGGTGCTCCTCGGGCACGCCGACGCGTCCTACACGCTCGACCTGTACGTCGGGTTCATCCCGGCGACCACGAGGGGGCTCGCGAACCGCTACGTCGGCAGGCTCGTCCCGGGACTCGTGGACGGCGGGGGAAAGCATGGACTTAAGGAGGATTTCCGGTGACAAAGCTGCGCGATACGCTATACTGTCATTCGCTTGATTGCGGGCGTGGTTCAATGGTAGAACTTGAGCTTCCCAAGCTTACAACGCGGGTTCGATTCCCGTCGCCCGCTCCATAGGATAGCTTTAACGGCTTTGGCTCCTTTTGGTGCCAGAGCCGTTTTCATTAGCGTGCCGGGCGACGGGAATCGAACTCGGCAGGGTGCGAAGCTGAGAAAATGCGTGAGCATTTTCCAGCGCAGCACGCAAGGGCCAATGGCCCGCAGCGAAACAAGGGTTTGCGAAGCAAACCCTTGGATTTCCCGTCGCCCGCTCCACAAGATAGATGAATGGCTCTGGTTCCTTTTGAGAATCAGAGCCATTTTCATATACATGCCGGGACCCCACATCCCCTCCTAAGTTGCGCTGAAATACGGACTGTTTTTTGGCTTTTGCGAACCTATTGAAGGCCGGGGTAGCTAATTTGGGATGGGGCTTTTTTGACTACTCTAGCGATCGGCTGGCAAATGTGGTCAAAAAGCTCTGTTCCAAAATGATTGGTCTGGTGTTGAGCCACGAAAGCGGCCCATCTACTACGTTTGGCCCGCGGGGGTCGACCATAGCAGCATTTTTGGAAAATCTGCAAGCCGTCTACCAGCGGTTTTGATTTTTCGGATTTCGGTATGGTCGAGGGTATTCGGTTAAATGTAGTAAATAGGCCCATTTCGTGGCGAACAGTAGGATTAGCGGTCCAAGGCTGCCGGTTTCGGATGGCCAACCTGGAAGTTGCGGTGGATTAGTTCCTAAAAGGCCTATGGAAGCTTGAAAACAGGAACTATTTCACCGCAACTTAGGGTGGGATGGGGTTAGCTGCGGGATTGGTGGCGGAGCTTGTCGATGGTGGCGTCGGTGCTGTGGCTGCGGGCGTCGGCTGCGGTTTGGCGCTTGCGGCGGTAATCGATCATCCCTTGGATGATGGGCTTGCCAAAGCTCACGACATCATCGTTGTAGATGGCGGTTCGGGCGGCGAGGAGGCAGTCGGTAAAGTCCATATGGGTCTTGCCAAAGAGTTTGACGGCAAGGGAGACAACGGTGGGCTCGTCGACCATGACGTCATCGAGTAGCTTGGTCATGGCCGTCGCAATCTCCACACGCGGGACCTTGTAGACGTCACGCAGCGTAACGGCGACGCGCGTGATGATCTCGGGGTAGACGCGAGCGGTGCGCGTGGCGATGACCTTGGCGGCGCGCGGTGACAGGACCTCGTCGTCGTCAAGCAGGTAGCGTAGGATGACGGTCTCGTCGATGATGGTGCTACTCATGGATATCTACTTCCTCGGGACCCAAAATCGAATCGTCGCTTTCTGTAGCAAGGTACTCAATCCAGGCGTTACGCTCCTCGGAGCGGCGATTGGGGTCCCCATATGCTTTGAGCGATCCATAGGCGGCGGTGCCGTCCTTTGAGCGCACGGCGACCGGCTGAAAGGGAAGCTTGCGCATCAAAATGCTCTGCGCGACAAAAAGACGGACGGCCTCGGCGAGCGATGTGCCCATGGCGTCGTAGAGACGCTCGGCATGTTGCTTGTCTTCCTCGAGAATGCGCACCTGCAGGATGGCTCGTTTTTGAGTCGATGACATCACTGGCCTCCCTTAATGAGCGTGCAATATGAATAGTCATATACAGCAACGGCTAATAATAGCCAATCTTACAACCACTACTTTATTGCACTAGAGTAATTGAGTGTAAACGATATTACAAACGTACTACATCCTTCAGAAATGAGCGTGAAATCTTTCTTGGGCGTACGCGTGTAATACACTCGCCTTTATAGCTTCCAGAGAATAATCCCAACCAGCCCAAACCCCTGCAATACACTCGTATTGCAGGGCCTATGCTCAAGTTTGCCCCCTGCAACTGCGTATATTTAACCTGTATATCGTTGGAGAAACTCTACCGAGTGCATGTTTCGCCGTATGCATTCGATACGTCGATGCCAGGCCACGGGCGGCTTGGGTCAATGTCGACAGGGTCTCTCCGACAAGGGATTCAGGAGGGAGTGAACAACATGGGTAATAAGCGAGTCGTAGCCGATTCTTCGCGCTGCATTGGGTGTCAAACCTGCATGGCGGCGTGTATCGAGGCGCACGACATCCCCGGTAACATCGCCGCGCCGCGCCTGCGCGTGACGCGTACGTACGAGATCTCCGCACCGGTGGCATGTCACCACTGCGAGGACGCTCCGTGCGCGAAGGCCTGTCCTACGGGCGCCTTGTTCTTTGATCCAAAGAACCATCGCATCGGCGTCAACGAGGACAACTGCATCGGCTGCAAGAGCTGCGTCATGGCATGCCCCTTTGGCGCCGTGAGCGTGGCGACCACGCAGGTTCCGGTCTTGATGGGCGACGTTCGCGTGGGTTCGCAGACCAAGAGCTTCGTGCTCAAGTGCGACCTGTGCGTGGACCGTCCCGGCGGTCCGGCGTGTGCCGAGGCGTGCCCGACCAAGGGCCTCACCCTGGTAGACGATGAGCGCCTGGCGGAACTGACTGCCGAGCGTGCCCGCGCCACCATCGAAAACGAGGCGTAGGCGGGCGGCCATACAAGCCCAACGATTGTCAAATAAGTACCGATTAATCGGTAGCAGAGAAAGGAAGGAGGGTGTCATGGAGAAGCATAAAGTGATCTGCCCGTATTGCGGCGCCGGTTGCCAGTTTAACCTCTTGGTCCAAAACGGCCAGGTCGTGGGTACCGAACCGCTCAACGGCATCACCAATCAGGGCGAGCTGTGCCTTAAGGGCATGAGCGGCTACGACTTCATCAACGACACCAAGATCTTGACTCCTCGCGTACTGCACCCGATGATCCGCCGCACTAAGGGCGCGGATCTTGAGCGCGTAAGCTGGGACGAGGCACTGGATTTCACCGCATCTAAGATGCAGGCCATAATTGACGAATATGGTCCTAACGCTGTCATGACCACCGGCTCTTCGCGAGGCGGCGGCAATGAGGCGAACTACGTCATGCAGAAGTTTACGCGTGCGTGCATCGGCACCCACAGCGTGGACAACTGCGCCCGTACTTGACACGGCCCTACTGTCCTCGGTCTGATGGACACGGTTGGTTCAGGTTGCATGTCATGCTCCATCCCCGGTATGGAGGATGCGGGCTGCATTTTCCTCTTCGGCTATAACCCTGCCGATTCGCACCCCATCGTCGCAAGGCGTATCGTGCGAGCCAAAGAAAAGGGTTGCAAGATCATCGTCGCCGATCCGCGCCATATCGAAACCGCGCGTATCGCCGATCTCTACCTTCCGATCAAGAATGGTTGCAACGTCGCGTTCCTCAACGCCTTTGCCAACTGCTTGGTCAACGATGGCCTCTACGACAAGGAATTCGTCGCCGAGCACACGAACGGCTTTGACGAGTGGTGGGAGACCATCAAGAACTACACTCCCGAATCTGTACAGGACATCACGGGTGTCGAGCCCGCGTTGATCCACCAAGCTGCCGAGATGTACGCCACGGCGAAGCCCTCTGCCATCATTGGCTGGGGCATGGGCGTATGCCAGCAGAAGCAGAACCTGAAGACGGTGCACACCATCGCCTCCATCGCCTGCGTTGCCGGCCAGATCGGCAAACCCAATTCCGGTCTCGCGCCCGTGCGTGGCCAGAATAACGTCCAGGGCTCCTGTGATATGGGCATGCTGCCCAACCTGTACCCTGGCTACCAGAAGGTCACCGACCCGGCAGTGCGTGCCAAGTTTGCCAAGGCTTGGGGCGTGCCCGAGGAAAAGCTCCCGCTCGAGGAGGGCTACAAGCTCACCGACCTGGGCCACCTGGTCGACGAGGGCAAGGTGCACTGCTTCTACAACTACGGCGAGGACCCGGTGCAGACCGAGCCCGATTCGGCCGGAATGCGCAAGACGCTCTCCGAGCTGGATCTGTTCATTTGCCAGGACATCTTTATGACGCAGACGACCATGCTCGCCGACGTCATCCTACCTGCCACCTCTTGGGGCGAGCACGAGGGTGTCTTTACCGCATCCGACCGTAGCTTCCAGCACTTTGACGCGGCCGTTCCGCCCAAGGGCGAGTGCCGTCACGACTGGGAGATCTTCGCGGATCTGTCTACGCGCATGGGTTACCCCATGCACTACGACAACACCGAGCAGATCTGGAACGAGTGCATTAGCCTGTGCCCCAACTTTGTGGGCGCGACCTACGAGAAGATGGCTCCCGAGGCCGGCTACGCCCAGTGGCCCGTCAAGAGCACCGATGTGAACGACCACGGTACGCCCGACATGTTCGCTGGTGGCAAGTTCACCACCAAGGACGGCCGCGCCAACCTGATGGCACACGATTGGGAGGCGCCCTCCGAGCTTCCCGACGATGAGTACCCGCTCATCCTGTGCACCGTCCGCGAGGTCGGCCACTACAGCTGTCGCTCGATGACCGGCAACTGCAAGACGCTGGCGCTGCTTGCCGACGAGCCCGGCTTTGTTCGCATGAATCCCGCGGACGCCCAGGCGCGCGGTATCAAGAACGGCGACATCGTCTCGATCCACAGCCGCCGCGGCCAGGTATACAGCCGCGCCGACATAAGCGATCGCATCAACAAGGGCACGGTCTACATGACCTACCAGTGGTGGATCGGCAAGTGCAACGAGCTGACCATGCACAAGGTCGACCCGGTCTCGCATACGCCCGAGGACAAGTTCTCCGCCTGCCAGGTCGACGCTATCGCCGACCAGGTCTGGGCAGAGGGCGAGGTGGAGCGTCAGTACACCGAGCTCAAGCAGGCTCTGGTGGACGCCGCCGCTCCCCAGGACGTTGAGCCCGGCGCCGCCAAGTTCGACGACGAGACGCACGTGAATCAAATCGTGTAGTCCCGTTCTCGTTGGCTTTTTGGGCCGGGCGTCCCGTACGTTCGGGAGCCCGGCCCGTTATTTTGAAAGGAAGTGGGGATGAACCGCTTCATCGACATCAACCCGGAGAGGTGCATCGGCTGCGGAACATGTCAGTCCGCCTGTGCCGACGCCCACCGGATGCAGGGTCTTCAGGATACGCCGCGTCTGGCGCTCGTGAAGACCGGCGGTATTTCGGCCGCCCTTGCCTGCCACCATTGCGAGGGTGCCCCCTGCGCCGAGGTTTGCCCGGTGAATGCCATCGAGCACGATGGCGACCGCATCCACGTCAAGGAGCAGGAGTGCATCGGGTGCAGGCTGTGCGCCATCGCGTGCCCCTTCGGAGCCATCCATCCCGATGGCACGTCTATCGCCGGTGTCGCAGGCATGTGCGACCCGACGCCTTCGTATCCTAAGTCTCTGAGCAGCCTGCTTACGTGGGCTCCCGGCCAGTACACCTGCGCCGTCAAGTGCGACCTGTGCGCCTTCGATCCGGATGGCCCGCATTGTGTGGCGGCGTGCCCCACCAAGGCGCTGACCGTTATGGGCGGCGCGGCCGATCGCGAGCTCGACGAGGCCAAGCGCCTGCGCTCGATTGAAAACGGTCCGGTCGTCGACGTTGCCGCTGTGGCCCAGGGCCTCTCCGAGAAAGCAGAAGGGAGCGTAAACAATGGATAGCATGACGCTGTTTATCGCATCGCTTGCCGTCTCGTGCATCGGTGCGCTCGCCTCGGTTCTGCTGATCAAGGCCGATAACGCCGCCAAGACCGCCGGCTGCCTTATCGGCGCCGTCGCCGCGGTGCTTTCGTTTGTGGCCGGTATCCAGGCCGTGCTGGGCGATGTCACGTCGGTCGACACCATCGTGTTCTTCCCGTTTGCCCATTTCCAGCTGCTGCTCAATCAGCTGTCCGGCCTGTTCGTGGCGCTCATCTCGGTGCTCGCGTTTGCCGGCTCGATCTACGGTCTCAACTACTTTGATGAGTACCCGGGCAAAAAGGGCCGCGCCGGCTTCTTCTTTAACACCTTTGTGGCGTCCATGATGCTCGTCATCACCGCCGACAACGTGTTTTGGTTCCTGGTTGCCTTTGAGCTCATGTCGCTGACATCGTACTTCCTGGTCGTGATCGAGGAGAACGAGAATTCCATCCATGGCGGTTGGCTCTACTTTGTGATTGCGCATGTGGGCTTTGTGCTCATCATGGCGAGCTTCCTCACCATGACCAACTTCGCCGGTGGCTCGTTTGCCTTTGCGGACTTCCGCGCTACGCAGTTTAGCCCCGCGGTCGCATCCGTGTGCTTTGTGCTCGCCTTCTTTGGCTTTGGTGCCAAGGCCGGTATCATCCCGCTGCACGGCTGGCTGCCCAAGGCGCATCCCGAGGCGCCGTCCAACGTGTCGGCCCTCATGTCCGGCGGCATGATCAAGATCGGTATCTTCGGCATTCTCAAGGTTGGTCTCGACCTGCTCTCCGCCTCGGGCGTTCAGGTCTGGTGGGGCCTTATGGTCATGGTCTTCGGTGCGATCTCGTCGGTTCTCGGCGTGGCTTTCGCCCTGCAGGAGCATGACATTAAGCGCCTGCTGGCCTATCACTCCGTCGAGAACATCGGCATCATTCTGCTCGGCGTCGGCGCCTCCATGGCCGCCATGGCGCTCAACTCGGTCGGCATCGCCGTCCTAGCTCTGATGGCCGCCCTCTACCACACGTTTAACCACGCGATGTTTAAGGGCGAGCTGTTCTTGGGCGCCGGTGCGCTGCTGTACTCCACGGGTACGCGCAATATGGAGAAGATGGGCGGCCTGTTCCGTCGTATGCCGGCAACGGCCATCTGCTTCCTTGTTGGCGCGCTTGCCATCTCGGCCATCCCGCCCTTCAACGGCTTTGTGTCCGAGTGGTTTACCTACCAGTCGCTGTTTAACGCCGCCATGCAGGGCGACAAGGCCGTCATGATCGTGGCCGTGTTCGCTGCCGTCGCGCTTGCCATTACCGGCGCGCTGGCTGTCACGTGCTTCGTCAAGGCCTATGGCGTCTCCTTTGCCTCCGCGCCCCGTTCCGAGGCTGCGGCCAATGCCAAGGAGGTTCCCGCCCCCATGGTGTTCGCGCAGGGCCTGCTCGCGGCCATCTGCGTCGTGCTGGGCATTGGCGCTCCCGTGATCGCGCCCGTGCTGGTCGATGTCGCCGCGTCCGTGCTGCATCCGTACGGCGGCGTGTTTGCCGCCGAGGGCATGGAGCTCATGAACCAGTACTCCGGCGCTGCCACCTCCACGCCCGCGATCGCTATTGCGCTCGTGGTGCTCGTCGGTCTTGCCTGCGGTTATCGCAAGCTCAAGACCGTCGGCAAGGTGCAGAAGTCCCAGCCGTGGGCATGCGGCTATGCTCCCAACGAGCATATGCCCGTCGTGGCCACGACCTTTGCCTCCGAGGTGTCCTGGTTTATGCAGCCGCTCTACACGCTGCGCGACCGCTGCACGGCTGTCTGCTGGTCCATCGCGCACTTCTTCCAGAAGCTCACCGGTGTGGCCGAGGCTGTGGAGCCCGTACCCGACAAGGTTCTCGTCGATGCCCCGCATAAGGGTGTCGAGAAGCTCGCCGACCTCGCGACTAAGCTCGAGGGTGGCAACTACAGCATCTATATCTGCTACATCGTCGCGGCACTCGTGGTGTTCCTCGTGCTCGCCGTGCAAATGGGTTAAGGAGGGGAGAGCATGAACAACATCGTACTTGCCGTTCTGCAGGGCGTGGTCGTCATGGCCGTCGCGCCGTTCTTCTCCGGTCTCGGCCGCGTGATCCGCGCCAAGATGCACAACCGTCGCGGCCCCAGCATCATGCAGGACTATCGCGACCTGGCCAAGCTCTTTGCGCGCCCCGAGTCCCAGAGCGAGGACGCGAGCTTTGCGCTGCGCATTATGCCGCCGCTGTTCTTCGCCGTCGCCTTTATGCTCGCGATGGGCCTGCCGCTCTTTACGGCGCAAAGCCCCATCCCGGTCTTTGGTGACGCCATCACCATCATGTACAGCCTGGCGCTCGCCCGCTTCTTCTTCGCCCTCTGCGGCGTGGATTCGTCCAACGCCTACGCCGGTATCGGCGGCGTCCGCGAGCTGCTCATGAGCGTGCTCATCGAGCCGTCCATGCTGCTGGCGCTGTTTGCCGCCGCCCTGGTGTGCGGTTCCACCGACATCGCCACCATGGGTCAGCACATCATGACGGGCGCCATCGACGCGCCGGTCGCCGTAATCCTCGCCGGCATCGCCTTTGCGATTGCCTGCTACATGGAACTCGGCAAGCTGCCGTTTGATCAGGCCGAGGCCGAGCAGGAGCTTCAGGAGGGCCCGCTCGCCGAGCTTTCCGGCCCGTCGCTTGCGATTGCCAAGCTCGCCATGTCCATGAAGCAGGTCCTGGTCGTCGCCTGGTTCTGCGCGATCTTCGTCCCCTGGGGCGAGCCTGCGACCGTGGGCGCCGCCGCTGTTCTGGGTGCAGTCATCTTCCTGGTGAAGTGCCTGATCGATTTTGTCGTATGCGGCGTGATCGAGAACTCCTGCTCGCGCTCGCGTTTTAAGGTGCTTGGCAATCAGACCTGGGCCGTCGTGGGCATCGCCGTTCTGGCGTTTGTCTTCGTGGTCGTCGGCGTGTAGGAGAAGGGAGAAACAATGTCATTTGCAGTCAGTCTGTCCCTTCTCGGCTTGGTCGCTATCGCGGCCCCGATGGTGGCCTCGGTGCTCGTCGCCCTGTTCCCCCGTCCGTACGCCAAGTGGTTCAGCGTTTTGGGTGCCGCCGTCTCGACGGTCTGCACCATCGCCCTCGCCGCGAATTTCGCTGGCGCCGGCATGCCCGACACGCAGGTCCCCCTGATCTCGTTTGGGCAGACCCTCGTCATGGGATTCACCTTCGATCGCATGAGCACGCTGCTCGCGCCCGCCTTTGTGGGTATCGGCCTGCTTGTCGTGATCTATTCGATTCCCTATATGAGCGAGAATAACCGTGAGCATCCCGACGCACCGCGTCGTCGCTTCTACGCGTACCTCGCGACCTTCATCGGCGCCATGGCCGGTCTCGTGTACAGCTCGACCCTTTTGGGCCAGCTCGTGTTCTTTGAGATCACGGGTGCGTGCTCTTGGGGCCTCATTAGCTACTACATGACGCCTACGGCCAAGAAGGCCGGCATGAAGGCTCTGATCATTACGCATATCGGTGCGCTCGGCCTGTATCTGGGCGCCGCCATCGTGTTTGCCCATACCGGTACCTTCGCCATTACCGCGATTGCCGGCCTCGACGCCAAGCTCAAGGCTATCGTCCTTTTGCTCGTGCTGTTTGCGGCCTGGGCCAAGTCCGCACAGGTTCCCATGTACATGTGGCTGCCTTCGGCCATGGAGGCGCCGACGCCTGTTTCGGCCTACCTGCATGGCGCCTCGATGGTTAAGGTCGGCGTGTGCGTGTTCGCGCGTGCACTCGTCTCTGCCGGCGAGATCCCCGAGATCGTGGGTTGGGTCGCCATTATCGACGCCATGGTCACCATGCTCTTTGGCTTCCTTATGTACCTGCCGCAAAAGGACATGAAGCGTCTGCTGGCCTTCTCCACGATCGCCCAGCTCTCCTATGTGTTCTTTGGTCTGGGCCTTTCAGTCTTTGGCAGCCAGCTGGCCTTCGATGGCGCCGTCTGCCACATCTTTAACCACGCTTTCGCCAAGACGCTGTTCTTCCTGATCGCCGGTTCGTTCTCCTTTACGCTCGGCACGCGTATGCTGCCCAAGCTTCGCGGCATCGTAAAGAAGTACCCGATCTCGGGCGTGGGCTTCGGTGTCGCGGCACTCGCTATTGCCGGCGTGCCGCCCATGAACACGTTCTTCTCGAAGTTCCAGATCATCGCCGGCGGCTTTTCTGTAGGTGCCGGCAACGTCGCGATCCTGGTGCTCGTGTGCATCATGGTCGCCGAGACCGTCGCCACCTTCGCCTGGTTCCTCAAGTGGATGGGCTATTGCCTGCCCGGCGAGCCGAGCGAAGAGGTCGCTGCGGGAGCCCCGCTTCCCCGTGCGATGGCGTTCGTGTTCATCGTGCTCATCATCATGGTCATCGTCAGCGGCCCGCTTTCGGCCAGCTGGATCGGTTAGGAGGTAGAACGACATGGGTTATTCGATCGTCAACATCCTTGGCGGCCTTCTGATCGTCACGTCCACCATGGTGGTCGTCTCCAAGAACATCAAACATGCCATCAACTGGTATGCGGTGCAGTCGCTGGTGCTCGTGGGGCTGCTCGCTACGCTCGGTGCCACCACCGGTGCGCAGGAGCTGCTTATGTGGGCCGGATCTGCCTTTATCACCAAGGTCGTCCTGGTCCCTTATATCCTCAACCGCGCATACAAGAAGATGGGCGAGCCGAGCGACGCATCACTCAAGGCCGGCCTTAAGCCCGCGTGGGCCATCTGCATCATCGCCGTGGAGGTCGCGATTTGCTTTGCCGTCGTGACGCAGATCAGCCTTCCCACGGCCGAGGTCGCAACGCCTGCGCTCGCTATTAGCTTCGCTCACTTCTTTGTGGGCCTCACCTGCATCATCTCGCAGCGCAACATCATGAAGCAGATCTTTGGTTACTGCCTTATGGAAAACGGCAGCCACGTGACGCTCGCGCTTTTGGCCCCCACCGCTCCCGAGATCATCGAGATCGGTATCGCCACCGACGCCATCTTTGCCGTCATCATCATGTCCATCGTCGTGCGTCGCATTTGGGACGACTCCCACTCGCTCGATGCGCGCGACCTGTCCGAGCTGAGGGGGTAGTCCATGGAAACGTTGATTCTCGCCCTGCTCGCGACTCCTTTGGTGTTCTCGCTGGTTATGGCGTTTTTGCCCAAGAACACGTCCTATAACGTGTTTGCCGGTCTCAACCTGGTCTCCGTCGCAGCCGTCCTGGTGCTGTCGATTATGACGGCCGGTGACGTCCTTATGAGCGGCGAAACCGCGAGCGCTCTTGGCCTGTGGTTCCACCTCGATTCGCTGGGCGCCATCTTTGTGCTGCTCATCGGCTTTATCGGTTTTCTTACGGGGCTGTTCTCGCTGCCCTATGTAAAGGCCGATATCGAGGAGGGCTCCATGCCCGCCGAGCGCGCCAAGCAGTATTTTGCACTGTTTAGTCTGTTCGTGTTTACCATGCTGCTCGCGTGCCTGTCCAACAACATGATCCTCACGTGGGCCGCCGTGGAAGCAACCACGCTTTCCACCGTGTTCCTGGTGGGTATCTACAAGAACAAGACGGCCCTCGAGGCTTCTTGGAAGTATGCGATGGTCTGCACCGCCGGCGTGGCCTTCGGCCTGTTCGGTACGCTGCTGATCTACGCCAACGCCGCCGACGTGATTCCCAACGCCCACGAGGCCGCATTCCTGTCGTGCGTGCTGCCGTATGCCGACCAGTTCGACCCGACGCTCATGCGCCTCGCCTTTGCGTTTATCGTGATCGGCTTTGGCACCAAGGCCGGCCTGTTCCCCATGCACACTTGGCTGCCCGATGCCCACTCCCAGGCCCCGAGCCCTGTCTCGGCCCTGCTTTCGGGCGTGCTGCTTAAGTGCGCCATGCTTGTGATCATGCGCTTCTACGGCTTTACCATCCAGGCCGTGGGCGCCGAGTATCCGCAACTTTTGCTGCTGATCGTCGGCACGCTGTCCATTTTGGTGGCGGCACTTTCGATGTTCCGCCAGGACGACCTCAAGCGCCGCTTTGCGTACTCGTCTGTGGAGAACGTGGGCGTTATCGCCCTGTGCCTGGGTATCGGTGGCCCGCTGGGTATCGCCGCGGCCTTGCTGCACTGCGTGTTCCACGGCTTTACCAAGACGCTTGCCTTCTGCGTGTCCGGCAACATCCAGCACGCCTTTGGCACGCGTAGCTTGGCCAAGATCCAGGGCGTCGTCGAGGTTGCCCCCGCAACCGCCGCGCTCGCCATCCTGGCGCTGCTCGGTCTTGGTGCCTTCCCGCCCTTTGGCATGTTTATCTCCGAGTTCCTGACTTTTGTCGCCGGTGTTACCGCCGGTCCCATGTGGCTGGTCGTCGTGGTCGCCCTCGGTCTTACCGTGGCCATCTCCGCGCTCACCCGCATCGCACTCAAGTCGGTATTCGGTCATGCGCCCCAGGGCATGGGCAAGCATGAGGCCCCGGCGCTCATGCTTATCCCCGAAATCATCCTGGCTGTCATGATCTTGTGGTTTGGCATCGCCACCCCGCTGCCTCTCGTGCACGGTGTGGAGACCGCGACCGGCATCGTGCTCGAGCAGAGCACCGAGGAACTTCACGCGACGCCGATGTACCGCGCTGTGTTCGGTACCGAGACCGCTCAGAGCGAGGTGGAGTAACGAATGATTGAAACTGAGAACAAGGTGTATGCCCGTCGCTGCGAGAGCCATGTCGAGGCCCTGCGCCGCGCCGTTCCGGGCTGCATCGAGAAGGTCGAGTGGCAGTGCGAGGACCAGCTGACGATTACCGTCAAGCAGGACAAGCTGCCCGAGGCCGTCCACTACCTGTATTACGAGCGCTACGGCTGGATTCCCGTGATCATCGGCAACGATGAGCGCAGCCTGTGCGGCCGTTACGCCGTGTACTACGTCATCTCCATGGAGGGGGAGGATCCCGGCTGGGTGACCGTCCGCACCGAGGTCGATCCCGCCAAGATGACGTTCCCGTCCGTGACGCCGTTCGTCCCCGCCTGCGTGTGGGGCGAGCGCGAGCTGCGCGATATGTTCGGCCTGATCCCCGAGGGTCTGCCCGATCGTCGCCGCCTGGTGCTTCCCGACGATTGGCCCAGCGGCCTGTACCCGCTGCGCAAGGACTCCATGGACTACCGCTTCCGTCCCGCTCCTGCGAGCGACATGGAAAACTACGAGTTCTTGGCCGACACCAAGGGCAAGGAGACCACGCTCGTCCCCATGGGCCCGCTGCACATTACCTCCGACGAGCCCGGCCACTTCCGCCTGTTCGTCGAGGGCGAGACGATCGTCGACGCCGACTACCGTCTGTTCTATGTGCACCGCGGCATGGAGAAGGTCGCCGAGACGCGCCTGAACTATGACGCTGTGACGTTCCTCGCCGACCGCATCTGCGGCATCTGCGGCTGCGCCCACTCGGTGGCCTATGCCGAGGCCGTCGAGCGCGCCCAGGGCATTCATGTCCCGCCGCGCGCCCAGTACATCCGTGCCATCATGCTCGAGGTCGAGCGTCTGCACTCGCATCTGCTCAACATTGGCCTGGCGTCGCACTACACGGGCTTCGACTCCGGCTTCCAGCAGTTCTTCCGCGTCCGCGAGAAGTCCATGGACCTGGCCGAGAAACTCTCCGGTCACCGCAAGACCTACGGCCTCAACGTGATCGGCGGCGTGCGTCGCGACATTTTGGCCGAGCAGAAGCTCTCCACGCTCACGACCATCCACCAGCTGCGCTCCGAGGTTCAGGAACTCGTCGACGTCTTGCTCTCCACGCCCAACTTCATTGAGCGTACGAGTGGCATCGGCATCTTGGATCGCAAGATCGCACGCGACTTCTCGCCGGTCGGCCCGCTCATGCGTGGCTCGGGCTATGCCCGCGACGTGCGCTTTGACCATCCCTTCGACGGCTACGCCGATCCGGACGTCCAAAAGATGCACGCCGCCACGGCCGACACCTGCGATGCCTTCGGCCGTACCGCCGTTCGCATCCAGGAGGTCTATGATTCGATCGACATGATCGAGACCATGCTCGAGAACTGCCCGTCGGGCCCCATCCTCACCACGGATTGGGAGTACACCCCGCACAAGTACGCCATCGGCGCCACCGAGGCGCCGCGCGGCGAGGACGTGCACTGGGCCATGCTCGGCAACAACCAGAAGTGCTACCGCTGGCGCGCCAAGGCCGCCACGTACAGCAACTGGCCGGTCCTGCGCTACATGTTCCGCGGCAACACCGTGGGTGACGCTGCGTTGATCGTCGGCTCGCTCGACCCGTGCTACTCCTGCACCGACCGCGTGACGGTGACCGATGTCGCCGCCAAGCGCGACCACGTGCTCGATAAGGAGCAGTTCGAGAACGTCTGGCGCGACAAGTCGCCGCTTGCGGGCGAGGGCACCATGGCCGCTCCGCTCGATGAGGAGGCGCTCTAATATGCTGAAGCTTTGGAAGGTTAACGCCAAGGCCGGCGACGCGACGGTTAAGTACCCGTTTGCGCCGTTTCCCACCAACAAGGACATGCGCGGCAAGCCCGAGCACAATGCCGAGCTCTGCATCGCCTGCGGTGCCTGCGGCGTGGCGTGCCCGGCCGATGCCATTCGCATGGACACCGACCTTGCGGCCGATACCATCACCTGGTCGATCGACTACGGCCGCTGCATCTTTTGCGGCCGCTGCGAGGAAGCCTGCCTCATGGAGGCCATCAAGCTCACCGAGGAGTTTGAGCTGGCCGTCATGAGTAAGGACGACCTCACCAGCAAGAGCGTCTATACGCTCGAGCACTGCTCGCGCTGCGGCAAGCCGTTTGCCCCGCACAAGGAGATCGACTATGCCAAGCGCCTGCTGCAAAAGGCCGGCGGCATGGAGGCCGAGCAGGCTGCCCGTACCGTCGGTATGTGCCAGGAGTGCAAGCGCGAGCTCGACGCCCTGCGCGCCGCCTCGGCCGTAAAGACCGGCAACGCGCGCGGCATGGCTGCCAACGAGACGCTTGCGTCCGGTGAGCCCCAGGGCCCCGGCATGGAGTATTTGGGCGGCCACGGCGTGAACCCGGAGTATGTCGACCGCGAGCTCAACCCCGATGCGCCCGAGATTCCCGCCGGTCCTGCACCGGTCGAAGGCATCATCATGGATTTTGATACGAAGGAGGAGTAACCATGGCCGAACCCACGCTTTTGCCCGAGCGGCTTCAGTACCGCCCGACCAAGATCGAGCTCGACGAGAGCATCGAGAAGGCCAAGGCGACCCTTCTTAAGAAGATCAAGCGCTCGGTGTACGTCTACCGTGTCGACTGCGGCGGCTGCAACGGCTGCGAGATCGAGATCTTCGGTTCCATCACGCCCGTCTTCGACGTCGAGCGCTTTGGCATCAAGGTCGTGCCCTCGCCCCGTCACGCCGATGTGCTGCTGTACACCGGTGCCGTGACGCGTGCCATGCGCATGCCGGCCCTGCGCGCCTTTGAGGCCGCACCCGATCCCAAGATCGTGGTGTCCTATGGCGCGTGCGGCTGCACCGGTGGCATCTTCTACGACAACTACTGCGTCTGGGGCGGCACGGACAAGATCTTGCCGGTCGATGTCTACATCCCCGGCTGCCCGCCCAGCCCCGCGCAGACCATCTACGGCTTTGCCATGGCGCTCGGTCTGCTGGACCAAAAGCTCCATGCCGAGACCACCGTGGAGGCCGCCGGCGAGCAAGCCGATATCCTGCACCCCGGCGTGCCGTACAAGCTGCGCGTTGCCATCGAGCGCGAAGCTCGCGCCATGAGCGGCTACCGTTACGGCCGCGACCTGGCCAACGAGTTTATGGATACGCTCGAGGGCGCGCCCAAGGGCGATATCCGCGGTGCCATGGCGCTGCTCATCGACAAGCAGGACGATCCGCGCCGCGTCGAGGTGTACTCGGCGCTGCAGGATCTGGTGCTGGCCGGAGGTCGCTAGATGGAGCTCACGGACCGCTCTGGGTACTTTGCGGGCCCCGGCATGCTCGGCGGCTCCTTTGGCGATGCCTCGCGCGCAAGCGACGAGGCTGCCGAGGGCGTCGCCGACCCCTGCCTGGGCCATGCGCCCGACCAGGTGGTCTTCTATGAGCTCACGCGTAAGTTTGTGGAGACCGAGGAAGACGTTCCCCAAGAGGCCTGCGACGTGCTGTACTACACGCTCGCCGTGGGCCACCACACCGGCGTGCTCGACTGCTTTGAGCCGCGCCTGTCGGTGCCGGTGGATGTGTTCTATTCGCTCGTCGACGCGCTGCCGGAGGGGGAGGCCAAGACCAAGTTCGAGGCCATCCGCTCCTTTGGCGAGTGCCAGCTCGACAAGGCGGCGGTGCCGTCGCTGCTCGAGGCCTGCGATGCGCTGCTCGACGAGCGTGGTTTTCGCGGGTCGGCCAAGGCCGGCATCTCGGTGTTCGACGACGACTTTGGCCTGCATGCCCAGCAGGTCGCGTTTCTGATGAAGTTCCGCGATCTGGTTGAGCGCGTGCGCGATGTGTCGGGCGTGTATCTGACGGGGAGGTTGCAGTAATGGGTCGCGTTGTGGATGGACGTGTGAACGGCGCCCCGTTTGCGGGTATCGTGCTCACGGCGGGAAGCGTGCTGCGTGCCGACGATGCCGCCGGCCCCGTGCTCTCCAAAAAGATGGAAGACACACCTATCGCCGGTTGGTACACCATCGACGGAGGCCAAACGCCCGAGGACGACATCATCGAGGTCAAGCGCGAGCGTCCGCCTCGCCTGGTCTTGGTCGATGCCGCCGACATGGCACTGCCCGTCGGGTCCATCCGCTTGCTCGACAAGCGCGATGTGGCCCGCAAGTCGATGTTCACCACGCATTCGCTTCCTTTGTCGATTCTGATCGAAGAGATTGAGCAATCGTGTGATGATATCGTCTTCGTCGGGATTCAGCCGGGCGACACGGAGTTCTACAACCCCATGTCCCCGGAAGTCTTTGAGGCCGTCGACGCCGTGTACGACGCCGTGGCCGCCAACGACTTTTCCCACTTTGTCCGCTTGGGGCAAGAGCAATAGGAGCGCTTGTTCCTGCTGATTAGGAAAGAAGTGATTGACATGGCAGATTCCAAGGTGGAGTACCCTTCTCCCGATTGCCTGGCGCCCGCCGCGATCGAGGCCAAGACCGAGGCCGCCGGCGTGACCAAGGCTAACCTGCCGGTCGCTAAGGCCTTTCTGTTGGCAATGTTCGCCGGCGCGTTTATCGCCTTCGGCGGCCTGTTCTTTACCGTGTTCTTGAGCGACAGCACGCTGGGCTGGGGCGCTCAGCGCGTCGTGGGCGGTCTGTGCTTTTGCCTGGGCCTGGTGCTCGTGCTGGTGTGCGGCGCCGAGCTGTTTACCGGCAATTCGCTTATGGTCTGCGCACTCAAGAGCAAAAAGATCACCCTGGTTCAGATGCTTAAGGCCTGGGTCGTCGTGTGGGTCGGCAATTTTGTCGGTGCCCTGTTCATCGTCTTTTTGGTGTACATGGCCGGCATCTATAAGCTCAACGGCGAGGCGGTCGCCAACTCCATGGTGAGCGTCGCCGCCGGCAAGGTGACGATCGACTGGGTGACGATCTTCTTCCGCGGCATCCTGTGCAACATCTTTGTGTGCCTGGCCGTGTGGATCGGTACCGCCGGTAAGACCGTGGTCGATAAGGTTGTGGGCATTCTGCTGCCCATCGCCGCCTTTGTGGCCTGCGGTTTTGAGCACTGCGTCGCCAACATGTACTTTTTGCCTATGGGTGCCGTGATGCACGCGTGCGGCTATGGTGCCGACGTCGCCGGCGCCGATGCGCTCAACGCTGCGGGCATTGCGTTTAACTTGTCCGCCGCCACGCTGGGCAACATCGTGGGCGGCGCGGTTCTGATCGCGCTCGGCTACTGGTTTGTCTACGCCAAGAAGTCCGAGGCGTAATAAGCTGGAATGACGTACGGGCCTCCCGAGGGGCGTTTGCCTTTTGGGAGGCTCTTCGTGTCTTGCTGCGGTAGATGCAGCGGGCTTTGCGTCGCGGCAGCTGGTGGCAGGGCTGTGGTGCGGCGGGGCATGAACCCCTGAGCTGGAAGGAATAATCGAGATGGCATCGAGAGCTATGCATGACGGTCGCTCCGTGGTGACGACATGCGGGGGATGCTATGCCGATTGCGCCTTTGCGGCACGCGTTGAGGACGGTCGCGTGGTGGCCGAGTTGCCGGTGCCGGGACATCCGTGCGCGGCGCGTGCCCTGTGCGCCCGCGGGCGCCATCGCCTGGCAATGCCGTTTGACGAGCGCGACCGGATTTTGCACCCCATGCGACGCCGCCGGGATGGCTCGGGGTTTGATGCGATTACCTGGGACGAGGCGTTTGCTCAGATTGCCGAGCGTCTTTTGGGAATTGTTGACGAGCGCGGGCCCCGTGCGCTGGGCATGACACTTGGTGTGCCCTCGTTCGACCGCTACTGGGCCTATCGCTTTATGCATGCGCTGGGCTCGCCCAACGTGTACGGTGCCGATGGCGCCTGCGAGGTAAGCAGACTTACCGGTTGGGAGCACAGCCTGGGCTATAGCCCCGCCTCCGACCTTGCGCATACCGACTGCATTATGTACCTGGGGCGTTCCATTGTCGATTCGTCGACGATGGGGGCCGTTGACGCGCTCAACGATGCGCGCCGGCGCGGGGCGAAGATCATCGTGGTTGACCCCCGGCGCAGCGGCTCGGCCGCGCTTGCCAACCGCTGGCTGCGCGTACGTCCTGGATGCGATCTGGCGTTGCTGCTGGGAATCGCACATGTGCTGGTATCCGAGGACCTGTACGATCACGAGTTCGTGGACCGCTACGCCACAGGCTTTGACGAGCTGGCGCAGGCGGCCAGTGCTTGGACGCCCGAGTGGGCCGAGTCGATGTGCGACGTGCCGGCCGCAGAGATTGTCGCCACGGCGCGCGAGCTAGCTGCCGCCGCGCCTGCCGCTGTGGTGGATGCAGGCTTTCATGGTGGCATCGGCATCGCTTATGCCAATAGCACCCAGACCGCGCGCGCTATCTGCTTGGTCGATGTGCTGCTGGGCTGCATCGGGCATGAGGGCGGTGCCCTCAACCCGCCCACGCCGCTTGTGTTGGGCGATTTGGACCCTACGCGTTTCGCGACGCCGTCGATGCCGCGTGAGCCCAAGTTGGGGTCCGAACGCTATCCACTGGTCGATCCGATGCGCGGCCTGTGCACGACCATCGGTCAGTCGATTCTTGCCGGTGATTTGCGTGGGCTCATCGTCTATGCCAGTAACCCTGGTGCGGGCTATGGCAATGCACAGGCTTGGTTGGGTATTTTGCAGCAGCTCGACTTGCTCGTGACGATTGACATTCGCTGGTCCGAGACGGCGCGCGCTTCCGACTTCGTGCTGCCCGACGTGACGTATCTGGAGGCCGACCGCGGTGTAGGCACGGTCGTGGGCGCTAACGATGCGCGCGTGTTCTACCGCAACGCTGTGCTGCCCGTGCAGCATGACGACACACGTCCCGGTCGGGAGATTTTTGCCGGTCTGGCGCGGGCGTGTGGCGTGGGCGAGTACTTCCGGTTTACGTCTGACGATCTGGCGGCTGCCCAGGTGGAGCCTTTTGGGATTGATCTGGACGAGCTCAAGGAGCGCGGCTGGGCCGACACGGGTGTTGCGTTGCCGTCGCGTACGGGCGAGCCGGCGATTCCCTTGGATGGCGGCAAAATTACGCTGGCAAGTGACGTATGGGGGCGTGCCGGCCTGGGTCGTGTACCCGACTGGATCGCTCCCATGGTGGAGCCTGGCCCGGGGATGTTTCGCCTCATTAGCGGCAACCGTCCCTTTGAGTCGCACACCTCGCGAAGGCTTGCAGCCCAAGGTGCCGCCGAGGCTGGGTCGGACCTGGATGCCGTGCAGATGAATGCCGATGCTGCTGCGCATATGGGCATCGCCGACGGCGAGATCGTCGAACTCGTGAGCGATATGGGCCGCGACCGCGTGCGTGTGGAGACGACGCCGTATCTGCATCCGGCGTGCATCTTTACGTCGGCTGCTCCCGGTGGGCGCGCATTGGGTGCTGAGAGTGGTGGCCGGCAGGCCCTGGGCGTCGGGCCGCTCGACCACACACCGCTGCGCTGGGACCCGTTGACGGGTGCCGCGCTTACTCAGGAAAACGCCGTTCGCGTGGAAAAGATCACGGAGCACGTGGATAATAACGACTGATTGATTCAGCAGATTGATTCGGCTGTTTTTTGATGAACGACCGACTGATCTGCCCTTGGTTTTGAAAGGCTGCACATGAGCGATAGCCAGAACATGTCCGATGAGGTGCGCGCCCGCCTGCGCGCCATCCCTTCCGTCAACGAGCTGCTTGCCGAGTGGCCGGTGGTGAAGGCGACAGGGGAGACCTGCGACGCGGTGGTCCATGCTGCCGTGACGGCTGAGCTCGACGAGGAGCGCGCCGCCATTCGCGCCGGTGCCGCCCCGCGCTCTAAGCGCGAGCTGGCCTCGGCCATCGAGTGGCGTGCGCACCGCTCCGCGTTGCCGAGCCTGCGTCCCGCCGTCAACGCCACGGGTGTTGTTATCCATACCAACCTGGGTCGAGCCCCGCTCGCGGAGTCGGCCGCCAAGGCCGTGGCCGAGGTCGCGCGCGGCTACAGCACGCTCGAGTACAGCGTGGACACCTGCTCGCGCGGGTCGCGCAAGGAACATGCCGCGCAGCTCATCCGCTCGCTTACCGGTGCCGAGGACGCGCTGGTCGTTAACAATAACGCGGCTGCCGTGCTGTTGGTACTGGCGACCCATGCCGCAGGCAAGGAGGTCATCGTCAGCCGCGGCGAGCTTGTCGAGATCGGCGGCAGTTTCCGTATCCCCGATGTTATGGAGGCCTCGGGTGCCAAGCTCGTTGAGGTCGGGGCCACCAACCGCACGCATTTGAGCGACTACGAGCGCGCCATCACGCCCGATACGGCGATGATCCTTAAGGTTCATCCTTCCAACTATCGCATCGAGGGTTTTCACGAGGAGGTGGGTTCTCGGGAGCTTGCGGCGCTTGCTCACAAGCATGGCCTGCTGTTCTACGAGGACCAGGGCTCGGGCGCGCTGTTGCCCGACGACATCTTGGTGCGCGGTGGCGAAGAAACCACGCCGGCTTCGGTTTCGGCGGGGCTCGATATCGTGTCGTGCTCGGGTGATAAGCTGCTGGGCGCCGCGCAGGCGGGCATTATCATGGGCCGTCGCGATCTGGTCCAGGCCTGTGGGTCGCATCCGCTTATGCGCGCCCTGCGCCCGGGCAAGTTGGCGCTCACGGCGCTCGAGGCCACGCTGCGTATCTACATGGACGGCGCCGATGTTGCCCATCGCGATATTCCGGTGCTCAGCATGCTCACGCTTCCGCAGGCTCATCTGGAGCGTCGTGCCCGCAAGCTGCGCGATCGTATGGTCGCCGGGCTCGATAAGGCGGGTTGCCCGTGCGCCGTTCAGGTGGAGATCGTCGAGGAGTCGTCGACTCCCGGCGGCGGCTCGCTGCCTACCGTGGAGCTGCCCACGATGTGCGTGGCCGTGCGTCTTGTTGACGAGCGCCTGTCCGTCGACGCGCTCAAGCGCTCGCTTGTCCAGGACTTCGACACGCCGGTCGTCACGCGAACCTCGCACGATCGCATTTTGTTTGACGTGCGCACGCTCGTGGGTGACCGCGATATCGAGACGGCGGCAACGACGCTCGTCGCGTGCGTTAAGAAGGCGATTACTCGATGAGTGAGGTTCAGGCGTTGGTGGAGTGTCCCGTTATCGTTGGCACGGCGGGCCACGTCGACCACGGTAAGTCGGCACTGATTGAGGCGCTGACCGGCAAGAATCCCGATCGCCTGGAGGTCGAGCGTCGCCGGGGCATGACGGTGGAGCTGGGCTTTGGCGAACTGGCACTGCCGAGCGGCAAGATCGTGGGCCTGGTCGACGTGCCGGGGCATGCGCACTACCTGCGCGCCATGGTGCAGGGCGCCACGGGCATCGACGTGGCCGTGCTGGTGGTCTCTGCCGTTGAGGGCGTGATGCCGCAGACCCGCGAGCACGTGCATGTGCTGGAGCTGCTGGGCGTTACGCATATGGTGGTCGCGCTGACGATGTGCGACCTGGCCGACGCCGAGATGACCGAGCTTGCCGAGCTCGATGTCGATGACTTTTTGTCGGGTACCGTGTTTGCGGGGGCGCCGATGGTCCCCGTGTCGTCCAAGACCGGCGAGGGGATTGACGCGCTGCTGGCCGCGCTTGACGATCAGGTCGGTGCCTGCTGGGATTCCTGCCGCGACCGTGCCGAGCGCACCGATGCTGCGCCGCGCTTGCCGATTGACCGCTGCTTTACGATCAAGGGCGCCGGCACCGTCGTGACAGGGACACTGCACGATGCGCCGGTTGCGGTGGGCGATGAGCTCGTCGCGCTGCCGTCGCGTACAGTCTGTCGTGTTCGCGGGATTCAGGTGCATGGCGACACGCCGCGGGCGTTGTCTGGGCAACGCGTGGCGCTCAACCTGGTTGGTGACGGTGTCGCGGCGCTTGACCGCGGCGAGATGCTGGGCGTGGCGGGCCGCTTTGGTCAGACGTTGCGCTTTATGATGACGTTTACCTACCTGGGTCGCGAGGGTGCCAAGCCGCGCGTGCTCGAGTCGGGCGCGCGCGTGCATGTGATGGCCGGCACGGCCGAGGTCGTCGGCCGCATCATGCTTTTGGAGGGCGAGGCCCCCATGGCGGTGGGCGAGACCCGTACCGTTCAGGTACGCCTGGAGGAGCCACTGCCGCTGCGCGCCGGAGACCATGCCGTGGTGCTGTCGTATTCGCCCGTTATGCTCATCGGCGGCGGGCGCGTGCTACTTTCGCGCTGCCGTCGCTCGCGCGAGCTTGCCGAAGGAGAGCGTGCACTGTATGCGGCGCTCGAGTCCGGCGATATCGCGGGCGCGGTGGATGCGTGGCTGGCGCTGCAAGCGCTGCCGGTTGCGGCCGTTGATATTGCCGAGGCTTTGGATCTTGGTACCGGCGAGGTCGATGCCGCACTGCGCGGGTTGGTGGCACAGGGCTCCGTTCGCAAGCTTACCGTGGGTGATGCGGACCTCTTGGCGGACGCCGTGGTGCTAGACGCCGCGATGGATGCACTGGCGGCGACCCTGTCAGCCATGCACGCAGCGGCTCCCAAGGAGACGGGCTTTACGCCCGGCGCCGTTGCCCATGCTGCGTGGCCTGCCGCTGATGATGGCGTTGCCGCGGCTCTGATTGCCGAGGGCTGCTCGCGTGGCGTGTGCGCCGCCGAGGGGGCCGAGGTGTTCGACCCACACTCGGCCGCTGCTGCCGCACGCGTGGTGCGAGAGGCTTGCGAGCGGATCGTTTCCTTGCTGGACGAAGCTGGCCTCGATGCACCGACGTTGCCCGAGGTGGGCGAGCAACTGCAGCTCGATCGCGACACCATGACACGTGCGCTGCGCGAGCTTTCACTCAACCGCGCGATCGTTAAGGTCGAGCGCGACGTTGCCCTGTCCGCTGCCGCCGAGGCCCATGCGCGCGAGCTCGTTGCCGCCGCTATCGAGGCTGCCGGCGGTGCTGCCACCACGAGCGCCCTGCGCGAGGCCCTGGGCGTGTCACGCAAACGTGCCATCAGTATCTTGGAGCACCTGGATGCCGTGCGCTTTACGGTGCTCGACAAGGATGCCGGCGGCCTGCGCTCCCTGCGCTAGATTGGCTGCTCGGTTTGGTAAAATACCTCCGCACTTGGGAACGGATGGGCTCCGGTGGGCTCCGCGGTCCTCAAAACCGTTGCGAGGCGTGCAAAACGTCTTGGATGTGTTCGATTCACATACGTTCCCGCCATACGCTACCAGCGCTTTTGTGCTTGCGGTCTTGCTGCGTGCCGCAAAGGCGCTGTTTTGTTTTGCATGGGTTTGCCGTGCCGCCCGCTTTATCGGCGGCGGTATTTAGCTTCGTGCACCGGGTTTCGAGCATGCCGATGGGGGTGGTTTGCCGTATGACTACCGTAAGACGGGCCGATCTTTCTTGTGTCGTCCAAGCGGGTGGGTTGTCGTCGCGCATGGGCTGCGATAAAGCTCGCATGGCGTTTTGCGGCGAGCCGCTTATCGAACGCGTGCTGGGTCGGCTGGCGACAATTGCCGGCGAGTTGGTCGTGACGACTTCGCGCCCCAGCGAGCTTGTCTATCTTGAGGAGCGCACGTTTGGCGGTCTGGTGCCGCGAATAGTGTCGGACCTTGAGGGGCCGGCGGGTGCCATGCGCGGCATCGCGAGCTCGTTGGCCGCGGCGCGATTGCCGTTCGTGGCGATCGTCGCCTGCGATATGCCGTTTGTCTCGCCGGAACTCATCGGCGCGCTCGCCGATCGTGTTGAGGCCGAGGCGCTCGACGTGTGCGTGCCGTGCGAGGAGCGGGGGATTGAGCCGCTTTGCGCCGTCTGGCGCCGTGACGCGTGTGCGCCGGCCGCCCATGAGCTGCTCGCCTGCGACCGCCAGCGCATTCGCTGCCTGATCAATCGCGTTCAGGCTGGTTATATGGATGAACCGCAGATCGTTAAGGCCGCGGGCTCGACGCTCTGCTTCGAAAACGTCAATACGCCCGAGGAGTTTGCGGCGGCCGAGTTACTCGCCTAGACGATTGGAGTTGCCATGTCTCACGATATTTGTCCCGACACGGGAGAGCCTTGCACTTGCGATGGTTCCGAGCCCTGTACCTGCGGCTGCGGTGGCTGTGGACATACTGCGGAAGAGGAAGCGGCCGCCGCGGCGTATCGCGAGGCACATCGCGAAGGCCCGTCCGGTGATGCCCTCGACCACGAGCGCAAGATTATCGTTTCGTTCGACAGCACCTTCGATGTGATGGAGTGCGAGCAGCTTTGCCTGGATGCCGGCGTGCCCGGGCGCATTATGCCTTTGCCCGGCTCCATTACCGCAGGTTGCGGCCTGTGCTGGGCCATGCCGTTCTCGGGCGATGCGCTCGCCGCCTTCCGCGCCGCCACCGAGGGCCGCATAACCCCTGCCGACTACCATCAGCTCGTCCTCTAACCACCAAAACCACCACATTGGGGACAGGCACCTTTGTGGTGGCTTGGAACACGTGGACGAAACAGGTTTGAAACACAGGTTTTGCACGTCAGGTGCTCAAAAACGCTTCTACCTGCATCGTAATCAAAACGAAACATCTGCTCGCCGGCTTATGCGAAACTTTGCTGCAACAGTGCGATATTATCCATACTCGATAAAGCTCGCGGCGCATGGGGTGTCGCGACTGACATTTTTCTTTTCCATCAATTGGAGGAAGCATGAGCTACACGCAGAAAGTTCTCGACGAGCTCAAGGCCCGCTATCCCGAGCAGCCTGAGTTCATCCAGGCCGCAACCGAGATCCTCGGCACCATCCAGCCGGCGCTCGACGCCCATCCCGAGTACGAGGAGGCCGCTCTGCTTGAGCGCCTCGTCGAGCCCGAGCGCATCGTTATGTTCCGTGTCCCCTGGGTCGACGACCAGGGTAAGGTCCAGGTCAACCGCGGCTACCGCGTCGAGTTCAACTCTGCCATTGGACCCTACAAGGGCGGCCTGCGCTTTAACCCGACGGTCACCCTGGGCATGCTTAAGTTCCTGGGCCTGGAGCAGATCCTCAAGAACAGCCTGACCACCCTTCCCATGGGCGGCGGCAAGGGCGGCTCCGACTTTGACCCCAAGGGCAAGTCCAACAACGAGATCATGCACTTCTGCCAGTCCTTCATGACCGAACTCTATCGCCACATTGGCCCCAACACCGACGTTCCCGCCGGCGACCTGGGCGTTGGCGGCCGCGAGGTTGCCTACCTGTTCGGTCAGTACAAGCGCCTGACCAACGAGTGGACCGGCGTCCTTACCGGCAAGGGCCTCTCCTTTGGCGGTTCGCTCGCCCGTACCGAGGCCACCGGCTACGGCTTGGTCTACTTTGTGGACGAGTACCTCAAGAGCCGCGGCGACTCCTTCGAGGGCAAGAACGTCGTCGTTCACGGCTCCGGTAACGTCGCCATCTACGCGGTCCAGAAGGTCGCCCAGCTCGGCGGCAAGGTACTGGCCTGCTCCGACACCCACGGCTGGGTCGAGGATCCCGACGGCATCGACTACACCGTGCTCGAGCATGTCTACAACAAGAAGCGCTCCGGCCACGACAAGGGCGTTACGCTCGCTATGTACGTCGACGAGAAGCCCAATGCCACGTGGCACGAGGGCGACGGCCGCGGCGTGTGGCAGCTTCCCTGCGATATCGCGCTGCCCTGCGCTCGCGAGAACACGCTGCTGCTCGAGGACGCCCAGGCACTCGTCGCCAACGGCTGCAAGGTGGTCGGCGAGGGCGCGAACATGCCCACGACCATCGAGGCCACGACCTACTTCCAGGAGCACGGCGTCGCCTTTATGCCCGGTAAGGCTGCCAACGCCGGCGGCGTGCTCGTGTCCGGCTTGGAGATGAGCCAGAACGCCGAGCACCTGTCCTGGACCTTCGAGGAGGTCGACGGCAAGCTCGAGCAGCTCATGCGCGGCATGTTCCACAATGTGGACGACACCGCCAAGGAGTACGGCCAGGAGGGCAACTTCGTCATGGGTGCCAATATCGCCGGCTTCCTGAAGGTTGCCGACGCCATGCTCGCCCAGGGCGTCTGCTAAATCTTCGCTCGACATAGCATGTGATGAGGCTCCCAGCTATCTGGCTGGGAGCCTTTTCTATCCCGGAGGACTCCTCATAACTTGCGGTGATATACGGACTGTTTTGCGTTCCAGAGCGGCTAATCAGTCCGTATATCACCGCAAGTTATGTATGGGTGGGTGGATTTTGTCCTAAAACGGTGTGCGGCCCCTCGTTTGGTAAACTTAAAAGTACTGGACAAGTGGAGAGATGGGGGAGAACGTGCTCAAGTTCGGTACCTACGTCCGTGTTGGAAACGCGGCCGAAGCCTATGAGCTCTTACAGAAGAACCGCAACAACAAGATTGTGGGCGGCGGCATCTGGATGCGCCTTGGTTCGCGTCGCGTGGCGACGGCGATTGACCTTTCGGCCTGCGGACTCGATCAGATCGAGGAGACCGAGACCGAGTTTCGCATCGGTGCCATGTGCACCCTGCGCCAGCTCGAGCGCCATGCCGAGCTCAACGCGCTTGTCAACCATGTCTTTGAGTTCGCCGTCCACGACATCGTGGGCGTGCAGCTGCGCAATACCGCCACGGTGGGCGGCAGCATCTACGGCCGCTTTGGCTTCTCGGACGTTCTCTCTGCCTTCCTCGCGCTTGATTCCTATGTTGAGCTGACGGGTGCCGGCCGCGTGCCACTCGCCGAGTTCGTTGACATGGGCTACGTGCGCGACGTGATCGAGCACGTCGTGGTCGTTAAGCACGACTACCGCGCGAGCTATGAGGCCGTGCGCAAGGCCGCGACCGACTTCCCCTCGCTGAACGTCACCGCTGCCTGGTGGGACAACAGCTGGCATGTCACCGTGGGTGCCCGTCCGCTGCGCGCGACCCTGCTGCAGGGCGCGGCGTGCGGTCTTACCAGCGAGCAGCCTTCCGAGGACGAGCTGCGTACCCTGGCCGCGTCTGTACGCGCGCTGAGCTACGGCACCAACCTGTGGGGCTCGGCCGAGTACCGCCGTCGCATCTCGGCACCGCTCGCCGTCCAGGCCGTGCGCCGCGCCGCCGGCATCGAGCTTTCGGCCGCGCTTGCCCGCGAGCTCGAGACCGTGCAGGTCCCCAAGTTTGCCACGGACGAGTATTCCTGCCGCCGCGTGCCCGGCGTCGATTCTAGCGAGGTGCGCTAATGGCTGCCAAACTCATCGATCTTTCCTTTACGCTCAACGGCCGTAAGGTCAAGGTTCAGATTGCCCCCGACACCATGCTCTTTGCACTGTTGCGCGAGCAGGGTTGTGCGTCGGTGCGCTGCGCCTGTGAGACCACCAACTGCGGCCTGTGCACGGTGTGGCTCGACGGCGACCCGGTGCTGAGCTGCTCGGTTCCCGCCGCTCGCGTCGAGGGCCACACCATCACCACGCTCGAGGGCCTCAAGGCCGAGTCCGAGGCTCTCGCCCGTGCGATGGCTGCCGAAGGCGCCGAGCAGTGCGGTTTTTGCGCCCCCGGCCTCATCATGAACGTGCTGGCGATTGCCCGCGCCGCCAAGGAGGACCCGAGCCTCGTCGCCACGCGCGAGGAGCTCTCGCGCCAGCTTGCCGGCAATCTCTGCCGTTGCAGCGGCTACGAGAGCCAGCTGCGCGCCATCGTGCGCTTCCTAAACGAGTCCGGCGTGCAGGTGGGCTTCGAGATGCCCGAGCTGCCGGTCAATAACACCAGCTCCGATGGTGTCGCGTACAAGCAGATCACTCACAAGCAGCCCAAGAAGGATTCGAAGGCTCTGCTCGAGGGTCGTCCCGTCTACACGGGCGACCTGGTGCCCGCCGGCGCGCTCATCGTTAAGCTCAAGCGCAGCCCGTATGCGCGTGCCAAGATCCGCTCCATCGATACGTCGCGCGCCCTGAAGGTGCCCGGCGTCGTGGGCGTCTACACCTACGAGGACGTGCCCCAGCGCCGCTTTACCATCGCCGGCCAGAGCTATCAGCAGCCGAGTCCCTACGACCGCCTGATTCTCGAGAACCTCGTCCGTTACCAAAACGAGGAGGTGGCGATCGTCGCCGCCGAGACTGAGGAGGCTGCCGATAAGGCGCTCAAACTCATTAAGGTCGACTATGAGGTGCTCGAGCCGCTGCTCGACTTTACCAAGGCACTCGATAACGATATCGTGGTCCACCCCGAGGGCGACGTGACCTTTATGTTCCCGCAGGGTGGCGACGTCCCGCGCAACTTGGTATGCAGCGGCACGAGCGACTTTGGCGACCTGGACGAGGCCTTCGCCCAGAGCGACATCGTCTTCACCCGCACCTACACCAGCCAGGCCACGCAGACCGCGCCCATGGAGACCTTCCGCGCCTTCGCGACGACCGACGCCTTCGGCCGCATCTCGGTGACTACCTCGACGCAGGTGCCCTTCCACGTGCGCCGCATGGTCGCGCAGTCGCTCGACATTCCGCAGTCGCAGGTGCAGGTCATTAAGCCGCGCATTGGTGGAGGCTTTGGCTCCAAGCAGACGGGCTGCTGTGAGATCTTCGTGGCGTTTGTCACTCAGCAGACCGGTCGTCCGAGCTACTGCTGCTACACCCGCGAGGAGACCATCACCGCGGGCAACTCGCGCCACCAGATGCAGATGACCGTTAAGCTGGGCGCCATGAACGACGGCACCATCACGGCCATCGATCTGCACACGCTGTCCAACGCCGGCGCGTACGGCGAGCACGCTACCACGACGATCGGCCTCTCGGGCCACAAGAGCCTGCCCATCTACAACCACGTGAAGGCGAGCCGCTTTAGCTGGGACGCCGTCTACACCAATACCAACCGCGGCGGCGCGTATCGTGGCTATGGTGCCACCCAGGGCCAGTTTGCCGTGGAGAGTGCCGTCAACGAGCTCGCCGACATGCTGCACATGGACCCCGCCGACCTGCGCCTTAAGAACATTGTGCGCGAGGGCGAGATCATGCCGCAGTACTACAACGAGAAGCTCAACGCCTGCGCGCTCGACCGCTGCCTGCTGCGTGCGATGGACATGATCGGTTGGCGCGACAAGCCGCTGGCTGTGGACCTGGGCGACCGCGTGCGCGCACTGGGCTGCGCGCTCACCATGCAGGGCTCGGGCATCTCCACCGTGGACATCGCCGGCATCGACATGCGCCTGGAAGAGGACGGCTTCATTACCATCGGCACCGGCGCTACTGATAACGGCATGGGCGTCGACACCATCCTGGCGCAGATTGCCGCCGAGGAGCTGGGCGTTGAGAGCTCGCTTATTGTGGTGCGCGGCGTGGACACCGACGTGTCGCCGTTCGATGCCGGCTCGTACGCGAGCTCGGGCACGTACGTGACGGGCCTGGCAGCCAAGAACGCCGCGACTGAGCTGCGCGAGAAGATCTGCGCCAAGGCCGCCCAGATGTGGGACGTGGACGCCGCCGACGTGGTCTTCGATGGCCAGTACGTGCGCCTGTCCGACGAGCGTGCCGCGCGCGAGCAGAACCGCTACCTCACGCTGCGCGACTTTGCCAACCTGTGCGTAAAGAACATCGCGGGCGGCGACGCGCTCACCTCGCATGCCTCTGCCTGCCTGCCCGTTTCGCCTCCGCCGTTTATGGCCGGCATTGCCGAGGTCGAGGTCGACAAGGCCACCGGCAAGGTGACTGTGGTGGACTATGCGGCAGCCGTCGACTGCGGCACCGTGATCAACGAGGCGCTCGCGCGCGTCCAGGCCGAGGGCGGCATTGCCCAGGGTATCGGTCACGCGCTCTACGAGATCGTCGAGCACGATGATCGCGGCCGCCTGCGCACCGGCAACTTTATGAGCTACAAGCTGCCCACGCGCCTGGATATCGGCAGCATTCGCGTGGCCTTTGAGCCGAGCTACGAGCCGACGGGCCCGTTTGGCGCCAAGTCGATCGGCGAGGTCGTCATCAACACGCCGCTCGCCGCAGTAGCCTCGGCCGTGGCGCACGCCACCGGCCATCAGGTTCGCTCACTGCCCATCACGCCCGAGAAGGCCCTGCTGGGGGAGTAGCGGGTCGGCGAACAAGTCGTAATTGGCGGGGCGGGGCAACTCGTCCCGCCTTTTGCACTCGTGGTGAGGTCGTGAGCCTGTAAAAGGTGTGCGTGCGCTTGCCGTTCGTATCTGCTATCATTCCTAGTCTGTGCGCTCATGCGGGCGTGGCGGAATTGGTAGACGCGCCAGATTTAGGTTCTGGTGGGATTCCCGTGAAGGTTCGAGTCCTTTCGCCCGCACCAACGCATCTGCGTCGGCTTCGGCCGTCGCGACTCTTTGTTGCATAAAGGTACCAGCACCTCAGATAAGCTGGGCAGTATGAGGAGGAACGTGTTGAACATCACCGCTTCTGACGTCAAGGACGCCAAGCTCACCGCTACGGTCACCATCCCGGCCGCCGACGTCGACGCCGCGATCAAGAAGGCTTACAAGGACACCGCCAAGAAGTACCGCTTCCCGGGCTTCCGTGCCGGTAAGGCTCCCCGTCCGGTCATCGACTCCGCTCTTGGCGCCGAGGCTACCCTCGCCCAGGCCACCAACGACCTGATCGCCGCCAACGAGCCCGCCGTCCTCAACGAGCTGGACATCGTCCCCACCAAGAACGGTGACTACAAGGAGCTCGACCTCGCCAAGGATCACGAGGACTACACCTACACCGTCGAGTTCTCCCTGCGTCCTGCTGCTGAGCTCTCCTCCTTCGACGCTGTCGAGATCGAGATGCCCCCTGCGGAGGTCACCGAGTCTGAGATTAACAACCAGGTCGAGATGCTCCTCAACTACCGTGCCACCTTCGAGGACGTCGAGGGTCGCGCCGTCGAGGCCGAGGATTACGTCACTGTCGACCTCAAGGCCGTCGAGAACGCCGACAACTTTGCCGCCGAGGGCCGTATGCTCATCGCCGGTAGCGACAGCAACCCCAAGGAGTTCAACGAGGCCCTGATCGGCGCTAACGTTGACGACGTCAAGACCGTCACCTGGACCGACGAGGTCGAGGAGGGCGAGGAGGCCGAGACCCACACCGTCGAGGTCACCGTCAAGGGCATCAAGGTCCGCAACACCCCCGAGCTCACCGACGAGCTCGTCAAGTCCGACTTTGGCTTCGACAGCATCGACGCCATGCGTGACGCCATCAAGATCGAGATCGAGCAGGACAAGGCTTCCCGCCTGCCGGCCGAGAAGGAGAACCGTTGCGTCTCCGCTCTCGCCGAGCGCCTGCAGCTCGAGGAGATGGACGCCGACTACGAGCAGTCCGTCTTTGAGGAGCTTGGCCAGAACTTCCTGTCCAATCTCGCTGCCCGCGGCATGACTCTGGACACCTGGCTGCCCGCTTCCGGTCTGACCATGGAGCAGTTCATCGGCGACCTGCACAAGCAGGCCAACGACGTTGCCCGTGAGTCCCTGGCTCTCGACGCCCTCGCCCGTGAGCTCAAGATTGAGGTTACCGAGGACGACATCAACGCCGAGTTCGAGAAGGCCGGCGTCAAGGACGTCGAGGCTTCCAAGGCCGAGTTCATTGCCGATGGCCGCATGCCTGCCGTCCGCGAGTCCATCCGTCGCTCCAAGGCCGTCGACCACCTGGTCGAGAACGCCAAGGTGACCGAGGTCGACGAGACCGCCAAGGACGCCGAGTAATTCTCGCCACCTTGCCCACGAGCGCATGTACGCGCCTGTGATGGGGTAAAGTTATAAGCCGGTTATCCGGTTGCTTCGTACGGTGCCAGCCAATGCATAGCATGCGGGCACCGTACGTTTATCTAGAACCAATTTGGTCCGCAAGAGAGAAATGGAGATGCGTATGATCGCTAAGTTCGATTCCGCCCTCGTGCCATACGTTATCGAGCAGACGCCGCGCGGCGAGCGCAGCTACGATATCTATTCGCGCCTGCTCAACGACCGCATCATCTTCTTGGGCGAGGAGATCAACTCCGTAAGCGCCAACCTGGTCGTTGCCCAGCTGCTGCATCTTGAGAGCCAGGATGCCGAGAAAGATATCTCGCTCTACATCAATTCGCCCGGCGGCGAGGTCTACTCCGGCCTGGCGATTCTTGACACTATGAACTTTATTAAGCCGCAGGTCTCAACCATTTGCGTCGGTATGGCCGCGTCTATGGCCGCCGTGCTGCTTTCGGCCGGCGCCAAGGGTAAGCGCTTTTGCTTGCCGCACTCCAAGGTCATGATTCACCAGCCCAGTGGCGGTGCCCAGGGTCAGCAGACCGAGATCGAGATCGTTGCCGAGGAGATTAAGAAGACTCGTCGCGAGCTCAACCAGATCCTGTCCGATGCCTCGGGCCAGCCGATCGAGAAGGTCCAGGCCGATACCGAGCGCGACAACTACCTGACCGCTGCCGAGGCCCTCGACTACGGCCTGATCGACCGTATCGTTACCTCGCGCGATCTCGCCGCGAAGGACGCCTAGGATGGCAGGAAACATGCAGGACAACTTTGACGAGAACGGCAACCCCATCCGCTGCTCCTTCTGCGGAAAAGAGCAGGGGCAGGTCCGTCGCCTCGTAAAGGGTCCGACCAACATCTTTATCTGTGACGAGTGCGTCGCCGCCTGCTCCGAGATTTTGGAGGAGTCGCTGGCTTCGGACTTTATGGACGCTGCCCGCAACGGCAAGCTGCCGGGCTTCCTCAACGACCACGGCCAGGCAGCATCCCAGCCCGCCGTAGACCCCGAGACCGAGGGCTTTGAGCTGGAGGACGACGCTCGCCAGGTCATCACGCATGTGCCGACGCCGCACGAGATCTATGACGAGCTTTCGGCTTATGTCATGGGCCAGGAGGACGCCAAGCGCGCCATGTCGGTTGCCGTGTACAACCACTATCGCCGCGTGATCGAGGGCGGCGCCGCGCTTTCGGCCTTCGACGAGGCTGACGGTATGGGCGGCCAGTTCGACGACGATATGGACGAGGTAGAGCTCGCCAAGTCCAACATCCTGCTGCTCGGTCCCACCGGTACCGGTAAGACCCTGCTTGCCCAGACGCTCGCGCGCATTCTCGAGGTGCCGTTTGCCATCGCCGATGCCACCGCGCTCACCGAGGCCGGCTATGTGGGCGAGGACGTTGAGAACATCCTGCTCAAGCTCATCAACGCCGCCGATGGTGACATTGAGCGCGCTCAGGTGGGCATTATCTACGTGGACGAGATCGACAAGATTGCCCGCAAGGCCGAAAACCTCTCCATCACTCGCGATGTCTCGGGCGAGGGCGTTCAGCAGGCACTGCTTAAGATTCTTGAGGGCACGGTGGCAAGCGTTCCGCCCACCGGCGGCCGCAAACATCCCCAGCAGGAGCTGCTGCAGATCGATACGACCAACATCCTGTTCATCTGCGGCGGTGCCTTTGTGGGTCTGGACAAGATCATCGCCGATCGCGTGGGCAACAAGGGCGTGGGTTTTAACTCCGAGATCGCCGGCCCCACTTCGGTCGACGAGAACGATCTGCTGCGTCAGGTGCTCCCGCAGGACCTCAACGCCTTTGGCATGATCCCCGAGTTTGTGGGACGTACGCCTGTCGTCACCCAGACGCAGGCGCTCGACGAGGACGACCTGGTGTCGATCCTGACCGAGCCCAAGAACGCCGTGGTGCGTCAATACCGTAAGATGTTCCAGCTCGAGGACGTTGAGCTTGAGTTTGAGGACGCCGCCCTGCACGAGATCGCCCGCATGGCGCTCGCCCGCAAGACCGGCGCCCGCGGCCTGCGCTCCATCTGCGAGGACGTGCTGCAGCAGACGATGTTCGACCTCCCCAGCGAGGAGGGAGTCGCCAAGGTCATCGTGACCGAAGCGGCCGTAAAGGGCGAAGAGCAGCCCCAGCGCATCTACGGGTAAACCAGCCTAAAGCGTGTTTGCAAATAGCCTCCGACCACCTGCGGTCGGAGGCTATTTTATATATACGCAATAACCCCAACTACCTGTGTTATTCTGTGTGTTTGTTTAAGCCTCAGCGAAGTCATACCAGACTGAAGTAATCGATACCTAAGGCGTGTCCGTCTGCTTGGTTTTCGTAGATTCCGCACGAGCCGAAGAGCACTAAATGTGCTCTTCGTGCGAGCCAGGACCTGACCGAGCGAAAACCAAGCAGGCGGACACGCCGGCGGGACAGGGAGAGATATATGGAAGAAATGCCCAAGAACTACGATCCGTCGACCAGCGAGCCGGCGATCCTGCAGAAGTGGCTCGACGGCGGCTACTACAAGCGCCGCGAGGGCGTGGGCGACTGCACCGTCACCATTCCGCCTCCCAACGTAACCGGCAAGCTCCACATGGGTCACGCCACCGACGACTCCATCCAGGACGCCATCATCCGCATGGCCCGCATGCGCGGCAAGTCCACGCGCTGGGTGCTGGGCACCGACCACGCCGGTATCGCTACGCAGACCAAGGTCGACAAGAAGCTCAAGAGCGAGGGCATCAGCCGCCTGGAGATCGGTCGCGACAAGTTTGTCGACGCCTGCTGGGACTGGACCCACGAGTACGGCGGCATCATCGTCGAGCAGATCAAGCGCATGGGCTGCTCCGTCGACTTCGACAACGAGCGCTTCACCATGGACGAGGACTACGCGCAGGCCGTGCGTAAGGTGTTCTGCGACTGGTACCACGACGGCCTGATTTATCGCGGCAAGCGCATCGTCAACTGGTGTCCCAACTGCACTACCGCTATCTCGGACGACGAGGCCGAGTACAAGGACGAGAAGGGCCACCTGTGGCACCTGCGCTACCCGCTGACCGAGCCGGTCAACGGCCAGGACTACATCGTCGTCGCCACCACGCGCCCCGAGACCATGCTCGGCGACACGGGCGTTGCCGTTTCCCCGAAGGATCCTGAGAAGGCCGCCTTCGTGGGCAAGACCGTCAAGCTTCCCATCGTCGACCGCGAGATCCCCATCTTTGAGGATTGGCATGTCGACGCCAACTTTGGCTCCGGCTTTGTTAAGGTCACCCCGGCCCACGACCCCAACGACTACGCCATGGGTCAGGCTCACGACCTGCCGCAGATCAACATCTTCGACGAGCACGCGGTGGTCGTCGAAGGCTACGGCGAGTTCACCGGCATGAACCGCGACGAGTGCCGCGAGGCCGTCATCAAGTGGTTCGAGGAGCACGACCTGCTCGATCACGTCGAGGACCTCGATCACTCCGTCATGCACTGCTACCGTTGCGACTCCGCGCTGGAGCCGTGGCTGTCCGAGCAGTGGTTCGTGGCCGTCGACAAACTCAAGGGGCCGGCGCTCGACGCCGTCAACTCCGGCAAGGTTACCTTCCATCCCGCGCGCTGGACGCAGACCTACACCACTTGGATGGAGAACCTCAAGGACTGGTGCATCAGCCGCCAGCTGTGGTGGGGCCACCGTATCCCCGTGTTCTACTGCGAGGACTGCGGCTGGGAGGACGCCCTTACCGAGGACACCGACGTGTGCCCCAAGTGCGGCGGTCATCACGTGCACCAGGACGAGAACGTGCTGGACACCTGGTTCAGCTCGCAGCTGTGGACCTTCGCCACGCAGGGCTGGCCGCAAAAGCCGGAGCTGCTCGAGGGCCATCACCCCACGACGGCGCTCGTCACCGCGCGCGACATTATCGCGCTGTGGGTTGCTCGCATGGTTATGAGCTCGCTGTACTTCTTGGATGAGGTGCCGTTTAAGGACGTCGTCATCTACCCGACGATTCTGGCCAAGGACGGCAGCCGCATGTCCAAGTCCAAGGGCAACGGCGTTGACCCCATGGACCTCATTGGCATGTACGGCGCCGACGCCATGCGTTACAACCTGCTGACGCTGTGCACCAACAACCAGGACGTCAAGTTTGACGCGAACATCGACAAGAAGACCAAGAAGCTCATCGACAGCCCGCGCACCGAGCAGGCCAAGTCGTTTGTGACCAAGATCTGGAACGCCAGCCGCTTCCTGCTTATGAACATGGAGGGCTACACGCCCGGCGAGCCCGTCGTGGAGACGCCGGCCGACGCCTGGATGTTCAGCCGCCTGGCCAAGGCCGTCAAGATGGTCACCGAAGGCATCGAGAACTACACCTTTGGCGACATGGCCCGCGGCGTGCAGCAGTTCTTCTGGAACGAGGTATGCGACTGGTACGTCGAGGTCACCAAGGCCCGCCTGAAGGGCGAGGGTCGTCTGCAGGCGCAGCGTAACCTGATCTTTGTACTCGACACCTCCATTCGCCTGATGCACCCGCTCATGCCGTTTGTCACCGAGGAGATCTGGGACAACATGCCGGCGAGCGTGCTCGACCTGGATGCCGAGGGCAACGTGAACCGCGCCGAGGCGCTCATGATCGCCAAGTGGCCCGAGCCCGCCGACTACGCCAAGTACGTTGACGAGCCCGCCGAGCGCGCGTTTGAGCTGTGCCGTACCGTTGTTTCCGCCGCCCGCGCCACGCGTTCGCGTTATCGCTTGAGCCCCAAGGCTGAGCTCGACGTGGTCGTGCGCGCCGGTGCCGAGGACATTGAGAAGCTCGAGAGCCTGCGCTCGACCATCGAGCCGCTGGCGAACACCGCCTCGCTGGTCATGGGTACCGACGTCGAGAAGCCGGCCGCGAGCATCGCCGTGGTCGATAGCGGCGTCGAGGTCTTTGTGGTGCTCGAGGGCAAGGTTGACCTTTCGGCCGAGAAGGCGCGCCTGGAGAAGGAGATTGCCGCGGCGCAGAAGGAGCTCGCCGGCTGCGAGAAGACGCTCGCCAACGAGGGCTTTGTGGCCAAGGCCGCGCCCGCGGTGGTCCAGAAGAAGAGGGACCGTGCAGCTGAGCTCAAGGAGATCCTGGCGGCGCTGACTGCTCAGGTTGCTGACTTCTCGTAGACGGTACTGGGGGACGCGGTTTGGGGCTTTGCTCGCTACTGCGGACAGTCCTGCTCGCACGAAGGCCACATTAAGTGGCCTTCGGCTCGTGCGGAACTTGTATCGAGCAAAGCCCCAAACCGCTCCCATAGCGGTTACGGGGGCGTCCGCTGCCTGGTAGGGCCACTTGGTTGCGGCCTTGAGGTCGCTGCAAAGCGGTGTTTGGCTGATATTTTGAATGGGAGGGGCTCGCTGTTGATTCGGGCCTCTTTTTATGTTGAGGGGACTTTGGGTTATGGCTAAGCGTTCTGGGTCGTATGTCGTTCCTTTCTCGTTTGAGCTGCTTTCGTTTGATGAGGCTGTGGGGCTGGCTGCTGATACGGGGCGGATTTCTGGGGATGCTGGTCCTCTGCTTGAGACGGTTGTCGATATGCTCGATGAGTTGGGGCGTCCGGACGAGTACTTTGATTGCATTCAGGTCGCCGGTACCAATGGCAAGACTTCGACTACGCGTTTTTCGGCTGCCATTCTTCGTGGTGAGGGGTTAAAAACCGCACTGTATACGTCTCCGCAGCTGGTGCGCTATCCCGAGCGCATGGAGGTTGACGGGCGCGTTGTGAGCGACGAGGCCTTTGCCCGTGGCGTTTCGGCGGCTGTCGAGGCGGGGCGTCGCGTGAATGCCCGTCGTGTGGCGGCGGGGGAGCGTGACTATACCATCACGCCGTTTGACCTGCTGACGGCTGCTGCGCTTGTGGTATTTGCCGAGGCCGCGGTAGATGTCGCCGTGCTCGAGGTTGGTATGGGCGGGCGTTGGGACGCCACGAGTGCGACCGATCCCGTCGCCGTTGCCATTACGGGCATCGGGCTCGATCACACACGTATTTTGGGAGACACGCTCGAGGCCATTGCGGGGGAGAAGGCCGCGGTTATCAAACCCGGGCGCTTGGTTGTTTTGGGCGTGGGCACACACGAGGCGAGCGTTCAGCGCGTGATGGATGCCCGTTGCCGCGAGTGCGGCATTGTGCCGCTCGTGGTGAGTCATGCCACGACTAAGGTGCCGGCGCATGTGGGCGACACGGTTGAGTTTAGCTGCACCACGCCACGTGCGATCTATACGTCGAGCATGGTTAAGCCTGCGTATCAGCCGCAGAATGCTGCGTGCGCGATTATGCTGTGCGAGAGCTATCTGGGTCACGAGCTCGATCATGACAAGCTCGATGCGTCACTTATGGGCTGTCCCACACCGGGTCGTTTTGACGTGCTGGGGACCGATCCCCTCAAGCTGATCGATGCCTGTCATAATCCCCAGAGCTGCGAGAACTTTGTGAGCGCGCTGGATGAGATCGACCCGTGCGTGGAGAATCGCCCCACGCTGCTGTGCGCTGCGCTGGCCGACAAGGACGTGGCAGGCATCGTCGACGTGTTGATCCCGGCTTTCCCGCGCGTGGTTGTGACCCAGACCGATTCCGATCGCGCCCTGCCGGCGGAGGAGCTCGCCGCCCTTGTGGACGCCGATAAACTCGCGGGCGTGTACGCGAGCGTGCCCGAGGCCCTCGCGGCCCTCGATGCCGCAGACGAGCCTTTCGTTGCCGCCGGCACCATCACCCTAGCCGGCGAAGTAGCCGGCCTGCTGCGTTAACCCATCCCCTCATCAGTTGCGGTGAAATACGGACTGTTTAACAAGCCAGAAGCCTCAAACAGTCCGTATATCACCGCAACTCAAAAGCAGTCAATTTGGGATGGGGCTTTTTGGCTGCCCTGTGCCCCGAGTTGACTCGCTTGCCACGAAATGAGCCTATCTACTACGTTTTACTGACTACCCTCGACCACACGGAACATCGCGAAATTATAACCGCAGGTACACGGCTTGCGGATTTTGCGAAAAGCCGGTTATGGTCGACCTGTACGGGTTAAACGTAGTAGATAGGCCGTTTTTGTTGCGCGGTGTTGGTGGGATGTGACAAAGGGACTGTCCCTTTGTCACATTGGCTAGTCTAGGCGGACCGGATCGTGGGGGTAGGCGTTGAGAATCTCGACGCCGTTCTCGGTCACCAGGGCAAGGTCCTCGATGCGGACACCGGTGCGGCCGGGGAGGTAGATGCCCGGTTCGATGGAGAACGTCATGCCCGGTTCAACGACCTGCTCGTTGACGAGCGAGACGTCGCCTGGCTCGTGGTCCTGCAGGCCGATCGAGTGGCCCAGGCGATGCGTGAAGTACTTGCCGTAGCCAGCGTCCTCAATCACGTCGCGCGCGGCGCGGTCCAGGTCACACATGCGCACACCCGGTGCGATGAGCGCCTCGGCGGCCTCGTTGGCGCGGCGCACGATGTCGTAGATGTGTGCCGTCTCCTCGTCCGGCTCGCCCCAAAAGAACGTGCGCGTCATGTCCGAGCAGTAGTTGCAGCGGCGTCCGCCAATGTCGAACAGCACCACGTCGCCGCGTTTGAGCACGGTGTCGTCGGGCTCGTGATGCGGGTCGCCGGCGTTGGCGCCAAAGCTCACGATGGGCGGGAAGCTAAAGCCCTCGCAGCCGTGCTTGCGATACAGACCGAGCATCCGGTCGGCAATTTCGCGCTCCGTCACGCCCTCGTGAACGAGTTTGATGGCGTCGGCCATCACGTCGTCGTTAGCGGCCGAGGACGCGCGCATCAGCTCCTGCTCGGCTTCGTCCTTGTGGGTGCGTGCGGCGGTGACGGCAAAGTCGCCCAGGAAAAACTCGCTGGCGGCGTGGCGCTCCATGAGCGGCATCAAAAAGCCGGAGCGCATGACGGTATCGATGCCGAGCGGCTTGGTCGGATCGATCTCACTCGCGATGGCGTCGGCCACGACGTCGGTATCGGTGTGGTAGGCGACGCGGGCATTGTCGTACTCGGGCAGCTGATGCAGTGCGTTGACCAGGATCACTGGCTCGGCATTGCGCGCGAGCAGCACACCGCAAAAACGCTCGAACATATCGGCATAAAAGCCGGTCAGGTAATAGATCGACCATGGGTCGTTTACGAGCAGCTGTGCGCCGGGGTGCTGAGCCTCGAGCGCATCGAGCACGCGCGCCACACGCTGGTCATCGACATGTGCCATGAAACATCCTTTCGCTGGGCTGCCACCATGGTATCCCCAATGCCGGGGTAGTCAATTTGGGACGGGGCTATTTTAGCTACGTCCAACATGCGGAATGATTTTTCTGGGACGGGGATTAAATAATCATTGGGTGCCGAATGATTATTTAATCCCCGTCCCAGAAAAATCATTTGAGCGAACGTTCGGGCTAAAGTAGTCAAAAGAGGCCCGTCACAAATGGGCTGGGTTCAAAAGTATGGCGGATTACGGGGCTGGACCTGTATTACTTGACCATGGGAAAAATCATGAAATTAAAACCGCAGGTAGACGGCTTATAAAAAAAAGATAAATGCCGGTATGGATGGGGGTCTCCGAATCAGCCCCGTAATCCGGCATAGTTTTGAAATGGCACTAAAGTAGGCACAAGCTAAATGCCGATTCCAAGGATAGTTGCGGTGGAATAGTTCCTGGATGCCGGGGTTTTGGCGGAAATCAGGAACTATTTCACCGCAATTGAGGAGGGGCGGGGTGGATGGCGGGGTAGCTAAAAGAGCCCCGTCCCAAATTAGCTAGACTAGGTCGATGTCTATGCTGGCGATAAGGTTGATGTTGGTGTCTGGGAGGTTCTCTAGCACGACGTCGCCCATGCGGATGGGGGCCTCGACGATCACGCCGCGGATGAGGTCCATGGCTTGGGCGTGGAGTTCTAGCGGGATGGCTTCGGATGTGCGCACGGGGAGCAGGGCTTCGTCGCCGCCGGAGACGGCCACGGTCGTCGTGAGCACGCGCATGGGGCAGGTGAGCTCCTGGTGTGCGAACTTATCGCCGCGCGGGCAGTTGTTACCGGTTACGGAGCGCACTTCCACCACGGCGCCATTGGCGTCGCGCTCTACCTCTATGGTCAGGAGGCACTCGGATGGGCAGGTCGTGCAGTTGAACTGCAGCGTTTCGATCACGTTATCGCTCATAGTCTATGCCTCCTCGACGGGATCGACGGAAAGGACAATCTCGCTGGCACCCAGATCGAGCGCTTGTTTGATGACCTTTGCCGGCAGTGGGAAGCTTTCCATAACGCTCGGCTTAAACGCGCGGACCTTGCCGGCGAACAGCTCCTCGCCGTTGGCCAAGATCCTCACGCAGGCGGCATCGACTGGCCGGCGCACGCGGAAGTTGAGCTTGGTGAGCGCCACAGCCGTAATGCGTCCCGGCAGCGCGTAGCCCGCGATGCCGGCAGGGGAGACGGTGAGCTCGCAGCTCGGAACGGTGCCCGCGTCGGTCCCCAGAGCGTACGCCGCTGCAGTTGCGCCAGCCCTCTCGGACTCGGTCGTTACGTTGTCGGCAAGGTCGTGTACGTGCAGCACGTTGCCGCAGGCAAAGATGCCCGGCACGCCTGTCTGCAGGCTCTGGTCCACTACGGCGCCGCGCGTGCGTGGGTCAAGCTCTACGCCCGCGACAACCGAAAGCTCATTCTCGGGAATCAGGCCCACCGAAAGCAGCAGCGTGTCGCACGGAACGATGCGCTCCGTCCCGGCAATGGGCGCCAGATGCTCGTCGACCTGACTCACCTCGACGGCCTCCACGCGGTCGTGCCCGATTACGCGTGTGACGGTGGTGGACAAGTGCAGCGGAATTCCAAAGTCGTCCAGGCAGTTCTTGACATTGCGGCGCAGGCCGTTGGCGTACGGCATGAGCTCGTACACGCCCTCGACCGAAATCCCCTCGAGTGTGCAGCGACGTGCCATGATCAGCCCGATGTCGCCCGAGCCCAAGATGACGGCGCGCGAGCCGGGCTTGAGGTTCTCGATATTGATGTATCGCTGCGCCAGGCCTGCCGTAAACACGCCGGCGGGTCGGCTGCCGGGAATCTTGATCTCGCTGCGGGTGCGTTCGCGGCAACCCATGGCAAGGACGATCGCGCGTCCGGTGAGCTGCCGCATGCCGGCGGTGCTCATGAGCGTGACGGTGTGGACCGAGGTGTCTCCCGTAGGCTCGCCTGAATCAATCCCGATCACCATGCTGTTCAGGAACAGCGCAATGTCGGTTGCGTGCACCTGGTCGATAAAGCGCTGCGCGTACTCGGGACCGGTGAGCTCCTGTTTAAAGTGCGACAGGCCAAAGCCAGGGTGGATGCACTGGCGGAGGATTCCGCCCAGGTGCTGCTCGCGCTCCACGATGGCCACGCGCGCTCCGGCCTTATGAGCGGCCAGCGCGGCCGCCATGCCGGCAGGCCCGCCGCCGATAACGACCACGTCGAAGGCTTGCGTTTGTACGGCTTCTACAACGCCGCAATCAATCGCGCTCGATTTGAATTCCGCCATCCTAGCGCACCCCCTTCAGCAGTCCCTCGACCAACCAAGATCCGGCATCCTCCAACAGCACCTCGCTGGGGTCGCAGCCCAGCTCGCGCGCCAGGATCGCAACCACGCGGCTCTGGCAAAAACCGCTCTGGCACCGACCCATGCCGGCACGGCAGCGGCGCTTGACGCCTTCGACCGAAACCGCGCCCGGGCGGCGTCGGATCGCGGCCACGATCTCTGCCTCGGGCACCGTCTCGCAGCGGCAGACAATCTGCCCCCACGCGGGGTCGGACTCAATGAGCTCCTCCTTGCGCGCGAGCGGCGCGCGGTCAAAGTCGTCCGGCGCGCGGCGAATCGGGTTCCAGTCGGTCCGTTCGTGCAAAACCACACCCGCTTCGCGCATCACGTGCTCCATGCGCTCGGCAATGGCCGGGGCGCTCGCCACGCCCGGCGACTGAATACCTGCCGCCTGGAACAGCCCCGGCACCACGGCTGACTGCCCAATAAAAAAGTCGTTCGTACCCTGAATGACCGGACGACCGCCGGCAAATGCGCGCACCATGCGGCGCGTGTCCAGGTCGGGCACCAGCTTGCGCGCGCCGGTCAGCAGCGCGTTCACATCGCTTGCATAGGTCTGCGTGTCGCCCGGCTCACGCACGGCAGCCGTGGCGGTGATCACGGTGTTGCCATGCACGGTGCCCGTCACGATAACGCCCTTCGACACCGGCGTCGGCACGGGGTAGAGCGGCATGAGCGTGCGTGGCTCCTTGTCCAGCACCACGATGTTGCCCTGACGCCAGACCATCTGGAACTCCTCGGCGCCCGCCATATGCGAGATGTCGGCGGCGCCGTTGCCTGCGGCGTTGATCAGGTAGCGGCAGCGCACATCGCCGGCAGGCGTCACCAGCGTAAAGCGCGCAGCACCGTCGGTAGCCTCGCCGCCAGCAACCTCAATCGCTTCCACCGGCGCGGACCGCATAAACGTCACCCCGTTGGCCACGGCGTTCTCCAGCGCGGCGATGGCAACCTCAAACGGGTCGACAAACCCTGTCGAGGGGCACCACAACGCGCACGTTACATTGGCACTGGCGCGCGGCTCCAGCTCGTGGATGCGCTCGGGGCCAATGATCGATAGCTCGGGCACGCCGTTGGCCAGGCCATTCTTGCTCAACTGCTCCAGATGCGCGCCGTCCTCGTCGTTAAAGCCCAACACCATCGACCCGGTGCGGCTGAACAGAAAGCCCAGCTCCTGCGCCCACGTACCGTACAACTCTCAGCCACGGGCGTTGACCTGCGCCTTTACGGTGCCCGGTGCCGGATCGTAGCCGGCGTGCACCAGGCCGCCGTTGGCCTTCGACGCGCCCAGTGCAATATCGTTAGCCGCCTCGACCACGCAAATGGACAGGTCAAACCGCGCGAGCTGCCGCGCGATGGCGCATCCGGTGATGCCCGCGCCGACAATCGCGATATCAAACGTTTCTGTCACAGTGCCTCCCAGACGAGTTGACAGGCCGTCAATAAGACTATCCTACGGTCCGCACACCCCCAGTGCGGCGGCAATGCGGCGAACAGCCCCGCAACACCCGCCAACGGCAGGCGAGGGGAGACCCGGCAATGTCGACAACCTCGTCTGACGACAACTACGACAATCGTTCGTCTCGATCTGTAACAGTTAGACGAAGATTTGGGTTCCAGATGTTACAGATCGAGACGTTAGTCTGGCGCCCACTCCGTTTGTCTTGATCTGTAACATCTAGACCCGAATTCCGCTCCCGCCTGTTACAGATTGAGATGTTTGTGTCCGCGCCAGCCCCGTACCCAGCCGAAGTCCCATATAAACAAACCCCGTGGTAAACTTGACCGGACTGTTAATATTCCGAAAGGTACCCGTAATGTCCAAGTACATCTCCGAGCTCATGTCGCCGCAGCTTATGGGCGTCGTCTATGCCTTCGTTGGCTTTATCATCGCCCTGTATGTGCTGTCGGTCGTCTATGTGTTTATCGACGCTCGCCGCCGCGGCGCCAGCGCCTACGTGGCATGGGGCATCATCGCCCTCATCCCGTTTGTAGGCCTCATTGCCTACCTGGTCCTGCGCCCGCACTCCTACGCGTCCGACCGCGAGGAGCAGGAGCTGGACATGGCCCTGCGCGAGCGGCAGCTTGCCCAGTACGGCACCTGCCCGCAGTGCGGCGCGCCCATCGAGAAGGACTTCGTCGTCTGCCCGGTGTGCGATACCCAGGTTCGCAACGTATGTCCCAGCTGCCATCGCCCGCTCGATGCGCACTGGAAGGTCTGCCCCTACTGCCGAACTCGCATTCAGTAGCGCATCCATCGCCGGGCCGGCCGTAAGTCACGGGCACCGCGCGTCCCGCGCAAGCCATGCGCGCCCCACACCCCGCCCTACACGATGAAGCATGCGTAGAAAATCGCCCGCCGTGCCATTAAGGTGCGGCGGGCGCTTGTATACCAAGGCAACCTGCCTATAATGATGCAAGTCAAAAACGCCGAGCGCATCGCACGCACTTGCATCAGGCATCCGAGAGGAGAAAACATACCCATGAAGGCACTCTACAATGACGGTTCGGTGGCCGAGCTCCCGCAGGACGAGGTCACGCACGTCATCCGCCACTCTGCTGCGCACATCATGGCGCAGGCCATCAAGCGCCTGTACCCCCAGGCCGACTTTGCCTACGGCCCCGCGACCGACAACGGCTTCTATTACGACGTCGACCTGCCCGAGGGCGTCAAGATCAGCGAGGACGACTTCCCCGCGATTGAGGCCGAGATGAAAAAGATCGTCAAGGAGAACCTCAAGTTCACCGTGTACGAGAAGCCCCGCGCCGAGGCCATCGCACTTATGGAGGAGCGCGGCGAGAAGTACAAGGTCGAGCACATCGGCGACCTGGACGACGACGCCCGCATCACCTTCTATCAGCAGGGCGACTACATCGACATGTGCGTCGGCCCCCACATCTGCTACACCAAGGCCCTCAAGGCCTTTAAGCTCACCGGCGTCTCGGGCGCTTACTGGAAGGGCGACAAGGACAACAAGATGCTCACCCGCATCAACGGCGTCGCCTTTGCCACCAAGGAAGAGCTCGACGAGCACATGCACATGCTCGAGGAGGCCAAGAAGCGCGACCACCGCAAGATCGGCCGCGAGATGGACCTCTTTATGATGCGCGACGAGGCCCCCGGCTTCCCGTTCTTCCTGCCCAACGGCATGATCCTTAAGAACACGCTGCTGGACTACTGGCGCGAGATCCACCACAAGGCCGGCTACGTGGAGATCTCCACGCCGCTCATCATGAACAAGCAGCTGTGGAAGACCTCGGGCCACTGGGACCACTACAAGGACAACATGTATTCCACCGTCATTGACGACGAAGAGTACTGCATTAAGCCCATGAACTGCCCGGGCGGCGTGCTGGTGTACGCCTCCAAGCCGCACTCCTACCGCGAGCTGCCCATCCGCGCTGGCGAAATTGGCCTGGTGCACCGCCACGAGCTGCGCGGCGCTCTGCACGGCCTGTTCCGCGTGCGTTGCTTTAACCAGGACGACGCCCACCTGTTTGTGCGTCCCGACCAGCTGACCGACGAGATTGTGGGTGTGGTCAACCTCATCGACTCCGTATACCAGAAGTTTGGCTTTAAGTACCACGTTGAGCTTTCCACCCGCCCCGAGGACTCCATGGGTTCGGACGAGGACTGGGCGCGCGCCGAGGAGGGCCTGCGCACCGCTCTGGAGCAGCTGCATATGAACTATGAGGTCAACGAGGGCGATGGCGCCTTCTACGGCCCCAAGATCGACTTCCACCTGGAGGACTCGCTCGGCCGTACCTGGCAGTGCGGTACCGTGCAGCTTGACTTCCAGATGCCGCTCAACTTTGACCTTGAGTACGTGGACGCCGACGGCACCAAGAAGCGCCCCATCATGCTGCATCGCGTGTGCTTTGGCTCCATCGAGCGCTTCATCGGTATTCTGATCGAGCACTTTGCGGGTAAGTTCCCCACCTGGCTGGCTCCCGTGCAGGTCAAGGCACTTCCCGTTTCTGAGAAGAGCCGCGACTACGCCCACGAGGTGTGCGCCAAGCTGGAGGAGGCCGGCATTCGCGTGGTCTGCGACGACCGCGACGAGAAGATCGGCTACAAGATCCGCGAGGCCCGCAGCATCGACCGCGTGCCCTATATGCTCATCTTGGGCGAGAAGGAGGTCGAGGCCGGCAACATCTCCGTCCGCGATCGCTCCAACGAGACCGTTCAGATGAGCGTTGACGAGTTTGTTGCCAAGGTGACCGAGGAGATCAAGACTCGCGCCTAAGGCAAGCTTCACAACAATTAACAAAGGCGACCGTCCACAAAGGGCGATCGCCTTTTTTCTTACCAGAATAAGAAAAGCCGCTGGTTAAGCGGCATTTTTTGTTGCGCAAAAAGGTACAGGTTTTTGTAGAGGGGTATGGAGATGCACCTACCAACAGTACATTTTGCGTAATCTGGGCAAACGCTGATTAATTGCTAGTATAATGACGTCTGTCGAAAGATACAAAAACCTGTACTTTTGCGACTGCGCCTAGCTGCGAGCGAGAAGCCTGTTCTAAACGCCCTGCATTTGCGTGAATCGCAAAGCCAAAAGAGGGGGCGAGAACATGGAACAGACGGCACGGCGCCAAGGGCAGCTGCCGGGCGCATTTAACGGCGCCATTACCAACAGCCAGCACGGCCGCGTCCGCTGGTATCTGGTCCACACCCCCAATGGAAAAGAGCGCGAGACCTGCGAAAAGGTCCGCCGCATTATCCCGCACGAGCTGATGCAGGACGCTTTTGTGATGCAAAAGGAGTTCTGGTTTAAGCGGGACGGCGCCTGGTCGCTCCAAACCAAACCCATGTACAAGGAATATTTCTTCGTCGCCACGCACGATGCTGCCGCGCTCGATAGGGCTTTGGCTCAGTTGAGCTTTGGCTGTCGCATCGCCGGCAGTAGGGAGCGGGCGTACATGCCCATGCCGGACGATGCGCAGGATTGGTACCGCAGCGTTCTGGATGACGACGGCGTGGTACGCAACAGCGTCGCGCGCATAGAGGACGGCGTGTTGCACATAGAGCAGGGTCCCTTGGTGGGGCAAGAGGCCCGCGTGCACAAGATTGACCGTCATAAGCGCTGGTGCCTGGTAGACGTGGGCGAAGGCGATTCCGCTTTTAGGGAGCTGCTACCGCTCGACGTTCCCAGCAAAACGTAAGGGAGACGTTGCATCAGCTATTCGTTCGCATTTTTGAATTTATCGATTGGGGGATCCCTGGGGAACGGGGACGTAAGTTTGACTGTGGCTGCTAAAGAAGTAACAAAGACAAATACGTCCGCGGGGGCGGCGCTGATTGCTCAGGCCATGGACCGGCGTGAGGGCGCCGGTCGCTACAAGGCCATGCAATCCATCATGGACTGGGATCGCTCGCGCCTGGTCTACCGTGTCGTGAAGCGCACGTTCGACATTGTGTTCAGCGGTGCCGCGCTCGTCCTCATCGCGATCCCCAGCCTCGTACTCGCCGCTGCCATCCGCCTGGAGAGCGAGGGGAGCCCCTTCTATAGCCAAATCCGCGTGGGCCGCACCCGTTCCGACGGTAGTTTAACCACCTTTCGCATGTGGAAGTTCCGCAGCATGTACAGAGATGCCGACGAACGCCTCGCCGAGCTCAGGGAGCAAAACGAGATCGCAGGTGCCATGTTCAAGATGAAGAACGATCCGCGCGTCACCAAGATCGGGAAGTTTATCCGCAAGCACTCCATCGACGAGTTCCCGCAGTTCCTGAACGTGTTCCTGGGTCAGATGTCCGTGGTTGGCCCCAGGCCGCCGCTGCCCAACGAGGTGGCCGAGTACACAGAATTCGACCTGCAGCGCCTGGCCGTGAAGCCCGGGATCACCGGCTGGTGGCAGGTGACGGACCGCAACGACACCGATTTCGACGGCATGGTCCGACGCGACCTGGAGTACATCGCCAAACGCGGCGTGGTCACCGATTTAAAGATTGTTCTCCTCACAGTCGTTGAGGTCTTTACCGGTGGCGGTGCTTGCTAGATGACTGAACCGATTAGGGTAGCCCAGATTGTTGGCAAGATGGTTGGCGGCGGCGTCGAGGCCGTTGTCATGAACTATTATCGCCATATTGACCGAAGTAAAGTCCAGTTCGATTTTCTTGTCGATTCAGATTCGACGCTCGTGCCACGTGAAGAGATCGAATCGCTTGGTGGTCGAATCTTTGAGATTCCGCCCTACCAGCATGCGATTGAATATCAGCGAGAGCTTCAAAGCCTCTTTACGCAAGAGGGCTGGAAGATAGTGCACAGCCATATCAACGCGCTTTCCGTCTTTCCGCTTCGCGCCGCGAAGAAGGCAGGGGTACCCGTGCGTATCGCCCACAGCCACTCGACGAGCGGCAAAGGCGAGTTTGCAAAAAATGCCCTTAAAGGCTTTTTGAAACTGTTTTCGACAAGGTATCCAACTGATTTGGCGGCCTGTACTGAGTATGCCGGTAAATGGCTGTTCGGCTCATCCCATTTTACCGTCTTTAATAATGCTATCGATTTGAGCAGTTTTTCTTTCAATCGATCGATTAGGGATGAGCAACGTGCTGGGCTTGGAGCGCAGGACGATACGCTGGTATTGGGGAATATCGGTAGGTTCATCCCCCAGAAGAATCAGCTGTTTTTGCTTGATGTTTTCAAGGCGGTTTATGCTCAGAATCCTGATTCCATCCTTGTTATCTGCGGCGATGGAAAGTTGAGACCGCAGGCGGAGGAAAAGGCGCGCTCGCTGGGAATTGCGTCAGCGGTGCGTTTTCTCGGTCAGATTTCCAATGTACAGGACGTCTATCAGGCGCTTGATTTATTCGTTCTCCCTAGTCTGTACGAGGGCCTCGGAATGGTCGCGATTGAGGCCCAGGTCTCCGGTCTCCCGTGCATCTGCTCTGAGAGGGTCCCCAACGAGGTCGCGCTATCCGGCCGGTGCAGCTTCGTTCCGTTGAGTGCGGGCATTGAGGGCTGGTCCAATGCGATCCTTACCACACGCACAGATGTCGTTAATCGTTCCGATCCCCAAGCATCTCTGGGGCTTGAATCTTATGACATCTTTAGGGCAGCGCCCAAGCTCGAAGAGTACTATCTGAAGTTATTTGAAACGGTGAATTAATGAAAATTTGTATTTTAACGTGGCTCCATAATCAAAATTTCGGTACGTTGCTTCAGGCTTATGCCCTACAGCAGTTTTTGAAGGCAGAAGGGCATGACGTTGTCGACGCCGACTATCTTCCCTGCGTTAAAGAAAAGCTACTGAACTGGGCGATCAACCGGAACTCCTTCGATTTATTTGCTGGCAAAGCACGCGAGCTATTCAATCGCAAGAAGGAACATGATGACTTCGGATCCTCGACGGCTGACGTATTCAATCGCTTTTTGAGCCAGAACATCGAGACCACTGATCGGATTGTCGATACAGACGGACTGGTCGATTTACGGGGAAAATACGATGCATACGTCTGCGGATCTGATCAAATCTGGTCCCCTTATCTTTTGAATAGGAATTTCTATCTCTCCTTTCTAAGCGACAGCGATAAGAGAATCGCGTATGCACCCAGCTTCGGTGTCACGAGCACCACGCAGAGGAAGAAAAAGATCATTACCGATCTGATTAAAACGTTCAGCTCTGTGTCTGTTCGTGAAGATGCGGGCGCGGATTTTGTCGAATCCCTCGGTCTCGAGCGCCCTTCACAGGTTGTGGACCCTGTCCTGCTCCTGTCGAAAGAGGACTGGGCCCCGCTCATCAACGGTAAATGTCCTGAGCCCGGGAAAATCGTCTGCTATTTCCTTGGGAATAGGCCGTTTTACAGGAAAGCTGTCGATTCGATTTCAAAAGAGCTCGGCTGCGAGGTCGTGACGCTTGTCGGTTCAGGTAAAAATGCTGTCGACGAGCAGCTCAATCCGCGTTACGGGCTTGGTCCCGATGAATGGCTCGCTTATCTGGCGAGCGCGCGGTTCGTGTTAACCGATTCGCTGCACGGTACGCTGTTTTCTCAAATTTTCCGCAAAGACTATTACTGCTTCAAGAGATTTGAGGAGACCGACAAGCGCTCTCAAAACTCTCGAGTCGAGAGCCTCTCGAGGCTTTCGAATACCGAGGATCGTCTGCTAGATGGCTATGACAGTCACATGAACGCTACGGAAATCGAGGGCTATGAGAAGCGACTGTCCGACGTGGAGTCGCTCATCACGTTTTCGAAAAAATGGCTCTTGGATGCTCTTGAGCAATAGGGGGAAAGTTAGCTTGAGCAAGAACATCGACACAGTTTCTCACCGGGCCTGCTTTGGTTGCGGAGCTTGCGCGGCCAAATGCCCTTTTTCCGCTATTACTATGCGTACCTCGCCCGACGGTTTCGAATATCCCGTGGTGGACGCAGCGAGATGCACCTCCTGCGGTCTTTGCCTGCGTACCTGTCCGGCGGAAAACCAAGTCGACGCGGACTCGGAGGCCATTCGCGCCGCTGTCTTGCAGAGCGATGACCCGGACGAGCTCGCGCAAAGTTCGTCCGGCGGCGTCTTCTCCCTTCTTGCGAAACGTATACTATCGGACGGCGGGCGCGTTTACGGCGCCGCCTGGGATGGCGTCGATCACGTCAGGCATATCGGTATATCCGAGCTTGCCGAAATCGCGCTCCTGCAAAAGTCCAAATATGTCCAGAGCGATGCTAGCGAATCGTATCCCGAAGTGCTCAGCGATCTCAAATCCGGCAAGCGAGTCCTCTTCAGCGGTACTCCTTGTCAGGTTTCCGCGCTGCGTCTCTATTTGGGTAAACCGATGGATGGGCTGACAACCGTCAGCGTTGTTTGCCACGGTGTACCAAGCTCTTCCATGTTTCGTTCCTATGTTGGCTGGCTCGAGCTTCGGGAGAAGTCCGATGTCACCGCACTGACTTTTAGAGATAAATCGAAATTCGGATGGGGCCATAACATAAAAATCGAGTTATCCGACGGCAGGATTATAAAGAGGCCCGCTGCATTCGATCCCTTTTATGGTTCCTACATCAAAGGCCTGATCAGCAGATCGTCTTGCTACGGCTGTCCTTTCAGAGGGTGCGACAGTCCTGCCGACATCATCCTCGGTGATTCCTGGCGTTCTGAGTCTGTCCAAGACTGCGGACATCCCGAGAAGGGTGTTTCGGCCGTTATCGTGAAGACCGAGCGCGGGGCAAAATTGATCGATGAAATAGGCGATTACGTCGCCTACTCTAACAACGGCCTTGCTCCGGATGATGTGCTGCTGCATGAAGATCCTAATAAGCGCTCTGATCTTGTGGAGAGGCGCGATGCCGTTATCGAGCAGTTCGAGGCTACAGGATTACAAGTCTTTGATTCCGTCCTGGCGCCGAATGCGACTCTTTTCGACCGTCTGAAAATGCTGCTCCCCCCGTCGATGCGCCTGCGTGTAAAGCGGTTTGTCCGATCTATTAAACCTAGGACCGTGCATGAGTAACTTCACCACAGTGATAACGATTTGCGACCGTCCCCATATCGGGGGCGGAGCTTCAAAAATCGCAATCGAAACAGCAGCTGCTCTGGCGAGGATAGGTGTCAACAGCTATTTCTTTTCAGCGTTGGGTGACCCCGATCCCTCCTTAATCGAATCGGGCGTTGTTTGTGTCAATTGCGGGCAGAACGACGTCCTGAACGGGGGCGTCTCCGGCGCTGCTCAGGGTATCTGGAACAGGCGCTCGGAAACGGCGCTGGATGATCTACTGAAGCAGCTCGATCCGAAGACGACGGTCGTCCACGTTCACTCTTGGACGCACTCCCTTTCTCCCTCGATATTCACGGCCATAGGGCGACGGGGGTTCAAGTGCCTGATCACAGCCCATGAGTACTTCCTCGTTTGTTCCAACGGTGGACTCTACGATTATGTTAATCATTGCAACTGCGGAATTGCCCCCGGTTCTCCGAAGTGCCTGCTGCACAACTGTGACAAGCGCTCATATATCCAAAAACTGTATCGATCCGTTCGCTTTTCCGTGCAGGGATATGTTTTGAGAGCGCTGCGCCCGGCTGTCGCCTTCGTTTCAGATTCCAGTCGTCGGTTGATTGAGCCCTATCTAACATGGGATGCCGAGCGATTCGACTGTTTAAATTACGTCGATGCGGACAAATTCCAGCATGGGTTTGATGCAGATTGCGAGGCTTACCTATTCGTTGGTCGCCTGAGCCCTGAAAAGGGCTGCGATTTATTTTGCGAAGCCGCCAGTAGGGCCGGTGTGGACGCTATCGTCATCGGTGACGGTACCGAATTGAAGAGGCTGTCGGACAGTTATCCGGATATCAAATTCATGGGCGCGCTGCCCCATGACAAGGTGCTTTCCGTCATGACGCGGTCACGTGCAATCGTTATGCCCTCGGTTTGTCGAGAGACGTTCGGGCTTGTCGCCTATGAGGCCATGATCGCTGCCGGTCTGCCGTGCATCGTCTCTGATGTCGGCGACGCTGCCTCCTTTGTGAGGTCGAAAGGTCTCGGCGAGGTCTTCAGCGCGGGCAATGCCGAGTCGCTATCCGCCGCAATGGTCAATATGCTCGATCCCGATGTTTACTCGCGTTACAGGGGGGCGGTTGAGAAGGCGGACTTCAGCTGCCTCGAAAAGACCGCGTATGTAGAACGTCTTATCGGTATTTACGATCAGCTAATGGCTAAGCTTTAATTGGATGAAGGTTTTTAATGGTTACGGTTGTGATGTCAGTTTACAACGGCACGCGATATCTTACTGAGCAGCTAGATAGCTTAAGACTTCAGACAGTGTCTCCGGACCGAGTGCTGATTGCGGATGATTGCTCGACAGACGGGTCGTTCGATCTCATTGTCAAATATATCGAGGAACACGGACTCGGTAATTGGACCATCAACAAGAATCGCTCTAATTTCGGCTGGCGCAAGAGCTTTAAGCGGCTTCTCGACCTTGCATCTATAGACGATGGAATCGTCTTCCCGTGCGACCAGGATGATATCTGGGAACCCGATAAAATCGCTGTGATGTCCTCAATCCTCGAGAAGGACCCCTCTATCGACGTTCTCAGCTGCGCCGTCGAGCCGTTTTATGAGAGCGGCGGTAAAAAAGTAACAGTCTATGGTGCTGTCGATGATTCCAAACCTCTGGACGATTTGGAGGCCCCGGTTTTCGATAGCAAGTTTATGTCGGTACGGCGCCCTGGATGTTCGTATGCCGTAAAATCGAGTTTTATAAGGGAAATCATGCCATATTGGCAGGATGATTTTGCTCATGACGGTATGTTATGGCGCTTCTCATTACTGAAGGGGACCCTCAGACTTCTAAATCAGCCCTTGATTCGGTTCCGTAGGCATGACTCTAATGCAACTGAGATGCGACATATTGACAGGAAATCTCGTGTTGCTGAGATAGGGATGTGCTTGAGATTTTCTAAGGTTTTAGAAGAATACTGCAGTAGTAATCCTGGCGATTATCGTATATCTTCTGCGCATATAGAGCATTACGGTTCTGTTTTAAATGCCCGTTTGCACTTGCTCGTAGGTGGCCTAAAAATAAGTGATTTAGGCACCATTCTAAAATACCGTAAGTATGAACTGTCAAATCGTTCCCTGCTTGGTGACTTTAAGGCCTTAATCAGTTCCTGTGACAGTAAGTAGGTGTTTAGAATGCTTGAGCTATTTACTAATGAATTCACTATTTTGATTTTCGCCGCAATCTTAAGTGTCATTTCTCCCGTTAAAGGACTATTTTTTTCTGTTCTAGGATTGCTCGTTTTCAAAGAAGTTCTTTCTGGGCGTCTCTACAAAGTGTTTTTAAATAACGCCATTCCCATTGTCGTTATGGGCGCGATAGTTTTCTTTTCTGCTATTGCGTTTACGTCCCGAAGCATTAACGAATCCCTCCTTACGGTCTGCTCGTATTTCTTTTGCATTCTTCTTGGTTATATTTACGGTAAAGCAAAGAATGATGACTGGGTTGAGTCTGCATTGCTTATGCTTCGCAACGTTATGGTGTTCGCCTGCCTATTTAGCTTTGTCCTTGAAATTGTTTTAGGTCAACGACTAGTTACAAATGGTTCCTTTTCTTTTCTGCAAACTGTAACGATTGATAATCCATCCTTGTATCGACTGCGTAGTTTTTTCGGTCATGCAATCGTATTTGGCCAAATGATAGTTATTGCTGTGGTAATTAACTATAAATTGGAGACGGGCAGGATGAAACGTCTCTTATGCTCTGTAGTTCTTTTGGTCGCTCTGCTTCTGACAAAGAGTCGTAGCGCGTGGATTATTCTCATTGCTTTAGCATCGGTGTACCTGGTCTTTCGCCTAAAGAACCCCGAGTATTCTAAATGGAATTTAATTGCCCTTTTAATTCCAGCTGTATTGCTACTCGTTTTTATTCTCTACAAGTTTGGACTGTTTAACTTTGTGGCTTCTCGATTTGGTGAGCTTGAAACTGATGTTTCATATAGCCAGCGTTCCGGAGCCATTGCCTATATTATTCATAGCTTTTTAAGCAGGCCGCTGTTTTGGCTTACTGGAAATGGTTTTGGCAGTAGTCGCGTGACTATGCTGGGCACGACGGTTGAAATTAGCGGTTTTTCAACGGTGGATAATGGTTTCCTTGCAATGCTGTATGAATATGGTTTTCTTGGAATTTGTAGCTTTGTATTCTTGATAATTTCCGCTGGCATCGGTTCGTTCAGGTCGGGTTGCGAACTCGATCAAGTACTATTTACCGTCTCCTGTATATGCTGTGTGGAGCTCATATTTTATTGTGAGCTTGGTTGGTGGGTGCCAACGGTTATCTTGTTTGCTTCCTGTGGACTCGTTCTGGGTAGAACGAGTGCTCGGTATTCAGATTTGTGCGAGTCAGGCCCATCCTTGATTTCTGAATAAATCAAGGATGTTAGTTTAAACAAACGAGGTTGAATGAATTATTCGTCTATTGCACGCAACACTATGATTGCGTTTGCTGCACAGTTTATTTCTCTATCGGTCAGTGTTGTCATGTCGCTGCTCGTGCCGAAAATCGTTGGTGTTGCTGATTATGGATACTGGCAGCTGTTCATGTTTTATACGACCTATTCCGGCTTTTTTCACCTTGGCCTGAATGATGGTGTCTACTTGATTAACGGGGGTCTCTCTCGTGATGAAATCGATAAGAGCTCAATAAAATCCCAGTATATCTTCGGTGCTTGTTTCCAGGCAGTGATTTGCCTCGGCATCACTTTTGTTTCGCTGCCTCTTGTCGATGACGCAAATCGAGTATTTGTTATCGCGTCTTTTGCGCTTTACACCGTCGTCTATAACCTGACAAGTTATTTGGGCTTTGTCTTTCAGGCTATGAACGAAACTAAGCTATTTTCGTTTTCTACAATGCTAGACAGGCTGGTGTTTCTGGCTCCGCTCCTTGTTTTAATTGGATTTAAGGTTTCGGACTATCATCCCTATGTCTACGCGTATCTCGTTTCGAAGATTATTGCGCTCATATATTGCTCTTGGATGGGCAGGGATATCCTATGTGCTAAATCAGTGTCTTTTGGCAACTCGCTTAAGGACGGTATCCGCAGTATCATCGTCGGCGTAAAGCTGATGATTGCGAACATCGCCGACACACTGATCCTCGGGGTATCTAGGTTTCTTATCGATCATTTTTGGGGTATCGTCGCCTTTGCAAAAATTTCGTTCTCCCTCTCTCTTGTCAATTTCTTTATCACTTTTGTCTCGCAGGCGAGCATGGTCTTATTTCCTGCTCTTAGGACAGGTTCTGATGAGGAGAGAGTTCGTTTTTACATTGGCATAAGAAATGCCATCGAACTCATTTTTCCTGCAATCTTTTTGTTCTATTTCCCTATGGTTTGGTTTTTGGGGGCGTGGCTTCCTCAATATGCCGAGAGTCTTAGATATTTTGCGCTCTTACTTCCGATATGCGTCTTCAATACGAAGATGAGCCTTTGCTGTACTACCTATTTCAAGGTTCTTCGTAAAGAACAGCTGCTCCTGAAGTTGAATATCGTCACTGTTATTTGTAGCGCTGTTTTTTCGATATTCGGTGTTCTTGTCCTTAACTCACTCGACGCCGTCCTGTGTGGCGCCGTTATCTGCATTATTGGCAGGTCGTTGTGGTCCGAGCTCTATCTGAACGAACAGCTTAGCGCCCCTGGTTCAACTAGGCCGTTTCAGGAGATCCTGCTTACAGCCGCTTTTGTCTTGTTCACTGAGCTTTTATCTGGTGGAACTGCGGCGATTCTATATGCATTAGTCTACGTTGGCTATCTCTTGCTTAATCATTCTGCGCTGAAAAGCGTTGCTTCATGTTTGACCAAACTGAAGAAGCAGCGATAGCTACATCAAAATGGATTGGATTTTAATATGAAAGGCATCATCCTCGCCGGCGGGTCCGGCACCCGCCTGTACCCGCTCACGCTCGTGACCTCCAAGCAGCTGCTGCCGGTCTACGACAAGCCCATGATCTACTACCCGCTGTCCACCCTCATGCTGGCGGGCATCCGGGACATCCTGGTCATCTCCACGCCGACGGACCTGCCCAACTTCGAGCGCCTGCTCGGGGACGGCTCGCGCTACGGCGTCAACCTCTCCTACGCCGAGCAGCCGAGCCCCGACGGCCTGGCGCAGGCCTTCACCATCGGCGAGGAGTTCATCGACGGCGAGCCGTGCGCACTCGTGCTCGGCGACAACATCTTCTACGGCAACGGCCTGTCGCGCCACCTGACGCGCGCCGTGCAGAACGCCGAGTCGGGCCGCGCCACGGTCTTCGGCTACCACGTGGACGACCCCGAGCGCTTCGGCGTCGTCGAGTTCGATGCGCAGGGGAGGGCCGTGTCCATCGAGGAGAAGCCCGCCGAGCCCAAGAGCTCCTACGCCGTCACCGGCCTGTACTTCTACCCGGGCGACGTCGCCGCCAAGGCCCGCGAGGTCAAGCCGTCGGCCCGCGGCGAGCTGGAGATCACCACGCTCAACCAGATGTACCTGGAGGAGGGGACGCTGTCCGTGGTGACCCTGGGCCGCGGCTACGCGTGGCTGGACACCGGCACCATGGAGAGCCTGCACGAGGCCGCGGAGTTCGTCCGCGCCGTGGAGCACTCCCAGGACCTGCCCGTGTCCGTGCCCGAGGAGATCGCCTGGGAGAACGGCTGGATCACCACCGAGGGGCTCAAGGAGGCCGCCGAGGCCTACGGCAAGTCGGTCTACGGGCGGCACCTCAAGAAGGTCGCCGCCGGCGAGATCGTCAACAGCCCGCGCGAGTACTAGGAGGAACCCCTCATGTCTGAGATCTTTGAACCCAAGAACATCATCGTCACGGGAGGCTGCGGCTTCATCGGCAGCAACTTCGTGCACTACGTGGTCGACAACCACCCCGACGTGCACGTGACCGTCCTGGACAAGCTGACCTACGCCGGCAACCCCGAGAACATCGCCGGGCTGCCCTCCGACCGCGTGGAGCTCGTCGTGGGCGACATCTGCGACGCCGGGCTGCTGGACAGGCTGGTCCCGGGCCACGACGCGATCGTGCACTACGCCGCCGAGAGCCACAACGACAACTCCATCGCCGACCCGGAGCCGTTCCTGCGCACGAACGTCGAGGGAACCTTCCGCCTGCTGGAGGCCGTCCGGAAATACGGCATCCGCTACCACCACGTCTCCACCGACGAGGTCTACGGCGACCTGGCGCTCGACGACCCGGCCAAGTTCACCGAGGAGACGCCCTACCACCCGTCCTCTCCGTACAGCTCGACCAAGGCTTCCTCCGACATGCTCGTCCGAGCGTGGACCCGCACCTACGGGCTTCGCACCACGATCTCCAACTGCTCCAACAACTACGGCCCCTACCAGCACGTGGAGAAGTTCATCCCC
>DBFANS010000048.1:0-2747 GCA_048233475.1 Collinsella aerofaciens | reverse complement strand
CCCATCGAAACACATCTCCACCATTCCTTCAACTGGGAAAATGCCGCCCCCGGACCCCGGGAGGGGCCGCGGGGGCGTTCGGCTAACTGAGGGAATGGCCTATTTGCTCAATGTGTTCGGCTGAGATCGGAAATCAACCGTTACTTTATGCAGGAAAAGCACACAACTCTGATAGGTAAGAGTATTCGATAACAGACGCAGCTCATTCACACCTTTACGCATTTTCAACGCCTGCATAATCTGCAGGCAGACCGGCATCTTTGAGTGACTCCATACAAGCTGTAGTCATTTTTGTGCATATGCAATATCTATTGGCTTTACCCTGCGACAGTGCCCGTCGCTTGTGATAGAGTGCTACAAACTCTGGCTTTTGCCCTACGAGTGACCAAGAGCTCGGGGGCTTTAACACAAGGAGGATCTATGCCCGAGAAGATTGAAGAGCTGGTACGCGCTGCGCTTGCTGCGGCCCAGGAGGCCGGCGACCTTTCCGCATTTGAACTTGACGATTGCGCTATCGAGCGACCGGCTGACACTTCTCATGGCGAGTGGACCTCTACCATGGCCCTGAAGTCCGCCAAGCTGGCCCACTGCGCCCCGCGCAAGATCGCCGAGGCCATCGTTGCCCATATGCCCGAGGACCCCGCGATCGAGAAGGTCGAGATCGCAGGCCCCGGCTTCATCAACTTCTACCTCTCCGTTGCCGTCAAGAATGCCATCTTTGGCGAGGCTCGCGAGAAGGGTATGGACTTCGCTAAGTCCAACGTCGGTGGTGGCCTGAAGACCCAGGTTGAGTTCGTTTCCGCCAACCCAGTCGGCCCCATGCACATCGGCCACGGCCGCTGGGCCGCGCTGGGCGACTCGCTCTGCCGCGTTATGGACCACGCCGGTTACGACATCCAGCGTGAGTTCTACATCAACGACCACGGCTCTCAGATGAACACCTTCGGCAACTCCATCAGCACGCGCTATATGCAGCTTGCCGACATCATCGCCAAGCAGGGTGTGGATATCGACGAGGCTCACAAGCTGCTGATCGCAGACCGCGACGCCTTTGTTGCCGACGAGAACGACGAGCACCCCGAGACCCATCCGTACCAGGACAACTTTGCCGAGACTCTGGGCAAGGACTCCTACGGCGGCGACTACATCATCGACGAGGCCGCCGAGTTCTGGCGCACCGACGGCGATAAGTGGGTCAACGCCGATCCGCAGAAGCGCATGGAGAGCTTCCGCGAGCGCGGCTATGTAAAGATGGTCGACAACATGCGCGACCTCTGCCACGCCGTCAATTGCGACTTCGATCGTTGGTTCTCCGAGCGCTCGCTGTATGTGAAGGACACCGAGGGCGAGACCGCCGGCACCTCCGCCGTCGACCGCGCTTTTGAGAAGCTCGACAAGATGGGCTACCTCTACACTAAGGACGGCGCCCTGTGGTTCCGCTCCACCGACCTGGGCGATGACAAGGACCGCGTTCTGATCAAGTCCGACGGCGAGTACACCTACTTCGCCTCCGACGTCGCCTATCACTGGGATAAGTTCCAGCGCGTCGACCACGTCATCGACATCTGGGGCGCCGACCACCACGGCTACATCGAGCGCGTCCGCTGCGTCTGCGACGCTCTTGGCTATCCCGGCAAGTTTGAGGTTCTGCTGGGCCAGCTCGTCAACCTGCTGCGTAACGGCAAGCCCGTCCGTATGTCCAAGCGCAAGGGCACCATGGTGACCCTGCAGGAGCTCGTCGACGAGGTCGGCTCCGATGCCGCTCGCTACACGCTCATCTCCAAGAGCTCCAACCAGATGGTCGACTTCGATATTGAGGCCGTTAAGAAGCGCGACAACTCCAACCCGGTCTATTACGTGCAGTATGCTCACGCCCGCGTGTGCTCCATCCTGCGCCGTGCCGCCGACGTTACGCCCGAGCAGGCTGACGAGATGGGCATGAAGGCCGTCGCCGCCAAGGCCATCGGTGAGAACGTTGATTACTCGCTGCTGACCGACCCGACCGAGCTCGCCCTTTCGCGTAAGCTCAACGAGCTCACCGACCTCATCGCCAGCTGCGCTCGCGACCGCGCCCCGTTCCGTCTGACGCACTTTGCTGAGGAACTCGCCGGCGACTTCCACAGCTTCTACGCTGCCTGCCAGGTTCTGCCGAGCGAGGGCCGTCCCGTCGACCCCGAGCTTTCGCGTGCCCGTCTGGCCGCTTGCGACGCCGTCCGCGTGACGCTCGCCCTGGTGCTCACCCTTGTTGGTGTCTCCGCTCCCGAGCAGATGTAAGCTACGGGTCATTTGACCGCGCAAGTTTGGTTTAACTGAGCCTTGAAAGCCCGATCTCCCATATGGAGGTCGGGCTTTTTGCACAAACGCCGTCGTATTGACGAATTTGGGACTGCTGGAAATACGAAACTATGCCGGTTTACTACGATGAATTGAGAAATTCCAACCACGCCGGCTTTTCGCAAAAAAGTGCAAGGCATCTACCTGCGGTTTTAGTTCAACAAATTTCGGAGTGGTCGCGGTTGAGCGATTCGTCGTAGTAAACCGTCATAGTTTTGGCGGAGGCATTCAGGTTTGTGGGCGGTAAACCAAAGATTGTCCCTTTTGACTAGTCGGTTGATTTCCGATCTCAGCCGAACACATTGAGCAAATAGGCCATTCCCTCAGTTAGCCGAACGCCCCCGCGGCCCCTCCCGGGGTCCGGGGGCGGCATTTTCCCAGTTGAAGGAATGGTGGAGATGTGTTTCGATGGG
>DBFANS010000047.1:0-19131 GCA_048233475.1 Collinsella aerofaciens | reverse complement strand
TAGGCCCTCGGGACCGCCCTCGCGGAGCCCCTTTTCTTCTTTCCGGACATGGCGTCCTCCGATCTCCCGGGGCCGGCCGATCCGGCCCTCAGGGTATCGGGTTCCCACATTCATCCGCACATGTGCGGATGAATGTGGGAGGTGTTCGGATGAAGTCGATAATCAAGGCCCCAATGACTAGTCGGAAAAATTCTCAAAAAAGTTCTTGCCCTGAGCTGATTCGTCCGTATAATAAACTTCGTTGCTTGAAAGCACGCACCTATTCCTCGGTAGCTCAATGGTAGAGCACGCGGCTGTTAACCGCGCTGTTGTAGGTTCGAGTCCTACCCGGGGAGCCAGAATTTTCCAGCCCTTTCCGTTGGGCTTTTAAATTCCTCGGTAGCTCAATGGTAGAGCACGCGGCTGTTAACCGCGCTGTTGTAGGTTCGAGTCCTACCCGGGGAGCCAGGTTATAAAACCCGTCGCTTATGCGGCGGGTTTTTTCATGCCGCGATCACCTGGCACGAACGTTGCCATATCAACATTTCGTGTCGAGGATGTAATCCCGCGACCCACCACCTCAACATGGCTCGGTCGTTGTAGAATATTGCAATGATTGCTCCCACGAGATGGTGCCGCGAGCACCAGATAAGGAGATTCTTGTGTCTGAGACCATTAACGGCAGCCTGAGCGTCTCGAACGACGTTATTGCCGATATTGCCGGTTATGCCGCGATGACGTGCTATGGCGTCGTCGGTATGGCCGAACAGCTCCAGGGCGCCGAGAGCGTGCGCCTGCTTGCCGGTCAGCGCCTCCGCAAGGGCGTGCTTGTCTCCGCCGACGAGAACGGCCTTACGGTCGATCTTCACGTCGTGCTCGAGAACGGCGTCAACATGAAGTCCGTCTGCCACAATCTTTCGAGCTCCGTTGCCTTCACCCTGCAGGAGATCGCCCAGATCGATCCCGCCAGCCTTAAGATCGGCATCCACATCGACGCGCTCAAGAGCCGTCTGAACTAGCATCCGAAAACGGAGATTCAAATACCCATGATTGCAAAGACCATTCGCACCTGTTTTCCGATCGCTGCGGCTGCCGTTTCCGACAAGGCCGAGGAGATCAACAAGCTCAACGTCTTCCCCGTACCCGACGGCGACACCGGCACCAACATGTCGCTCACGCTCGCCTCGGTGACCAAGGAGCTTTCCGCCCTTCCCGCTGATGCCGATATGGAGGCCATTGCCGGCGCCATCACCCACGGCTCCCTGATGGGTGCCCGCGGCAACTCCGGCGTCATCACCTCGCAGATCCTGCGTGGCGTGGCCGAGGGTCTCGTTTCTGCCGATGAGCCTATCACGTCCGCCAACATCGCCTTCGCCTTCCGTCGCGCCGTCAAGGTCGCCTTCCAGGCCGTCCGCAAGCCCATCGAGGGCACGATCCTCACGGTGTTGCGCGATGTCTCGACCAAGGCCGACGAGTGCGAAAAGAAGAAGTTCTCGGCCGAGGACGCGCTCGACGCCATCGTCGTCGAGGCCTACCAGTCCGTCGCCCGCACGCCCGACCTGCTGCCTGTCCTCAAGGAGAACGGCGTGGTCGACTCCGGCGCCTTTGGCTTTGCCATCTTCCTGGAGAACTTTGTCGCCGCCGCGCTTGGCCGCAGCACCATTGTCGAGGATTTCTCCGCCACGTTTGATTCCGCTGGCTCTGCCCGCGACGCGGCCCTTGGTCGCGTTGAGATTGAGGCCAACGACGATTGGGAGGGCTCGGAGTTCCGCTACTGCAACGAGTTCCTCTTTAAGGCCGACGCCCCGTTTGACGAGGACGAGTGTCTTAAGTTCCTGGGCTCCATGGGCGACTGCGAGCTGCTCGTGGGTGCCTACCCCGACTACAAGATCCACGTGCACTCCAACACCCCCAACCTGGTGCTCGAGCACATGCTGCAGCTTGGTCAGATCTACGAGGTCTTTATCCACAACATGGAGATGGAGGCCCACGACCGTACCGCCAAGATTCATGAGGACCAGGAAAAGGCCGCTGAGCCTGCCAAGGCGTTGGGCTTTGTCGCCGTTGCCGCCGGTTCGGGCGAGGCCGACATCCTCAAGTCCCTCGGCGTTGACGTGATTGTCTCCGGTGGCCAGACCATGAACCCCTCGACTGCCGACCTGCTGGGCGCCGTCGACCAGGTCAACGCGACCTCGGTCATCATCCTGCCCAATAACGGCAACATCCGCATGGCTGCCGAGGCTGCCGCTTCTGCTTGCACCGACAAGAAGGTCTCCGTCGTTCCCACCAAGACCGTCCCGCAGGCGTTCTCTGCGCTGTTCGCAGTCCTGCCCGATTCCGAGCTCGAGGACGCCGTCGCCGCCATGGTCGACGCCATCAGCGAGGTTCGGGATGGCGAGGTCACCCGTGCCGTGCGCGATTCCAGCGCCTCTGACGGCTCTCCAATTCACTCCGGTGACGTCATGGGTATCATTGCCGGCTCCATCGACGTGGTCGGCTCCGATGTGAAACAGGTCACGCTCGACTGCATCAACCGCATGCAGGAGGAAGAGGAGGGCGACGCGCTGACGATTCTGGCCGGCGAGGAGCTGTCCGATGAGGCCTTCCAGGAGATCGTCGACGCCATCGAGGAGGCTCAGCCCGACCTGGAGATTGACGCCCATCGTGGTGAGCAGCCGCTCTATCCCGTGATCTTCTCGATCGAGTAGGCATCTACCCATGTCCGAGCCGTGCTCCGTGCCGCGCGTCTCGGAGCGCTTTGCCCAGAGCAATGCGCTCGACGAGGATATCGCGCGACTCAAATATGTTTCGGGTAAACGTGAGGAGGCCCTTCGCCGTCTGGGAATTCGGACGGTGGGGGACCTCCTCCTCCATATCCCTCACCGATATCTCGACTTTACGCGCTCCTGGTCCATCGAGATGGCGCCCATCGGTACCGTGTGCACGATTGTCGCCACGGTCGATCGTATCGTTCAAAAGCAGCCCCGCCCGCGTATGCAGGTGACCGAGGTCTCGCTGGTGGACGAGACGGGCGTGCTGCAGGTCGCCTTTTTCCGTCAGCCCTGGATTGCCCAGCAGTTTAAGCAGGGCGACCGCCTGGCCGTGATGGGTAAGGTCGAGTTTGCCTACGGCTTTAAGCAGATGGCCTCGCCGCATTTCGAAAAGCTCGAGGATGGGCGTGCCGCGGGCACCATACTGCCGGTCCATTATGTGAGCGATGGCGTGAGCCAGGCGTGGATGCGCCGCATCGTAAGCGGCGCGCTCGAGGTTGTCGGCAATCCCTTCGACCCGATTCCCGCACGCTTACGCGTCAAGCGCCACCTGATGAGCAATGCTCGTGCGCTGCGCTCAATTCACTTTCCATCGAGCATGGCCGAGCGCGATATCGCGCGCGCACGGCTTGCCTACGAGGAGTGCCTCTACCTTCAGCTGGCGCTGCGTCTGCGCAACGACGGTGGCATGGTCGAGGTCGTTCCCTACGCCCACACCGCGGGCGAGCATCTGGCCGCGCTTAAGCAGGCCCTCCCGTTTTCGCTGAGCGACGAGCAGGAGGCCGCGTTCCAAGACATCCTGCACGACATGTGCGATGGCGGGCGCGTGATGAACCGCCTGCTGCTGGGCGACGTCGGAACCGGCAAGACCGCCGTCGCCGCCTGCGCGCTGGCCGTTGCGGCCGATAGCGGCACCCAGTCCTGCGTTATGGCGCCAACGGGTGTGCTAGCGCGCCAATATGCCGATAAGACCGGCCCCTTGCTCTCGCAGGCCGGCATGTCCTGGGCGCTCCTGACGGGTGCCACGCCGGCGGCAGAGCGTGAGCAGATCCATGTGCAGCTGGAATCGGGCGAGCTCGACGTCCTCTTTGGAACCCACGCGGTCCTTTCGGATAACGTGGCGTTTAAGCATCTGTCGCTTGTCGTTATCGACGAGCAGCACCGCTTTGGTGTGGGCCAGCGCAATGCCCTGCGTACCAAGGGCCCGGGTGCCGACCTGCTCGTTATGACGGCGACGCCGATTCCGCGCACGCTGGCGCTCTCGGTCTACGGCGACCTTGACACGAGCATCATCCGCCATCGGCCTGTTCCGGGGGCGGGCGTTACGACGCGTGTGCTCACCGAGTCGAGCCGCGACCTGGCCTACGGCGCCATTCGCGAGGCGCATGAAAAGGGCCAGCAGGCTTACGTGATCTGCCCGCTTGTGGAGCCGAGCGACTCGGCCGATGAGCTTGAGGATGTCCCCGGTATCGCCCGCGACGATGAGGGCCGCGTGACCGTCCCCGTGCCGCTGCACGATACGGCAACCGAGCTCGACCGGCTGCGCCTGGCGTTGCCGGGACTTACTATCGAGCGCCTTCATGGCCGCATGCCGGCGGGGGAGAAGGACCGCGTGATCGATGCCTTCAAGCGCGGTGAGATCGACGTGCTCGTTTCGACCACGGTGGTCGAGGTGGGCGTCGACGTGCCCAACGCCACCGTCATGGTCATCGAGAACGGTGAGCGCTTTGGCTTGGCGGCCCTGCACCAGTTGCGCGGCCGTGTGGGCCGCGGCAGCGTGTCGGGCACCTGCCTGGTCATGACGCACTCCAAGGGCAACGGCGGCGCGTCGGCGGCACAAGACCGCCTCCAGTCGCTCGAAAAGACCTCAGACGGCTTTACGCTCGCCCAGATGGACCTGCGTTTGCGCCATGAGGGCGAAATCCTGGGCTACCGTCAGCATGGCGGCGTGACCCTGCGCTTTGTGGACCTGGACGCCGACGAGGATCTTATCGAATGGGCCCATTTGGACGCGGTCGAGCTCTTGCGGTATGCTTGCAACCTTGACTCTGTGGCGACGCGTCCCTTGCGCGAGGCGGTCGCCATGCGTTATCGACATATCTTTAAGGAGGTCAGCGGAGGATGAGAATCATCGGCGGCGAATGGCGCGGTCGTAAGATCGAGGAGCCCCGTGGTCGCGATGTCACCCGCCCCACGACTGATCGCGTGCGCGAGGCGTGCGCATCTATGGTCATGTCGGCATTCGATTTCGATTTGGACGAGGTTCGTGTGCTGGACGCCTTTGGCGGCTCCGGTGCCTTAGGGTTAGAGATGCTCTCTCGTGGGGCCCGCTCGCTCACGACGTTTGAGATCGATCGCAACGCCGCGCGGCTCATTACCAAGAATATCGAGTCGCTCTGCCGTGACCGTGCGCGTTGGCGTGTGGTCACGGGCGACATGCTGGCAAGTGCCTCGCGCGGTCGTGTACCGGGCGGCCCCTTTGATTTGGTCCTGCTCGACCCGCCCTATGCTTTTGGTGCCGAGCCGGTCGAGGAAATGCTGCAGAACCTGGCTCAGCAGGGTCTGCTTGCGCCTGGCGCTTATGCCCTGTTTGAGCATGCCTCCGCCGATGCGGGCGCGCATCCGGCAGGCTTTGAGACTGTACGTGAGAAGCGCTACGGCATTACCTCGGTCGACCTGCTTCGTTGGGTCGGCGATGACGACGGTGAGGACGATAGTGCCGTCACCGATGCCGATAACAACGATGCCACGACGTTTCAGGAGGACGCCCATGAATGACACCATCAACCGCGTGATCGTCCCGGGCACCTTCGATCCCATCACGTTTGGCCATATCGATGTGATCCGCCGCGCCCGCCGCATCTTTCCCAGTGTGATCGTCGCTGTTGCAGAGTCGCAGGGTAAAAACGGTGTGGGCACCACGTTTATGCTCGATGAGCGCGTGGCGCTGGCCCGCGAGGCGCTCGGTGATATCGACGGCGTCGAAGTCCTGCCCTTTACCGGCCTCTTGGTCGACTTCGCTCGTGAGCAGGGGGCGGGGGCCGTGGTCAAGGGCCTGCGCGCCATGACCGACTTTGAGTATGAGCTGCAGCAGGCCGACCTCAATTATCGCTTGGATAGCGAGCTGGAGTCCATCTTTGTCATGAGTGCTCCGCAGTACGGTTACATCTCGAGCTCGGTCGTTCGCCAGATCGCCTCGCTCGGCAGCGATGTATCGACGTTTGTGCCGCCCAACGTGGTCGAAGCGCTCAGACATCGCTTTTCGTGACGTTTTTTATTGCCTGGTGGCATGTGGTAAACTAGCACGATGATATGTTACCTATGAAAGGAGACCGGATGCCGGGCGAGAATTTTCCTGGCGATAGGATCGTCAGCTTGGTCGATGAGCTCGAAGGGCTGATCGAGGAAGCCAAGCCGCCTTTCGGCAAGAACGCTCAGTTCAAGGTCATCGACGCCGACGTGTTCTTCAATATCCTCGACGAGATCCGCATGAGCTATCCCGAGGAGTGGCAGAAGTCCCGCCGTATCCTTAAGGAGCGCGAGGAGCTTATGGCTTCCGCCGCCGCTCAGGCCGATTCCATCATCGCCGACGCTCAGCAGCAGGCCCTCACCATTGCCGGTGAGCAGGAGATCGTCCGCCTTGCGCAGCAGCAGGCCGACGACATCCGCGATCGTGCCCAGCAGTACGAGCGCGAGACGCGTTATGCTGCCGAGGACTACGCGGAGCAGGTCTTTACGCACCTGGAGGAGAACCTCAAGAGCCTGACTGGCACCGTTACCCGTTGCCGTCAGCAGCTCAACGAGGGTGCCGCCCAACAGAATGGTCAGTGGTAATGGCTGAGTTCCCGAGCGTTACCGTCGATCTTTCCGAGCAGCTCGAGTTTCCTGGAGATTCGTATCCGCTGACCGGTAAGGTCGATGTCGCCACCTACACGGTGGGCGAGAAGGAGTACCAGCTTCAGGACGGCATCGACTACGACGTTGTCTTTACCAATGCCGGTACCGGTGTCTTGCTCACGGGCATGGTCCGCGCGCACGCCACCGGCGAGTGCGACCGTTGCCTGGAGCCCGCCTCGTTTGATATCGCCGGCGAGATCGAGGAGTTCTACCTCTTTGAGGAGCCCGAGGATCCCGAGGCCTACGAGGACGGCTACGAGCTCCTGTGTGAGGACCGCATCGTCGATCTGGGTGAGCCCATCAACGACGCGGTCGTCATGGACACGCCGTTTGTGGTGCTCTGCAAGCCCGATTGCCGCGGTCTGTGCCCCACATGCGGTTGCAATCTCAACGTCGAGCAATGCGATTGCGCCGCCCAGGCAGAGGCAGAATGGGCCGCTGCCACGGAAAATCCATTTGCAGCATTGAAGAATCTCAAGCTTGATGAGTAAAACTGTGGTAGTATCGCTACTTGCGCGTAATCGCCACACTGGATAGTTCATAAGGAAGGTCACTATGCCCGTACCTAAACAAAAGCAGGGTCGTATCCGCACTCACACCCGCCGTTCCGCCAACATGAAGATCTCGGCTGCGGCTCAGTCCACGTGCCCCCGTTGCGGCGCTGTCAAGCTTCCGCACCACGTGTGCCCCAGCTGCGGTTTCTACAAGGACCGCGAGGTTATCGTTACCGAGTAACGGTATACTCTGGATGCGATGCCGTTCCAAATGGAACCACAATGGCCGGCTCAATGAGTCGGCCATTTTTGTATAAGGAGCATGTATATGAGTAACGTTCGCGTTTGTGTAGACGTTGTGGGCGGAGACGAGAAACCTCAGGTTGTTCTCGATGGTATCGAGGCTGCACTTGCCGCCGATCCCGATATCGAGGTCTTGGCAGCTGGCCCCGCCGAAATCGTCAATCCCTTTGCCGCTTCCCATGCACGTGTTGAGGCCCTTGAGGCACCTGACGTTATCGCCATGGATGACGATCCCATTCGCGCCGTGATGACCAAACGCAAGTCGTCGATCGTGCTGTCGTGTCGCGCCATCAAGAAGGGTAATGCGGACGCGTTCTTCTCTGCCGGCTCCACCGGCGCCATGACCGCCGCCGCCACCGCCTATGTGACGCCGTTTAGGTATCAGGCCGAAGGCAAGAAGCAGCCGGTGCGCCCCTGTCTGACCAATGCGCTGCCCAATCGCGCCGGCGGTCTGACGGTGCTGTGCGATATGGGCGCCAACCCCGATGTCGAGGTCGATGACATGGTGCGTTTTGCCCAGATGGGTAGCGCCTATGCCCGCGTCGTCCTGGGCATCGAGCATCCCCGCGTGGGCCTGCTTGCCAACGGCACCGAGGACGAGAAGGGCTCCAACTTTACCAAGGCCTGCTTCCCGGCCATGAAAGCCGCCGTTCCCGGCTTTGTTGGTAACTGCGAGGGCACCGATCTTACGTCGGGCAATTTTGACGTCGTGGTCGCCGACGGCATGTCGGGCAACATCGCGCTCAAGGCCACCGAGGGCGCTGCCAAGTTTTTGCTGCAGGAACTCAAGGGTGCCTTTATGGCCTCGCTCGGCACCAAGATCGCCGCGCTGCTCATCAAAAAGCAGATGCGCGAGATTAAAGCCAAGCTTTCGGGCGACGCCAAGGGCGGCGCGATTCTTTTGGGCCTGCGCGGCGTGGTCCTGATCGGCCATGGTGCCACCTCGGTCGAGGCTGTTAAAAACGGTACGCTTGCGGCGGCCGAAGCCGTGCGCGCCGGGCTGGTCGAGAATGTCGCCAACTCTATGGACGGTATCGTTTTATAAGAGCGAGTAAGAGTGCTGTTATGTGCTTCGCGGCGCACGTCGTGGGGTAGAATCAGAACCGTGTCTTGGTACCGCCCGGGCGGTACCATTCTTTTGGTATTCATGCACTATGAGAGGAAGCGCTATGGACCGCTCCGAAATCTTCGACAAGATCGCCGAGGTCGCTGCTGACGTTCTGGGCGTCGATGTTGCCGAAATTAGCGATGAGACCACCTTTGACGACCTCGATGCCAACTCGCTCGAGCGCCTGCAGCTGGTTACGGCTATCGAGGACGAGTTCAACCTCGAGATCGATGACGAGACCCTGCTCTCGCTCAACTCTGTCGCCGACGCCGTCGACGCTATCGAAGCTGCCAAGGAGGCCTAAGTCTTGGCTTTATCCGACCGACTTACGCGCGCCCAGGAAATCTTGGGCCACGAGTTCAACAATAAGGTGCTGCTGCGCGCGGCGCTTACGCATCCCTCGGCAGTCGAGGGCCAGCCGGTTTCTGCCAGCTATGAGCGCCTTGAGTTCTTGGGCGATTCCATTTTGGGCGCCGTGGTCGCACGCTCCCTGTTTGAGTCCTATCCCGAGTTTGACGAGGGCAAGCTCACCCGCTTGAAGGTGTCGCTCGTCTCGGGCGCCACGCTGTCCGAGGTTTCTCACGAGCTGGGCATCGACGACATCATCATCTTTGGTGCCTCCGAGACCGGTACCGGTGCGCGTGGCCTGCATTCTGCGCTCGAGAACGTCTACGAGTCGCTCGTGGGCGCACTGTACCTGGATGCCGGCTGGGACGTTGCGGCGGAGTTTATCCACCGTACGCTTAAGCCGCATTTGGCTTCCGAGCGTGCCGAGCACCCCGCGAACCCCAAATCGTTCTTGCAGGAGTGCGTGCAAGCCGACGGTCACGAGCCCCCGGCGTACAAGCTCGTTGGCTCCGAGGGCCCGGCGCATGCGCCCACCTTTACCGCTGTGGTTTTGATCGATGGTATTCGCCAGGGTCGCGGCTCCGGCTCCTCAAAGAAGGAAGCCGAGGGTGCTGCCGCGCTCGAAGCGCTCGACCGCATGGGTTACACCACCAACGGCGTGATTCTGAACAAGAAGCACGTGTAAGCGAGGAACCGTGTATCTCAAGTCCCTCACGCTCAAAGGGTTCAAGTCGTTTGCCGACCGCGCCCATATGACGTTTGAGCCGGGCCTGACCGTCATCGTCGGCCCCAACGGCTCGGGAAAATCGAACATCTCCGACTCGATTCTTTGGGTCCTGGGCGAGCAGAGCGCCAAGCAGCTGCGCGGCCAGGCCATGGAGGACGTCATCTTCTCGGGTTCGTCGGCGCGCAAGCCGGTGGGCGTCGCCGAGGTAACGCTGGTGCTCGATAACTCGGACCATATGCTGCCCGTCGACTTTGACGAGGTCGCCATCACCCGTCGTATGTATCGCTCGGGCGAAAGCGAGTACCTCATCAACTCGAGCCCGTGCCGCCTGATGGACATTCAGGACATTCTGCACGATTCTGGCCTGGGCAAGGATACGCATTCCATCATCAGCCAGGGCAAGCTCGATGCCATTTTGCAGAGCCGCCCCGAGGAGCGCCGCGCCCTGATCGAGGAGGCTGCTGGCATCTCCAAGCACAAGCGCCGCAAGGAGCGTGCGCTCAAAAAGATTAAATCGATGGACGAGCACCTGACCCGTGCCCGCGATATCAATAAGGAGATCGCCCGTCAGCTGCGGCCGCTGGAGCGTCAGGTCGATCGCGCGCGCAAGTATAAAGAGCTGTCCTCGCGCGCGAACGAGCTTACGCAGATGTTGGCCGTCGACGAGCTTCGTTCGCTGCAGTCGCAGTGGAACGACCTGGAGAGCCGCTCCAAGGAGGGCGCTGCCGAGCTTGAGCTTGCGCAGTACCGCTTGGGCGAAAAGGAGCGTGAGCTCGAGAAGCTCCAGGTTATGCTCGAGGAAAAGGGCCTGTTTGTGGGCGATCTGGGCGAGCAGCGCCGCCATATGCAAGACGTGGTCGGCCGCATCAACTCCGATATGCGCCTACTCGAGGAAAAGGGCCACAACATGGTGTCGCGCCTGTCCGACATGCGCGGCCAGATCTCGAGCTCCGAGCATCAGCGCCGTCGCGTGGTCGAGGAGCTCGAGGATGCGCGTGCCCAGCTTGAGGAAGTGACCGGTGCGCACATGCAGGCCCAGGACGACGTTGACGCCGCCGGACCTGCCGCCGCCCAGCTGCACGAGCGTCGCGTTGCGCTCGACAATCAGATTTCGCAGCTTACGCGCGAGCAGCGCGATGTGCAGCGTGTGGCCGATAACGCCGCGCTCGAGCTTGCCAAGGTGAAGGACTCTTTGAGCAACGCCGAGGTCGAGGACAACATGTACGCCTCGCGCCTGGAGCAGATTGACGAGCAGCTCGAGGAGGTCACGGCCTCGCTCGAGAGCCGTCGCGACCGCGCTGAGGAGCTCGACGGCGCGCTTGATCAGGCCCGCCAGGCCCAGATCGATGCGCGTGAGGCCACCGAGGTCGCCCGTGCAGCGTTGAAGGACCTGCGTAATCGCGAGAGCGAGGCGCGCAATAAACTGTCCGAGGTTCGCTCTGAGCTCGCGAGCCAAAAGAAGCTCGACGCCCGCATGGCAGACAGCTCGCCGCTGGTGAGCCGTTTGATGGGCGCGCTGGGCGATGATGTCTCGGGTCGCCTGGGCGACGTGCTCGAGGCTCCTCGTGAGCTCGAGGGCCTGGTCGAGCAGCTGCTTGCCGGCGACATCGATGCCCTACTGTTTGATGACGCAGCCACGCTTGAGCGTGCCGGTCGTGCGGCTCTGGACCAAAAGAAGGCCTCGGGCGAGGCACTGCTGATGGCGCGCGACGTGAGCGGCGGTGCTGCTGCTAAGGGCGCTGCCGGTTCGCGTCTGGTCGATCGTCTGTCCGTTCGTGCCGGTTATGGCCCGATTGTCGAGGCCCTGCTCGGCGGCTATTACGTGGTCGACGATTTGGCTGCCGCCCTGGCCGCGCCCGTCGTTGGCGGTGTGACCTACGTGACGCCCGATGGCGCTCGGGTGAGCTGTGGCGGCCTGGTGCGCGTGGGGCTCGATGCCGGCGAGGCTTCGGGTGCCTTGGAGCGCAAGCGTCGTATCCGTGAGCTGGAGGGCCTGGAGCCCGATCTGGCTGCCGTGTTTGAGCATGTGTCGGATCAGGTCGTCGAGGCCAATGCGGCCGTCGAGGGGGCGCGTGCTGCCGAGGGCGATGCCGCCGGCGAGATTGCTCGTCTTGAGGGCGAGCGCCGCTCGCTGCTCTCCGAGATCGGCCGCTTGGAGCAAAGCGCCAACAATGCCGAGGTCGAGCGCGTACGCATCTCCAAGCGCCGCGAGCAGGCCGCCGAGGCCGTTCGTGCTGCGCGTCCGCGAGTTGACGAGCTCACCCGTTCGCGCGACGAGGCCCGTGCGCAGGCAAGCGATCTGGGTCTCCAGATTGCCGAAGCCAACGACGAGCTCGATCGCGTGCGCCGTGACGATTCCGAGGCAGCCGGTAAGCTCGCCGATGCCAAGGTCCGCCTGGCTCAGACGAGCGAGCGGCTGCGTTCGCTGAAGGGCCGTGTGCCCGACCTGGAGCATCGCCTGGAGGGCATCGACCGCCGTATCCGCGGAACACGCCAGGCCTCGCGCTCACTCGAGTTGCTGCGCCTGCGCGTCGATCCCATGCACGAGCGCTATTCTGCTCTGCTGGAGCGCGCATCGGATTGGGCCGCGCGTCTGCGTGACCAGGCTTCGCTCGAGGAGGCGGACTCGGCTTCGCTCAAGAAGACCATCGAGGATGCCAAGGCCGAGGTCTCCCGCGCCAAGGAGCGGGTCGATGCCGCCACCGCGACGCAAAACGAGTTCAAGGTCGCACGCGGCAAGCTCGAGGTGCAGGTAGAGGCGGCCATCAAGGCCATTACCGCCGATGGCACCACGGTGCTCGAGGAAGCGCTCATGCTTCCTGCGCCTACCGACCGCGACGCCGCCGAGCGCGAGCTCAACCAGCTCGTGCGCCAGATCAACAACCTGGGCCCTGTGAACCAGGTTGCCATGGAGGAGTACGAGCAGCTCAAGCGCCGCGCCGATTACATCGAGGAGCAGCTGGCCGATCTGGAGAGCGCGCGCAAGGCGCTCACCAAGATCACGGTGGCCATCGACCGCAAGATGCGTAAGGCCTTCCTGGTGACCTTTGAGAAGGTCGATGCTAACTTCCGCGAGATCTTCGCCATGCTGTTCCCGGGAGGCCAGGCACATCTGGAGATGACCGACCCCGAGCATCCGGCTGAGACGGGCATCGAGGTCGTGGCACAGCCGCGCGGCAAGCGCATCACCAAGATGATGCTCATGTCGGGCGGCGAGAAGAGCCTGACGGCGCTCGCTCTGCTCTTTGCCGTGTATCGCACGCGTACGGTGCCGTTCTATGTGCTGGACGAGGTCGAGGCGGCGCTCGACGACGCCAACCTGTCCAAGCTCATCGGCGCGCTCGATGTGTTGCGTTCCGATACGCAACTCTTGGTTATCTCGCACCAGCGCCGTACTATGGAGGACGCTGACGTCCTCTACGGCGTCTCGATGCAAGCCGACGGCGTCAGTCGCGTCGTCTCGCAAAAACTCGATCGCGAAACCGGAAAGGTCGTGAATGCATAATGGGATTCTTCGATGCTCTCTCGCGCGGACTTGAGCGCAGCCGCGAGGCCCTCAACGAGGTCTTTTACTTTGGCGGCGAGGTCGATGAGGATTTTTGGGAGGACCTAGAGGACACCCTCGTCATGGGTGACATGGGTGCCGAGGTCGCGATCCAGGTGTCCGATGACCTGCGCGATGCCGCGGCCAAGAAGAACCTTAAGACCGCCCCGCAGCTCCGTCGCGCCCTGGCCGAGCAGCTCGAGCAGCATTTTGTGCCCGTCGAGCGCGATCCGTTCTCCGACACGCCGAGCTGCGTGCTGTTTGTGGGCATTAACGGTGCCGGCAAGACCACGACGGTCGGCAAGATTGCGAGCGCCATGGCTGCCCGCGGCAAGAACGTCGTGATCGGCTCGGCCGACACCTTCCGCGCCGCCGCCATCGAGCAGCTCGATGTGTGGGGCCAGCGCGCCGGCGTCCCTGTCATCAAGCGCGACCGCGGCTCCGACCCGGCAAGCGTTTGCTACGACGTGCTCGACGAGGCCGACAAGCGCGACAGCGACCTGGTGCTTATCGATACCGCCGGCCGTCTGCACACGAGCCCCGAGCTCATGCGCGAGCTTGCCAAGGTGGTCAACGTGACGCGTAAGCGCGCCGCCAATATGGCCGCCGGCCCCATGCCCGTCTCGGTTGTACTCGTAATCGATGCCGCGACAGGCCAAAACGGTCTGAACCAGGCGCTTGAGTTTAACGAGGCGTTGGGTCTGGACGGTATTATCATGACAAAGCTCGACGGAACGGCTAAGGGTGGTATCGCCATGGCCGTTGCCGAGAAGCTCAAGCTCCCGATCCTGCGCGTGGGCGTGGGCGAGCAGGTCGATGACCTGCAGGAGTTCAATGCCAAAGATTTCTGCCGCGCCCTGGTGGGCGAGTCCAACTAAGGAGTAACCAGTGTTTGATTCCCTGAGCGATCGCCTCAACGACACATTTGACCGCTTGCGCGGCAAGGGTAAGCTGACCGAGGCCGATATCACCTCGGCCATGCGCGACATTCGCATGGCGCTGCTTGAGGCCGACGTCAACTTCAAGGTCGTCAAGGAGTTTGTCGCCAAGACCAAGGAGCGCTGCATGACCGCCGAGGTCATGGAGTCGCTGTCGCCGGCGCAAAACGTCGTCAAGATCGTGCTCGACGAGCTCACCGAGATGCTCGGCTCCACCGAGAGCAAGCTCGTCTTTAGCAACCGCATCCCCAATGTCATCATGCTCGTGGGTCTGCAGGGTTCCGGTAAGACCACGGCGGCCGTAAAGCTGGCCTACCTGCTCAAGAAGCAGGGCCGCTCGCCCCTGCTCGCCGCGTGCGATGTCTACCGCCCTGCCGCTGCCGACCAGCTGGCCACGCTCGGTGGAGAGATCGGCGTTCCGGTCTTCCGCGGTGACGGCGAGCACCCGGTCGATATCGCCAAGGGCGCCATCCAGGAGGCTGTCGACCACCTGCGCGATGTGGTCATCGTCGATACCGCCGGCCGCCTGCAGATCGACGAGCAAATGATGCAGGAGGCCGTGGACATCAAGAAAGCCGTCAAGCCCGATCAGGTGCTGATGGTCGTCGATGCCATGACCGGCCAGGATATCGTCAACGTTGTCTCGACCTTCGCCGAGCGCACCGACTTTGACGGCGTGATCATCTCCAAGCTCGATGGCGACGCCCGTGGCGGCGGCGCGCTTTCTGTGCGCCAGGTGACCGGCAAGCCCATCAAGTTCGTGAGCATGGGCGAGAAGCCCGATTCGCTGGAGCCGTTTTACCCGGACCGCATGGCCAAGCGCATCTTGGGCATGGGCGATGTCGTCGGCATCATCGAGAAGGCCCAGGAGGCCGCCGATGCCGAGCAGCTCGAGGCCGCCGAGCGCATGCTGCGCGAGGGCTTTACCATGAACGATATGCTCGACCAGATGAAGGCCGTCAAGAAGATGGGCGGCATGAAGGGCATTCTGGGTATGCTTCCCGGTGGCCAGCGCGCGCTCAACCAGATGGGCGGCAACCTGGACGAGGGCATCTTCGACAAGAACGAGGCCATCATCATGTCGATGACCAAGGAGGAGCGCCTTCGCCCCTCCATCATCAACGGCCAGCGCCGTGCCCGCATTGCCAAGGGCGCCGGCGTGACCCCCACCGAGGTCAATAGCCTTATGAAGCAGTGGGGCGAGATGAATAAGATGATGGGCCGCATGCGCACGATGGCCAATCAGGCGCAGGCCGGCGGCAAGAAGGGCAAGAAGGGTAAGAAGGGCAAAAAGATGCGCATGCCCAATATTCCCGGTCTGGATGCCATGGGTCTGGGCGGCATGGGCGGACTGGGAGCGGGTGGTCCTAAGTCCGATATGGACCTGCTGCGTCAGATGGAAGCGCAGATGCGCAATAAAAAATAACGACTGATTGAGTCGTGTGTTGCTAAGGCCGCCTGGATGGTACTCCAGGCGGCCTTCGCCGTTTGTTTGCAGGTTGTTGCATGTGCGGAAGCGTTCTGACGCGCGGGTTTGCCGCTAGTGGCAGCTGCAGCCCTCATGTCCGTCGTGGTCGTGATGACCGTGGCAGCCGCAGGACTCGCCATGCTCATGGGTGTGCTCGTGGTCATGACCATGGCAGTCGCAGGTGGCCTCGCCGGTCTGAGCGAGCGTTCCGGCAATGAGGGCCTCGACGCAGGCATCGCAGCTGCCCTGGGCGCCCGCATAGACGGTGATGCCGGCCTGGGTGAGCGCGTTGATGGCGCCGCCGCCGATACCGCCGCAGATGAGCGCGTCGATGCCACCGTTGGCAAGCAGGCCCGCCAGGGCGCCGTGACCGGTGCCGCCGGTGCCTACGACCTGCTCGTTGAGCACCTTGCCATCCTGGATGTCGTAGATCTTGAACTGTTCGCTGCGGCCAAAGTGCATAAAGATGTTGCCGTTGTCGTACGTCGTTGCCACCCTCATGGTGCCGACCTCCTTTGCTGGCCATGCGGCCGTCGTCGTGGTGATGGGGGAGTATGCGATATTGCCGCCCTCGATACTCAGCGCGCGCCCGTTGACCAGCGCGTTTGCCACCTTGCGATGCGCGCGGCTGCAGATGGCCGCCACGGTGGCGCGAGCGATGCCCATGTGCTGGGCGACGGTCTGCTGATTGAGGCCTTCCAGGTCGCACAGCCGCAGGACTTCGAGCTCGTCGACCGTCATCTCGATGGCGTCTCCGCTGGCAAGGCCGTCAGGGGTAAAGCCGCGATATTCGGGGATGATCCCAACGCGGCGCAATTTTTCGCGTCTTCCTGCCATACATGCTCCTTATCTGACATATGTCAATAATAGAATAGCGAATATGCGGATTTGAGCAAGGAATTTCTGGCATATGTCAGAAAATGAGGGCTTATGTTTGGGCTGTGGGGCTGCGTGCGCCTGGGCTACAATGAATCTCGCTTATAGGCGACTGACAGGAGGGTCAATGAGCAAGGCTGATCAACAGTTTGTATCCATGTGCCGCGATATTCTGGACCATGGCACCACCACCGAGGGGCAAAAGGTCCGTCCGGTGTGGGAGGATGGCACCCCTGCCTATACCATTAAAAACTTTGGCGTTACGGCACGCTACGACCTGCGCGAGGAGTTCCCCGCGCTTACCTTGCGCCGCACGGCGCTTAAGTCTGCGATGGACGAGATCCTGTGGATCTATCAAAAGAAGTCCAATAACGTTCATGACCTCAACAGCCATATTTGGGACGAGTGGGCCGACGAGACCGGCTCCATCGGCAAGGCCTATGGGTATCAGATTGGCCAGAAGAGCCATTATGCCGAGGGCGATTTCGACCAGATGGACCGCGTGCTGTACGACCTTAAGCATACGCCGTACAGCCGCCGCATCATGACCAACACGTACGTGTTTAGCGACCTGTCCGAAATGCACCTGTATCCGTGCGCGTACAGCGTGACCTATAACGTTACGCAGCGCCCGCATGACGATAAGCCCACGCTCAACATGATTCTCAACCAGCGCAGCCAGGACATTTTGGCCGCGAACAACTGGAATGTGTGCCAGTACGCCATTTTGCTGATGATGGTCGCGCAGTCGGTCGACATGATTGCTGGCGAGCTGCTGCACGTGATCGCCGATGCCCATATTTATGACCGTCATGTCGATATCGTCCGTGAGCTTATCGAGCGTCCGCAGTTTGCGGCGCCTAAGGTAACGCTTAACCCCGACGTGCATGATTTCTACGCGTTTACGACCGATGACCTTATCGTGGAGGGCTACGAGCACGGCCCGCAGGTCAAGAACATTCCCATTGCGGTGTAGGTGGCGCTTATGACGTGTAAGCTTTCTGCCATCGTCGCCGTGTGTGATGATTGGGGCATTGGTTGCGAGGGCGACATGGTGGTGTCCAATCGCGCCGACATGCGCCATTTTGTGGCGTGCACCAAAGGTTGCCCGGTCATTATGGGACGCAAGACGCTGCTGAGTTTTCCCGGCGGGCGTCCGCTCAAGAACCGCCGCAATATTGTGCTTACCCGCGACGAGAGCTTTGCTCCCGAGGGCGTCGACGTGGTGCATAGTATCGACGAGGCGCTCGCCGCGGTTGCCGATGAGCCCGTTGCCTGGGTGATCGGTGGTGGCGATGTCTATCGGCAGTTTTTGCCGTACTGCGTGGAGGCCGAGGTCACGCATAACCACTGCGTTCATCCCGTGGACACGTATTTTCCCAATTTGAACGCCGATCCTGCATGGGAAGTTTCGCAGGCTGGCGGGGTTGCCACGATTGCCGCGGGCGAGGGTGACGAGGGTCTCGATTATGAGTTCGTGACATATCGTCGCGTTGAGGTGTGAATCGCCTAGCGTGAACGGTATTATCGGGTTGATTGAATGCATGGGGCGGCGCTTCGCGTCGCCTCGTTTGGTATAGATGTGCTGTTAAGAAGGGTGCGGGCTGGCTGCTATGACTGATGCCGTTGAGGTTCTGCGAATCGATTCGCTTACGGATGAGCGGCTCGACGCCTACGTGCGACTGACCGAGCGCGAGCTTCGCTGCGTGCTGGAGCCCCAAAAGGGTATCTTTATCGCTGAGAGTGCCAAGGTTATCGAGCGCGCGGTGCGCGCCGGATACCAGCCGGTGAGCTTTCTTTTGGGCGAACGCTGGCTTGATCAGATGATGCCGCTGTTTGAGCGCCTGGTTGTGCGCGAGGGCGCAGGTCCGGTTCCTGTGTTCGTTGCCTCCATGGAGCTCATGGAGCAATTGACGGGCTTTAACGTGACGCGCGGCGCGCTCGCGGCGTTTCGTCGCCCGCGGCAGATTCCGGTTGATGAGTTTCTCGACGGCGTCGTCGAGGCGGCGGGGGAGCGTCCGGTGCGTGTGTGCGTGCTCGAGGGCATTGTCGACCATACCAATGTGGGCGCGATTTTCCGTTCGGCGGCCGCATTGAACGTTGACGGTATTTTGGTCAGCCCTACGTGCTGCGACCCGCTGTACCGTCGCTCGGCCCGCGTGAGCATGGGCACGGTTTTCCAGGTGCCTTGGACGCGCATTGGCAGCGAGGCTCGTGTGTGGCCGCACGATGGCCTGGCGGCACTGCACGAAGCCGGTTTTTCCTGTGCTGCCATGGCATTGACGGACGATTCCGTATCGCTGGACGATCCCGTGCTGCAGGAGATTGACCGCCTGGCAATCTTTATGGGTACCGAGGGTGCCGGCCTGGGTGCCAAGACTATCGCGGGCTGCGACCGGGCCGTGCGCATTCCGATGGCGCACGGGGTCGATTCGCTTAACGTGGCAGCGGCGAGTGCCGTCGCCTTTTGGCAGCTGTGCCCGCACGTGAGTAATGAGTACCACTACCAGCCGGGGCTGTATCACTAGGCAGATAGTTCGGTTGATTTCCGATCTCAGCCGAACACATTGAGCAAATAGGCCATTCCCTCAGTTAGCCGAACGCCCCCGCGGCCCCTCCCGGGGTCCGGGGGCGGCATTTTCCCAGTTGAAGGAATGGTGGAGATGTGTTTCGATGGG
>DBFANS010000046.1:0-40072 GCA_048233475.1 Collinsella aerofaciens | reverse complement strand
CAGCAGGGCGGCGTAGTCCGGGCGCAGGGGGCGCTCGGCGCGCAGGCGCGGGCCGCGGTGGAACAGGGGCTCTCCCGTCAGGTCGAGCTGCAGGGTCGCGCGGTCGCCGCGCAGCGCGACGGCGATGCGCGCGTCGGGCCGCTCGGTGTCCACGTCCGCGCGCAGGCCGGTCTCGTCGGCCAGCCGGTCGCACAGGGCGTCCTTCGCCCGCAGGGCGATGTAGCGCGTGTTGCGAAGCTCGTCGTTGGTGCCGCGCGCGCCGACCGCCACCGTCGAGCCGCGCCTCAGCACGCGCTCCCAGGGCACGCGGTACACGCCGTCGTACAGGTCGTCGGCGTCGCGGCAGGGGAAGCGCGCGATGACGGCGAGCACGCGGCTCGCCAGGCGCGACCACAGGCAGACGCGCTCCGCGTCGACGGCCTCCCCCTCGAAGGAGACGCGTCCCTTGAGCGGGCGGACGCGCCGGATGCCGAGGGTGCGCAGCTCGTCGGCGAGGGGGCGCTCGAAGCCCTCCGGGCAGCTGGCGAAGAATTCCATGGGTACGTCCTTGTCGGTTGCGATCGGGTGTCCATCCATCTTACCCGGATGCGCGGTCGCGGTGCGCGCGCACGGGAGCGATGGTCGGCGGTGCGGCCGCACGCATCGTCTGCAATCGGTCGGGGGTCCGCCCGCGTGCGGGTATGATGGTGGGCAGTGAGACGAAACGGAGCGAACCCATGAACGAGAACCCCGCCCGCCGCGATATCCCCGCCGTCGTGTTCTTCGATGTCGACGGCACGCTGATCTGGCACGATCCCGCGGCGAACGCCGCCCAGAACGTCGCGAACGCCCGCCCGTCCGAGGGCGTGGCGCGCGCCTTCGCCCGGCTGCGCGAGCGCGGGCACCTGACCTTCATCTGCACCGGCCGCCCGCGCAACCTGGTGAGCGACGACCTGCTGGCGCTCGAGCCCACGGGCCTTGTCACCTCGGCGGGCGCCTGCGTGACCATGGGCGGGGAGACGGTGTACGAGAAGGTCATCGACCCGGAGCTGCTCGAGCGGACGGTCCGCTGGCTCACCTCCGCGGGGGCGGAGGTGCTCTTCGAGGGCTCCTCCTGCTTAGCCGCCCTCATGCCGAACGGCGGGGTCTATACCGACATCCCGGGTGCGGTGACGGTCCGCTCGTGGGACGAGCTGCGCGGCAGCACGGACCTGCGGTTCAGCAAGTTCTCGTACACGTCCGATACCTTTCCGGTCATCGCGACCATGCCCGACGACCTGCGCTGTGAGTACGGCTTCTACGACTTGGGGCTCGGTGCGGGCGAGACGGGTATGAAGGGGGTCGACAAGGCCTACGGCGTGCGGCGCGTCCTGGATCGGCTGGGGCGCGGGACCGAGCGGACCTTCGCCTTCGGGGACTCCGAGAACGATCTGCCCATGCTCGATGCCGTGGAGACCGCGGTCGCCATGGGCAACGCCATGGAGGTCGTGAAACAGCGGGCGGATTACATGACCGACCCCGTCGCCGACGACGGCGTGGTGTCGGGGCTCGCCCATTTCGGCCTGATCTGACTGGAAAGCACGTAATCGGGCGGGTTCCGCCCCCGTCTCTCGTCCCACAACGGGTGTCCGTCTTGGCAGGTTCTCGATATTGTGTGTATCTTTTCCGGACCATCGGGTAGACCGGGGCACCGGTTGGGTGCCAACTGGGCTTTTGTCGGCGGAATCTCTTGCTGTACCGGGGGTTCCGGAAAGATGCACACAATATCGAAAAAGGACCAAAACGGACACCCGCCCGCACGGAGCCGGACGCCCCTGCGCGCGGGGAGGAGGGCCGCCGCGGACCCGGAAGACCTCACGGGGCAGGGGATGCCTCGGGCCCGGTGACCGTCGCGGGTCCGACAGGAGGTCGGGGCGTTTCCGCGGCCGTGAACCTGTTCGGCATACGCTCCCGGCACGATCGCGCCGCCAGCGAAAAGGGCCGCCGACCCGAAGGTCGACGGCCCTCCATATCCGGCCCGTAGGTCGGCGCCGGACGCTGCGCGGCGCCTGGCACTGCACCGGCCTGCCGGCCCGCACCGGCCGAGGCCGGCAGGCCCGACTCCCGTCAACCGGCCCGCACCGGCCCGCGCCTACTCCAGCTCGAAGGCGCCGGTGTAGAGCTGGTAGTACGTGCCGCGCTTGGCGATGAGCTCGTCGTGGCTGCCGCGCTCGATGATGCGGCCGTGGTCGAGCACGATGATCGCATCGGAGTTGCGGACGGTCGACAGGCGGTGCGCGATCACGAAGGTCGTGCGCCCGCTCATCAGGGCGTCCATGCCGCGCTGGACGATGGCCTCGGTGCGCGTGTCGATCGACGAGGTCGCCTCGTCCAGGATCATGACCGGCGGGTCCGCCACCGCGGCGCGCGCGATGGAGATCAGCTGGCGCTGGCCCTGGGAGAGGTTGGAGCCGTTGTCGGTCAGCATGGTGTTGTAGCCGTCGGGCAGGCGCTTGATGAAGCCGTCGGCACCGGCCAGGCGCGCGGCGGCCATGCACTCGCCGTCGGTCGCGTCGAGGCGGCCGTAGCGGATGTTATCCATGACGGTGCCCGTGAACAGGTTGACGTCCTGAAGGACCATGCCGAGCGAACGGCGCAGGTCGTCCTTCTTGATCTTGTTCACGTTGATCCCGTCGTAGCGGATCTTGCCGTCGGCGATGTCGTAGAAGCGGTTGATGAGGTTCGTGATGGTCGTCTTGCCGGCACCGGTGGCGCCCACGAAGGCGATCTTCTGCCCGGGCTTGGCCCAGACGCTCACGTCGTGCAGGACCGTGTGGCCGGGCTTGTAGCCGAAGTCCACATGGGACAGGCGCACGTCGCCCTTGAGCGGCACGAGCTCGACGGTGCCGTCGCGATGCGGGTGCTTCCAGGCCCAGATGTTGGTGCGCGCGGAGCTCTCCACCAGCTCGTCGCCCTCGCCGCGCTGGGCGTTGACGAGCGTGACGTAGCCCTCGTCCTCCTCGGGCTGCTCGTCCATGAGCTCGAACAGGCGCTCGGCGCCCGCGAGGCCCATGACCACGGCGTTGATCTGCTGGGAGATCTGGCCGATCTGGCCGGCGAACTGACGGGTCATGTTCAGGAACGGCACGGTGACCGCGATGGAGAACCCGAGCCCCGAGATGGACGGGTTGGGCGCGCCGACCGCGATGAAGATGCCGCCGGCGAGCGCCACGATGACGTACATCAGGTTGCCGAGGTTCATGAGGATCGGGCCGAGCGTGTTGGTGTACATGTTCGCGGCGCGGGAGGCGCGGAACAGCTTCTCGTTGCGGACGTCGAAGTCCTCCTGCGCGGCCTCCTCGTGGCAGAAGACCTTGACGACGCGCTGGCCGTTCATGATCTCCTCGACATGGCCCTCGACCACGCCGATCTCCTTCTGCTGCGCCACGAAGTTGCGCGCGGAGCGGCTGCCGAGCACCTTGGTCATGTACGCCATGAAGGCGACGCCCAGGATGACGAGCACCGCCATGGGCACGCTGTAGTACACCATGACGCCCACGACGGACAGGCAGGTGATGACCGTGAGCGTGATGTTGGGCAGCGACTGCGAGATCATCTGGCGCAGCGTGTCGATGTCGTTGGTGTAGTGGCTCATGATGTCGCCGCGCTGGTGCGTGTCGAAGTAGCGAATCGGCAGGTCCTGCATGCGGTTGAACATCTTCTCGCGCAGCTTCTCGAGCGAGCCCTGCGTGACGATGGCCATGGCGCGGTTCCAGAACAGCGAGGACAGGATGCCGACGCCGTAGATGCAGGCAAGGGTGGTCACGAGCTGCAGAATCTTGGGCTGCGCGGTCGTCCAATCGCCCGACTGCCACGATTCGCTAATAATCTGCAGGGCGCTCTGAAGGAAGGTCGCACCGATGGAGTTGATGATGGCGCAGAGCACCACGCCGACGACGACGAGGGGCAAAAGCACGGGGTAGAAGCCAAAGAGCGTCTTGATGAGGCGCGACATGGTGCCGCCCTTGCGGTTGAGCGCGCGCTCGGCGGTCGTTGCCTTACTCATGTGCCTCGCCTCCTTCCTGGGTCTGAGCTTGCGTTGCGGATGCCTCGGTGTCGGCCTCGACGGCCCCTTCGCCCTCGGCAGACATCTTGTTTTGCGAGGTGAAGGTCTCGCGGTAGATCTCGCTCGTCTTGAGCAGCTCGTCATGGTTGCCGACCTGCGCGATACGGCCACCCTCCATGACGATGATGCGGTCTGCGTCCTGCACGGAGCTAATGCGCTGGGCGATGATGAGCTTGGTCGTGTTGGGCAGATAGCTTGCCAACCCTGCGCGAATCTTGGCGTCGGTCTTGGTGTCGACGGCGCTGGTGGAGTCGTCCAGGATCAAGATCTTGGGGCGACGCAGCAGGGCACGCGCAATGCACAGGCGCTGCTTCTGACCGCCGGAAACATTGGAGCCGCCCTGCTCGATCCAGGTGTCGTAGCCCTTGGGGAAACCGTCGACAAACTCATCGGCGCAGGCCAGATGTGCCGCCTCGCGGACCTCCTCGTCGGTGGCATTCGGGTCGCCCCAGCGCAGATTTTCGGCGATGGTGCCGCTAAACAGCACGTTTTTCTGTAGCACCATAGCGACCTGGTGGCGCAGCGCGTCCAAGTCGTAGTCGCGCACGTCCATGCCGCCTACGCGCACGGTGCCTTCGGTGGCGTCGTACAGGCGGGCGATGAGGTTTACAAGCGTGGACTTGGCCGAGCCAGTGCCGCCGATGATGCCGATGGTCTCGCCGCTCTTAATGTGCAGGTCGATATCGTCGAGCGCCTGGCGCTTCGCATGCGCGGAATACTTAAAGCTCACGTGGTCAAAGTCGATGGAACCGTCGACAACCTCGAGCGCGGGCTCGGCGGGATCGGCGATCGTGGGCTCGGCGGCCAGCACCTCGGTAATGCGGTGCGCCGATTCGTCGGCCATGGTCACCATGACAAAGATCATCGACAGCTGCATCAGGCTCATAAGGATCTGGAAGCCATAAGTAAAGATCGAGGAGAGCTGGCCCACGTCGAACAGCGTGCCCTGGCTCGTGATGATGAGCTTGGAGCCCAGGTAGATGATGACGACAAACGCGCCGTTGACGCAGATGTTCATCATGGGGTTGTTAAAGGCGAGTAGCTTCTCGGCGCGGGTGAAGTCCATCTGGACGTCGCGCGCGGCGGTCGCGAACTTCTCCTTCTCAAAGTCTTCGCGCACGTAGCTCTTAACCACACGCATGCCGGTGACGTTTTCCTCGACGGACTCGTTAAGGGCGTCGTACTTGTGGAACACGCGCGAGAAGATGGGGCGCACCTTAAAGATGATAAAGAACAGTCCAAAGCCCAGTAGCGGAATGATGACCAGGTAGACCATGGCGACGCTGCCGCCCATGATAAACGCCATGGTAAAGGCGAAGATCAATACCAGCGGCGCGCGCACGGCGATACGGATAATCATCATAAAGGCCTGCTGCACGTTGTTGATGTCGGTGGTCAGGCGCGTGACGAGCGAGGAACTCGAGAACTCATCGATGTTGGCAAAGCTGAACGTCTGGATCTTGTAGAACAGGTCGTGACGCAGGTTCTTGGCGAAGCCGCAGCTCGCATGGCTGCAGGTGACGCCGGCAGCGGCGCCAAAAGCAAGGGATGTTAGCGCGATAAGCACCAAAAAGCCTGCGGTGGGAAGCATCTCGGCTACGGTGGCGCCGTCTTTGATGGCGTCGATCAGGTTGGCGGTGATAAATGGAATCAGCATCTCGCAGAGCACCTCGCCAAGCACGAGCAGCGGCGTGGCAACGGTGACTTTCATATAGTCGCGGATGCTTCCCATGAGGGTTTTAATCATCCAGTTCCTCCCAGGTTACACGGATTTTATCGAGCATTTCGGCGAGGTCCTCACGCTCGTCGTGGGTGAGCGCGCTAAAGGCCCGTTTTCTAAAGCGGATGCGGGCCGCCTGGTCGATGCGGGCGTTTTCCCGGCCGGTTTCGGTCAGGCGAATGGTGAGTTGCCGTCGATCCTTGGGGTTACGGCTGCGCTCGATGAGGCCGTTGAGCTCGAGCTTGGACAGGATCTCGGAAAGCGACCCCGGCTTGAGGTCAAAGTGCATGCCGAGTTCCTGCTGCGACATCTCGCCGCCGGGCTGCTTGGCCAGCAGGCAGATGATGGGCGCCTTGCCGGACACGCCTCCGCCATGAAAATGCATGTAATGGCCGCAAAAGCCCAGGTTATTGAGGATGCGCTTGGCAAGCTTGTCTTCCGAGCTAACCGCTTCGGGTACATCCGCCGGCTGTGACGGGTCGCCGCCGGGCTCGTGCGAACAAAGGTTAAGAGGTTCATCGCACATGAATTAGTGTTGCTCCTTTCTTTAGTTAGGTAGTGGAATTGTTTTGTGCCTAACCAATCTAGGAGCATGAGAAATGAATGTCAAGGTACCAAACTTATTAAGTTACGGCGTTTTGCCAAACGCCGTAACCGCTCGACGCTGCAAACGCTCCTAAGCGGCAATCTGGCGTTCAATCGTCGTGCATGGCCACAAGGCCTATGCCCTCCTCTTTCACGCCACCTTGCTCGCTTAGGAACGTTTTCGCTGTCCGTCCTCAACCTGTGATTCCGCCACGGTCCGTTTCGGTGCATGCAATCCCTTGGGGACGGAGGAAAAGGGATCATTTTCCGTAACCTTTCCGCAACAATTTACCCTTCGCGCTGCTCGACTCCGCTCACAACGTCCCCTGCGCTACACTTAGTCGCACTGTGGCGCTGCTGCGCTGTGCCCGAACCAAGGGAGACCCTCATGAAGAACACTCAGCTGCTGCTGATCAACGATATGTGCGGCTACGGCAAGGTCGCGCTTTCCGCCATGCTGCCGGTGCTGTCGCACATGGGCTACCGCATCCACAACCTGCCGACGGCACTTGTGTCCGATACGCTCAACTATCCCAAGTTCTACATCCACGACACCACCGAGTACGTGCGCCAGAGCCTCGCCATCTGGGAGGAGCTCGGCTTTGAGTTCGACGCCATCTCTACCGGCTTTATCGTGACCGAGGAAGAGACGCGCATCATTTCGGACTTCTGCCACCGTCGCGCGCAAAAGGGTACCAAGGTGTTCGTCGACCCCATCATGGGCGACAACGGCAAGCTCTACGCCGGCGTGCCCGAGTCCACGATCGGTCTCATGCGCAGCCTGCTCGAGTGCGCCGACTATGCGGTGCCAAACTACACCGAGGCGTGCCTGCTCACCGATACGCCCATTGCCGAGCAAATCACGCCCGATGAGGGCCGCACTCTTGTGGATGCCGTGCGTGCCCTGGGCGCCAAGTCGGTGGTCATTACGAGCGCTGTGGTCGACGGTGCGAATGTCGTCATCGGTTACGACCATGTGGCGGGGGAGTACTTCACGATTCCCTTCGACCTGATCCCGGTCTATTTCCCGGGCACGGGCGACACGTTCTCGGCGGTGCTCGTCGGCCGCGTTATGGCAGGTTGGAGTCTGCAGCGCGCGACGTCCGATGCCATGCGCGTGGTGGCTGAGCTTATCGAGCGCAATGCCGACCAAGAGGATAAGTCGGCTGGCCTTCCCATCGAGGCCTGCCTGGACGTGATTGACCATGAGTAATGCTGGCGAGGGCGGCGCCAAGCCTGCGGGCGGGGGCAAGCCGCTCGGCGCGCCGCGTGGCAAGCGTCCGCGTATCCGCGTGAGCTGCGTGGACCAGCTGGGTGCGTGCCGCTGCCACCATGGTCACAAACCGGGCGACGTCTTCGACTTTGACCGCGACCGCGGCAAGATGTGTGCCATGGCCTGCCATGTGGGCTTTCCCTATATCGATATCCTGCGCTATGGCGGAACCGTGCCTGGCAACGAGCCTGGTACGGCAAAGTTCTGCTGCCCCGAGGTCGATACGCTGAACGTCTGGCTTGCCGAGATCGTTGACGAGTAGTCGAGCGCAATGTGGCAAAGGGACAGCCCCTTTGTCACATTCGCCGGGGCTGCCCCTTCTTTTTGCTTATAATCCTAAATCTCTGCATTTCATCCGATTTTAGGTTCTAAAAATCCTACATTTCATCGATAATTAAGCGCATAAAACTTTGCATTTCATTTGATGACACTGAGGGGAGAGCCTATGCTGCGCAGGAAAATAGCGGCAGAGCTGGAGCGTTGGCTGAAGTCTGCCGAGCAAAAGGCCTTATTCATCACGGGTTCTCGCCAGATCGGCAAAAGCTATTCGATTCGCGCATTTGGCAAAGCCAGCCATGCAACCTACATCGAGCTTAACCTCATGGAAAATCGCCAGGCAAAAGATGCTCTTCTCGAGGCGCGGGATGCCGATGATTTCATCAGCAGGGTGACGCTTCTTTCGGGAAAGTCGATTGCACCAGGCAAAACGCTCGTGTTTATCGATGAGGTCCAAGAGGCCCCCGACATCATGACGATGGCAAAGTTCCTTGTTGAGGACGGGAGGTGCCGCTGGGCGTTTTCGGGGTCAATGCTCGGGACCCAGTTCAAGGGCGTCAGGTCCTATCCCGTGGGGTATGTCCACGAGCTTAGGATGTTCCCGCTCGATTTTGAGGAGTTTTGCTGGGCAACCGGGGTGAGCGAGGGGGCTCGCCAAACGATACGTGACGCGTGTATCAGCGAGAGGCCCATTCCTGATTACATTCATGACGCGATGATGGCAAACTTCAGGACCTATACCGTTGTCGGCGGAATGCCGGAGGTCGTGCAGCGTTTCCTTGACACGCAGGGCGACCTTGCCTCTGTTCGTCAGCTACAGTCAGAGCTCAACGAACAGTACCGGCGGGATATCTCCAAGTATGCAAGCGGGCGAGCCCTGCAGGTGCAGAGCATCTACGATCAGCTCCCTATTATGCTCGAGGGCGAACACAAGCGTTTCGTGCTCAATTCCATTGACCCCAAGGCGCATTATGAGAAGTACCAGCGAGATTTTGTCTGGCTTGTCGATGCCGGCGTTGCTCTCAAAGCCGATATCGTAACCGAGCCAAAGTCGCCCCTGCTCAAGACGGCACGGCCATCGCAGTTCAAGCTATACCAATCGGATACGGGCATGTTGATGGCGCGCTACCCCGTTGGAGTCGCCCAAGCGGCGTATCTTGATAGCAAGGAGCCCAATCTGGGCGGCATTTACGAAAACGTGGTGGCCCAGCAGCTGACTGCCCAAAATCGCCAGCTTTACTACTATCAGACAAAAAAGCGCGGTGAAGTGGACTTTGTGGTCGACGGACCGGATGGGACGGCTGTTCCGATCGAGGTTAAATCGGGCTCCTATTACCACGCGCACGCTGCGCTCGGTCATGTGCTTGATACGGCTGAATATGGCGTAAGGCTCGGGATTGTTTTTTCGAGAGGCAACGTTGAGCGCAACGGAGCGGTTCTCTATTTGCCGCTATATGCGACCTGGGCCCTTTCGGATGTTTTGGGCGACTCCTGCGCCGAGGGGATAAAGCTGGAGGTCAAGCCGGTCTAGGGCCAGTCCCGGATGTGACAAAGGGACAGTCCCTTTGTCACATTCATGAGTGTGGATTTTCTCCCACCGAGATAACGAGCGTGGATTTTCTCCCGTTTAGAGCGCACTCGAACGCTCAAAGTGGGAGAAAATCCACGCTCGTTTTATGCCGATGGCGTGGCCCGTGTGCCCGCGCCGCCCGAGCGCCTACAGCTGCTCGAGCATGGCGGTGCAACCGGCGAGTACATCGCGGTAGGTGGCGTCGAAATTGCCGGTGTACCAGGGGTCGGCCACGTCGCCGGGGCGATCGGTCCAATCGAGCAGGCGCGAGATCTTGCCATCGGGGTCCTTCCCAAAAATTCGGTACAGGGCGCGGGCGTTCTCGTCGTCCATATAGACAATGTGGTCCCAGTCGCCATACTCCGCGCGACGTACCTGACGTGCGCGATGTGCGACGACGGGAATCCCGACCTCGCGTAGCTTGGCAACGGTACTGTGGTGTGGCGAGTTGCCGATCTCCTCGGTCGAGGTCGCCGCGGAATCGATGGCAAACTCCGCCTCGCGCCCAGCGCGGCGCACGAGCTCGGTAAACACCGACTCGGCCATCGTCGAGCGGCAGATGTTTCCATAGCAGATAAACAGTACACGTTGCATATGCGGTTTCCTTTCGATCGCCATCATCGAGCTCGAGTATCGCATCTACGCCTGCGCCATCGCCCTCTTGCGTTCCCAGCGAGCCAACTTAATCGTCACCAGCGTAAGCACCCAGGCCACAAGCGAGAACGCGGCACCCACTGCGCCTACATATGCAATGCCAACGCTGCTTACCACGGCGCCGCCCACTGCGGTGCCAAACGAGATGCCGACGTTAAACGCCATGGGCTCAACCGAACTTGCGAGTACCATCGACTTGGGATGGCGGCTGCGTGCCACGTCCATAAAGTGCGTGATGCACGACACCGAGAACAGGTACATGAGCAGCGCCAGGCTAAAGACAAAGACCAGCGCGAGCGGCATGGTGCCGCCCACAGCAAACAGTCCGAGTAACGCTGCAGCCTGCAGCACAAACGTCACGAGTAGCGCCTTCATGCCAAAGCGAGCATCGATCCATCCGCCCAGGATGTTCGAGATCAGGCAGAACACGCCGTAGGCCATGAGCGTGGTACTGGCTTCGACCGTGCCCATGCCCAGCACCTGCTCAAGATAAGGCGTCACGTAGCCGTAGAACACATAGACCGAGCCCACGCCAAACAAAAAGATGAGCATGCCGGTGATGATGCTCGGTTCGCGCAGCAGCCCCGCCTGCTCGCGAAAGGTGGCAGGTTCGTCGGTTTGCCCAGCGCGCGGCATAAACATCACGAGCGCTCCGCAGATCAGAACGGCAAAGGCCAGCGTGCCGTACATGGCCACGTGCCAATCGAGTGTGTCGGCCACAAACTTGCCGATCGAAGTGACAAAGACCATTGCCACGGAAAACGCACCATATACCACCGAGATGGCAAACGAAGTTTGCTGCGGGGACAGCAGCTCGGGGATGTACGTCACACCCACAGCGAGCAGTGCGCCAGAGACGGAGCCCAGGATGATGCGCGAGATAAACAGCACCTGGAAGTTGGGCGCCAACGCCATGACCAGGTTGCCGAGCACAAAGACGATGCTGTAGCACACGAGCAGCTGGTAGCGGCGAAAACGTCCCGTGCTGAGCGCAAGCACCGGCGTGGCGATGGCGTAGACAAGCGCAAACACGCTGATGAGCTGGCCTGCGGTGGCAAGCGATATGCCGAGCTCCGTCGCCAGGTCGCTCTCGATGCCGATGACCACGAACTCCGAGCAGCCGAGCGAAAAACCTAACAACACGAGCAGCGCCAGGCAAAGATTGGTGCGCGCAGGTGAAAGCGCGGCGGCGGTTGACTTGCTTTTAGGCGTGGTTGCGGCGGTCAAGGCTGTCACTCCAATGTCGCATTAATAAGCGGGATTCAATCCCTGCAACTCTAACAGAATGTGACAAAGAGACAGTCCCTTTGTCGCATTGCGCTGCCGGCCAGTCGCCCAAACCGTCACAACATTCGGCGAAAATCTCGAAATCGAGGAAAAGCGTCGAATGTTGTGACGGTTTTTGTGTCCGGCGCGGGTGAGCTTCGGTGTCGTCTGGGGGTATAAAACTAGCGAGTGTTTATTTGCGAGGCCTAAGGGGCGCCCCGTATGGATATCGATAACTTTGAATGGTGGTATAGCGAGGGTGAGACTCCGGACGAGGGGTGGGACGAGCCCGCGCCGCGTGACGTGTCGAGCGACGAGGACGAGACCGGCAACGACGTCGCCGCCGACTCGGACGCCGCCCTCGACCCTGTCGAGCCCCTGACCTTCGAACAAGCTTGGGCCCAAGCCGAGGCCGATGAGGCTAAGGCCGATGCCACGGCCACACTCGGTGAGCCGGCGGACATGTCCATCTCGCCGGCCAAGACCCCGCAGCCGCGCCATAACATCGACCCCGACAGCACGGCATCCTTCAGTATTCTCGACGTGCCCTCGCAGGGTGCTCAGGCGCCCGCGCCCACACGTCGTCCCAATCTGTCTCGCGAGGAAGATGCAGGACGTCGCTCTCCGCTCGGCCCCATCCTTATCGCCTTCATGGCCGGCGTTATCGCATGCTCGGTAATTGGAAACGTCTGGAGCCATGTTGAACAACAGCGAAAAGACGCCGCCAAGGTCGAGATGTCTATCGAGCAATCGCTCGGCCGCACGCGCTCGGTACATGTGTCGGTCGAGGTCAAGGACGGCGCGACGTGGGACACCGCGCGCGGCGACAGCCAAATGCTCATCCACATCGTGGGGCGCACGCTCAAAGGGCAGACGATTGACGAGTATCAATACGTCAATTCCGCTGGTGACGGCATCGAACTTAAGCCCGGCGACTACGAGCTCACCGTCGATGAACCGCCCGTCGCCACCGACGGCACGCGCTTCCGTGCCTCAAAGCGCATGGTCCCCGTGAGCTTTAACTCACAGGCGCCCGACACGGTCGACACCACACCGCAGGGCGGGTTCGACCTTTACGTGGATACCCAGTAGGTGCTCGCCGCTCATTCCGCTATGGCTACTCAATAATCGCCTGCTGTCCCGTCCCGCCGCCAAGAGTGGGACAATAGCCCTCGACACTATTGTTTATTTTTGGAGGAAGTAGCATGTCTACCGTCACTACCATCAAGCGCGGCGGCCTCACCGCGGCCATCGATTCCATGGGCGCCCAGCTCACGAGCCTTGCCCTCAACGGCAACGAGTATCTGTGGCAGGGCGACCCGGCCTTTTGGGGCAAGCACGCGCCCATCCTGTTCCCTATTGTGGGCTCGCTGCGCAACAACACGGCAACGTCTGCGGCCGGCACCTGCGAGATGCCGCGCCACGGACTCGCGCGCATTGTCGAGCACAAGCTGGTCGAGGTTTCGGAGGACGGCTCCTCGGTAACGTACGAGATTACCGATACGCCCGAGTCGCTCAAGGCGTTCCCGTTCCACTTTAAGCTCAACATGACCTATGCCTTGACCGGCGACGCCACCCTCACGCAGACCTTTGCCGTCACCAACACCGGCGACGTGGACCTGCCGTTCTCGGTGGGCGGCCACCCCGCATTTAACGTGCCCGCCCCCGGTGCCGAGGACGAGGCGTTCGAGGATTACGAGCTGGCGTTTACCGAGGCTTGGACTAACGAGGCTCCTATCATCACGCCCGACGGTCTTATGACGTTTGAGGGCAGCTACAAGGCGCCCGATAACTCTGACGTGCTGCCCATCACGCACCGTAGCTTCGATAACGATGCCATCATGTTCACTGATACTCCGGGCTCCACGCTCACGCTGCGCGGCCGCAAGTCGGGCCACGGCGTCAAGATCGACTTTGAGGGCTTTAAGTACATTGGCGTGTGGTCTGCCGCCAACGACGCTCCGTTTGTGGCACTCGAGCCTTGGACCGGTCACACCACCATGGACACCGAGGACGACGTTTTTGAGCACAAGGCCAACACCATTACGCTGGCGCCGGGCGAGACGGACGTCCGCAGCTTTAGCGTCACTTTGCTCTAGAGGTTCCGCCGTTCTGACGAACGGCGGGCCGGTCGACGCTGCGCGCCACCCAGAGCGACAATTTGTCATTCAAAAGGCAAGGTATGACCAGAAGGTCTATGCCTTGCCTTTTTCATGCCTAGTCGTTGGGGACGTTCTTGTTTGACTAGTCGTTTAAGAACGTCCCCAACGACTACCAATCGTTTTCGGTTCGTAAACTTGCATATATGCATTTATATATGCATTTGCTGGAGGTAGCGCTGAGCGGTATCCTGTTAAGTCGTCAGCATACGATTCAACAGGGAAGGCAGATTATGCATTCTCCCCAACAGTGCGATGCGCAGACCCAGCCGGTATGCAGCCGTCGCATCTTTTTGGGAAGCGCTCTCGCTGCGAGCGCTTCCGTCGTCGCCGGCGCGCTCGCCGGCTGTCAGCGCCCGTCCACGCTCAAGGCGGTTCAGCCCACGACGGGCGGCGGTCGCGACGACCTGTCCGATTCCGTGATCGGCAAGGACAAGATCCGCATCGGTATGGAGGCAGCCTACGCCCCGTACAACTGGCAGGTCTCCGAGGCCAGCGAGTACACCATCCCCATCGACAACGTGCAGGGCGCCTATGCCGATGGCTACGACGTGCAAATCGCCAAGATCGTCTGCAAGGCCCTCGGCGGCGAGCCCGTTGCCGTCAAACAGAGCTTCTCGGGTCTCATCGATTCGCTCAACAACGGCCAGATCGACCTCATCATCGCCGGTATGAGCGCCACGCCCGAGCGTGAGGAGTCGGTCGGCTTCTCCGACCCGTACTTCATTGGCTACTTTGGCCTGTTTGTAAAAGAGGGTTCCCCCTACCAAAACGCCACCAAGCTCAGCGACTTTAGTGGCGCTACGGTCCTTGGCCAAAAGGACACCATGCTCGATACCGTCATCGACGAGATTCCGGGCGTTGTGCACAAAAACCCGGTCGACTCCGTCCCCACGGTGTTCTCGAACCTGCTGCAGGGCACCTGTGACGCCGTGACCTACAACACCGAGAACGAGAAGGGCTATATGGCCCAAAACCCGGGCATTGTCCCCATTCATTTTGCCGAGGGCGAGGGCTTTAAGCAGGAGGTCGCGGCAAACGTCGGCTGCCGCAAGGGCTCGGACAAGCTCCTTAAGCTCATCGACAAGACACTCAAGGGCATTAGCCAAGAGGAACGCGACCAAATGTGGGACGCGTGCCTCGATCGTCAGCCGGCATAGGGAGGCAGCATGAAAACCATCAATCGTCTGGCCTCCTTTATCAAGGCCGACCACCGTTATGTGTACCTGGGCACGAGCGTTATCGCGGCGCTCGGCCTGGCGTTTAGCCAGCGCAACCCCACACCGCTGAGCTTTTTGGCGCCCACTGGCATCTTCCAGGACTGCCTTTGGGCGATCCTGTGGGCCTGGGTCGTCGTGTCGGCGGCGGCACTCGTCACCAAGCTCATGCACTGGAACGACTATCGCGAAAAGTCGCCGTTCGCCTCCGAGCGTTTCCGCCGCGGCGCGCGCCTGGGCAGCTACGTCGTGGTCGCCATCGCGGCAGTTTTCTTTATCGACCGCTGCGTCATGTCGTTTATCGACCTGGTGCAGGTGAGCATTGTCTCGGATTCCAACCCCAGCGACTTTTTGTCGAGCCTGGTCTACATGACCTACAAGAGCGGCGACTTCTTCATTCGCGGTATCGAGATCACCATCGCGCTTGCCACCTTCGGCACCGTCATCGCATTCTTCCTGGCACTGCTCTTTGTGTTCCTGCGTATTCAGACCTTCGACCGCGTGGACAACGACCTGGTGCGCTTCTTTAAGAGTATCGGCCGCGGCTTTGCGACCATCTATTCCACCATCGTGCGCGGTACGCCCATGATGGTCCAGGGCCTACTCATCTATTACGCGGGCTTCACCGTTTTGCGCGGCATGGGCTTCGAGACCGCCCAGGCCAACCAGATCTGGAGCACCTTTACCGCTGGCCTCGTCACCATCTCGCTCAACTCCACCGCCTACATGATGGAGGTCCTGCGCGGCGGCATCGAGTCCATCGATCCCGGCCAGGCCGAGGCGGCGCGCTCGCTGGGCCTTTCGCAGTGGCAGGCTATGCGCAAGGTCGTGTTCCCCCAGGGCATTAAAAACGCGATTCCGGCGCTCACCAACGAGCTCATCATCAACATCAAGGATTCGTCGGTGCTCTCGGTCATCGGCGTGTTCGACCTCATGTACGCCACCACCACCGTCGCCGGCGTGTACTACCGCCAGATGGAGGTCTACTGCGTGGCGCTCGTGGTCTACCTGATCCTGACGCTCGTGGCGAGCCGCCTGCTCGAGGCCTTTGGCAAAAAGCTCGGCGCCGAGGCTCCGGTCACGCTGCCCAGCTCCAACTAGGCTCAAGACGAGGAGAATTATCATGGCAGATACCGCCATTACCGGCGTTGCGGCCGCCGCACAGACCAATGAGCCGCTCATCCGCGTTGAGGGCCTGCGCAAGAGCTTTGGCTCGCTCGAGGTACTCAAGGGCATCGACCTGTCCGTTAACCCCGGCGAAGTCGTCACCATTATCGGCGCCTCGGGTTCGGGCAAGTCGACCTTCCTGCGCTGCCTCAACCTGCTCGAGACCCCGGACGCGGGCCACATCTGGTTCCACGGCCAGGACCTCACGGCCGAGCGCTGCAACATCAACAAGCTGCGCGAGGACATCGGCATGGTGTTCCAGGGCTTTAACCTGTTCAACAACATGGATGTGCTCGACAACTGCACGCTCGCGCCCGTCACGCTCAAAAAGATGAGCAAGGCCGAGGCTGAAAAAATAGCGATGGAGCATCTGACGAGCGTGGGACTCGAAAAGTTCGCGCACGCCGCCGTGGGTCGCCTGTCCGGTGGTCAAAAACAGCGCGTGGCCATCGCTCGTGCCCTATGTATGAATCCGCAGATCATGCTGTTCGACGAGCCGACCTCCGCACTCGACCCCGAGATCGTGGGAGAGGTGCTCGAGGTCATGCGCAAGCTCGCTGCCGACGGCATGACCATGGTCGTCGTCACGCACGAGATGGCCTTTGCCCGCACGGTGTCCGACCGCGTGGTCTTTATGGACAAGGGCGTAGTGCTCGAGGATGCCGCGCCGGCGGAGCTCTTCGGCAATCCCAAACACCAGCGCACCCGCGAGTTCCTCTCGCGTTATCTCGAGGACAAATAACCGACCGCAAACGCTTATGTGGCAGGGCCGCTCCGGTGGGGCGGCCCTCGTCATCACAATCGAAAGGATGTCATGGCCGAGGTTTGGCGCTTTTTTGCGCATGAGGATGATTTTGCCGATTTGGACAAGGCCGGCGCATGCGAGCGCCTGGGCCGTGTGCTGTCGTTTCCGACCATTTCGAGCATGGATGCCGAGGCGGTGGACTGGCAGCCGTTCGACGACCTGCGCGCGTATATGCAGCAGGCTTGGCCGCACGTGTTCGCGGCGGGCGAGGTCGAGCTTGTCGACCATTCGCTGTTGGTGACGCTTGGCGGTTCCGACCCCGCCCTCAAACCCGTCATGCTCATGGGCCACATGGACGTGGTCCCCGTGGTGCCCGGCACCGAGGCCGACTGGACGTATGGCCCCTTTAGCGGACATGTGGACGACACCTACATTTGGGGTCGCGGTGCCATCGACATGAAGGACCAAGTCGCAGGCATTCTCGAGGCGGTTGAGTATGCGCTGGCGCACGGTTGGCAGCACGAGCGCACGCTGCTCCTCGCCTTTGGCCAGGACGAGGAGACTACGCAGTACGGCGCAGGCGCCATCGGCCGCGCGCTCGAGGAGCGCGGCATTGAGCTTGAGTACCTGATCGACGAGGGTGACTACCGCATCGTTCCAGCTGCCGAGTACGGCGCGGGCGAGGGCTGGCTTATGCATGCCGATCTCGCGGAGAAGGGCTACGCCGATATCGTGTTGAGGACGCGTAGCGAGGGCGGGCATTCCTCCAACCCCTACGGGGGCACTTCACTCGAGGTGCTCAGCCGTGCCATCACCGCAATCTGCGATATCGAGTGGCCGACGCGCGTGACCGACTTGCTTGCCGCCCAACTCGTCGAGTTGGGGCTTTACACGGCCGACGAGATTGCCTCCAACAAGGACACCATCGTGCGCGAGTGCCTCGCCAGCAAGAAGCTCTATCCGCTCGTGACCACCACCTGCGCGCCCACGCAGATCGAGGGTGGCAGCACCGGCGCCAACGTAATGCCGCAGGATATGTGGGCCAATATCAATTTCCGTATGCTCGAGGGCACGAGCGTGGCCGATGTCGTGGCCCGCTGCCGCGTCGCCGTTGCCGAGGCGGGGCTCGACGACCGTGTCGAGGTCGAGCTCGGCCCTGGCAGCTCCGAACCCTCGCCGTCTCCGCGCATCGGCGGACCGGGACTCGAGGCGGTTCGCTCCATCGCCGCCCGCTATTTCCGTGATCCAAAGGGGACGGAGGAAAACGGATCATCCGAGCCGTTGGCGATTGTCCCCTCGACCGTGATCGGCGCGACCGACGCTGCCAACTACCAGCGCATTTGCTCCGAGTGCATTCGCTTCTCGGCCTTTGTGGTCGACGATGACGAGTGCGATCGCGGCGTCCACGGCACCAACGAGCGCATTACCCGCCGCGCCTACCTCCAGGGTGTCCGCTTCCTCATCGCCCTGCTCCATACGCTCTAGAATGCGACAAGGCGATAGTCCCTTTGTTAGCCGTTGGGGACGTCCACTCATTCCGTGCGGGTTATATGCAGGTTTGCCTGCGCACGCTATCATGTATGGGTTAGACCGCAATTATGTACCCCATACGCGAAGGGATGCGCATGTATCTGAAGATCGACATGTTCTAGCCGGGCTTACCCCCGCAGCGGCGCCCCGCGCCCCATCAACTCTGCCGATTTTCACCTTCACGCATATAAAGGAGTCCCGCCATGCGCGACAAGCTCGAAAAGATCATCAAGGCCTACGAGGAACTCGAGAAGAAACTTTCCGACCCGGCCGTCGCCTCCGATATCAAGGAGTTCACGCGTCTCAACAAGGAGTACGCGCACCAGTCCGACCTCATCGCCGCCTCGCGCGAGTACATCGGCGCGCTCGATGACATCGAGGCTGCCAAGGAAATGCTGCACGATACCACCGATGCTGACGAGAAAGAGATGCTCCAGATGGACATCTCCGAGAACGAGGACAAGCTTCCCCAGCTCGAGGAAGACATCAAGTACATGCTCATTCCGAGCGACCCCAACGACGACAAGAACACCATCGTCGAGATTCGCTCCGCCGCCGGTGGCGACGAGGCGGCCATCTTCGCCGGCGACCTGTACAAGATGTATCAGCGCTTTTGCGAGTCGCGTGGCTGGAAGACCACCGTGCTCGATTCCAGCCCCAGCGAGGCCGGCGGCTTCAAGTCCATCGAGTTCAAGGTCGAGGGCGACCGCGTCTACTCCGTTATGAAGTACGAGTCCGGCGTGCACCGTGTCCAGCGCGTCCCCAAGACCGAGTCCCAGGGCCGCATCCAGACTTCAACGGCTACCGTCGCCGTGCTTCCCGAGGCCGAGGAAATCGACGTCCAGATCAACCAGTCCGACTTGCGCATCGACACCTACTGCGCCTCCGGCCCTGGCGGTCAGTGCGTTAACACCACCTACTCCGCCGTGCGCATCACCCACCTGCCCACCAACACCGTGGTGCAGTCGCAGGAGCAGCGTTCCCAGATCCAGAACCGCGAGGTCTGCATGCAGATGCTGCGCGCCCGTCTGTACGAGATGGAACTCGAGAAGCAGCAGGCCGAGCTCGGTGCCGAGCGCCAGAGCCAGATCGGCCACGGCAACCGTTCCGAGAAGATCCGTACCTACAACCAGCCCCAGGACCGCGTGACCGATCACCGTATCGGCTTCAACTCCACCTACAACGGCGTCCTCCTGGGCGACCAGCTCGGCACCGTCATCGAGGCACTCGCCGCCGCCGAGCGAGCCGAGAAGCTGGCACAGGCTGTGTAGTGGGTTACGCGGTTTTGCCAAACCGCGTAACGGCTCGACGCTGCGCGCCGCCCAGAGCGACAATTTGTCATTCAAAAGGCAAGGCATGACCAGAAGGTCTATGCCTTGCCTTTTTCATGCCAACTTGTTCGCTCTGGACGTCACTCGCTGGCATTGCCAAAACATCGGCGTTTTCTTGGTTGTCAAATGATCCGTAGGGAGTCATTGGGGACATTGCCTTGATATTATATTCAGTCGGCTGTGATGGCATTTTAGTCATTGGGGACGTTCTTAAATGACTAGGTTGGGCACATTGCTTTGAGATGTTATTCAATCAGCTGTGATGGCATTTGAGCTGTCTACCTGCTCAAAGTAATTAATAGCATGCATCTGCTATTGAAAATATTGCTCAGAATATCGTTCAAGAAGTCGCGGAGCGATTTTTGATGGGTCGTGCGTCAAGCGATGTGGCAAGTTCTTGGTTAGATATTGGTCAGTTTTGGGTCAACCTTGCCAAAAGCTTGACGAATGCAAATTTAGACGTCAGCGAATGAACACTTTGAGCAAGCCCGGTACAAAAATCTGGGCTGATTCTCGATAATTGCCTTTAATCGTCCCTTGCCAAGCGCTGGCCTCGCGTACAATCTGCTCCGACATTCGCGCGCCGCCCGGCGCTTAAGAGGGGAGGGCCCCATGGCAAACGAGATTTGGACCATCAAGCGTTGTCTCGAGTGGACCAAGGAGTACCTGGCCGAGCGCGGCGAGGAGCACCCCCGTCTTTCTGCCGAGTGGCTGCTCTGCGCTGCCACGGGTTTGACACGCATCGACCTATATATGCGCATGGACGAGACGCTTAACGCGGCCCAGCTCGAGACCATGCACGCGGCCGTTGTTCGTCGCGCTAAAGGTGAACCGCTACAGTACATCACCGGCAGCACGCAGTTTCGCATGATTGACGTCGCGTGCGCCCCCGGCGTGCTCATTCCGCGCCCCGAGACCGAGATGCTCGTCGAGGAAGTCCTCAATTATCTGGATGCCGAGGTGCTGAGCCCCGAGGCTGCTGCCCGTCAGCGTGTTGAGCTGCCTTGGAACGATGAGGTCGAGGAGGCACGCAAGGCCGAGGCCGCGCTGGCAGACGAACGGGCGACCGCCGAGCGCCGTGCCGCTAACCTGACGGCTGCCGATGAGGCGGCGCTAGGCGGCGATGTACTGGGCAGCCGTGCCTATGCCGAGGAACTGGCCGACCGCGAGGCCGAGGAAGCCGCCGCGCAGGCAGCAGAAGCAGAAGCGGCAGAAGCAGAGGCCATGGAAACCCCCGAGCCCGAGCTCGACGAATACGGCATCGCCATTGAGGACAACGACCAACAGGCGACTCCCGCGCAAGATGCCGCCGAGGCCAACGTATCTGCCCCAGCCGAGCCCCGCACTGCCCGCGTTCTCGAGGTCGGCTGCGGCACGGGCTGCATTTCGCTCTCCCTTGCCTGGGAGCGCCGCGGGCACGTTACCTGCACTGCTACCGATATCGAGCCGCGCGCCATCGACCTTGCTACCAAAAACCGCGATGCGCTTGGCCTCACGTCCGACGAGGTCGCCTTCAGCCTCACAAACCTGGTGAGCTCCATTCCCCGCGAAGAGTGGGGCACCTTTGACGTACTCGTCTCCAACCCGCCCTACATCCCCACCGTTGTCATGCGCTCGCTGCCGCATGAGGTCAAGGACTTTGAGCCCGATCTGGCGCTCGAGGGCGGTGCCGACGGTCTCGATATCTTCCGCCGCCTGCTCAACGCGGCGCCCTACATGCTGCGTGCCGGCGGCCTGTTTGCCTGCGAGCTCTACGAGGGCGCGCTCGACGCCGCGGCCGAGCTCTGTCGTCAAGCAGGCCTTTCGGACGTGCGTATCGTCCACGACCTCACCGATCGTCCCCGCATCGTTCGAGCCATCGTCACCGAGCCCAAACAGCGTATTTAAGCTGAATAAATAGACATTTGCGCAAGTTTGTCCTTGCAATATACCGTAAAACTTCTACTATAGAAGGAGAAAGGTATGTCAAATCAGCTGCATCGGTACCGTATCGTGCTTGATTACATTGAACCTTGGCTTGATGAGCAGGATGAAGCTACGCTGAAGCAGATTTATGCAGACCTTTTGGTGCTCGAGAAGGAAGGTCCCAGCCTTGGTCGTCCGCTGGTTGACCGCGTAAAGGGCTCGAAGCTTCATCATTTAAAGGAGCTGAGAGTGACGTCGTGTGGTGGGCAGGTGATTCGCATCCTCTTCGCCTTTGACCCCAAGCGCCAGGCGGTATTGCTATTGGCGGGTGATAAGTCGCGAGCGGGATCGTCAAGGGCAAAATGGAACGGTTGGTATGCGATCAACATTCCAAGGGCCGAGCAAATATACCGTCGCCACGTAAGGAGGCTCGATCGAGATGGAACTGCATGAGTATATGGAATCTCGCGGGATAACACGCGACTCCATTACCGCCGAGCAGGAGAGGACTCGCGATCGTATCGAAGCCTATAAGCTTGCTCAGATTCGCAGGTTAAAAGATCTAACACAGGCGTCGGTCGCCCAGTCGATGGGCGTTTCTCAAAAACGTGTATCCGAGCTCGAGCGTGGGGAGTTGGGTTCGATGAGGCTCGACACGCTGAGCAGGTACGCAGAGAGCCTCGGCGGAAAACTGGTTGCAAGCATCGAGTTTCCCGATCGTACCGTTACGCTTGCGCGCTAAAAATCTTCAATTAACCCCCTCACTTTCACCGACTACTAGAGCCGCTCACCAAACCAACATGCGCTCTGGGCAAATAGGTTGAACGTTTCGTGCGAGAATGCCCCACAGTAAACAAACTTGCACCAGAACGTAAGGGGCTGGCATACACATGCAGACGGTCTATCGGGTATACGAGGGAACGCGCGAGCCGCATCGGCTTGCCGTCGAGCGCACGGCCGAGGTGCTCGGCCGCGGCGGCCTGGCCTTGATTCCGACCGAGACCGTCTACGGTGTCGCCGTGGCAGTCAACGCCTTCTCCGATGCCGTTTCCCAAGATACAAGCGAATCCTTGTTATGGCCGCGCGATCCGCAGGCTGCCGTCAATGGCGCCGCGGTCCCTGCGCTCGGTACCGGCTACCGCCGCATCTTTACTCTCAAGCAGCGCGAGCTCACGCAAACTGTGGCTTGGCTGGTTGATGGTGCCGAGGCCCTCGACCGCTACGGCGTGGATATCCCCGAAGAGGCTCGCGTGCTTGCCCGACGATGCTGGCCGGGAGCCCTGACTATCGTGGTCAAGGCGGCTCCCTGCGTGCCGACCTTTATGCGTGCCGCCGACGACACCGTGGCCCTGCGCGCTTCGGCCTCTCCCGTGGTCCAAGCGCTCATCCGCGCCTGCGGCAGTCCCCTTGCCTGCACGAGCGCCAACACACACGGCGCGCCCTCGCCGGCAAGCTTTGCCGCCGTCGAAGGTCGCATCCTGGAGGGGGTCGATGTTGCCGTCGACGCCGGCGAGACCCCGTGTCGCGACGCCTCGACCATCGTGTCGTTCCAGCACGGCGGGCTCCAGATCCTGCGCCAAGGCGCACTTCCCGCATCAGAGATCGAACGGGTCCTGTCCGACCCGATGCAATAGAAAGGTGTAAGCGATGTCGTTGAATCTGGGCAGCCTGGGCATGGAAGATGCCTCGTTTAACTTTGGCGGTTCCTACATCATGGCGCTCGACTGCGGCACCACCTCGGTACTTGCGACCATCGTCGACGAGTACGGCTGCATCGTCGCGCAGGCACGTCGTAGCGTCAAAACCAGCTTCCCGCGTCCCGGTTGGATAGAGCAAGACCCCATGGAGGTGCTTGCCAGCCAGATCGGCGTGATGATGGAGGTCCAGTTTAAGAGCGGCATTCATTCTGACCGCATCGCCGCCATCGGTATCTCCAACCAGCGCGAGACCACGGTGGTGTGGGACCGCATAAGCGGCCAACCCATCTATAACGCCATCGTATGGCAGTGCCGCCGTACCGCGCCGGCAATCGACGCGTTGGTTGAACAGGGTTGCGAGGAGCTGGTGCGCTCCCGCACGGGACTCACGCTCGACCCGTATTTCTCGGCCTCCAAGGTGCAGTGGATTCTCGACAACGTCGATGGCGCACGCGAGAGCGCGGCGGCGGGCGACCTCATGTTTGGCACCATCGACACCTGGCTCATCTACAACCTCACCGGCGGCCAGGTCTTTGCCACCGACTACACCAATGCCAGCCGCACGGCACTCTTTAATATCCATACGCTCGATTGGGACGACGACCTGCTGGCACTCTTTGACGTTCCACGTTCCATGATGCCCGAGGTTCGCTGGAGCTCGGGCGACTACGGCCGCGTCGCGAGCGACATCATGACCAACATGCCGCCCATCATGGGCGTGGCGGGCGATCAGCAGGCATCGCTGTTCGGCCACTGTTGTTTCCGTCCCGGCCAGACCAAAAACACCTATGGCACGGGCTGCTTTATGCTCATGAACACCGGCGACGAGATCGTCGAATCCAAGAATGGCCTGGTCTCCACCATCGGTATCGCTGCGGACGGCAAAGTCAGCTATGCGCTCGAGGGCTCTATTTTTGCCGCCGGCTCAACGATGAACTGGCTTCGCAACAACATGGGCATCATCTCGAGCGTGAGCGAGTCGGCACAACTTGCCGCTTCGATTAGCGACAACGAGGGCTGCTACTTCGTTCCCGCCTTTGCGGGTTTGGGTGCTCCCTGGTGGGACCCGCATGCCCGCGGTATCGTATGCGGTCTGACCGGCGCCTCGAGCCGTGCGACCATCGTACGTGCCGCCTGCGAATCCATGGCATATCAGAGCTACGACGTGCTGCGCGCCATGGAGCAGGACGTGGGGCTTTCGATCGAGCGCCTGTCTGTCGATGGCGGTGCCTCGCGCAACGAGTTCATCATGCAATTCCAGGCCGACCTGCTGGATATCCCCGTGCTGCAATGCGAGACGGTGGAGACCACGGCAATCGGTGCCGCGTACTTGGCGGGTCTTGCCGTCGGCTATTGGGAAGACCTGGAAGAGCTGGAGCAAAATGCCCAGATCGTTAGGACCTTCCTTCCCCACATGTCCGCCGAGCGCCGCGAGCAAAACCTTGCGGGCTGGCGTGATGCAGTCAAGCGCTCGCTCAGTACCGCACAGTAGGGCTGCGATGGGCTGCTCGATACAACAAACCGCTAAACTAATGCATGGCGTGCGGCGGCAACATTGCTGCACGCCTTGTCAGCAAGGCCGTTTTGCGGCCGCAACGAAAGGGGCAATCAATCCATGACCGTCACCTACGATGCGTCCCGTGTGACGCTTGTCGACCACCCGCTCGTCCAGCACAAGCTGTCGATCCTGCGCGACAAAAACACCGGCACCAACCAGTTCCGCCAGCTCGTGCGCGAACTCGCGCTTTTTGACGGCTACGAGGCCATGCGCGACCTGCCCATGGAAGACGTCGAGGTCGAGACCCCCATCACTACCGCCACGTTCAAACAGCTTGCCGGCAAGAAACTCGCCATCGTGCCCATCCTGCGTGCGGGCCTTGGCATGGTCGACGGCATCCTCGACCTGGTGCCCTCCGCTCGCGTGGGCCACATCGGCATGGAGCGCGACGAGGTCACCCACGAGCCGCACGAGTATTACTGCAAGATGCCCAAGGATATCGACCAGCGCATCTGCCTGGTCGTCGACCCCATGCTCGCCACGGGTGGTTCGGCCGAGATGGCCATTAGCTACCTGCGCGAGCGCGGTGTCAAGGACATCCGCATGCTGTGCATCGTCGCGGCCCCCGAGGGCCTCAAGTCGCTGACTGAGAAGGATCCTGATGTGCATATCTATACCTGCGCCATCGACGACCATCTCAACGAGGCGGCCTACATCGTTCCCGGCCTGGGCGACGCCGGTGACCGCATCTACGGCACGCTCTAGTCGCTGGGCTAAGACGGCCGCGGCTGCAAATACGAAGAAACGGTGCGCGCGGATGAACAAAAGGCGACCGCGCGCACTCCTGTTAACGGACGTTTTGCCCTGCAGGGTTCGAGAAAAACGTATTACCGTACCTGCGGCATAAAGAAGGTCTTAAGAAAACGAACAGGTGCGTATTAACCGATGCTTTTTCGGTTGTACTTTAGCGATTGGCTCGTACAATAGTCACCAATGTTTGGCGGGAACTGTTCTGTGAAGCGTTAAAAAGGAAAGTGAGGACGCCAGTGTTTCAGATAGCCGATCTGCTCGCTATCGTTGCAGGCGCCATCGCGGGCGCAATTGCCTTCCTTCCCTTTGTCTTTACGCTCAAGCCGGTTCTTGACGATAAACAGAATGCGGACATGCTCAAGGGTATGGTGAGTCTGGCGGTCTCGGCAATCGCCCTGCTCGTCTTTACCTTGGTTGTGTTTGTGTTGTTCGGAGAGGCATTTCGCATGTTCCTCCTGGGCGAGGCGATCGGCTTCGTGGCCTTTATGGCCGCCTGCACGGTTCGCGTCGCCAAGGCGCTGCGAGATCCTCATGAGGTCGAAAGGTAAGTCGTGGAAATTTTTGAAAAGCTGCCTGATGAGATTAATCATCTGGTCAGCGAGTTCAGCTCCACCCCTGTCGTGGGCGATCTGAGCTGCGGCATCACGCAGTACTCGTTTTGGCTGATCGTCTCCACGATCGTGCTCCTGATCGTCCTGGCCGTGTTCAAGAAGAAGCAGACCCTGGTTCCCAAGGGCTTCTTCGTCAACGGTTTCGAGTACATCATCGAGTACGTCGAGAACGATATCGGCAAGGGTGTCGTGGGTGAGAACTGGAAGAAGCACTTCCCGTTCCTGTGCTCGCTTTTCCTGTTCATCCTGATCAATAACATGATCGGCCTGATCCCGGGAATGAAGCCCGGCACCGGTGCAATCGGCTCCACCGCCGCGCTCGCCATCTTCGCCTTTGTGTACTTCATCTACTACGGATGCAAGGCTCACGGCGTGATCGGCTACATCAAGAGCCTCGCCCCGCAGGGCGTGAGCTTCCCGATGAACGTGCTTGTGTGGGTCGTCGAGCTTTTCTCGACCTTCCTGCGCCTCATCACGCTCGCCGTCCGTCTGTTCTGCAACATGTTCGCAGGACACGTGGTCATGGGCTCGTTCGCCATCATGGCGAGCATGTTCATGCAGCCGCTGCTTCAGCAGGTTTCCGCGGCCCACGCCGTCGGCGCCCTGCCTTCGCTAGCCTGGCTTGCCATCCTCATCCTGATCTATGCGATCGAGCTTGTGGTCGGCGCCATCCAGGCTTACGTCTTCACGGTCCTTACCGCCGTGTATGTCTCCGAGGCAGAGGAGGTCGCGGAGGAGGAGTAGTCTTTCGTTCGCGCCTTAAAGGTAAGGTAATTCGTTAAACCGCCGGTGCCCGTACCCATGGAGCCCGGCAGTTATAAAAAGGTTATCCTGCGTGAAATAAGACACGCACGACAAAGGAGGAATCGTGGGAGTTATCGGTTACGGTCTCGGTGTTATCGGCGCTGGTCTTGCTATCGGCCTGTCTGCTCTGGGTGCTACGGGTGCTATGGCCCGTCAGCCTGAGGTCCAGGGCCGCGTGTTCACCGTCTTCATCATGGGCTCCGCCTTCGGCGAGGCTCTGGCTCTGATCGGCTTCGTTGTCGCGCTGATCGTTAAATAGCACGGAGCGTCAAGTATGAATCTTTCATCCCAGAAGAGCGCGATCGCACTCTCCGCGTCCGCGGCCGCGCTGCTCATGCCGGTTTCCGCGTTCGCTGAGGACGGCGCTGCCGGTGCGGACATCCTCATCCCTAAGATGGCGGAGTTCATCCCGGCGCTTATCGCCTTCCTGATTATCTGGATCGTGCTGGCCAAGGTCGCCCTGCCGGGCATCATGAAAACCATGGAGGAGCGCGGCAAGAAGATCGAGGAGAGCCTCGACGAGGCCGAGAAGACCAAGCAGGAGGCTATCGCCAAGCGCGCTGAGTCCGACTCGATCGTCACCGACGCCCGTCGTCAGGCTGCCGACATTGTTCTCGAGGCCCGTAAGGACGCCGAGTCCGAGCGCGCCCGCATTATCGAGGCTGCTCACAAGGAGGCCGAGGAGATCATCGCCAAGGCTCATACGACCGTCGAGGACGAGCGCAAGTCCATCTACGCCGGTGCCGCGAGCTCCATCGCCGACCTGTCCGTTGCCGTCGCCACCAAGATCGTGGGCGAGGCACTCGAGGACGATGCCGAGCAGAAGAAGCTCATCGAGCGCTACATCCAGGAAGCAGGTAGCCTGAATGCCGACTAGCCGCTATCAGGACAAGGTGCTCGAGACCTACGCGCGCTCCCTTCTGGAAGCCGCTAAGGCCGAGAACCATGTGTTCGAGGACCTCGAGATGATCGAGCGCCTGGCTAGCGCCAGCCCCGAGATCATCGCCGTGCTCGACACCATGTCCAAGCGCGACCAGCTCGACCTTCTTCCCAAGGTGGCAGCTGCCTTTAAGTATGTTGCCGAGGAAGACGAGGATGTAGTGGGCGTGACCGTCACCACGGCGATCCCGCTCGACGACGAGCTGCGTCAAACCATCACTAAGAAATGCGAGCAGGACTTCGGCCGCAAGGTATTCCTTATCGAGCAGGTCGACCCGTCTATCGTGGGCGGCCTGGTGCTCGAGGCTCGCGGCGAGCGTCGTGACATTTCCGTCAAGACGCAGCTGCGCATCGCGCAGGAGACCCTCGCAAACTCTGCTAATTCGTACGGAGGTGAAGCCTAATGTCCGAAACCCTCAATGCCCAGGATATCGCCAAGAAACTGCAGGAGCAGCTCACGAGCCTCTCCGCGACGGTCGATACGCATGAGGTTTCAACGGTCGACGAGGTAGGCGACGGCATCGCGCGCGTCTCCGGCCTCAAGAGCGCCATGGCAGGCGAGCTTCTGGAGTTCAAGAGCTCCGATACCGGTGAGACCGTCTTCGGCCTTGCCCAGAACCTTGACCGTGACGAGGTCGGCGCCGTTCTGTTCGGTGCCGTCGACTCCATCAAGGAAGGCGACGAGTGCCGCACCACTGGTCGCATTATGGATATCCCTGTGAGCCGCGCCATGCTCGGTCGCGTCGTCAATCCGCTCGGCCAGCCTATCGACGGCCTGGGTGACATCGTCGCCACGCATCGTCGCCCCATCGAGTTCAAGGCCCCCGGTGTCATCGACCGTACCCCGGTGTGCGAGCCGGTTCAGACTGGTCTGTTGGCTATCGACTCCATGGTGCCTATCGGTCGCGGCCAGCGCGAACTTATCATCGGCGACCGTAAGACCGGTAAGACCGCTATCGCCATCGACGCTATCCTCAACCAGCGTGGCAAGGGCATGGTCTGCATCTATGTTGCCATCGGCCAGAAGGCCTCCACGGTTGCCAACATCCGTGAGACTCTCGCCCAGCACGGTGCGCTCGAATACACCATCATCGTTTCGGCAACCGCTGCCGATTCCGCCCCTATGCAGTACATCGCGCCTATGGCCGGTGCCGCTATCGGCGAGTTCTTTATGTACAACGGCGAGGACGGTAAGCCCGCCAGCGAGACCAACCCTGGCGGTCACGTGCTCGTCATCTACGACGATCTGTCAAAGCAGGCTGTGGCCTACCGTCAGATGTCGCTGACGCTGCATCGTCCGCCCGGACGCGAGGCCTATCCTGGCGACATCTTCTACCTGCACTCTCGTCTGCTCGAGCGTGCCGTCAAGATGTCCAAGAAGAATGGTTACGGCTCCATGACGGCTCTGCCGATCATCGAGACCCAGGACGGCGACGTCTCGGCCTACATTCCGACCAACGTCATTTCCATTACCGATGGTCAGATTTACCTGCAGTCCGAGCTTTTCTTCCAGGGCCAGCGCCCGGCAGTCGACGTGGGCATCTCCGTGTCCCGCGTCGGTGGTGACGCTCAGACCAAGGCTATGAAGCAGGTCGCCGGCAACCTCCGTCTGGACCTCGCTTCGTATCAGGAGCTCGCCGGCTTTACGCAGTTCGGCTCCGACCTCGACGAGGCCACGCAAAAGCAGCTTACCCACGGCGCTCGCATGACTGAGCTCCTTAAGCAGCCGCGCTACAAGCCGTTCGAGGTTTCCGAGCAGATCGTTACGCTGTTCGCTGGCAACGAGGGCTTCCTGGATGACCTGGAGATTGCCGACGTGCTGCCCTTCCGTGCCGAGCTCATCGAGTACATGGACAATGGCTTTGGCTTGCTGCTCGACAAGGTTCGCGCCAAGAAGATCGATGATGACACCAAGGCTGAGCTCTTGCGCGTCATCGGCGACTTCAAGCAGCAGTTCATGGCCAAGCACCATTCGGATGTTTCTGGATCAGAGGAGAACTAAGCCCCATGGCCAACCTTCGCGACATTAAGAAGCGAATCTCCTCGGTTACCACGACCAAGCAGATCACGCGCACGATGGAGATGGTCTCTACGGCCAAGATCCGTCGTGCCCTCGATCGCTCCAAGCAGGCCGAGCCCTATAAGGAGGCGCTGACCGACGTCATGTTGACGGTCGCCGGCGACGCCTCCTGTTCGGGCACCGATCCCATGCTGCAGAAGCATGAGAGCGTCAAGCATGGCCTGATTGTCGTTATTGCCTCGGACCGCGGCCTTGCCGGCGGTTTCAATACGACGGTGGAGCGCACGGCCGAAAAGCTCGCCGCTTCTTGGGCGAACGACGGCATCGAGTGCGAGATCATCGCGTGCGGGCGTAAGCCGGCCACGTATTTCCGTGACCGCGCAAACGTCGTCATGCACTTTGAGGGCAACTCCTCTGAGCCCGATTTCAATCAGGCCCGCATGATCTCCTCTCATATCTGCGATGCGTATCGTGCCGGTGAGCTTGACCGTGTCGAGCTTGTCTACCACCACGCCAAGAATCGCGTGGATCAGGAGCTTCGCGTCGAGCATCTGTTGCCGCTCGACCCCGAGATGATCGCTATGGCCCACGGTCCGCGTAAGAACGAGACCGACGCCCCTAAGCGCATCTCGTCCACGTTCGAGTTCGTGCCCTCTCCCGAGCATGTTCTCGGCAAGCTTGTGCCGTCTTATATCCTGACGGTCATCTACCAGGCCCTGATCGATTCGGCGGCTGCCGAGCAGGGTGCACGCCGCAAGGCCATGCACTCCGCGACGGAAAACGCCACCGCGATCATCTCGACCCTTACCCGCACGTATAGTCGCGTGCGCCAGGCTTCGATCACGACCGAGATTAACGAGATCGTCGGCGGAGCCTCAGCATTGGAGGAACAGTAATGGCTAATAACACCGTAAAGCTTGCGGTCGAGGAAGCCACCAAGAAGACGACTGCCGGTGATGGTCGCATCGTGCGAATCATCGGTCCTGTCGTCGACGTCAAGTTTGACGGTGCGGTGCCCCCGATCTACAACGCGCTCACGGTCGAGGCCGAGACCCCGATCGGTCACCTGAGCACGATCCTCGAGGTCGAGAGCCAGCTTCCGGGCGGCGTCGTCCGCACGGTCGCCATGTCCTCGACCGACGGCCTGCAGCGCGGCCTCATCGCCACCGATACCGGTGAGCCCATGAAGATGCCGGTCGGCCCCAAGACGCTCGGCCGCATTTGGAACGTCATGGGCAAGCCCGTCGACGGCAAGCCCATGCCCGAGGTGGAGGAGTTCTACCCCATCCACCATGCAGCGCCCCGTTTCGACGAGCTCACCACCAAGACCGAGATCTTCGAGACCGGCATCAAGGCCGTCGACCTGCTCGAGCCCTACATCCGTGGCGGCAAGACAGGCTTGTTCGGCGGCGCCGGCGTCGGCAAGACCGTTCTGATTCAGGAGCTCATCAACAACCTCGCCCAGGAGCACGGCGGCACCTCGGTGTTCACCGGCGTCGGCGAGCGTACCCGTGAGGGCACCGACCTGTTCCTCGAGATGAGCGAGTCTGGCGTTATCGACAAGACCTGCTTGGTCTATGGTCAGATGAACGAGCCGCCCGGAGCGCGTCTGCGCATCGGTCTGGCCGGCCTTACTACCGCTGAGTATTTCCGTGATCGTGGCCAGGACGTTCTGCTGTTCATCGACAACATCTTCCGCTTCTCCCAGGCAGGTTCCGAGGTTTCCGCACTGCTGGGCCGTATGCCGTCCGCCGTTGGTTACCAGCCCACGCTGGCAACCGAGATGGGCGACCTCCAGGAGCGCATTACCTCGACCAAGACGGGCTCCATTACCTCCGTCCAGGCTGTCTACGTCCCCGCAGACGACCTGACCGACCCGGCGCCTGCCACGACGTTTACGCACCTCGACGCCACCACGGTTCTTTCGCGTAGCATTTCGTCGCTCGGCCTGTTCCCGGCTATCGACCCGCTCGCGTCTTCCTCCGACGCTCTCGATCCCTCGATCGTCGGCGAGGAGCACTACCGTGTCGCCGTCAAGGTCCAGGAGCTCCTGCAGGAGTACTCCGACCTTCAGGACATCATCGCCATTCTGGGTATGGACGAGCTGTCCGAGGAGCAGCGCCTTACGGTCAACCGTGCCCGTAAGATTCAGCAGTTCCTCTCGCAGTCCTTCCACGTCGCCGAGAAGTTCACCGGCAACCCCGGTGTCTACGTCCGCGTCGAGGATACCGTCCGCTCTTTCGCCGAGATTGTCGACGGCAAGGCCGACGACCTGCCCGAGCAGGCTTTCCGCTATGCTTCCACGATTGAGGACGTGCGCGAGCGCGCCCGCAAGATGGGGGAGAAGTAGGTTATGCGTATCCGCATCGTGTGCCCCGTGAGCTGCGCCTATGAGGGCGACGCTGCGTTTGTGTCGATTCCGTCCACGGATGGCGAGTTTGGCGTTCTGCCTGCTCACTCCAGCGAGATCTGCACGATCGACCGCGGTTACGTTCGCGTTTCCGATAAGGCCATGGGCACTGTCGACCACACGTTTGCCGTGGCCGGCGGCTATGCCCAGGTTGCGGACGATGTCGTGACCATTCTCGCCGAGCGCGCTTGCGATTTGGCGACCGTCGATGCCGACAAGCTTAAAGCTGATATTCAAGGTTTTGAAGAGAAGCTGGGTAATTTGTCGGAGGATGATGCACGCCGCGCCTACCTCTATAATGAAATCGCATGGTGTAAGCTCAAGCTTGCCCAATAGTCAAACGATTTAGCGTTCGACCATTTGCGAACACATCATGCCCGGGATGGCCCAGCCACCCCGGGCATGCTTTTTGAAAGGGTAGACCTTGGATATTATCCGCGTTGAGGGTGGCCACGCCATCGGAGGCTCCGTGCCCGTCTCGGGTGCCAAGAACTCCGCGCTCAAACTCATGGCGGCAACGCTTCTGGCGCCGGGCAAGACGACGCTGCAGAACGTGCCCGATATTTCCGATGTCCACGTGATGGGCAAGGTGCTCAAGGGCATGGGCGCTACGATCGATGTTCTCGACGAGCACACGCTCGAGATTGATACCTCTCAGGTCGATTCTTGGGAGGCCCCCTACGAGCTCGTTGCCAAGATGCGTGCTTCCACCGCCGTCATGGGACCCCTGCTGGGCCGCTTCCATCGCGCCAAGATCGCCATGCCGGGCGGCTGCAACCTGGGTGCTCGCAAGATCGATATGCACATTCTTGGTCTTGAGGCCCTGGGCGTTGAGTTCGATACCGCCCACGGTTACATCAACGCTAATGCGCCCCAAGGTCTGCGCGGTACCACCGTCACGCTTGAGTTCGCCAGCGTCGGTGCGACCGAGAACCTCATCATGGCATCCGTGCGCGCGCAGGGCACCACGGTTATCGACAATGCCGCCCGCGAGCCCGAGATCGTCGATCTCGCCAACATGCTCAACGAGATGGGCGCCAAGATTGTCGGCGCGGGTACGCCCGTCGTGACTATCGAAGGCGTGGAAGAGCTCCATCCCGTTACCCATCGCGTGGTGGGCGACCGCATCGAGGCCGGTACCTTTATCGTTGCCGGTGCGTTGATGGCCGACGATCGCGGTGTCGATGTCACGGGCTTTTGCCCCATTCACTTGGGCATGGTGCTCAAGAAGATGGAGCTCATGGGTATCGACTGCGAGCGCGTCGAGGATGGCGTCCATGTAAACCGTGCCGAGCGTATCAAGCCGGTCGACATCCAGACGCTTCCGTTCCCCGGTTTCCCGACGGACATGCAGGCGCAGATTATGGTGCTCTCCGCTCTCGCCGACGGCAGTTCCGTTATTACCGAGAACATCTTCGAGAATCGCTTTATGTTTGCCTCTGAGCTGGTGCGCATGGGTGCCGACATTCGTATCGAGAGCCATCATGCCATGATTCATGGCGTCAAGGGCTTCTCGGGCGCACAGGTTACCTCGCCCGATCTGCGTGGCGGAGCGGCCCTCGTCGTAGCGGGCTTGATCGCCGACGGGACGACCGAGGTTTCGGCCATCCATCACATCAAGCGCGGCTACGAGCAGTTTGTCGAAAAGCTGCAGGCGCTCGGCGCGCATGTCGAGCATGCTTCCGTCCCCGATCCCGTCATCTACTAATACAGGTTGCCTATGTTTAATAAAAAGCCCCTCGCGGATACCACCGCCCGAAGACCCTCAACTGGTGCACAGGCCAAGATCTACAGTCGCGATAACGTGGCTCGCTATTCCGAGCGCGCTCGCCAACGTCGTCGTAGCCACACGATTCGTCACGTCGCGCTCATTGTCGTGCTTGGCGTGCTGCTGAGTGCTACTACCGCTGCCGGCCTGTGGTTTGCCACCATTATGGGCAAGCTCGGCGATTCTAATGTCATTACCGACAATCTGCGTCGGGTTCTGGTTGACACCGATGAGGCAAAGGATCCGTTCTACGTGCTGCTTCTTGGCACCGACGGCCGTCCGGGCGAGGATACGTATCGCGCCGACTCGATTATCCTGGCACGCATCGACCCCACGCAAAAGCAGGCGACGCTCATTTCCGTTCCGCGCGACACCAAGGTCGAGTACAAGGGCGAGACCATGAAGATCAACGCCTGCCATACCGTGGGCGGCGCCGAGGCCATGGTCGAGGCGGTCAACGAGCTGTGCGGTGTTCAGATTTCCCACTATGCCGAGGTCAGCTTCGACGGTATGCAGGCGCTGATTGATTCGGTTGGCGGTATCGACATTAACGCAACCGATGATGTTGACGACCCCGAGCACCTGGATATTAAGATTACCGCTGGCCAGCAGCATATGGACGGTGCCACCGCCCTTACCTATGCCCGCTGCCGCTACACCTATGCCGACGGCGATTACACGCGCATGCGCCACCAGCGTCAGGTGCTTGGCGCCCTTGCCAACCAGATTCTCAATAACTTCGATGCCACGAAGATCTTTGGCCTGGTTAATTCGCTGTCCGATATGCTCGTAACCGATATGAGCGTTCAGGATATCGTGGCTACGGTCAACGCCATGCGCGGTATGGATGTCGACGGTATCTACTCGGCCAACCTGCCCTCGTATGCCGACGACAGCACCATGATCGACGGTGTGAGCTACGTCTTTGTCTACGAGGACGAGCTCAAGGAAATGATGGAGCGCGTCGATGCCGGCAAGGATCCCAAGGGTCCCAACACCATGGGTCTTTCCGACGGTTCCAGCTCTACGATCGGCGACCTGAACAACAACACGTCTGACGACTACGCAAACGGTACCGCAACCTCATCGGTCAGCTCTGACGATTCCGATGACTCAAGCGATTCGAGCGATTCGGACTACTACGAAGAGCCCACCGGCGACGGCAACGGCTACGAAGCCAACTACTAGAGTTACGGCGTTTTACCAAACGCCGTAACGACTCGACGCTGCGCGGGCCGCATTTGGACAATCTGACGTTCAACTTCAAGGGCGCGACCAGAAGGTCAGCGCCCTTTCGCTTCACGTCACCTTGTCTCAAATGCGACCCGCTCGCTGTCGTTGCCAAAACATCGGCGTTGCCGGAACACTTGGCACTTGGGGACGTTCCTTTTGTACCGGCAGTTTGGGACACTCCTTGCGTTAAGAGGCTGGCGTGCGTCAACCTGTTCTCGTTGCAGCAAAAAAATCGCCCCGTTCTCGGTTGAGGACGGGGCGATTCGTCTTTTGGGCTTATGCGGCCAGTCTTATGCGAAATGGGCGACGAGCTCCTGCAGGACGTCGGTCATCTTGACGAGCGAGCTGACCGGGACGAACTCGTTGACGCCGTGGTAGCAATAGCCGCCGGTGGAAAGGTTGGGGCAGGGCAGACCGCGGAACGACAGCTGGGCGCCGTCGGTGCCGCCACGAATCGGCAGCACTTGGGGCTCAACGCCGCAGGCAAGGTAGGCTTCCTTGGCAACATCAATAAGCTCGGGATAGTCACGAACGATCTCGGCCATATTTCGATACTGCTGCTTAATCTCGACCGTCACGCGCTCCTCACCCAGACGCTGGTTGAGCATCGAGGCGGCGGCATCAATAAGGTCGAGTTTCTGCTGGAACTTGGCGGCGTCATGGTCGCGGACGATATAGCGCGCTGTGGCGTGATCGACGGTCGCAGATACACCCTCAAGGTGATAAAAGCCCTCGTAGCCTTCCGTATACTCCGGGCGCTGCACGTAGGGGAGCAACGCGTTGAAGTCGCAGAACAGATTGCCTGCGTTGACCATACGGCCCTTAGCGTCGCCCGGGTGGATGGACTGGCCCTCAAAGCGGACGGTCGCCTCGGCGGCGTTAAAGCACTCCCACTCCAGTTCGCCGATGGGGCCGCCGTCGACCGTGTAGGCGTACTTGCAGCCAAAGGTATCGATATCCAACAGCTCGGCTCCGTGGCCGATCTCCTCGTCAGGGCAGAAGCAAATGCCGAGTGCGGGATGGGGCAGAGAAGGGTCCTGAGCGATACGCGCGACAAGCGACATGATCTCGGCGACGCCTGCCTTGTCGTCCGCGCCCAGCAGCGTGGTGCCATCGCTGCAGACCAGGTCCTCACCCGCGAGGTCATTCAGGGCGGGAAGCTTGGCGGTACTCATGGCAACGGGCTTACCGTCAACCGTGCCGCAGACCAGGTCGCCGCCTTCGTAGTGTACGATGTGCGGCTTCACGCCGGCGCCCGGTGCAACTTCGGTGGTGTCGAGATGGGCGATCAGGCCCAGGGCGGGCTTGTCCTCAGCGCCCGCACTTGCGGGGATATGCGCGCAGACATAGGCGTGCTCGGTCACGTGGGCATCTTCCGCACCAAGCTCGCGCAGCTCTTCAGCCAGCACGTTGGCAAGGTCAAACTGAACGGCGCTCGAGGGTACCTGGTCGCAGTTTGCATCCTCGGACTGCGTGTTGATCTGGACGTAGCGCAAAAAGCGTTCAAGGACATCGGGGCTCGTGGTGGTGTTTTCCATAAAGACCGCTCCAATCTTGGTCGTCGTGTGCAACAAGAACTCTAGCACGGTATGCCACGGCATACCACGACGCTTGGATGGGGTAGAATCAGCCATTGAATGCAGAAGGGACGGAAGATCATGGATACGACAAATAGCTCGCGCGAACTACATCTGACGGTGGCGAACGAAGACTACTTGGAGTGCATGGTTCGCATTGAAAGCGAAGAGGGGGAAACCAACGGCGTGCGATCGGTCGACATCGCGCAGCGCCTTGGCGTCTCCAAGGCATCGGTCAATAAAGCGGTTTCGGCGCTCAAGGCATCCGAGCTTGTCGAGCAATCGCACTACGGCAAGGTAATCCTGACCGATCGCGGTCGCGAGGTCGGCACGGCTATCTGGTACCGTCATCGCCTCATCCGCACGTTTTTGGTTCAGGAGCTCGGTGTCGAATTTGAGCGAGCCGATTCCGAGGCCTGCATGATGGAGCATGCGCTATCCGAGGACACGATGAGCCGCTGGCTCGCCTATCTCGAAAAGCAGGGAATCAGCGTCGAGGAATAGCGGGATATATATGGATACGAGTTATTACAACCGCTTTGGTGCCGAGGAACTTACGCGCCGCTTGTCGAGCGAGACCTTGTTGGCGCAGGGCCCCATGGGCAGTGTTCTGTTGAGTGAGTACGATGCCGCCGACATTCCACCGGCGTTTTGGAATCTGGCAGAGCCGCAGACCGTTTCTCGTATCCATCGCTTGTATGTCGCCGCCGGCGCGCAGGTGCTCATTACCAACACCTTTCAGGCATCAAGCTATGCCCTCAAACACGACCAGATTGCGCCGTCCGTGGCGGAGGTCAATCGCGGGGCCGTCGACGATGCCCGCCAGGCGCACCCTCAGCTGCTGCTGGGCTCGATGGGCCCGATCGGTATTGAGTGGTTTGCCGAGGACTCTGCCGAGTATCGTGAAATCCGAGGCATTGCGCGCGAACAGGCGCACGCCTTGCTCAATGCCGGCGTTGACGGTCTGCTGATCGAGACGGTGACGTCTATCCGTAATTTGCAGCCCATGCTTGCCGGCGCTCGAGATGCCGCCGACGGCATGCCTGTTCTGGTGAGTTTTGTCGTTGACGATAAAGGCGACCTGTTGGGCGATGGCCTCAACATCGAGGCAGCCGTTTTGTACGCCGAAAAACACGGCGCAAACTCGGTTGGTGTTAATTGCTGTTCGCTTGCGGCCGCGAACGCGGCGGTGCCCAGGATGGTTGCATCGGCGACTACTCCCGTCACGGTGCGTCCCAACGTGGGCGATCCGGTCCAGACTCAGGATGGCCCCGTATGGCACGAGAACCCCGAAGCTTTCGCGCGCGCATGCATCGAATGGAGACATGCCGGCGTCGCAATGGTGGGCAGTTGTTGTGGAACCACGGCAATCACTACGGCAGCGATGGCCGAGGCGCTCGATATATAAAGGGCAAAACCGCTCCATACGGGGCAGTTTTTTATTGCCTGCATGTCCTCGGCAGCATTTGCCCAAATGGTGAATGCTGGTGCCGGCAGGTTGCCGAGTGCATGTTGCGGGTATACCCCATGCGTACCATGATCCAAACACTGTGAGGTGTCTGCGCGTGTGCGCGATAATTCATTTTGGAACTGACGGTTGGCGCGCTCGCGTCGATGAGGACTTCACTGCCGATAACGTTGCCCGTATCGCCGATGCCGTCGGCGAGTTGTGGCAAAAGACCAATCCGGGCAAAACGGTATATATAGGGTTCGACACCCGGCCCCTGGCGCGCGAGTTCGCTGAGCTTGCGGCGGGCGTGCTAGCGGCGCACGGGCTAGACGCCGTGCTCGCTTCGCGACCTGTCCCGACCCCTGCCCTTACGTGGGCGGCGGCTTATGACGGTGAGGCGTGCGGCGCGCTCATGGTGACGGGGTCCCATCATCCGCAGGGCTATCTGTGCCTCAAGATTCGCATGGGTGACGGCTCGACCGCCAACCAGGATGTCATCGAAGAGCTCGAAGAGACCATGGCTCCCGAGCCAATGGGGATCGAGGGGCAATATCGCACCGCGGATATCATTCCTGACTATATGCAGGCGGTGGCATCGTTTGTCGATGCCGAAGCCATCCGCGCCGCGCACCTGCGCGTGGTTGTCGATCCGATGGGCGGCGCAGCCCAGGGCTATCTGGCCGACTTGCTACGCGAGCTTGGCGTTGAGGTGCACGAGATTCACGCCGGGCAGGCGTCTGACCAAGAAGATATCTGCCCCGACCCCGTTGAGCCTTGGGTGGACGCTTGCGAGCGCACGGTTATCGAGGACGGAGCTTGCGCTGGCCTGGTGACCGACGGCGACGCCGACCGCATCGGCGCGGTTGACGAGCGCGGCAGATATATACATCCGCATCAGATCATGGCGCTCGTTTTGGGCGACTTGGTTCAATTTCGTAATTTGGAGGGGCGCGTCGTCGTCAATCTTTCGTGCTCGACGCTCGTGCGTCGCATTGCCGAGGCGCTTGGCTGCCGCGTGACCGTCAAACCAGTCGGTTTCAAATATATAGCGGCGGAGATGAAGAAGGGCGGCGTCCTCATAGGCGGCGAAGAAGCCGGTGGTATCGGCATCGCCGCGCATATGCCCGAGCGCGATGGAATCCTCGCCTGTCTGATTCTGTGTGAGCTTATGGCAAAGACGGACGCGCCTTTGGGCGTTCTGGTCGACCAACTCGAGGACAGTTTTGGTAAGACGAGTTACGGTCGACGCGATTTACGCCTTGAGGCCGAAGATGCCGAAACGTTACGAACCCTGCTGCCGGGCGTAAACCCCAAGTCGATTTGTGGCAAGGTGCCGCAAAACGTTAGTCATATGGATGGCTTGCGTTTGGCATTCGAGGATGACACGTGGCTGCTGGTCCGTCCTAGTGGGACCGAACCAGTGGTGCGCGTCTACGCCGAGGGGTTCTCGGTGGAAGAACGCGATGAGTTGCTCGATGCTGGCTGTGCTTTAGCTAGGGGGACGTATCCGCTTTAACCATGAGACTGCCTTATATAAAGAGATGCTCGGCGAGCGGTAGTTAACGGCTGGCAAACGTTAGTCGAATCCCAGGATGTGTAGGAAATGTGTACGCCCAGATTCCCGCCCACGGCGCCCCTCCGGTCTGGCAATATATCTCCTTGCCGCGCGGCCCGGTCGGACCGGATCAGCCGCGGGGCGTGCACCTTGAGAACCGGATACTGCGAGGATGGACACACCAGATGTGTCGCATCCGGGCAGACATCGAACCATTT
>DBFANS010000045.1:0-64788 GCA_048233475.1 Collinsella aerofaciens | reverse complement strand
CGGGCAGACGGCACACTGACGGGGCGCGATAGAATGCGGTTGTTCGGGTCCGCGGTATCGCTCCATGCTCCTATTAGGTCATGCGGCGGTCTCGGCTCGCCGCGGCCCGCGCGGGACATGTCAGGAAACGAGGGCAGCCCCATGGGCGCCAGCGGAATGTGGGGTCACCGCGCGGTCCGCATCTGATGGTGTCGACGTCAATGGTATACGGGTGCATCATCGACGTCTTCAATACAGAAAATATCAGTGCGGAATGTTTCGGAGAGAAGCCCCGTCCCGCCCCCGGATTCCCTGCGTTTACGGCCTTGAGGTCGGCGTGGGCGGAGATCGTGGCTGATGGGGATACGTGTCCTGGTCGCTGTTTCGCGGCTTTGCCGCGAAAGGCGCGTTACTTTGGCGTGGACGGAGAACGTGGTTGTCGCGTTAACTTGTCCCGGTCGCATTTCTGGAGCGTTCCCCCGCCATAAATTAGCCTCAGCATACTTGCACGAATACCCTCTCGTGCTACACTTGCAATTGCTGTTTCAGGGCGGGGTGGAATTCCCCACTGGCGGTAAATCGGGCGGTGTCAAAGGGACGCCGTGGCGCAGGCGAGGTGTCTGCGACCGAGCCGATGAGTCCGCGACCCGTGCGTGTGTTGGTTCGCATACCGGCTGAACTGGTGAGATCCCAGTACCAACGGTTAGAGTCCGGATGAAAGAGGCAGGTGATCTTATGTCTGAACAGTCGCAGCATATCCATTTTGAGAACACGAATAGGTGGAGCACCAAACAGCTCGTTACCATGGCGTTGATGTGCGCCTTGGGCGCCCTGTTTATGTACGTGCAGCTGCCTATCCTTCCTTCGGCGCCGTTTTTGACGTATGACCCGTCGCTGGTACCGGCGATGGTGTGCGGGTTTGCGTATGGTCCTGGCGCCGGCACTGCTGTTGCCGCTATGGCTATCGTTATCCATGCGCTCACCACGGGTGACTGGGTCGGCGCGCTTATGAACCTGGTTGCCACGCTGGGCTACATTCTGCCCGCGGCTATCGTCTATCAGAAGATGCATACCTATAAGGGTGCCGTGATTGGCCTGGTGCTCGGCGTTATTGCCGCTACGGCGTTGTCTATGGTCGCAAACCTTACCATTGGCGTATGGTTCTGGTATGGCTCGGTCGATGTGATCGCCCCGCTCATGATTCCTGCCGTGCTGCCGTTCAACCTTATCAAGACCGTGCTTAACTCGGTGTTGACACTGGCGGTGTATAAAGCGGTCTCCAACCTCATCACGCCTAAAAAGGACCAGGTCAAAGGCCGCGCATGATTGAGTGTCGGGGCGTTTCCTTTAGCTATGACGGTGCCGTACCGGCGCTCGACGGCGTCGATCTGAATATCGAGGACGGCGAGTTTTTCTGCATCCTCGGTGGCAATGGGTCGGGCAAGTCGACGTTTGCCAAGCATCTGAATGCGCTGCTGCAGCCCGATGCGGGCACGGTGCGCGTCAACGGCATTGATGCGTCCGATCCCGAGTTGGTCTACGACATTCGTTCGACCGCGGGCATGGTGTTCCAGAATCCCGATGATCAGCTGGTGGCAACGCTTGTCGAAGATGACGTTGCGTTCGGTCCCGAAAACCTTGGCGTGCCATCGGCGCAAATTGCGCAGCGCGTACGCGAGGCGCTGAAGGGCGTGGGCCTGGTGGGCTTTGAGCGCCACGAGACCCATGCGCTCTCGGGCGGACAAAAGCAGCGCGTGGCGCTTGCCGGCGTGCTCGCCATGGAGCCGCGCGTTCTCATTTTGGATGAGGCCTCCTCGATGCTCGATCCGCGCGGACGCAAGGGTCTTATGAAAGCGTGCCGCGCACTTCACGATCGCGGCATGACTATCGTGATGATTACGCACTTTATGGAGGAGGCCGCCGAGGCCGATCGTGTCGCGGTGTTTCGGGCGGGGCACGTTGCCATGCTCGGTACGCCCGAGGAAATCTTGACGCGGGCGGACGAACTTGCGCAGCTCAACTTGGATATGCCGGCGTCGTGCTGTCTAGGTAGGGCACTTCGTGAGAAGGGCGTACCCGTTTGCGCGCAGGTGCGTGAGGCGGATATGGTCGCCGAGATTGCGCAGGCTTATGCCGAGCGAAGTGGGGCAGGCATCGCGGAGCAGTCTTCCGTATCCCAGTCGGAAATCGCTGACGGCACTGTTCCGGAAGACAACGAGGGCAACGCGTCGGAGCCCGTCATCGAGCTATCCCATGTTTCGTACAGTTATTCGCTCAGTCCGCGCGAGCGCCGCCGCTGGCATAAGCGCTCGGCCACTGCGGGCAAATCGAGCAAACAGGCTCTCTGGGGAAACGACCCCAGCAGCCCGTGGGCGCTGCGCGATGTATCGCTGACGGTGCGTCGCGGCGAGTTCCTTGGCTTGGCAGGTCATACCGGTTCGGGTAAGTCGACGCTGGTCCAGCATCTCAACGGTTTGATTCGCCCCCAGGAGGGATCCGTTCGCGCGCTGGGGCTCGATCTGTCAAACAAGAAAGACGCCGCCGCGGTTAAGGCCAAGGTCGGCGTGGTGTTTCAATACCCTGAGCGTCAGCTGTTTGCCGAAACCGTGGCGCAGGACGTGGCGTTTGGTCCGCATAACCTTGGCTTGCCGCAAGATGAAGTCGACCGTCGTGTCGAGTCATCGCTCTCACGCGTGGGCCTCGACCTTGCCGCGATAGGCGACAAGAGTCCCTTTGAGCTTTCGGGCGGTCAGCAACGGCGTGTGGCATTCGCCGGCGTACTCGCCATGGAGCCTGAAGTCCTGGTACTCGATGAGCCCATGGCGGGGCTCGATCCGGCTGCTCGCAGGGATTTCCTAGGGCTCATCGATCGACTCCATCGCGAGGGCCTGACCGTTGTCATGGTTTCGCACAGCATGGATGACCTGGCCAATTGCTGCGACCGTATTGTCGTGATGAACGAAGGTGCGGTGTTTGCCGAGGGAACCCCCGCGCAGGTGTTTGCGCATGCCGATGAGCTCAAGTCGATCGGCTTGGGCGTTCCCGCCGCCCAGCGTATGGCGCTGGCGCTTACGGAGGCGGGCGTGCCGCTGCGTCGCGGCGGGCTCTATACGGTTGAGTCGTTGGCCGACGAGTTGGTGGACCTGCTGATCGGTCGCTCAGACGGTTCTTCTAACGTCTCGGACAAGGCCAAATCCGAAACGGTCGTGCGAGAGGAGGGCTGCTGATGGAGGCGTTTTCGTTTGGCAGCTACTATCCGAGCGATAGTGCGATCCATCGCCTGGATCCGCGCACCAAGCTGCTCCTGGGCTTTGTGTTTTTAATCACAACGCTGACCGTCGGCGGCTTCCGTGGACTGGCCCCTGTCGCGATGTTTGTCGTGCTGATCTATGCCGTGTCTCGGGTGCCGGTTCGTCGCGTTCTGTCGTCGATGGCGCCGCTGCTGGCAATCGTCGTCGTGGTCGCGGTGCTCAACCTGTTTTCCGACCAGAGCGGGCGCATTCTGTGGCAGCTCGGCTTTCTGCAGATAAGCGAGGGCTCACTGCGTTCTGCCGCCTTTATGGCGTGCCGCCTGACGTTGATGATGGCCGGTATGAGCGCCATTACACTCACCACGCCGACGCTCGACCTCACCGCGGGCTTTGAGCGCCTGCTCGCGCCGTTTGCGCGTGTGGGACTTCCTGCGCACGAGCTCGGCATGATCATGGGTATCGCGCTACGCTTTATGCCGCAGTTTGCCACTGAGATGAAGCAGACGGCCGATGCACAGGCAAGCCGCGGTGCGCGCGTGACGGGCGGTCCGCTCGGTGGCGTACGCATGCTCGGCAGTGTGGCGATCCCGCTGTTCACCGGCGTGTTCCGCCATGCCGAGACGCTGTCTGCTGCCATGGATGCACGCTGCTATCATGGCGAGCAGGGCCGCACGCGCCTGCATGCGCTTACGTTTGGCCGCGGCGATGCGTTGGCGGCGGTGGTGACGGCGTTGCTGCTCATCTGCGTCATCGTCATCAACCTTCAACTTGTTTAGGCGCGATTCGAGCGCAAGAAAGGGGTCCCTATGACCGACAACGACCGCACGGCTCAGCTTGAGCGCGCCTGTTCGTATCTCAGGCGCATTCCGGCGTGGTATCTGGCCACGACCGATGTGGCCGACGGACATCAGCCCCGCGTGAGACCGTTTTCGTTTGCCATGGTCGATGACGGTAAACTGTGGTTTTGTACGTCGCGCGACAAAGATGTGTGGGCGGAGCTGAGCGCGAATCCCAAGTTTGAGCTCTCGGGCTGGAAGCCGGGGGAATGTTGGATCGTATTGACCGGCGAAGCCGCACTTGAGGACGACGCAGTTGCGAGCGACAAGGTGCGTCAAGCGGGTTTTAAGCACATGGTGGGCATTGGCGAGGAACACGAGAGTGCCAACGACGGCCGCCTTGCTTTCTTTTCGGTCCGCAACATTGCCGCGCGCTTCTGTGATATCGACGGCAGCGAGGAGCGCCTGGAGCTCTAGCGCGTCTCAAATTAACTACCCGTTCTGAATTAGCTAATGCCAGGAGGACACATGGACGGATTGAATACGGTGTTGGAGTATCTGACGTCAGTGCCGGCATGGTATTTGGCGACGAGCGTTGACGGACAGCCGCATGTGCGTCCGTTTTCGTTTGCGCAGATCCAGGACGGCAAGTTGTGGTTTGTAACGGCGCGCACCAAAGATGTGTGGCAAGAGCTGCTGCAAAACCAGCGCTTTGAGGCCACGAGTTGGTGGCCGGGCCATGGCTGGCTCATCTTGCGCGGGCGTGCCGGCTTGGATGACCGGGCTTTAGACGAAATGCGCGAAGCCGGGTGGAAGCATCTAGAGCACCTGGGCGAGCACTATGAGGGGCCTAACGACCCCACGCTCGTCTTCTTTAGCGTCGAGGATCCCGAGGCTTTTATCTGCAATCACGACGAATGGGTGCCGGTCGAGCTCTAGCCAGCTGGCTCATCCTAACAACTTGGTTTTCGCATGGGCGGGCCCCGTATTGCCCGACGCCGTTAGGAGCGCCGGTCAATACGGGGCCCGCTCCATTTGTCAATTCCTTCAAGCGAATGTGTCGGGAATGTTTCAATGCATGAATATGCAAGCCATTTACGTGTTCATGCATCTTTTGGTGCTAAAGTTTCAACCCACTTCATAACGACCGCTGCGAAATGCGCATCGGTGCATAAATCGCAGACAAGGAGTCTGATATGTCTTTAAAGGTTGGAATCGTCGGCGCGGCTGGATATGCCGGAGCCGAGCTCATTCGCCTCGTGCTCGGCCATCCCGAGTTTGAACTTGTTGCCATTACGTCCAACGCCGATGCCGGCCAGCCGCTGTCCGCGGTGTATCCGAGCTTTGCTGGCGTGAGCGATCTGGTTTTCACCACGCATGACGCCCCCGAGCTTAAGAGCTGCGATGCGGTTTTTCTTGCCGTGCCGCACACGGCTGCCATGGCACAGGTGCCCGCGCTGCTTGCATCGGGCGTCTCCTGCTTTGATCTTTCGGCCGACTACCGCCTGAACGACGCGTCCGTCTTTGAGACGTGGTATGCCGCCGAGCATACGAGCCCCGAGCTGCTCAAGACCCGTGCCTTTGGCCTGCCCGAGCTATTCTGCCGGGACTTGGAGACCGCCGCATCCGACCATGCCGACGGCAAACCCGTGCTGGTCGCCTGCGCCGGTTGCTATCCCACCGCAACGAGCCTTGCCGCCGCGCCCGCCGTGCGCGCTGGCTGGGTTGCCCAGAGCGGCCCCGTGATCGTTGATGCCATCAGCGGTGTGACGGGTGCCGGCAAGTCCTGCAATGCTCGTACGCATTTTTGCAGCGCTGACGAGAACTTGGAGGCCTACGGCGTGGACAAGCATCGCCACACGCCCGAGATTGAGCAAATCCTTGGCCTGACCGATCGCGTCGTCTTCACCCCGCATCTGGCACCGCTCAAGCGCGGCCTGCTCTCCACGGTGACGATGCCGCTCGCGCCGCAGGCTCTCGACGCGCTGGTTCTTGAGGATGTCGTCGACCATTACAAGAAGTTTTACGCCGGTCGCACCTTTGTGTGCGTGCTCGATGCCGGCCAGCAGCCCAAGACGGCTTCGGTCGTCGGTACCAATGCCGCCCAGATTGGCCTTGCGCTCAACAAGCGTGCAGGCGTGCTGGTGGCGACGGGCGCCATCGACAATCTGTGCAAGGGCGCTGCGGGCCAAGCGGTCCAGTGCGCCAATATCGTCTTTGGCTTTGACGAGCGACGAGGCTTGCCCACAGTGGCGTGCCCGGTGTAGCACATTCGATTGTTAACGATTTGGTAGTCGGGCATCGAGTGGGGCGCCACTCTTAAGCTGGTCTCATGATCACGACTGGCATGGCGCACCAACCGATGTCCGTTTTTTGTTTGACATAAGGAGTCATAAAGACGATGAATACCGAGCTGTTTGATATCAAGATTCGCGCCGTCGAGGGTGGCGTTACGGCTGCGGCTGGTTTTAAGGCTGCAGGCATCCATGCGGGATTCCGGAAGAATCCCGAGCGCTTGGACTATGCGCTCGTCATGCCCGATAAACCCTGTCCCGGCGCCGGCGTGTTTACGACCAATCGCTTTTGCGCGGCGCCCGTGCAGGTGAGCCGTGCCAACCTGGGCGGTGCCGACAAGGGCTATGGCGTCATCGCCGGCGTTTCGATCAACTCTGGCAATGCCAACGCCGCCACGGGTGAGACCGGCCTTGCATGCGCGCGCGAGACATGCAGCATCGCATCGCAGGTCATCGGCTGCGAACCCCAGCAGATTCTGGTTGCCTCCACGGGCGTGATTGGCCAGATTCTGCCGATCGACACGTTTGAGACCGCCATTCCTGCTGCCTACGAGGCGCTCTCCGCCCACGGTGGCGCCGATGCCGCTCGCGCCATCATGACGACTGACACGCACTCCAAGGAGTACGCCGTGTCCTATGTCAGCGAGGCTGCGGGTCATGCGGGCAATGTCTATACGGTAGGCGGAATGTGCAAGGGCTCGGGCATGATCATGCCCAATATGGCCACCATGATCGCGGTCATTACTACCGATGCCCCCGTCGAGCCTGCGGCACTTCATGCCCTGCTGCTCTCGACCGTCAAGCAGACCTTTAACAAGGTAACGGTCGATTCCGACACCTCGACCAACGACACCTGCATCATGCTTGCCTCCGGCGCCGCTGCCGCAGATGCCGAGCCTATCGTCGAGGGCTCCGATGCCTTCGACGAGTTGGCATTTGCCGTGCACGAGGTGTGCGAGAGCCTGGCGCGCAATATCGCCGCCGATGGCGAGGGCGCATCCAAGCTTGTTACGGTCAACGTTACCGGCGCCGCCAACGACGAGGAGGCCGATATCGTCGCTCGCGCCGTTGCCAACTCGCCGCTCGTTAAGACCTGCATCGCCGGCCACGACTGCAACTGGGGCCGCGTCGCCATGGCACTCGGCAAGTGCGGCGTGAAGTTTAATCAGGAAGACGTTTCCATCGACATGATGGGCATGCCTGTCTGTCGCGATGGTCTGACTGTTCCCTTTGACGAGGACGAGGCTCTACGACGTTTCGAGGCGCCCGAGATCGTGATCTCGGCCGACCTGGGCGCAGGCGACGCGGCAACGACCGTGTGGACCTGCGACCTCACGCACGAGTACATCTCCATTAACGGTGACTACCGTTCCTAGATTCCAGGCACGCTGCGCATCTTGCCGCGATTGCGGACAGCGGAGCACGGCGCGATAACGATACGAAAGACGAGGCAGATTATGAAATTCGCACGCGATTGTCGTTCGAGCGAATCCAACGAAGCAACCGCGCAGCTGCTGTTCGAAGCACTGCCGTGGATTAAGAACCTGACCGGCAAGACGGTTGTTATCAAATATGGCGGAGCCGCCATGGTTGATGAGCAGCTGCGCCGCGACGTGATGAGCGACATCGTTTTGCTCAAGATCATCGGTATGCGCCCCGTCATCGTGCATGGCGGCGGCAAGGCTATCAACGAGGCGCTCAGCCACTACGACATCCCCGTCGAGTTTAAGAACGGCCAGCGCGTGACTACGCCTGCCACCATGGACATCGTGCGCGAGGTACTGGGCGGCAAGGTCAATCAGGAGCTGGTCGCGGCGCTCAACCACCACGGCAACCTGGCCGTGGGCGTGTCCGGCAGCGACGCCGGCACCCTTATCGCCGAGCCACTCGACCCAGAGCTCGGCCGCGTGGGCAAGGTCACGCACGTCAACACCGACTATATCGAGCGCCTGCTCGATAGCGAGTACATCCCCGTCATCGCTACCGTCGCGGCGGGGGAGGACGGCGGTTTCTTCAACATCAACGCCGACACCGCCGCCGGTGCCGTTGCCGCGGCGCTCCACGCGCATAAGGCGATCTTTTTGACCGATGTCGATGGCCTGTACAAGGACTTTAGCGACAAGGACTCGCTTATCTCCAACCTAACGCTCGACGAGGTTAACGAAATGCTCTACGGCGGCGAGGTCGATAAGGGCATGATTCCCAAGCTGCGCGCGGCCGTCGATGCGCTTACCGGCGGCGTATTTCGTGCCCACATCATTAACGGTACTACGCCGCATTCGCTGCTCCTGGAGCTGCTGACCGATGCCGGCGTCGGCACCGTGATCCATTCCACCGAGACGGCTTACGAGTTCGATACGCATCCGCATCCGCTTTCGACGTTTGCTGCGCGTCTGACCGAAAACCTTGACGAGGTCGAGAAGCTTCAGACGGTCTAGCTGACCCGCAGCCGCCCCATTCCTGCACCCATAGCCCCGCGCCGTCTGGCGCCCAACGAAAGGCATCCCATGTCACTTGCAGCTCAGCAATCGCTTGAATCCCATTACGTTATGCATACCTTTGGCCGCTCTCCGGTCGAGTTTGTCGAGGGTCACGGCATGAAGCTCACCGGCGACGATGGCCGTGAGTACCTCGACTTTCTTGCCGGCATCGGCGTGTGCAGCCTAGGTCATGGCGACCCGGCTGTGCTCTCGGCGCTCGAGGCACAGACCAAAAAGCTCATGCATGTCTCCAATTACTTCTACATCGAGCAGCGCGGACAGGTCGCGGCGCTGCTGTCCAAGCTTGCTAACGACGACGTAGATGGTGCGCGCGTGCTTGCCGATGCCGTTGTCGCCGGCGATGAGACCACGGCAGCTGCTCTTGGTGCCCCGGCTGCGGATGAGCAGGTTTGGGAGACCTTCTTTGCCAACTCTGGCGCCGAGGCCAACGAGGGCTCGATGAAGCTCGCGCGCCTGTACGCCAAGCGTGCCGGTAATGGCGGCAACACCATCGTGTGCATGCGCGGCGGCTTCCACGGCCGTACGCTCGAGACCATTGCCGCCACCATGCAGGATTGGCTGCAGGACAGCTTCCGCCCGCTGCCGGGTGGCTTTGTGGCCTGCACGCCCAACGATGTGGATGAGCTGCGTGCGATCTTTAAGCAGCTGGGGAGCGAAATTTGTGCCGTGATGCTCGAGCCGATCCAGGGTGAGAGCGGTGTGCATCCCATGACCGAGGAGTTTATGGCTACGGCGCGCGACCTGGCACACGAAGTGGGCGCCGTGCTTATCGCCGACGAGGTCCAGTGCGGCATCTTCCGCTCCGGCAAGCCGTTTGCATTCCAAACCTATGGCGTGGAGCCCGACATCATGAGCCTTGCCAAGGGCATTGCCGACGGCGTGCCCATGGGTGCCGTGGTGGCAAAGAAGGAGATTGCCGACGTGTTTAAGCCGGGCGACCACGGCTCGACCTTTGGTGGTAGCTGCCTGGCCATCACGGCGTGTGCCGCGACGCTCTCCGCGCTCGTGCGCGGCGATTATGCCGATCATGCTGCCAAGGTGGGTGCCTATATGGAGGCAAAGCTCGCCAAGCTGCCGCACGTGACCGAGGTACGTGGCCGCGGCTTGATGCTCGGCTGTGATTTGGATGATGCCGCGGGCGACGCGCATGATGTTGTTGCCCGCGCGCTGACCGCCGGTGCCGTGATCAACGCTACGGGTGCGCATACGCTGCGTTTCTTGCCGCCGCTCGTCTGCGAGGAAGCCGACGTGGACAGCCTGATCGAGATTCTGTCGGGTGTCTTGGGCTAACGCGGCGCAATAACTCAATTTGGACCGGGTTCCGGACTGCGGAAGTGCCCTACGCGGCATGATTCAGCGGTCTGGAGCCCGTTTTGCCTTAGATTTGCTAAGGCAGGGAGACCTGCTGGTCAAAAAACATCAAATATGAGTACTGTTACCGATTTGGTAGCAGCAATTTTGGACTAATAAGGCCAGATAGCAAGTCGAAATGGCGATGAATGCACGATTGTGATCTAACTGTTAGTCCTTATAATGGACATATGTTGCGTAACTTACGCAAACGCTATCTTTTTATATGTTGCAAGCAAAGTAGCAGTACTCATTTTTGCCATTATTTGGCCACGGCCTTTGTGACAGACGTGCTGGCGGGTTCGAATCCCATGAAATGGGCCCAAACAAAAACGGTCCCCTTTCGAGGACCGTTTCCAACTCAATGGTGGGCGATGAGGGGTGTCGCGTGCGGCTGGCGCCGCCCGCTTCCGCTTCGGGCCTGCGGCCCTCGCGTGCTGCGCTGGAAAACGCTTCGCGTTTCCTCAGCTCCGCACCCTGGCGGGTTCGAATCCCATGAAATGGGCGCAAACAAAACGGTCCCCTTGCGAGGACCGTTTCCAATTCAGTGGTGGGCGATGAGGGATTCGAACCCCCAGCCTTGTGCGTGTAAAGCACCTGCGCTAACCGTTGCGCCAATCGCCCGTGCGGAGAGAGTATAGCAAAACAATCGCCCCATTCACCTCATATCCATTAAAGGTAACTCGCGCGTGTCACAGCGGAGCTGATTCAGTTGAGATTGCCTGAACATTCCGCCCCTCTTTACGCCCTCGGGTATACTCAAAAGCTACTGATTCGATTTGATGCCCAGCAACAGCAGAGGGGATAGTATATGTGCGGTTTTGTCGGTTTTGTCGGTGGGACGGATAACCAATCCGAGGTGCTCACCAAGATGATGGACCGCATCGTCCATCGCGGTCCCGACATGGGCGGTCAGTTTATCGACGGCCGCGTTGCCCTGGGCTTCCGCCGCCTGTCGATCCTCGACCTGACCGAGGCCGGCGCTCAGCCCATGGCCAACGAGGACGGCAGCGTCGTCATTGTCTTTAACGGCGAGATCTACAACTTCCAAGAACTCCGTTCCGAGCTCGAGGCCAAGGGCTACAAGTTCCACTGCGGCGCCGACACCGAGAGCCTCCTGCACGGCTACGAGGAGTGGGGCGAGGCCGTTCTCGATCGCCTGCGCGGTATGTACGCCTTCGTCATCTGGGACAAAAAGAAGAACAAGCTTTTTGGCGCCCGCGACATCTTTGGCATCAAGCCGCTCTACTACTATCCCATGGCCGATGCGGGCGACGGCGCTCCGGGCGTGCTCTTTGGTTCCGAGATCAAGAGCTTCCTGGACTACCCGCACTTCCACAAGGCGGTCAACAAAAAGGCTCTGCGTCCGTACATGACGCTGCAGTATTCGGCAACCGAGGAGACCTTCTTCGAGGGTGTCTACAAGCTGCCGCCGGCGCACTACTTTACCGTCGATATCCCGACCGGCAAGATGAACATCGAGCGTTACTGGGATTGCGATTACTCTGCCGTCGAGAAGCCGTTCGAAGAGTATGTCGATGAGCTGGACGAGGTCGTGCACGAGAGCGTCGAGGCCCATCGCATCGCCGACGTCAAGGTCGCGTCGTTCCTCTCCGGTGGCGTCGACTCCAGCTACATCGCCGCTTGCCTCATGCCCGACAAGACCTTCTCGGTGGGCTTTGACTACAAGAACTTCAACGAGACCAACTACGCCAAGGAGCTTTCCGATAAGCTCGGCGTCGAAAACGTTCGCAAGATGATTACCGCCGACGAGTTCTTCGGTGCGCTCGAGGACATCCAGTATCACATGGACGAGCCGCAGTCCAACCTGTCTTCCGTGCCGCTGTGGTTCTTGGCCGAGATGGCCCGCAAGGACGTCACCGTGGTGCTTTCGGGCGAAGGCGCCGACGAACTCTTTGGCGGCTACGCCTACTACGAGGATACGGTCCCGGTGCGCAAGTACAAAAAGATGGTGCCGCTGCCCGTCCGTCGCGCGCTCGGTAACCTGGCGCTGCATATGCCGTACTTCAAGGGACATAACTTCCTGGTCAAGGGTGCCGAGATCCCCGAGAAGTCGTTCCTGGGACAGGCTCTGGTATGGCCGGAGCGCGAGGTCGACGACGTGCTCAAGCCCGAGTACAACACCGGCGATGGTGCCTTCGAGCTTGCCGCTCCCATCTATGCGCGCGTGAAGGGTCAGCCCGAGCTGGTCAAGAAGCAGTACCTGGACATGAACATGTGGCTCCCGGGCGACATTCTGCTCAAGGCCGACAAGATGTGCATGGCACACTCACTGGAGCTGCGCGTGCCCTTCCTGGACCGCAAAGTCATGGAGTTCGCCGAGCACATTCCCGATCGCTACCGCATCAACGAGAACGGCAACAAGCAGGTACTCCGCCACGCTGCCAACAAGTCGCTGCCCGATGAGTGGGCCACCCGTCCCAAGGTGGGCTTCCCGGTGCCGATTGTCTACTGGCTGCGCGAGCAAAAGTGGTACGACTATGTCAAGGAGTACTTCACCGCGCCGTGGGCAAGCGAGTTCTTCGATACCGACGAGCTCATGCGCCTGCTCGATCTGCACTTTGCGGGCAAGGGCGATTTCCAGCGCAAGATCTATACGCCGCTCGTGTTCCTAGTGTGGTACAAGCGCTTCTTTATCGACGAGGGCCAGCCTTCTGTTCAGGCTGCCTAGCCTCGGCTTACGAACGCCTGCGCGTAACGGCTCCTCCGGGAGCCGTTTTTGCGTGGGTGCGTTTCAGTTACTATAAAAACCGTCCCTGCCAAATGGCTGAGAAAGGTGAAAGATGCACCATTCGGATTCCGCGACCGTGACCACGGTCGATACGCTTGCCAAGCTGCTCGATGTGTGCGGCGAGCTGCGCGCATCAGAGCAGGTTGACGAGCGTGCCGTGACCGGCTGCTCGTTTGATTCGCGCGCGGTCTCGGCAGGTGACGTGTTCTTCTGCAAAGGTGCTGCCTTTAAGCCCGCGTTTTTGCGCATGGCGCTCGATGCGGGCGCCGTCGCATTTGTGTGCGAGGAGTCGCTGGTCGAGTCTCTGGAGCCGCTGGCGCAGGAGAGCGGTGCTGCGATGCTGGTCGTGGACAGCGTTCGCACGGCCATGGCCTTGTTGCCGCCGGAGGTCTACGACCGTCCCGACCACGACGTCAAGATCGTGGGCATCACCGGCACCAAGGGAAAGACCACGGCCGCTTTTATGCTCCAGTCCATCATCAAGGCGGCGGGCGAGTCCTGCGGCATGATCGGCTCGGTGAGTACCGACGATGGTATCGAGTGCTACGAGAGCACCAACACCACGCCCGAGGCCCCCGAGGTTTGGCGCCATATCGCCAACTGCCGCACGTCCGGTCGCCAGTCCATGGTCATGGAGGTCTCGAGCCAAGCGCTCAAGTACCAACGCGTCGAGAATCTGCCGTTTGACGTGGCGTGCTTCCTCAACATCGGCCGTGACCACATCTCACCGATTGAACACCCCACGTTTGAGGATTATTTTGAGAGCAAACTCAGGATCTTTGACCAGGCAAAGACCGCCGTGGTGAATCTGGGCATCGAAGAGGTCGACCGTGTGCTGGAGGCAGCGTCGACGGCCGAGCGCTTGGTGACCGTTGGCGTCGAGCATCCCGAGGCAAGCCTGTGGGCGAGCGATGTACGCATGGTCGGCTTTAGCATCGAGTTCAACTTGCATGGCCTGTGTGCCGACGAGTCCGAGGCGGGGGAGAAGATCCTGCTGGGCATCGCGGGAGACTTTAACGTGGAGAACGCGCTGGTCGCTATCGCCGCCGCGCGCGAGATCGGCATCGGTATCGAGGCCATCAAGAAGGGCCTCTCCAAACTGCGTGTGCCGGGCCGTATGGAGGTCGTGGAGTCGAAGGACGGCCGCGTGATTTGTGTCGTCGACTACGCGCACAACCAGCTTTCGTTCCGCTCGCTTTTCTCGTCGGTTAAGCGCGCGTTTCCCGCTAGCCCCGTCATTGCGCTGTTTGGCGCTGCCGGCGGCAAGGCGCAGGAGCGTCGCGAGCAGCTTCCGCGCGAGGCCGCACCATATTCCGACCTGATGATCTTTGCCAACGAGGATCCAGCTCACGAGGACCCGATGAAGGTCTGTCGCGAGCTTGCCGAGCATGTTCCCGACGATACGCCGAACAAGATCATCCTCGATCGCGAAGCCGCTGTGCATGCGGCGTTCAAGGCGGCGCGCGAGGAGTACGTCAACCCCGATGCTCCCACCATTGTCTTGCTGCTGGCAAAGGGTGACGAGGAGCTCATGCACGTGGGCGACGAGTTCGTGCCCATCGAGAGCGACCTTTCGCTGGCCAATCGCCTGATCGATGTTACCCAGTTTGACTAATGAACCATGATGGCGGCGGCGCCCTGAGTGCGCTGTCGCCATAAGCGTGTTCCCTCAATCAAAACATGCCGTCCAAGTCCAAACCCTTCTACGTAAACGGAGTAGCCATGTCCCACAATACCCTGCCGACCGTCGCTGAGCTTTCGGGCGAGATGCGCGAGCGTTTGGCCAAGGTCAAGTACGTCTTTACCGACCTGGATGCCACGATGCTCGCACCCGGCTCGTGCGTGCTGCGCGACAACGACGGCAACCCCTCGACCAAACTCGTCGAGGCCGTCGTGGCGCTCGCTCGCGCTGGTATTCAGGTGGTTCCCACCTCGGGCCGCAACCGTACCATGATCCACGAGGACGCGCGCGTGCTCGGCCTCAACTCCTACATCGGTGAGATGGGCGGCCTGGTCATGTACGACCTCAAAGCCAACGATTGGGAGTATCTGACCGGCGACATGCCCTACGACTCCTCTTGCGGCCTCACGCCGCACCAGGTGATCGAGCAGACCGGCGTGTGCGAGAAGATCCTCGCCCGCTGGCCGCACAAGATCGAGTATCACAACGACATGTCGACAGGCTACAAATACCGTGAGGTCACCGTCGGCATGCGCGGCGATGTGCCCGACGATGAGGTTCAGGCCATCCTGGACGAGGCCGGCTGCGGTCTGATCTGGGCTTGCAACGGCCATCTGACTCACCTGTCCAAGCCGACGACGCTCGAGCTCGATCGCGTCGAGGACGGTCGCGCATTCAACATCAACCCCGCGGGCCTCAACAAAGGCGTCGCCATTGCGCGCTTCTGCGAGCACCTAGGGATCGAGCGCGAGGAGACGTTGGCGCTCGGCGACTCCGAGTCCGACTTCTACATGGCCGATCACGTGGGCACGTTCTGCCTGGTCGAGAATGGCCTGACGAGCGCCGGCGCGCCCGAGTTCCTGGCTGCTTGCGAGAACGCTTTCGTTACGCGCGGCAAAATTGTCGACGGTTGGGCGGCGACGGCAGAGCTGCTGGTCGCGGCGCGTTCGTAGCGCGGCGTCGCCGCACTTGGACATGTCTTTTCGAGAGAGACTGGTGAGGTAATGTCCGATATCGAGAATTCGGCAGGCGACACGCGCCCGATTGGCGTGTTCGATTCTGGTTTGGGCGGTCTGACGGTTGCGCGCGCCATCGCGACGGCGCTGCCGCACGAGTCCGTCTACTACTTTGGCGACACCAAGCGCTGTCCCTACGGCACGCGCACCGAGGATGAGGTGCGCTCGTTTGCGTTGCAGGCGGGTCGTTGGCTTTCGAAGCACGACGTCAAGATTATGGTCATCGCCTGCAACACGGCGACCGCTGCGGCCTTGCGTTTGGCCCAGCAGGTGCTCGACGTTCCCGTGATCGGCGTGATCGCGCCGGGTGCCCGTGCAGCAATCAACAGCACGCGTACGCGTCGCGTGGGCGTGCTCGCTACCAACCTCACCATTCGCTCGGGCGCCTACACGCGCGCCATTCAGGACCTGGATGCCGGCGTCGATGTATACGGCTGTCCTGCCTCGAGCTTTGTCGAGGTTGTCGAACACGAGCTCGCCTCGGGTGCACATCTGCAGGAACAGTGGCTTGAGAACGAGGACATCTTCGATACGCCTGCCGTGCGTGCGCTGGTGGGTGCCACGGTTGAGCCGCTGCGCGACCACGGTATCGATACCGTGGTGCTTGGCTGTACGCATTTCCCGCTGTTGGTGGGACCTATCCGCCATGCGCTGGGGCCTGGGGTGCGCGTCGTGAGTTCCGCCGAGGAGACCACGCGCGAGCTGACCGATATCCTCACGCGCCGCGAGCAGCTGGCGGGCGACGCAGCCGAGCCGCAACATCGTTTTGCAACGACGGCCGATAACATTGCCGAGTTTGCGGTGGCGGGCAGCTTTATCTTTGGTCAGCCGCTCAAGAGCATCGAACATATCGATATCGATGAGCTGAAATAGATGTAAGGCAGCCGCCAAAGCCTTCGCCACATCTTTTGCCGAAAGGATATTTCTATGGAGTATATGCAGGTCAACCGCGCCAACGGCCGCGCCGCCGATGAGCTGCGCCCCATCAAGCTTACTCGCGGCGTCATGAAGCACGCCCACGGCTCGTGTTTGGCCGAGTTCGGCGACACGCGCGTGCTGTGCGCCGCCACTATCGAGGAGGGCGTGCCGGGCTGGCGAAAGGGAGCTAAGGCCGGCTGGGTGACCGCGGAATACGCCATGCTGCCGGCGTCGACCGGCAAGCGCTGCAAGCGCGAGCACGCCAACCGCAAGGGTCGCTCCATGGAGATCGAGCGCCTCATTGGCCGCAGCCTGCGTACCGTCGTCAACATGAAGGCGCTCGGCGAGTACACCGTCACCGTCGACTGCGATGTGATTCAGGCCGATGGCGGCACGCGTACAGCGAGCATCACCGGCGCCTGGGTGGCGCTGCACGACGCCCTCGCCATGTGGGTCGAGGCGGGCAAGATTGAGCGTATCCCGCTTATCGGCCAGGTGGCTGCCATCTCCATGGGCGTTGTCGACGGCAATACGCTGCTTGACCTCGATTATTCCGAGGACAGCCATGCCGAGGTCGACATGAACCTCGTCGCCACCGACACCGGTGAGATGATCGAGCTCCAGGGCACCGGCGAGCAGGCGCCCTTCGACCGCAAACGCCTCAACGCCCTGCTCGACCTGGGCGACAAGGGTATCGCCGAGCTCATCGAGCTTCAGCGCCAAGCCCTCGCCTAACCTGCCAAAAAGGGACAGGTTTATTTTGGTAGGTTTCATCTGCGGAGACGTCTAGACACAAGACTGCCGTTGATTGAGAGAGGAGAGGCAGAGGCCCTCGTCGCCCTCGGCGCGGCATTGCTATAGAGACAAGGAGGCCAGTTATGGCACTTGAGAAGATTGACATCGACACCCTCGACCCGGCGGCGACCATCGTCGTGGCAACGGGCAACGCCCATAAGCTCACCGAGATCGAGGCCATTTTGGGCAAGGTCATGCCCGAGGTACGCTTTGTGGCGCTCGGCCAGCTGGGTGATTTTGAGGATCCCGAGGAAAACGGCACGACGTTTTTGGAGAACGCCATCATCAAGGCCCAAGCCGCGGTTGAGGAGACGGGCCTTATGGCCATTGCCGACGATTCGGGCTTGGTCGTCGACGCGCTGGACGGTGAGCCCGGTGTGTATAGCGCGCGCTATGCGGGCGTGCACGGCGACGATGCCGCCAACAACGCCAAGCTTCTCGTTAACCTGGAAGGCGTGGCAGATGAGGACCGCACCGCGCGCTTTATGAGCGTCGTCGCGCTCATCGACACGGACGGTTTGGTCACCTATGGCGAGGGCATCTGCGAGGGCGTTATCGCACGCGAGGGCCGCGGCGATCACGGCTTTGGCTACGACCCGCTGTTCCTGCCGGTCGACACGCCGGGCAAGACCATGGCCGAGCTGACGGCTGACGAGAAGAACGCCATCAGCCATCGTTTCCACGCGCTCGAGCATCTGTCCGCCAAGCTGACGGGCGAGGAGTAGGCCATGCGTGCGGTGGTGCAGCGCGTGCTCAACGCCGGCGTGACGGTCGACGGCGAGTGCGTGGGCCGCATTGGACGCGGCTACCTGGTGCTGCTGGGTGTGGGCCATGGCGATACGCGTGCCGAGGCCGACAAGCTGTGGGGCAAGCTCCGCGGGCTGCGTATCAACGAGGACGAGAACGGCAAGACCAATCTGGCGCTTGCCGATGTCGACGGCGAGGTGCTCGTGGTGTCGCAGTTCACGCTGTTCGCCGACTGCCGCCACGGTCGCCGTCCGTCGTTTACGGATGCCGGCGCACCCGATGTTGCCAACGAGCTCTACGAGTACTTCCTGACGCTTGTGCATGAGGACGTTGAGCATGTGGCGCACGGTATCTTTGGCGCCGACATGAAGGTCGACCTGGTCAACGACGGCCCATTCACCATCGTCTTGGACACCGACAACCTTTAGGTTACGCGGTTTTACCAAACCGCGTAACAACTGGTCATGCGAGGTTGTCGTCTGGTACGTATTTGGGACGGGGCTTATTTAGCTACTTGCGTATGGCGGCAACAGGGTGCTATAGTATTAGAGTTTTGTCTATCTTAGGGGTATTATCCCCTTTTTGAATTGCACCTTCTGGAGGCCCTGTTCATGGAAGAGATGGAAGTCAATCACGTCGACGACATCCACGAGAAGCTGACCGATATGGTGGGCGATCGCGTCAAGGTGAAGGCCAACATGGGCCGTACCCGCGTCGTCGAGCGCATGGGCACCATCAAGAGCGTCCACCCGGCCGTCTTCATTGTCGAGGTTGACGAGCGTCGCGGCCGCAAGTCGCGTCAGTCCTACCAGTACATCGATGTCCTCACCGGCCAGGTCGAGCTGTTCGACCCCGAGAGCGGCGAGCATATCTTTACCCCGCTCGGCAATCAGCTCGAGGAGCATTAACGGTGACCGATCGGTCCCTGACTCTTTCCGCGCCGGCAAAGATTAACCTCTACCTGGGGGTTCATACCGAGCGCGATGACCGCGGCTACCACAGGGTCGATTCCCTGATGGCGGCCGTCGGTCTTTCCGATACCGTGACGGTCACGCCGGCGCAGGCGCTGACCGTCCAGACGGTTCCGGCATCAGATTTTCCCATGCAAAAGAATACGGCGTATCGGGCTGCGGTTGCTATGGCCGAGCATTATGGTCGCGAGGCAAACATCTGCGTGACGATTGAGAAGCGCATTCCATTGTGCGCCGGCTTGGGCGGCCCCTCGACGGATGCGGCCGCGGTCATTGTCGCCTTGGCGGAGCTCTGGGGCATTGATCGCACCGACCCAGCGCTCGACGATATTGCGCGGGGCATTGGTGCTGACGTCCCGTTCTTTTTGCACGCGAGTCCTGCGTTCTACGTAGGTGGGGGAGACGTGCTGGCAACTGAGTGCCCCGCGCTGCCCGCGACGCCCGTCGTGCTGGTCAAGCCGCGCGAGGCAAGCGTTTCGACAATTGAAGCTTATCGACGTTTTGACGAGGCCCCGGTGCCTGCGGACAAGCCCGGCGCGATAGCTTCTGCCTTGCGTGCTGGTGATGCCGAGACGGCATATGCACTCATCCATAACAACCTTGGTGTCATTTCCGCACAGATGGAGTCGCAGATTCAAACGGTCCTCGACTGGCTGCGTAAACAGGACGGAACCGTTGCTGTAGATGTGTGCGGATCGGGTGCCTGCTCGTTTGCCATTTGCGACACCGCTGCCACGGCCGAAAGGCTTGCCGATGCTGCCCAGCAAAGTGGCTGGTGGGCCTGCGCGACTGAGCTTATTCCCAACACGGTTCAAATTGACGCGCCAAAGAAATAAAAATTTCTCTAGCATGCGGCGAAAATCTTTGTTACTATAGTCGAGCTAACGGGTTGTGGCTCAGTTTGGTAGAGCACTGCGTTCGGGACGCAGGGGTCGCTGGTTCAAATCCAGTCAACCCGACCAGAGCATGAGGAGGGACCGCTTCTTGCGGTCCCTTTTTTTAGCTATTGTTGTGATACCGCGATACCCGCGGTATACTCATTCGAGCTTGTCTCGCTGTATTGTGGAGGTCTACATGTTTGGACTGAGGGCTCCTGAGCTCATCATTATTCTCGTCGTTGTCCTGATTATCTTCGGGCCCAAGAACCTGCCGAAGCTCGGCAAGTCCCTCGGCTCTACCGTCAAGAATATCCGCGAGGGTATGGAGGGCGACGATAAGGCCGAGACCAAGCAGGCCGAGGAGGTCGTGGTCGAGCAGTCCGAGGAGGACAAGGAGATCGCTGAGCTCGAGGCCAAGCTCGCTGCTGCCAAGAAGAAGCAGGCAGAGGACAGCGACGCGGACGCAGAGTAGTCCCATCCCTTTGGGGTGAGCACCTGACCGGCTTGCCCGCAGGCTAGCCGGTCTTTTTCGTTTTGTTGACAGTTGATTGTTTGATCAGAGTTGGGGAGATATCCGTATGGACGCAAGCCAGATCGTACTGACCGCTGAGGGCCGCCAGAAGCTCGTCGAGGAGCTCGCTTGGCGTGAGGGCGATTACGCCAAGGAGATCGTCGAGGACATCAAGGAAGCCCGCGCGTTCGGCGACCTTTCGGAGAACTCCGAGTACGACGCCGCTAAGGACAAGCAGGCCCAGAACGCCGCTCGTATTGCCGAGATCCAGGCCATCCTCGCCAACGCTCAGGTTGCTGCCACCACGGGCGACCTGACCGTCTCCATCGGTTCCACCGTTTCGCTGATTGATCCCAACGGCGAGGTCATGGAAGTCACGCTCGTCGGTACCACCGAGACCAACTCGCTCGAGCACAAGATTTCCAACGAGTCTCCGGTCGGTCACGCCATCATTGGTCACGGCGAGGGCGACTCCGTCGAGGTCGTTACGCCTTCCGGCAAGACTCGCGTCTACACCATCGCCAAGATCGCACGCTAGACCACGGTCCCGCGTAAAGGTATGTTTTCGCTCCCTGGGACCGAATCCTGGGGAGCGTTTTAGTTTGAGGAGCTAACTTATGGCAGAGAACCAGAACGCCGCCGATCAGGCATCGACGCTCAACGACGAGCGCGCCACCCGCCTGGCCAAGCGCGCCGCCCTGTTCGAGGCGGGCCAGAACCCCTATCCCGAGCACTCTGAGCTTGAGGACTACGTCGCCGATATCGAGGCTAAGTACGCCGAGCTTGCCGATGGCGAGGACACCGAGGACATCGTGAAGATCGCTGGCCGTGTGGTCGCCAAGCGCGGTCAGGGCAAGATCATGTTCATCGTCGTGCGCGATGCGACTGCCGAGATTCAGCTGTTCTGCCGCATCAACGACATGGACGAGGCTGCCTGGAGTACGCTCAAGGCCCTCGACCTGGGCGACATCCTGGGCGTGACCGGCGTGGTCGTGCGCACCCAGCGTGGCCAGCTTTCCGTTGCCCCTAAGAGCGCGACCCTGCTTGCCAAGGCCGTTCGTCCGCTGCCCGAGAAGTTCCACGGTCTTTCCGACAAGGAGACCCGCTATCGCCAGCGCTATGTCGACCTGATCGCCAACGACGACGTTCGCGAGACCTTCCGTAAGCGTTCGCAGATTCTCTCCACCTTCCGTCGCTTTATGGAGTCCGACGGCTACATGGAGGTCGAGACCCCCATCCTGCAGACCATCCAAGGCGGCGCTACTGCCAAGCCGTTCATTACCCACTTCAACGCGCTCGATCAGGAGTGCTACCTGCGTATTGCCACCGAGCTGCACCTCAAGCGCTGCATCGTCGGTGGTTTTGAGCGCGTGTTCGAGATCGGCCGCATCTTCCGTAACGAGGGCATGGACCTTACCCACAACCCCGAGTTCACCACGATGGAGGCCTACCGTGCCTTCTCCGACCTCGAGGGCATGAAGGCACTCGCCCAGGGCGTCATTAAGGCGGCTAACAAGGCCATCGGCAACCCCGAGGTCATCGAGTACCAGGGCCAGACCATCGACCTTTCTGGTGAGTGGGCCAGCCGTCCCATGACCGACATCGTCTCCGATGTGCTCGGCAAGCAGGTCACCATCGACACGCCGGTCGAGGAGCTTGCTTCCGCCGCGCGCGAGAAGGGCCTGGAGATTAAGCCCGAGTGGACCGCCGGCAAGATTATCGCCGAGATCTACGATGAGCTGGGCGAGGACACCATCGTCAACCCGACCTTCGTGTGCGATTACCCCATCGAGGTCAGCCCGCTTGCCAAGCGTTTTGAGGACGACCCGCGCCTGACGCACCGCTTTGAGCTGGTTATTGCCGGCCACGAGTACGCCAACGCGTTCTCCGAGCTCAACGACCCGGTCGACCAGGCCGAGCGCTTTGCCGCCCAGATGGCCGAGAAGGCCGGCGGCGACGATGAGGCCATGGAGTATGACGAGGACTACGTGCGCGCCCTCGAGTACGGTATGCCTCCCGCGGGCGGTATTGGCATTGGTATCGACCGCGTGGTCATGCTGCTTACCAACCAGGCTTCTATCCGCGACGTGCTGCTGTTCCCGCACATGAAGCCCGAGAAGGGTTTCCAGTCCGGTGCCGCTGCCGCCAAGGCTGCCGAGGCCGGCAACGCCGCGAACCCATTCGTTAAGTCGCTTAAGCCCACGCTCGATTACTCCAAGATCGCCGTTGAGCCGCTGTTTGAGGAGTTCGTCGACTTTGATACCTTCTCCAAGAGCGACTTCCGCGCTGTGAAGGTCAAGGCATGCGAGGCCGTCAAGAAGTCCAAGAAGCTGCTGAACTTTACGCTCGACGACGGCACCGGCACCGACCGCACCATCCTCTCCGGTATTCACGCTTATTACGAGCCCGAGGACCTGGTTGGCAAGACCTTGCTCGCCATCACCAACCTGCCTCCGCGCAAGATGATGGGTATTCCCAGCTGCGGCATGCTGATCAGCGCTGTCCACGAGGAGGAGGGCGAGGAGCGCCTCAACCTGATCCAGCTCGACGCCTCCATCCCCGCCGGCGCAAAGATGTACTAACTTGTTACGCGGTTCTACGAACCGCGTAACGGCTCGACGCTGCGCGGGCCGCATTTGGACAATCTGACGTTCAACTTCAAGGGCGCGACCTAGGTGGTTACGCGGGTTTGCCAACCCGCGTAACCAGTTGACGCTGCGCGCCGCCCAGGGCGACAATTTGTCATTCAAAAGGCAAGGCATGACCAGAAGGTCTATGCCTTGCCTTTTTCATGCCAACTTGTTCGCCCTGGACGTCGCTCGCTGTCCGTCCTCTACCTGCGGCGTTGACTTGGTTGACACTTAGAACATCGATGTAGTCATTGGGGACGTTCTTAAACGACTGCCCAACGGCTGTTGAGCACATGGCTCGCATGACAGTCGTCTCTTTTATGTTTCCTTTAGCCGTTGCTGCCTAGGATGGGGGTTAGTCGGTAGGAAGGGAGCGTCTATATGGACGACGCGAGCGAGCGTTCAATCGAAGAGGACATGCTCGATCAGTTCAATTACTTTGATGATGAGGACGAGGAGCTGATCGACCGTCGCGAGCCAGCGCCGCTTGATTCCTTTGATCTGGTCGATGAAGAGACTGATGAGGTTGAGGACGAATCAACGGAGCCCCCACAGCCTTCGCGCCTTGACTCGCTGCTTTCGAGAGCCCCCATGCACCACGGCGTTCGTGCCGGCGCGCTCCATATGAAAACTGACTGGCACCAGATCGTGACGGCAGGCGATGAGCTTGCCGTCGATGCGCCGCTCACCGATAAATCATCCATCATCTGCCGCACCGGCATGCTTATGCTGGCAAGCGGAACGGGTGCCTGGCGCGTGCGCGATACCATGAATCGTGTTGCCGCCGTACTCGGTGTCACCATCCACGTTGACTTAAGTCTTCTGTCGTTTGAGTGCACCTGCATCGAAGATGGCCACTGCTTTAACGAGGTTGTCAGCCTGCCCACAACGGGAGTCAATACCCATCGCATTTGGATGATGGAGAGCTTCTTAAAGGAAATCGAGACGTATGGGCGCCGGTTTACCGTGCACGAATACCACGAGATGCTCAAGACCGTTGAGAGTTCAAAACCCGATTACTCTCCCTGGCAACAGGGCCTTGCGGCAGCTTGTGCTTGCGGCGCCTTCGTCTTTTTGCTCGGCGGCGGCCCTATCGAGATGGCCTGCGCGTTTGTGGGCGCGGGTGTCGGCAACTTTGCCCGCTCCCATATTCTCAAGCAAGGCCTTGGTCAGTTCAGCGCGCTGACGACCGGCGTTGCGCTCGCTTGCGTTTCGTATCTGCTGGCATTGCTCGGCCTTGGCCAGGTCATACCGGGGGCAATGTCGCACCAAGAAGGCTATATCGGCGCCATGCTCTTTGTGATTCCCGGCTTTCCGCTCATTACGGCGGGCCTCGACATCGCCAAGCTCGACATGCGAAGCGGTATCGAGCGCCTTTCATATGCCGTATCGATTATTGTGATGGCGACCCTCGTAGGTTGGATGGTTGCCGAGTGTGTTGGCCTGGCGCCGGACGACTTTGCCCCACTGGGCCTTTCGCCGCTTGCCCTTACGCTCCTGCGCGTGGTGATGAGCTTCGTTGGCGTATTCGGCTTCTCGGTGATGTTCAACAGCCCGGTAAAGATGGCCGCGGCAGCTGGGTTGATCGGCGCCGTGTCCAATACCCTGCGTCTGACCCTTGTCGATGCGCCGACGATGATTCCCTTCCTGGGCCTCAGCACGGGAATGCCTCCCGAGGCAGCAGCGTTTATCGGCGCGCTGGTATCGGGGCTGCTCGCAAGCTTGGCTGAAGTCAAGCTCACCTACCCGCGCATCGCCCTCACGGTGCCTTCGATTGTCATTATGGTGCCGGGCTTGTATCTGTATCGCTCGATGTATTACATGTGCACCTTCGACACGGTCAATATGCTCGGCTGGTTTGTGCGCGCAGTGCTCATCGTAGCGTTTCTGCCCGTTGGACTGGGTGTGGCGCGTACGCTCACCGACCCTCGCTGGCGCCACACCAGCTAATTGGTACAAGGGGGACAGGTTACTTTGCACCAAATGAGTTGCGGTGAAATAGGGACTGAATTGCTGCTTAAAGGGTCAAAACAGTCCGTATTCCACCGCAACTTATGGGGTCGGGGGATTATCGGTGCCCTGCATCTTCATAAACTCAACGCTTACGAAGCGCATGCGTTTCGTGCTAGGCTGGTTCCACCACATAAGTAGTCGCAGACGCGCGTACCACGGGCGGGCGAGATGAAGTTCCAACAGCTCCATCTTGCCCGCCCGTTTTTGTTGCGTGGCGCCGCGGTACAACACAGAGAGGAATCTGCCCTTTATGCCTATCAACAAACGAGAGAGCCTGCTGTTCACCTTTATCATGTGCTTTTGCATGGTGCTCTGGATGAGCATCTACAACGTTGCCCTGCAGCACGGGGCCATCAACGGCGAGGTCGTTGCCACTGCGTGGCTCGGCTTCCCCGTTGCCTACATTTTTGCCATGTGCTGCGACTGGTTCGTCGCCAGCCCGCTCGCCAAGGGTTTCGCCTTTAAGTACTTGGTCACGCCGGGCAAGAGCTCGCCACTTGCCATGACGCTCGCCGTCAGCTCCTGCATGGTCGTTCCCATGGTCATCATCATGTCGCTGTACGGTGCCTGTGAGGGTCTGACGCACATGCCCGGCGGCATCCTTGCGAACCTGTATTCCGTGCCCGCGATCTGGATGATCAACATCCCGCATAATTTTGTGATGGCGCTGCCGTGGAACCTTTTGGTAGCCGGTCCGATTTCCCGCTTCGTCTTCCGTCGCGCCTTCCCTGTGGGGACGGTTTTCGAGGAGGAGCATGCCGAGCTCTTGGAGCAGGCTATGGCTCCTGAGTGCGAGTAGCTCGCTTAGGGATCTGCTGAGCGCGGGCGACTTGCTTGGTTGGAGCCCAAAGCGTGGATAGCTCTCTCGGCGACATCGCGGGCGTGAGCGGTGCGCATGACCGGAGGGCCCGTGCTGCTCCGTTGCCCGACGTGCTAGCGCGCAGAACAATCTGTTGGTGCATTCGGCGGCTGCTGAAGCGTTTCGGCAGCCGCTTTTTATACGGAGTTTAAATACAACAGTCTGTTGTATTACGTAGAGTGGTATATCTCTAGCGGGAAAAATGCGAGAGACGGAGCATTATGGCGTTGCTAGTAGGACTGGACGTAGGGTCGACGACGACCAAAGTTTACGCGATGCACGAGGATATGACCGAGGCGTGGTGGGGATATCGCCGCCACGGGGCGTGTCAGACAGCGAGCGTGCGCGCCATGCTCGGCGAGCTCGCCGAGCGCTTTCCCCATGAGTCACTGCGCGTTGCGGTGACCGGCTCGGGTGCGCGCGATATCGCGACCGCGCTGGGCGCCTCGTACGTTCAGGAGGTGGTCGCCAACGCGCTCGCGATCAGCAGGTTCTATCCGCAGACGCGCTGCGCCATCGAGCTGGGCGGCCAAGACGCCAAGATGATCTTCTTCCGCACCAACGATAAGGGAGACATCGAGGTTGCCGACATGCGCATGAACGGCTCGTGCGCAGGCGGTACCGGTGCATTTATCGACGAGATGGCAAAGCTCATGGGGGTCGGCACCGAATCGGGCGAGTTCGAGCAGCTCGCAAGCCGGGGAACGACCGTCCACGAGGTCTCGGGCCGCTGCGGCGTGTACGCAAAGACCGATATCCAGCCGCTGCTCAACGAGGGCATTCCTACCACCGACCTGGCGCTTTCGGCGCTTCACGCGGTCGCCCGCCAAACGATCGGCGGTCTGGCCCAGGGTATCGACATCGAGCCGCCGGTAATCTTCGAGGGCGGTACGCTCGCCTACAACCCCACACTGGTCCGCGTGTTCCGGGAGCAACTGAATCTATCGGACGATCAGGTTATCGTCCCGCGCGATCCGCAGATCATGGTCGCGCGCGGTGCCGCCCTGTCGCTGACCGACATGTTCGCATCGTCCCAACCGATCGACCTTCCCGACGCTTTTGTCCGGCTGGATAAGCTCGAGACGGTCGCGCCCGCAAGCGGGGAGGGACGTCTTGCCCAGCCCTTTTTTGCCACACCTGCCGAGCAGGCGGATTTTACGGCACGCCATGGCAAAGAGACGCCGGCAAAGGGTCCGGATGCGTATGCGCCCGGAGAGACGGTGCGTGTGGCGCTCGGTATCGATTCGGGGAGCACGACGACCAAGTTCGCCCTGGTCGATGAGGCGGGTGAGCTTGTCGATTCGTTCTACGCGTCTAATAACGGCAGACCGCTCGACGTCGCCCAACAGGGTCTTGTCAGCTTGAAGAACCGCTGGGAGACAGCGGGAGTCACGCTTGCGATCGATGCCGTGGGCACCACGGGATACGGCGAGGAGCTTTTCGCGCGCGCGTTCCACGCCGACTACCATACGGTCGAGACGGTCGCGCACGCCCGCGCCGCGTGCGCATGCGTTCCCGATGCGACCTTCGTGCTCGACATCGGCGGACAGGATATGAAGGCCATCTGGCTCAACCACGGCGTGCTGACCGATATCGTCGTCAACGAGGCGTGCTCTGCGGGCTGCGGCTCGTTCCTCGAGGGTTTTGCCAAAAACCTCGGAATAGCCGTTGAGGATATCGCGACCGAGGCATTTTCGTCCAAAGCCCCCGCCGTTCTCGGCAGCCGCTGCACGGTGTTCATGAACAGCAGCGTCGTTTCCGAGCAGCGGCGCGGTAAGGGTCCGGGCGACATCATGGCCGGTCTCTGCCGTTCGATTATCGAGAACGTGTTCACCAAGGTCATTCGCGTTTCAAATCTCAACCGTCTGGGCGACAAAGTCGTCGTCCAGGGCGGCACGTTCCGAAACGACGCGGTGCTGCGCGCATTCGAGCAGTATCTGGGCAAACCCGTCACGCGTGCGCCCCACCCGGGGCTGATGGGCGCTATCGGTATCGCCCTGCTCGCGCGCGAGGAATGCCGCAAGGGCGACGCCGGCACGTCGTTTATCGGGCTCGATGCCGTGGAGCGCTTCGAGCATCGCGAGTTCGGCGGCGTTACCTGCCGTCGGTGCAACAACCGCTGCCAGCGCGCGGTCGTGGCATTTGGCGACGGCTCGCTTTACGTCACGGGCAATCGCTGCCCGCGCGGCGGCGCCATCTCATGGGATGAGCTCGTGCGCGAGGTTCCCGCGGCGGAGGAGCTGCGTCCGCAGGGTGCTTGCGAGGCACAGGCACCCGGCACGGGGCGCGACCGGACCGCGGCTGCCCCCAATCTCTTTGTCGACCGCGAGAAGCTGCTGTTCGAGTCGTACCCCACGGTTCCCGTCAGCGGGGGGCGCGATGTCACGATCGGCATTCCCCGTGTGCTCGAGTTCTGGGACACCATGCCGTTCTGGTCGACGTTCTTCAGCACGCTCGGCTTTAAGGTGCGCGTCTCGGGACGCAGCACCAAGGCGATGTACGAGCGCGGTCTGGCGCACGTCACATCCGACACCGTGTGCTTCCCGGCCAAGCTCGTCCACGGGCACATCCGCAATCTCGTCGACGCCGGCGTCGACCGCATCTTCATGCCCATCATCACGACGGTGCCCACCGAAAACACCGCCTCTACCAGCGAGTGGATGTGCGCCGTCGTAAAGGGATACCCCTACGTGATGCGCAATTCCGATAACCCGGAGGAGCGTTTCGGCGTTCCGTTCGATACGCCGCTGTTCCACTGGTACGACGAGGGCGACCGAAACCGCCAGCTCAAGGCGTGGTGCAAGGAGACCTTCGATATCGATGCCGACCTGGTTGCCAAGGCGACCGAGCAGGCGGACCGCGCGCAGGAGACGTTTGAGAACCAGCTGCAGCTGCGCGGCAGGCAGGTGCTCGAGAACGTGCACGAGGACGGCGGCTACGCGGTGGTGATCGCTTCGCGCCCGTACCACAACGACCCGCTGGTCAACCATGGGCTGCCCAAGCTCTTCTCTGAGCGCGGCATCCCCGTGCTGACGCCCGATGCGGTGCCGGGGGTCTGCAACGTCGATCTTTCCAACAGCCGCATCGACATCGTGAACAACTATCATGCGCGCATGCTGTCGTGCGCGGTCATCGTCGCATCGACGCCCGAGCTCGAGCTCGTGCAGATGGGCAGCTTCGGCTGCGGCCACGATGCGTATCTCACCGACGAGATCGCGCGCATGATGGGCGAGATGGGCTCCAAGGTTCCGATGATGATCAAGCTCGATGAGAGCGACGTCGCCGGTCCCATGGGCATTCGCGTGCGTTCGTTTATCGAGTCGGTCAACCGTCGTCGCGCGGAGGAGCGTGCCGAGGGCGCCCGGGTGCACGCGGTCCATCCGCTCGACGACCCGTATAAGGTCAAGTACACCAAGCGCGACCGGCACGACAAGATCGCGCTGGTCCCCAACACCTCCCATGCGTTCTGCAGGCTCATGACCGCGGCGATGCGCAATCAGGGCGTGCGCGCCGAGGCCCTTGATATCGGGCGCGAGGATGCCATCCGCCTGGGCAAACGCTATGTGCACAACGACATCTGCTTCCCCGCGCAAATCGTGATCGGCGAGGCGCTCGCGGCACTCGAGAGCGGTAAGTACGACCCGCACGACGTCGCCGTGGTGACTGGCAAGTATATCGGCGACTGCCGCCTGACGCACTACATGCCCCTGCTGCGCCGCGCGCTCGACGACGCGGGATACGACTATGTCCCGGTGCTCACCAACGACGACGTCGATGCCCACAATGCGCATCCGGGCTTCAAGCTCGGCCTTGGCCCGAGCATCCAGATCGCCTACGGTCTTCCCATGATCGATGCCCTCGAGGCCATGCTTAGGCGCATCCGTCCCTACGAGCTCGAGAAGGGCGCGGCGGACGCTGCGTTCGACCGCGCGCTCGATGAGGTTATCGAGGGCATGGAGCGCTCCGGGCTGAGAGGCCAGGCGACGGGCTTCAAACGCGCGCTTGCGATCATGGACGCCGTTCCGTACGACCGCTCGAACCCGCATCCGACCGTTCTCATCGTGGGCGAGTACCTGCTCAATTTCCATCTCGGCGCCAACCACGAGATCGAGCGCTACCTCGAGGACAACGGGCTCGAGGTCATCGAGGCGCGCATGACCGACGTGATCCGCAAGACCTATTTCTACAAGCATGCGCAGTCGCGCGAGTTCCACGTCGACCTGTCGCTGCCCGAAAAGGCCTGGTACGCCACGGCGGACAACCTGTTCGAGCTCGCGCACGACCGTTGCGACCGCCTGGGCGCGGCGAGCCCGCTCTACGAGCCGCCGACGCGCATGCCCGAGCTCGTGCGCGCGAGCGATAAGATCCTGCACCATACGTTCGATGCGGGCGAGGGCGTGCTGATTCCGGCGGAGATTCTCGAGCACGCCAAGCGCGGCTGCCGCAACTTCGTGATCCTGCAGCCGTTCGGGTGTCTGCCCAACCATGTCGTGGGGCGCGGGCTCATCCATGCGCTCAAGGAGCAGTATCCCACGGCGCAGTTCCTGCCGCTCGACTACGATCCCGACGTGAGCTTCGCCAACGTGGAGAACCGTCTTCAGATGCTCATCATGAACGCCAAGGCGCAGGGGTGCGGTGAGGCGCATGGCGAGACCGCGTAAGGACGCCGATGCGCCCGATGCACGCACCCGTATCATCGAGGCGTTTTGGGAGCTCATCGAGAACAACAGCATCTTCGAGCTGTCGGTTGGCGAGGTGACCCGCGCCGCCCAGTGCAATCGCGGAACGTTTTACTACTATTTTCACGATTTCGATGAACTCGTCGCCATCGCCATAGCCCAGCTGCTGCAGGATAACGAGCTCATCACCGATGCCCTCTGGCATTTTTCGAGCGAGGGCGACCTTTCGGCGTTCGACCGGCGCGACGTCCGCTGCCTGCTGCGGCGCATCATCATCACCATGAGGGCGGGTGCCGCCGAGCAGGTCGTGCAGGGCATCCATACGATCATCATCGACCGCGTGAGAGAGATCGTCCACCCCGACGGAGAAGAGCTCAAGGCAGATTCGAGCTTTGCGGTGGGCTTTCTGGTCTCGGGCATCATGGGCTTTGTGATGGCGGTCGGCTTTGCCCGGGAGGGCGGCGAGGAGATAGACCTCGAGCAGCCGGGGGACAGCGCGTGCGCGTACCTGAGGGCGGTCGCCATGCAGACGGTGGAAACGGTCGCGCAAGTCGAGGGCGTCGATACATCCGAGCTGCTCGAACGCGTCTCCAAGGAGGCCGATGCCTATCGCGCATCGCGTGCGACGAGTCCCGACGTGGTGAAAGACGCCTAGGGTTTCTCTTGCGGGGCGCCTGTCGCGCATCGCGCGGTGAGTCCCGCGATGCGGTCATAACCTGCATTCATGTGAGCCGGGTTTATAGATATTCCTCCAGCTGTTAACATAGACAACCTGTGGGTAAAGAGACAAAAGCGCCGCCGACGGGCGGGCGTTTTGATTTCGATGAACTCATGTAAGGAAACGAGCATGTTAGATAGATTTACCGATCGAGCGCGCAAGGTCATGTCGATGGCCAAACAGGAGGCGCTCGATCTGCACTCAAATAAGGTGGGCACCGAGCACCTGCTGCTCGCACTCGCCAAGGAGGACGAGGGCATCGCTGCCGAGGCGCTGCGCTCGCTTGATATCTCCTACGACGACATCATGGACACCCTCAAGGAGGTCCAGACCACGGTTCCCGAGCCCAGCGAGGAGACCGAGGCTGCCAAGCTTGCCTTTACGCCGCTCGTCATTAGCGTGATGGAGCGCTCCTTCCGCGTGGCACGTGAGAACAACCAGACCTACGTGTCGACCGAGCACTTGCTGATTGGCATCGTCGAAGAGGGTAACGGCATGGCCATGGACATCCTCATGCGCCTGGGTGTGTCGTCCGCCTCCATCAAAAAGGCTATTGAGAAACTTACCGCCAAGGACCAGGACAAGAAGCGTCCGCTCGCCGGCGCCGGTGCCGGGCGTCCCGGTGCGGGCCTGCCGTTCTTTAGCGGCTCGGACGCGTCGCAGCAAAAGGGGAGCGGCACCGACACGCTCAAGCAGTTCGCCACCAACCTCACTCAAAAGGCGCGCGACGGCGAGCTCGATCCCGTGATTGGCCGCGAAAAGGAAGTCCAGCGCATGATGGAGATCCTTTCGCGCCGCACCAAGAACAACCCGCTTATCCTGGGCGATCCCGGCGTGGGCAAAACGGCCATCGTCGAGGGCCTGGCGCAGCAGATCGCTGCCGGCAACGTGCCCGAGAACCTCATGAACCAGAACATCTGGACGCTCGACCTGCCGGGCCTCGTTGCGGGCGCCAAGTATCGCGGTGAGTTTGAGGAGCGCCTCAAGAACGTGATCCAGGAGGCCACCGAGGCTGACGACGTCATCCTGTTTATTGACGAGATGCACACCATCATCGGTGCCGGTTCTGCCGAGGGCTCCATCGACGCGAGCTCCATGCTCAAGCCCGTGCTCGCGCGCGGCGCCTTCCAGATTATCGGCGCCACCACGGCCGAGGAATTCCGCAAGTACCTCACCAAAGACCCAGCCTTCGAGCGTCGCTTCCAGACTATCGATGTCGAGGAGCCGAGCGTCGAGGACACCGTCAAGATCCTGACCGCGCTTAAGCCGCGCTACGAGGAGCACCACCATGTGCGCTACACGCAGGGCGCTATCGAGGCTGCCGCGAACCTTTCCAACCGCTACATCCAGGATCGCTTCCTGCCCGATAAGGCCATCGACCTCATCGACGAGGCCGGTGCCCGCGCTCGCATCGCCGCGAATCGTGCGCCCGAGCCGGTGCGCGAGGCCGAGCATCGCATAGAGGAGCTCAAGGCCGCCGCGCAGGAGGCCACCGAGAGCGACGACATGAACAAGGCCGCCGAGATCACCGAGCAGCAGAAGGCCGCCGAGATTGAGCTCGCCGAGGCCAAGGCCGCCTGGACCGCCGAGCTCGACGCCAGCCCGCTCACCATCGACGTGAGTCAGATTGCCGACATCGTGTCCGTGACCTCTGGCGTGCCGGTTTCCTCGCTCACCGAGAGCGAGAGCCGTCGCCTGCTGCAGACCGAAAGCGTGCTCAAGACCCGCATTATCGGCCAGGACGAGGCCGTCGAGGCCGTCGCCAAGGCCGTGCGCCGCAGCCGCTCGCCGCTCAAGGACCCGCGTCGTCCCGGTGGTAGCTTTATCTTCCTTGGTCCCACCGGCACAGGCAAGACCGAGCTCGCCAAGACGCTCGCCGAGTACCTCTTTGGCAGTAAGGACGCGCTCATCAGCTTCGATATGTCCGAGTTCGGCAGCGAGTTCGAGGTCTCCAAGCTTATCGGTAGCCCTCCGGGTTACGTGGGCCACGACGAGGGCGGTCAGCTCACCAAGGCCGTTCGTCGTCACCCGTACTCGGTCGTGCTGTTCGACGAGATCGAGAAGGCGCACCCCGACATCTTCAACATTTTGTTGCAGGTGCTGGAGGAGGGTCGCCTGACTGATAGCCAGGGCAAGACGGTCGACTTCCGCAATACCGTGATCATCATGACGTCCAACGTGGGCGCCCGCGAGATCGCGCAGGATGCGAGCGTTGGCTTTGGCACCACCGGCGAGCAGGGCCTCACCTCGAGTGAGATCAAGGGCCGTGCGATGGGCGAGCTCAAGCGCCTGTTCCGCCCCGAGCTGCTCAACCGTATCGACGATATTGTGGTGTTCCAGAAGCTCTCGGGCGAGAACCTGACCAAGATTGCTCACCTGCTGGTGGACGATCTGCGCCAGCGCCTGATCGCAAACGGCATGAACATCAAGCTTACCGATGCGGCCTACGACAAGATTGTGGCGGAGGGTACCGACCTCACCAACGGCGCGCGTCCGCTGCGTCGTGCCATCCAAAAGCTCATCGAGGATCCGCTGTCCGAGGAGCTTCTGGCCGGCGAGTGGGGCGAGGGCGATACCGTCCTGTGCGACGTGGCCGATGGCAAGTTTGTCTTTAGCCACGGCACGGGTGAGATCCCGGCGCCGCGTCCGGCGGGCACGCTTGGTGGCGATACCGCCCCGGCGGTACCGCACACCGGCAACGCCGCGCCCGTGAGCGGCGGCGTGACCTCGGGCCCCGGCGGCATGATGCAAGCCGGTTTCGGCGCGCTGTAGGGCGTGGCGACAATTTGATACGCGCAATCGAGGCGCTCCGGAAAGGGCGCCTCGATTTGTAGAGCTGCGGAAGTTGTGACCGTTACGCTATACGGTCCACCGTTAGCCGATGATGCGAGGGCGCTCGGCGTTTTCGACTGGTTTATGCACGCAAAGTCTGGGAATATACAAGTCGCATGTCTTACTGTCTAACCAGTTGCGCCAAGGAGGCACCATGGACTACAAGATTACCGGCTACGAGCCCGCCCAGCTGTTCCATTTCTTTGAGGAGGTCAGCGCGATCCCCCGTGGGTCTGGCAACGAGAAGGGCATCAGCGATTTCCTGGTTGCGTTTGCCAAGGAGCGCGGTCTCGATGTGTACCAGGACGAGGTCTACAACGTCATCATTCGCAAGCCCGCATCTGCCGGTGCCGAGAATGCCCCGACCGTGATGCTGCAGGGCCACATCGATATGGTGTGCGACAAGTTGGGCTCCGTTGAGCACGACTTTACGACCGATGGTATCGACCTGGTCGTCAAGGACGGCGTCCTCACCGCTAACGGCACCACTCTGGGCGCCGACAACGGTATTGCCGTCGCGCTTATGCTTACCGTGCTCAACGACGATTCGATTACCCATCCGGCCCTCGAGTGCGTGTTCACCACCGACGAGGAGACTGGCCTGGTCGGCGCCGAGACGCTCGACAAGTCCCAGATTAGCGCCCGCACCATGATCAACCTTGACTCCGAGGAAGAGGGCGTTGCCACCGTCAGCTGTGCCGGCGGCGTCGTCGTTACCTACACCTGCCCGATCGCGCGCGAGCACAAGACCGGTAGCACCCTCACGCTCGACATCTCCGGCCTGCTGGGCGGCCACTCCGGCAGCGATATCAACCTGGAGCGCGGCAACGGCAACCTCATCATGGCCCGCATCATCGACCGCCTGATGGTTGCCGGCGAGCCCGCCATCGTTAGCTTTAACGGCGGCACCAAGGACAACGCCATCAACCGTGAGTGCAAGGCTGTTCTGGTCTACGCCGACCACGCTGCCGCCGAGGCCGCGGCCCAGATCGCAAAGGGCATCATCGCCGACGTCACTGCCGAGCTCGAGGTCTTCGACCCCGGCTTTACTTGCACCGTCGAGATTGCCGACGACGCCGAGGTTGAGGCCATGGACCAGAAGTCCGCGCTTGCCCTCATCCGCGCCCTGCGCCTTGCCCCTAACGGCGTGATTCGCCGTAACGTCGCCACCGACGGCTCCGTCGAGGTTTCCTCCAACATCGGCGTGGTCGCCACCTCCGATGACGAGGTCAAGATTATGCTGTCCCCGCGCTCTTCGATCACCTCGCTGCAGAACGAGTTCAAGGACCGTCTGCAGACGCTGGCCGATGTCCTGGGCTTCGACGCCAAGTTTGAGTTTGAGTATCCCGGCTGGAGCTATGCCGAGCATTCGCCGGTCCGCGAAGTCTTTGTCGAGAGCTATCGAGAGCTCTTTGGCTCCGAGCTGCGCATCGAGTCCATTCACGCCGGCCTTGAGTGCGGCCTGTTTGCCGAGGCTCTGCACGGCCTGGACGCCATCGCCGTGGGCCCGACGCTCTCCGATGTCCATACCCCGGACGAGAGCATGGAGCTCGCTTCTGCCGAGCGCTTCTACGAGCTGCTCATCGACGTCCTCAAGCGCCTCGCTGCGTAAAGGTTGCGCTAGCAGCAGTCCGAGTCACGTTCTAGCGGATTGCAAATGACATTATGAGAGGGGGCACCCGGTCTTTTGCGACGGGTGCCCCCCCCTCTTTTGTTTGATAATTGCGAAATTACGGCCACCTAGTCCATTTCTGCCCTGATGAGGTCGAGGGTGCGCTGGCAGTTTTCGCGGACGGGGCCGAGCATATGCTCGCGCAGGTCCGCCATGCCGGGCAGGTCGGCGTATTCGTCCATGACCTCTTCCATGCAAATGGGCACCTCGTAGGCGAGGTCCATCATGGTCGCAAAGCAAAACTTCTCGGATAGCCCGGCATCGGTGAGCGTCGCCTCCAGCGTGGGGTCGCCCATACCGTGGTATCGGCGGATAGCGCCTGGACCGATGCACCCCACACGATTTTCGCCGCCAACGCTCATGGCAAGGCGCGCCCGGCGGCGCATGCGCTCATACGCCAAACCCGACGCGACATCGTACATTCGAGCCATCATGGCTGCGCCGTCGTTTCCAAGGAGCAGGGAATAGTTTTTCGCGTGCGCATCCGGTGCGCCGATGATGGCGTTAAAGAAAAGTATCTGCGTAAACAGATACAGGTTAAGTTGATGGTGGCTCGTATTTACGAGGAGCTCTTGAATGTCGCGTGTGGTCGGGCCGCCGTCTGCCGTGTACTTTTGGGCGGGCATCACCCCAAGTGCCTGACAGAGGTCTTCTTGATGTAGGCGCCTGATCGTTCCGTCTTTGACTTTCACGCGGTCATAGCGCTCAACAATGAGGGCAGGTTCGTCCTCAAACATACGATATTCGACGTTTGCCGTTGCGATGCCGGCGCGCTGGGCGCTTTTCATGCAGACAAACTCATTGAGAGCCTCGAGTTTAAAACCGATAACGCCATTTTTGAAAATATGCGTCGTGGGCGAGGACCCCATGCATTCGCACCAGCGACCGTCCATGAGTGCGAGAGCGAACTTGCCCTGGTTGCCTCCAAGTGACCAACTTTCATCTAGACCCATCCACGATGCATCGCGGTCATCTCTGATCGACTTGAGACGAAGAGCAATTTCGTGGTCGTCTATAGGGCGGTATTCGCCAGCGCGATGCAGGACGGCGTCGGCATCTTCTTCGGCACAAAACTGCACTCCGCCCGGACAGTCGAGTCCGATATGGCTGAGCAACGCAACGGGATTGTTGGGCCTAACGTCGAATTCGGCGGCAATCGCTTTTCGTTGGTCCTCGCTGTCGGGTAGAAGGCCAAACAGGTACGGATTCATGACCTGTTGTCCGTATGTGCGATTCGATACGGGTATGTTGGTCGATAAGGCTGGCCCGTCATAGTCATGATCGTAGGTAAAGCTGATAAGACCGTTCTCATCTTGCGTGAGCGTTCCAGCAGGCACGCCGCAAATAATGGTCCGAAGTGATGTTCTGGCCATTGGCTATTTCCCTTCGGGCTTGGTTTTGCTAGATGCGTTTGCGGCAATCGAGACTCCGAGATTGGACATGGCGAAATCGGCGAAGACCTCGTCGTAGAGTGCGGATGTAAAGGGGACATCTGGAAGAGCCGGAATGGCGGTACTACGACGGTTGCGATGATGAGGACGTTGAGTGTGATGGCGCCTGGGGATGCTGCGAGGCAGCGGATTGGCATGCGGGGCGTCGACTGGTCGCTCGTTTTTCGCTTCGCCGATATCCCCTTGTGCTGCGAGTGCCAGTCCAAGAGCGTCGAAAATCGCCAGCAACTTGTCGAGTCGAATGCCGGTGGCGTCTCCTAGCTCGAGCGATGCGAGCAGGCGCTCCGAAACACCGGCCTTTTTGGCGAGGGCGGCACGGGTGAGACCCTGAGTCTCGCGTGCCTGGCGCACGTAGATGCCAGCTTGGCGCGGTGTGGTGATGGGAAGGGTATCCACGGCTATCTCCTAACGTGCAGACTTTTGCATATCAGTATGACATGCAAAAGTCTGCACGAATAGGCATTATGCAAAACTCTGCATGAGACTCCTACATTGACGTTGGCTTATGAGAGGCGTTTTTTATATCGCGAGGATCCCCAGATGCTCAAGCAAGATCTTAAGCCCGATGAGGATGAGCACGACGCCACCCACGATGGTGGCGAGTTTTTCGTAGCGCGCGCCAAAGGTGTGGCCGATCGCTACGCCGGCAACGGAGAAGATAAACGTTGTGACGCCGATAAGCGATACAGCGGGAACGATGTCGACCGAAAGCGCGGCGAACGAGATGCCCACGGCCAGGGCGTCGATTGAGGTGGCGATGGCGAGGATCAGGTACTCGCCCAGTTCAATCTTTTCGGCATCCTTGCCGTCGCCTTCATCCTCGTCCTCGGTAAAAGCCTCCCACAGCATTTTGCCGCCGATGAAGGCCAAAAGGATAAAGGCGATCCAATGGTCGATGGGTCCGATGATGCCCATGAATTGGCTGCCGAGCGCCCATCCGATTACGGGCATGCCGGCCTGGAAACCGCCAAAGAACAGGCCGAGTATCACGGCGACCTTAAGGTTGATCCTTTTCATGCCAAGGCCCTTGCAGATGGATACGGCAAAAGCGTCCATAGAAAGGCCGATAGCGAGCAACACAAGCTCTGCGAGTCCCATAGTCTGGCTCCCTCTCTGCGGGCGGGCCCGCGTGTACCTCTTGGGGGAGTAACAAAAAAGACCCGTGGCGTACGCGTTGCGCGCACAGCCACGAGTCTCGTTCATTAAGGCAAGCCAGGCCGCATCGGCCAGTGTGTTGACTTGCCGCGCCATCGGAGGCGAACCCGATCACGCGACTACTCCCTCATTTATGCGAATCCCGATGCTACCACATAAGCAGCCCATTTGGATTGGGCTCTCAGCTGTGTTCGCTCATTCTGTAAGCATCGGATTTCGCAAGCGCCGCAGGGACAAACCGTGAGAAACTATTTAGCGTTTATGGAGCGTATACGATGGGAGCGATGCCTTGGATAAGAACGAGCTGCAAAAGCGTATGGAACAGGCCATTCGCCTGACTGCCCCCGGCCAGCCGATCCGCACCGCCCTCGACATGATCATCGCCGGTCACCTGGGCGCCCTTATCTGCGTCGGCGACACCGAAAACGTGCTCGCTGCCGGTAACGACGGCTTCCCGCTCAACATTTCGTTTACCTCGAACCGCCTGTTCGAGCTTTCCAAGATGGACGGCGCCATCGTTATCGATGGCGACCTCACCCAGATCCTGCGCGCCAACTTCCACCTCAATCCCGATCCCTCGCTCGCCACGAGTGAGACGGGCATGCGTCACCGTACTGCCGCTCGCATGTCGGTGCTCACCGATGCCATCGTGATCTCGGTTTCGGCTCGTCGCGCCGTCGTCAACGTGTACGTCCACGGCAAGAGCTACGAGATCCAGCCCGTCACCACCATCATGAGCTCGGTCAACCAGCTCGTCGCCACGCTCCAGACTACCCGTCAGTCGCTCGATCGCTCCCTGCTGCGCCTGACGGCCCTCGAGCTCGACGACTACGTCACACTCGCCGACATTACCGGTATTTTCTCGAGCTTCGAGATCATGCAGCAGGCAAAGACCGAGCTTAAGGATTGCATTGTCAAGCTGGGTAACCAGGGTAAGCTCGTGCAGATGCAGCTCGAGCAGCTCGCGGGCTCCAGCATGGATACCGAATACGACTTGATGATCCGCGACTACGCGAGCGATTCCTCTGAGGCCAACGCCGAGAAGATTCGCGCCGAGCTGAGCCGTATGACGCCTAAGGACCTGTCCGACCCGCAGCACGTGGCGGCAGTTCTGGGCTATGACGACTTGGACGAGGACTCCGTCATGACGCCGCTGGGCCTGCGCACGCTTTCGCGCGTGTCCGTCGTGCGCGACGGCGTGGCCGAGAAGATCGTCGACGAGTACGGCTCGCTGCAGGAGCTCATGGACGACATCAGCGAGGATCCGGAGCGCTTGGGCGACTTTGGCGTCAACAACCCTGCCATTCTTGCGGACTCGCTGTACCGCATGAAGGGCACCAAACAGGGGAACGCATAATGGCGCCCGTATGCGCCGTGGTCGTTGCCGGCGGCAGCGGCCAGCGCTTTGGAAATCCCGGCGGCAAGCAGCTCGTTAATGTGGCGGGCCGTCCGCTCATGAGCTGGTCCATCCGCGCGTTCGATCGTAGCGATAAGGTCGGCCATATCGTCGTGGTTTGCCCTGCCGAGCGCCGTGCCGAGATGCGCCGCCTGGCCATTGACCCGTTTGACTATGACACGCCCATCAGCTTTGCCGATGCCGGCGATACCCGTCAGGATTCCACCCGTGCCGGCGTGCATGCGGTTCCGGCGGGTTTCGAATATGTCGCCATCCACGACGGCGCTCGTCCGCTCATTACGACCGAGGCCATCGACCACGCTATCGACGTGCTCGTGAGCGACCGTGCCCTCGACGGTGTCGTGTGCGGTCAGCCCGCGATCGACACGCTCAAGATCGTCGACGGCGATAATATCGTCGAGACGCCGCCGCGCGAGCTCTATTGGGCCGCGCAGACGCCGCAGATCTTTAGCGTCGACGCGATGAAGCGTGCCCATGCCGCGGCGATTGCCGAGGGCTTTATCGGTACCGACGACTCATCGCTGGTCGAGCGCATGGGCGGGCGCGTCCGCTGTGTCCAGAGCCCGCGCGACAACCTTAAGGTGACGGTGCCCGAGGATCTGCGTCCCGTAACCGCGATTCTGCTTGGCCGCATGGCCGAGGGAGAGGACCTTCCCTATGTTCAGTAACCTGCGCATTGGCCACGGCTACGACGTCCACCGTTTGGTGGAGGGGCGTCGATGTATCATCGGCGGGGTCGACATTCCCTACGAGCGCGGCCTGCTGGGCCACTCGGATGCCGATGTGCTCGCGCACGCCTTGGCCGACGCCATTCTGGGCGCCTGCCGCGGGGGAGACATCGGCAAGCTATTCCCCGACACCGATCCTGCCTACGAGGGTGCTGATTCGATGGTGCTGCTCGCTCGCGTGATGGACTATGCGCGCGAGCTGGGCTTTGAGTTTGTCGATGCCGATTGCACCATTGCCTGTCAGCAACCCAAGATCACCCCGCACCGCGATGCCATGCGCGCCAACCTTGCCCATGCCCTGGGCGTTGACGTCGAAAATGTAGGCGTCGCCGCCACTACGACCGAAAAGCTCGGTTGGGAAGGCCAGGGCGAGGGAATCGGCGCCTGGGCCGTCTGCCTGCTACAGAAAACCGTTAAGGAGTAACGAATGCGTATCTACAACAGCGCTACCCATAAAAAGGAAGAGTTCCAGCCCATCGAGTCCGGCAAGGTTCGCATGTACGTGTGCGGCCCCACGGTCTACGACAACATCCACATCGGCAATGCCCGCACGTTCATCAGCTTCGATGTGATTCGACGCTGGCTCATCGCGAGCGGCTACGAGGTCACGTTCGCCCAGAACCTCACCGATGTCGACGACAAGATCATCAAGCGCGCCAACGAGCAGGGCCGTACGGCTGCCGAGGTCGCGACGGAGTTCTCCGACAAGTTCATCGGCGTCATGCGCGCCGCCAACGTGCTCGATCCCGATGTGCGCCCCCGCGCCACCAAGGAGATCGGCCCCATGATCGCCATGATCAAGACGCTTATCGAGCAGGGCCACGCTTACGCAGCCGATAACGGCGATGTGTACTTTGCCGTGCGCAGCGATCCCAACTATGGTCAGGTCTCGGGCCGCAACATCGACGACCTTATGGTTGGCGCACGCATTGAGGAGAACGAGGACAAGAACGACCCGCTCGACTTTGCCCTGTGGAAGGCCGCCAAGCCCGGCGAGCCCAGCTGGCCGAGCCCCTGGGGCGAGGGCCGTCCCGGTTGGCACACCGAGTGCGCCGCCATGGTGCATCGCTACCTGGGCACTCCGATCGACATCCACGGCGGCGGCTCCGACCTTGCCTTCCCGCATCACGAGAACGAGTGCGCTCAGGCCACCTGCGCCTGGCACCAGGGCTTCTCCAACACCTGGATGCACACGGGCATGCTGCTGGTAGACGGCGAGAAGATGTCCAAGTCGCTCGGCAACTTCTTTACGCTGGCCGAGGTCCTCGAGCAGCACTCCGCTGCCGCCCTGCGCCTGCTGATGCTGCAGACGAGCTATCGCTCGCCGCTCGACTTTTCTTGGGAGCGCCTGGAGGGTGCCGAGAACTCGCTCACGCGTATCGCCGGTACGGTCGAGAACCTTCGCTGGGCCGCGAACCATGCGACGGCCGATGCCGATGAGGCAGCATCCGAGGCGTTTGCCGCCAAGGCCGCCGAGACCCGTGCCACCTTTAAGGAGTGCATGGACGACGACTTTAACACCGCTGGTGCCATGGGTGCCGTCTTTGGCTTTGTGACCGAGTGCAACCAGTACCTGGAGCAGGCGGGCGACGCTGCCGACAAGGCCGCCGCGCTTGCCGCCGCCGACACGCTGACCGAGCTGCTCGATACGCTTGGCGTCGAGCTTCCCGAGCCCAAGGTCGAGCTGCCGCTGGGCCTGCTGGGCGTTGCCGCCGGTTTGGTTGCCTACACGGGTGACGACGTGGACGAGGCCGCTGCCAAGATTCTCGAGGCCCGCGCCGAGGCCCGTGCCGCCAAGAACTGGGATCTGGCCGACGCCATCCGCGACCAGCTCAAGGACCTGGGCCTGACGATTGAAGATACCGCCGCCGGCACTCGTATTAAGAGTCTCTAGTATTTGTCGACCGTTCGAGGTGCGGCAGATTGCCTTGAAAGAGGAGGGCATAGACCTGGTGGTCATGCCCGACGATTGAAAGGCAAGGTGCCGTGGCTCGGACGGTCGATTCTTGTCCGTTATCTATTTAAGGAGGCCGTTTTATGGCCGACAATCGCAAGCGTGCACCTCGTGGCGGCAAGCAGGCCGCTTCTGGCTCGCGTCCGATTCGCCGCAACAATCGCGCTGCCGCTCCCAAGGGCCAGCGCGATCGTACCCAGGCCGCACGTCCGCAGCGCGATCGCAACCGCGATGCTGTCCAGGCTCCCAAGGGCGAGTTTATCGAAGGCCGCCGTGCTGCCGCCGAGGCGCTACGCACTGGTTTTCCCATCAAGTGCGCGCTCATTGTCGAGGGTGGAGAGCGCGATGCCGCCTTGTCGCGCCTGGTCGACGACCTCAACGCCGCGGGCGTCCGCATTAAGTATGTGCCGCGCGCGCAGCTCGACGCACTGTCGAGCCATGGCGCTCATCAGGGCATCGCACTCGAGGTTGGCAACTTCCCCTATGCTGATGTCGCCGATATTCTCGACCGCGCAGGCGACGGTCCGGCGCTTGTCGTCGTGCTCGACCATGTGACCGACGACGGCAACTTTGGCGCCATTGTGCGCTCCGCCGAGGTCGTGGGCGCGGCCGGCGTCGTCATCGCCAACAAGCGTGCCGCCGGCGTGACCGTGGGCAGCTACAAGACCTCGGCCGGTGCTGTCATGCATCTGCCTATCGCGCAGGTTCCCAATATTGCCCGTGCACTCGATGACCTCAAGGCCGCTGGTTTTTGGGTGGGCGGTGCTTCCGAGCACGCCGAGGGCAGTTGCTGGGATGCTCCCTTCGAAGGTCGCGTGGCGCTCGTCATGGGCTCCGAGGGCGACGGCATCTCGCGCCTGGTACTCGAGAAATGCGACTTTTTGACCAAGCTTCCCCAACGCGGCATGACCGAGAGCCTCAATGTTGCCCAGGCGACCACGGCGTTGTGCTTTGAGTGGCTGCGCCGCAACGCCGGCGAGCTCATGGGGGAGGAGTAGCGCATGTCCAAGAAGAACCGTGCCAAGTCCAAGGCCAAGCGCTTTGGCGAGGGCTCGGCCAAGCCGATTGTTTCGGCCGCGACCTACGGCGTGGGCGGCAATGCGTTTGCGCAGGCTATCGCCGACCCAGTCTCGACGGTGCACTCCAACAAGCCCGAGCTGCTGGTGGTCGACGGTTACAACGTGATTCACTGCACGCCGCGCTACGAAAAGCTCGTGTACGACCATTCCGACGATCCGTATTCCAGCGACGTCCACGATATGGCGCGCACCGCCCTCATCAACGACGTTGCTGCCTTTGCCCAGGGCCGTTACGAGGCCGTGATCGTGTTTGACGGCGCGGGCAATATCTCCAGTGAGCGTCCCAACCTGCCGGCCCGCGGCGTGCGCATCGAGTTTTCGCCGACGGGCGTATCGGCCGACACCGTGGTGCAGAAGCTCTGCATCGAGGCGCGCGAGGAAGGCCGCGCGTGCTCCGTGGTATCGAGCGACGGCACGATCCAGGCTGTCGTCATGGGCAAGGGCGTCACGCGCATCTCGAGCCGCATGCTGGTGGACGAGATCAAACAGATCGACAACGACGTGCATGAGGCCGAGGAAGCACCCCAGATCAAGATGACCCTGGGCAGCCGCCTGAGCCCCGAGGCCCTGGCCAAGCTCAAGGCGTTGCGTGGGAGATAGGGGAGCTGACGGGCAATGCTGCCTCGCTAACTCCATTCAGCGATGTTGATCATTCTTTCGAGGCGCCACGTTAGCGCCTCTTTTAGATAAGGCAGTCTCGCTGCTAGGGCATCGTTTTTAGACAGAATCTCGATCGCCTCGTCAACGAAGCCTTCGAGTTTGTCGCCGTCAAACCAGCCCATGTCCTCGACGAGCAACATTTGTTTGGCGGGGCTTGAATGAAACTGCGCGCTGGTAAAACTGTGCTCTCCCGCCCTAAGCTCCTCAAGAGAAATGTTGCACCAGAGCGATGAGCCCGAATCGAAGATGGGGGCTGGTCTGCAGACCAGTGAGTTGACGTTTCGCACGAGGCCGAAGTTGCGCCAATGACGATCGTAGTTGGCGATGATGTCGTCGCACACGATCATGCGGTCAAGGGCATCCTTGACGCCTGTCACCCCGAGCTCCTCGCAGTTTGCTACGTATCGCTCGTAGTCGGTTAGTCGTTCATCTGCGTTTGCGTGCTGGTTTACATAGAACGCGGGGACATACTCTTCTTCATCAGTTAAGAAGACATCGCATATGCTCAGGGCGGAAGTGCCCGTGCCCTCGAGCGAGTAAGGTACATAATCGCAGGCGTTTAGGATGCGACGGTGGAGCGCGGTCGCCACCAGCTCGTTATAAGGTTCCTGGTTCAGGTGCGCTCCTGCCTTATGCAGAATTCGACGCCCGCCCTCGCATGTCCAGTACTTTTGAAGATTGCCGTCCGAGGTGTTATCGGGTTTTGCGGCGGCTGCTTTACCCTCTGGGGCGAAGGGTGCAATGGTTAGCGAGACGTCATCAAAGGCGTTATTGAAGAAGTTGATATCCTCCCAGGTGAGACCGGAACCTTGGGGCCTAATCCAATACTGGTCGGATAAGGAGAGGCCGAGATTTCGCTGGACGAGTTCATCGGGAACATCGACTGCGGCTTCTGCAAGCAGGGAGGCTAGCCCAATGCGTGCGAGCGGGATACCGCGGCCGCGCCACCAGATGCGGAAGGAGTCTAGCGATATGGGGCTATTAGGGCCAAATACTCCAATAGGGGCGTGGGCGTAATCGATGTCGGCACCGATGTGGGTAAAGTTTTTTCGCGATGTGCTGTAGACCAGCTGAGCGACCTCGTGCGTGCGATTCATGAGGGTGAACGCGATCTCGCTCTTACCGTGGCCGCGGCGGGGACGTCCCCCCGTTTTGGTCACGGAGCGGAGTCGCGTGTCGACGCTGTCTTTGTCGATGAGCCATACACCAGAAGCCTTGCGGGCCTCAAGTGCTCCGTTTTTTATGAGCTCCTGCACCCTGCGCGGAGTGATGCCGAGCAGTTCGGCTGCTTCCTTGGTAGTAAGCATCGCGAAACCCTTCGTTAGAACGAATAGTTTTATATATAGCAATTGTAATTAAAACTATTCGTTTTGACGAATGGTTTTGAGATGTGGTCGGTCGAAGGGTCTGTTGCGCCCCGTCCGCAATTCCTTTATTCTTAACAGGCTTCGCGCGAAAGCGCCAAGTGTGCCAGTGTGGCGCAACGGTAGCGCAACTGATTTGTAATCAGTGGGTTGCAGGTTCGATTCCTGTCACTGGCTCCATGAGAGTTTCGGGCTCTGTTCCCTTGTGGGACAGGGCCCGTTTCTATTTATGTCTATAAGTCAGCGGGTGTGGCGCCAACCAAGCTTCAGGTTTGTCTCGATCTGTAACACGAAGGGGCGGAAAACCCTCCTTATAGTTACAGATCGAAACATTGCCAAGGGAAGGCCGATAATATCTCGATCCGTAACACGAAGAGGCTGAAAACCGTTCTTACTGTTACAGAATGAAACGTAAGCGGGGGTCTCTGCGAAACATCTCGATCTGTAACAGATAGGGGAGGAATAACCCTCTTACTGTTACAGGTCGAGACATAGGCCGGGGCGAGGTTGGTCATTGTCATCGAGCGTGGATTATCGGACACACGAGCGTGGAAAATCTTCCGCCTAGTGAATGAGCGTGGATAATCTGCCACTTTGGATTCGATGGCACGGCAAAGTGGGGGATTATCCACGCTCGATTTCAAACGGAAGAAAATCCACGCTCGATTTTGCCTGGGAAGAGCAATCTTCTGTCTGGGAAGCCCCGATCTCGACCTATATATAAGTGCAAATAAGCCGATATCGAAGTTCGATCCTGAAGGTGTACTCCACTACACCAAAGTGTTACCTTGGGAAACGTCACCTCTGTATCCAGAACCACCGTCCTTCACATCCAAACTCAACAAAACCGCAGGTCAAAGGCATATAGATACGCCCGGCACCGTGTATCTAGAGGTTTTCGTTGACAGCCCCCAAGGTGGCATCGTATTATCTTCTTCGTTCGCGGGGGCGGCGGTCCAAAAGACCAAAGGACCTGCGGATACTTGAACGATTGGGAGTTTGCCCGAGTGGTTAATGGGGACGGGCTGTAAACCCGTTGGCTCTGCCTACATAGGTTCGAATCCTATAGCTCCCACCCGTCAAGTGCCTGTATAGCTCAGTCGGTAGAGCACTTCGTTGGTAACGAAGAGGTCACCAGTTCAAGTCTGGTTGCAGGCTCCATCCGGCGGTGTAGCTCAGTTGGTTAGAGCACACGGTTCATACCCGTGGCGTCACTGGTTCGAATCCAGTCACCGCTACCATAGGTAACACGGTGGCTTCTCAATAGTATGTTGAGAGGCCACTATGGTATAAAGGCAAAGTCCCGTCCGGGGACGACCTGTTTAGAGGAGGGCTTTATGGCCAAAGAGAAGTTTGAGCGCACTAAGCCGCATGTTAACATCGGCACCATTGGTCACGTCGACCACGGCAAGACCACGCTGACCGCTGCCATCACCAAGGTTCTCTCCGAGACCGAGGGCTGCAAGGCTGACTTCACTGCGTTCGAGAACATCGACAAGGCTCCCGAGGAGCGCGAGCGCGGCATTACGATCTCCGTCTCCCACGTCGAGTACGAGACTGCTGCCCGTCACTACGCTCACGTTGACTGCCCGGGCCACGCTGACTACGTCAAGAACATGATCTCCGGTGCTGCTCAGATGGACGGCGCCATCCTGGTCATCGCCGCTACCGACGGCCCCATGGCTCAGACTCGCGAGCACATCCTGCTCGCCCGTCAGGTCGGCGTTCCCTACATCGTCGTCTTCCTGAACAAGTGCGACATGGTTGACGATGACGAGCTCATCGACCTCGTCGAGATGGAGACCCGTGAGCTCCTCTCCGAGTACGATTTCCCCGGCGACGACATCCCCGTCATCCGTGGCTCCGCTCTGGGCGCTCTCGAGGGCGACGCCAAGTGGATGGACGCCATTCGCGAGCTCATGAAGGCCGTCGACGAGTACATCCCGACGCCTGCTCGTAACAACGACCTCCCGTTCCTGATGGCCGTTGAGGACGTTATGACCATCTCCGGTCGTGGTACCGTTGCTACTGGCCGTGTCGAGCGCGGTGAGCTCAAGCTCAACGAGCCCGTCGAGATCGTCGGCATCAAGGATACCCAGAACACCGTCGTTACCGGTATCGAGATGTTCCGTAAGTCCATGGACTTCTGCGAGGCTGGCGACAACGTCGGTCTGCTGCTCCGCGGCATCAAGCGTGAGGACATCGAGCGCGGCCAGGTTCTCTGCAAGCCCGGTTCGGTTACCCCGCACACCAAGTTCACCGGCGAGATCTACGTTCTGACCAAGGAGGAGGGCGGCCGTCACACCCCGTTCTTCGATGGTTATCGTCCTCAGTTCTACTTCCGTACCACCGACGTTACCGGTACGGTCAAGCTCCCCGAGGGCACCGAGATGGCTATGCCTGGTGACCACATCACCATCGAGGGCGACCTCATCCACCCGATCGCCATGGAGGAGGGCCTGCGCTTCGCTATCCGCGAGGGTGGCCACACCGTCGGTTCGGGCATCGTCTCCACGATCATTGAGTAAATTAGCTCTTTGATATAGCTGACTTAGAGAACCCGGCACTTATATGGGTGCCGGGTTCTTTTCTGCAATGGATATTGAGCCGTTGCTGGTGTCGAGAGGATCGATAATGGTCCTGGATGCACCGTCGATTAGCTCTCGATGGCTTCATTGATGTGTTCCAAATATGAATGGATCCACCGAGAACCAATTGACTCGAGGTTTTCATTGACAGCACTTACGTGGAGCTGATAAAGTAACAACTCGTGCCCGTACGGGGCGGAAATGAAAGGTTCAGGATACATGCGTACTCTAGTTACTCTTGCGTGCACTGAGTGCAAGCGCCGCAACTATACGACCACCAAGAACAAGTCGACCATGCCTGATCGTATGGAGATCAAGAAGTATTGCCCCTGGTGCCGTCACCACACGCTGCACAAAGAGACTCGCTAGTCTCTAGTCACATACGCCAGTAGTTCAATTGGTAGAGCATCGGTCTCCAAAACCGAGTGTTGAGGGTTCGAGTCCTTCCTGGCGTGCCAGTCATTATTCCGTAAGCTCCCACTTGGGGGCTTACGGTTTACTCATGTATAAGCGCATTGCGCGGAGGTAACCCAAATGGCCAACAAGAAGAACAAGAAGAAGGCTCAGCAGCCGGCACCTGCCAACAAAGCTGCCGCCAACTCCAAGGTTGAGGCCAAGAAGGCCGTTGCCAAGAAGAACGAGAAGGCTGCGAAGTCCAAGAAGAACGAGAAGCCTGGTTTCTTCGCCCGCACCAAGAAGTATTTCGCTTCGGTCAAGTCCGAGATGAAGCGTGTCACGTGGCCCGATAAGAAGGAGCTCGTGAACTACTCGGTTGTTGTTTGCGCTTCTCTGATCGTCGTCGGCGTCGTCATCGCTCTGCTCGATGCTGGCTTTGGCGAGGCTCTTGCTCTGTTCTCTGGATTGAGGGGCTAAACCATGTCTAAGCGTTGGTACGTCGTTCACACTTACTCTGGATACGAGAACCGCGTTAAGTCCGATCTCGAGCATCGCATCGAGACTATGGGCATGCAGGACCGTATCTTTGATATCGAGATTCCTATGGAGCGCGTCACCGAGATTAAAGAGGGTGGCAAGCGTGAGACCAAGGATTCCAAGATCTTCCCGGGTTATGTCCTGGTCCGCATGGAGATGGATGACGATGCTTGGACGTGTGTTCGTAACACGCCTGGCGTCACCGGTTTCCTAGGCGGCAACGGCAAGCCCGCTCCGCTTTCCCGCGACGAGTACAACAAGATGACTCGTCGTCCCGGTAAGGGCGATTCGCCCAAGCGCACCTCGGTTGATATTGAGGTCGGTACGTCCGTCCGCGTCACCGATGGCCCGCTTACCGACTTTGATGGCAAGGTCTCCGAGGTTAACACCGAGGCTGGCAAGCTCAAGGTCACGCTGATGATCTTTGGCCGCGAGACGCCGGTCGAGCTCGACTTTAACCAGGTCGCTGTCATCGCTTAAGTTTTCGTCCGTTCGCGCGAGCGTGCTTCTTCTGTGACTGCTCATCTCAGGAGTGCTTCTAACACGTGCGTGCTTACGATATAGCAAGTACTTCACACTCGTGATTCGAAAGGAATGACCATGGCTGAGAAGAAGGTTGCCAACGTCATTAAGCTCCAGATTCCTGCTGGTGCAGCAAACCCCGCTCCTCCCGTCGGCCCCGCCCTGGGCGCTGCTGGCGTGAACATCATGCAGTTCTGCCAGGCCTTTAACGCCGAGACGCAGGACAAGAAGGGTGACATCATCCCCGTTGAGATCTCTGTCTACGAGGACAAGTCCTTCTCCTTCATCACCAAGACCCCGCCGGCGGCTCACCTTATCAAGAAGGAGCTGAACCTCAAGTCTGGTTCCGCTAAGCCCCAGGCTGACAAGGTTGGTCAGCTCTCCCAGGAGCAGCTCACCAAGATCGCCGAGATCAAGATGCCGGACCTCAATGCCAACGACATTGACGCCGCCAAGAAGATCATCGCCGGTACCGCCCGTTCCATGGGCGTCACCATCGCTGAGTAGCGATTTCTTATGGTAACGACGGGTGCTCCGATCGGGGCGCCCGTTAAATGTGTGCAATAGGGCACACGATACGATGTGGGAGGGCTCACGCCCGTTTAACCACAGGAGGTAATGCACATGGCTAAGCATGGTAAGAGCTATAACGCCGCTGCCGAGAAGATCGACCGCGCCACGCTCTACACCCCCCTTCAGGCTGCCAAGCTCATCAAGGAGCTCGACACCGCCAAGTTCGACGAGACCGTCGAGGCCCACTTCCGTCTGGGCATCGATACTCGTAAGGCTGACCAGAACATCCGTGGTTCCATCTCCCTGCCCCACGGCACCGGCAAGACCGTTCGTGTTGCCGTCTTCGCCGAGGGCGAGAAGGCCCGCGAGGCTGAGGCTGCCGGCGCCGACATCATCGGTTCCGACGAGCTCGTCGCCCAGATCCAGAAGGGCGAGATCAACTTCGACGCCGCTATCGCTACGCCGAACATGATGGCCAAGGTTGGCCGCATCGGTAAGATCCTTGGTCCCCGTGGCCTCATGCCGAACCCCAAGCTCGGCACCGTGACCATGGACGTCGCCAAGATGGTCTCCGAGCTCAAGGCTGGCCGCGTTGAGTACCGCGCCGACCGCTACGGCATCTGCCACGTGCCCCTGGGCAAGAAGTCCTTCTCTGAGCAGCAGCTCGTCGAGAACTACGCTGCCCTGTACACTGAGATCCTGCGCGTCAAGCCCTCTTCTGCTAAGGGCAAGTATGTCAAGTCCATCTCCGTGTCTTCCACCATGGGCCCTGGCGTCAAGGTCGATCCCGCTGTCCAGCGTGACTTCCTGGCTGAGTAACTGCTAGTTACTGCCTGATCAAAGCAAGCATTGCTAAAGAAACCCGGTTCTGCCTTGTGCAGGACCGGGTTTCTTGCTATCGCGTCAAAAGCACCACAAAGGGGACGGTGTCCCCTTTGTGGTGGTTACCAGGGTGTTCTGGCTGTTGAGGACTCGATGGCATCATGGCGTTTGAGCTCGCGGCGCATGGTTTGCGAATTGAGCCAGGCTGCCTGCCAGCCACGGATGGGGTAGCGCGTCTGATCGAGCTCAAACTGCGTATAGCCGCAGGCGTTGATGATCGTCGTTCCACACACATGCTGCCGCTCGCGCTGAAAATCGTAACCGTAGCTTTGGTGTACATGCCCATGCACCATATAGTCGGGCCCCCAGGACTCAAGCGCCGTGTTAAAGCACTCAAACCCTCGATGCGGCAGGTCGTCCAGATCACCCATACCGGCGGCGGGTGCATGGGTAAGCAGAATGTCGCACCCGCCGACCATCCTAACCTTACGCGATAACTTACGCATGCGCTTGGACATCTCGCGTTCGGTGTACATGTTGGCGCCGTCGCGATAACGCATGGACCCGCCAAGGCCTGCAATGCGAATCCCTCGGTACGTGTACACGCTGTCTTCTACGCAGATACATCCGCCCGGTGCATGACGTGCGTAGCGGTCATCGTGATTGCCGCGCACGTAGATGAGCGGTTTGTTGATGACCGTAACCAAAAACTCAAGATAGTCCGGGTCCAGATCGCCGGCGGACAAAATCAGGTCGACTCCCTCAAAGCGTTCCTTGCGAAAGCACTCCCAAAGGCATCGTTCTTCGGTATCGGCTATGGCAAGGATTTTCATAGGGCAGGGACTTTCGGCTCATCGTCGAGCTGCGGAATGGTGCCTACCACGTTGTCCGCCAGCCAATTCATCTCGACAATCTGCGTGCTCGGAAGCGGAGGGAAGCCTTCGATCTGTACCACGCCGTTCTGGCTGTGGAGCTCGCCGCCAAAGGGGTTGATGGATCCCTCAACAATGCCGTTGCGGAGCAACTGCACGAGTTTGCGCGTTTGGTAGGGTAGGCCCGGAGCGTAACGGATGTCGATAACGCCGGAGCTCATGCCATACCAGTAGTTGACAGCGCGCACTTGGTTGTCGTCGCTGGTCTCGTCCCACGTGCCGTGAAGAAGGCTGCGAACGATGAGCTCGTAGTAACGGCCCCAGTTCCATACGGGCATGGCGATGCCGGTGACTTTGCCGTCGACCAAGCGGTGAAGCCCGTAGGCCGTTGGGTCTTCGAGCGACTTTGACATGTCAGCGCCGGTCATGACGCTTACGCCTTCGCGGCACATGGCTTCGGCAAGACCACCGGCGGGAACATCGCCCCAGGTGAGGATGACCTGCGCGCGCGGGTCGAGCAGCGAGGCGCCAATCGCAAAGGCGTTGATCTCGCTGAGTGCGCCCGAGGCGAAGACCGACGCGTGGTAACCGATGCGGTGGTTGTCCGCCATGCTGGCCGCAAGGGCGCCCAGCAGAAACTTGGCCTCGTACATCTTGCCAAAGTACGAACGGACGCTTTGATGGGGAAGGCCGATAGAGCAGTTGAGGAACCGAACCCGGGGATACTCAACGGCAGCCCTGAGCGTGTATTCCATCAGGCGGTGCGAGGTCGAGAAGATGACGTTTGCTCCATGTTTGACAGCCGTTTCCACGGCGGCGTAGAACACATCCGGATCGTGACAGTCCTCGAACGCCTCGGTGCGCACGATACCGCCAAAGTGCTCATCGAGATACTGACGCCCTTGGTCGTGCAGGCTGTCCCAGCTCGACGTCGCACAGGGGAACTCATGGATAAAGGCAATGCGCAGGGGGTTAGCCGCCGAATAGACGGTCTTGCCCATAAAGAAGTTGAGCACGCCGGAGGTGGACTTGGCGGGCGCCTTTTCCTCGTCGACGCTCGGTGCTTCGACAAGATCGACCTTGTCCTCGTCATTTTTGCCGGCAATAACCAGCTCGCGCCAGATCTTGCACAGGCGGTTTACGACTATATCCGTCGGCGTATCCAGCAGGCGGTCCTGGTTGTACACATTGAGGTAGACGAGCATGGCGTCGGCGGGCGTAATGTCCAGGTGGTCGCCGCCTGCGCGAAGGTAGGCGCGCTTAAAGAGCAGGAAGGTGTGGCGCAGGTAGTCGACCTTTTTCTGCGGCCATTTTTCGATAAGGTTCTGACCGAGCATCTTGGCGAGCGTCTCGTAGCTTCCCTCACGCGAGAACTCGATCTCGTATAGGGGGCAGACGCGCCAAAACGCGCAGAACTCGCCGTACAGGCGGCTTTCGACGGAATCCCATGTGCCGGGGTAGAGACGGGTGACCTTGGCCGAAACCGTCGGGGCGTCCAGGAATTTGAGGACACTGACGCGTTTGTTGCCTTCCTGGACATAGAACCGATGCATGAACTCGGTGACGATGATGGGGTCGCGATAACCCTCGGTTACCTGGATGTCGTAGAGGTTGGACCACTTGCGGGCGAACTCGGTGCCAAACGGCAGTAGGGGCATAAAGTTGCATGAAAAGGCGGACTGACGGCCCTTGGTAACCGTACCGACGACCATTTCGAGCGGAATGTCTCTCAGGCCGACATTCTCTCGCTGGCCTAAGGGGAGCTGGGCAACCAAGCTATCGAGGTCCGTGAGGTACGGATACTCGCTTTGACTAATGGCGCGTCGACGTCCTTGCTCGCCGCGCTTGCGTGCTTGACGGTAGGCCTCTTCCATGATGTTGCTCCCTTAGTCGTTTAAACAACTATATGAACCATGGTACCACGAATGAAAACCACAACAAAGGTGCCTGTCCCCTTTGTGGTGGTTTAGGCAATGATGGGGGCGATGGCGCGGATGCAGGCGTCGGCTGCCGTGAAAGTAGTGCTGTCGTCGCTGACGATAAAGATGATCTTTCCTTTGATGCCAAAGTCGCCGATTTCGCTAAAGAGTACGTAGGGCTCCTTGTCAAAGCCCGAGATGGGCGAGACGGCCGTTTTGGTTGCGCTCGTGAGCTCGTCTGCCAGCACGTCAAGGGAAGCCCACTTAGACGTGTCCTTTACGGCAACGGGCACGGCCACGCGCCCAAAGGGCATCAAATGCACGAGCGTGTTCTTGGAGATGTTGGAATTGGGCACAATGATGGTCTGTCCACAGGCATCCTCAATCGTTGTATGGCGCCAAGTGATGTCTTGGACAACGCCGGATACGCCGCCGACCTCGATATTGTCGCCGGGTTTGATGATGCCCATAAACGTCACCTGCATGCCGCCGATAAGGTTTGACAGCGTGTCCTGAAAGCCGAGCGAGATGGCGATGCCGCCGACGCCAAGAGCGGCGACGAGGGCGTTTGCGTTAATGCCAAAACAGTTGTCGAGGATAAAGCTGCCGCCAATCATCCAGATGACGGCGCGCGCGATGTTGATGAAGATGCTCGATGCCGGAAGCGGGTTATCGTCTCGGTTGAGCAGATGGTTCAGGGTCTTGGATACGACCTTGGCGGCGACGGCGGTGCCTATCGCCAAGATGACGGCCCAGATGATGTTGTGGACCCACCGTTGCTCAAAGAAATGAAGAATCGGCTCAAACAATTCCATGTAGGGAAAACCTCCTAATGATCGTTCAACCATGATACCCACCAAGAAGCCCGTCCGATCAAATTCGGACGGGCTTCTGTGCTCGATATAAGGTTTACGCGGCGGGGCTGTAAGGCCCGGCGGTGTAGCTTAGCGTCGACGCTTCCAGATAATGCCGAGCATGATGACGATGATGCCGCCGATAAGGCACGCGCCAACTACTGCCAGCGTGCGGTCTCCCGTTGCGGCGAGCTTACCGGTCGTCTTCTTGGTGATGACCTTCGTGGTCGTCGTGTCCGTCTTAGGCGAGGGCTTAGGCGTCGGGGCCGGTGTGGGCGTGGGGTCCACGGCTGCGGAACCGAAGCCGATGGTGCCGGCGAGCCCGGCCATCTTGCTCTCCCAGCCGTTCTGTCCAATCAGCGCCCTCAGCGCCGCCTCGCACGTGCCCCACTCGGTGTACTTGGTGGCGTGTGCAAAGGTGGGAAAGTCGGTCGTGTTGGTGATGATGTAGTTGTTGGTGGCGACGGTATAGGTCTTGGCGGGGTCGAGCGTACTGCCGTCCTTGGTGAGTGTGGCACTCACAATGCGCTTGCCTTCGGGCTGCGTCCAATCAATCGTCACGTTGATGCCGCCAAAGGAGAGAACGCTGCCAGAGTCATCGCGCCACTTGTACTTGTCTTGCGCCTCCTGCTCGGTATGGCCGGCTGCCACGTAGGCTTGCTGAAGCTCGTAGCTGTGATTGCACTCGTCGCTGATCTGCAGTGAGTGCTCGAGCGCTGCCAGGAAGTCCGCGCCGGTCATGGTCCAGGTCTCCACGGTGTTGCCGTAGGGCGAGATGGCGATGAGGTTGCCGGCGGTCACGTTGCCCGCCGCGATGCCGCCGCGGATGCCGCCAGCGTTTTCGATAGCGAGGTCCGCGCCCGTCAGGGCAAGATAGGAGCCGCAAATCACGTGGCCGATGGTCTGGGCCTTGGTGGGGTCGCCCTCCTTGCTGGGGCGGAAATCAGTGGTGCGCACCATTTCCCAACCATGCGTGCCTGCGGCGTCCTCGCCGTAGAAATAGTTGGTGGCGGATGTGCCGAGCACCTTGTTCGATTCGTTTTCAAAGGCCTCGTCGAGCGGCTTGATCTTGTTGCGGACGTCTTCAAGGCGGCTATGGTAGTCGGAGCCCTTGTCGGGGTCTGCCAAAAGGTCGTTGACGTTCTTGGCGGTGTAGAGCTTCTCGTCGCTGCCGTCTGCAGGGACCGTGACCGTGTCATCGTCGGTCGTCTCGGTGTCATTCGTGTTGTACTTGTACGGAATGGAAAGCAGCCCCACCTCGGCAAAGGCGCTGCCCGCCTCGACAACGTGGATCGTCTTGCCGTCGGCTCCCGTCACCTTTTCGTTAAGGTTGATGTGCTCGTGGCCTGCGATAAGGGCATCGACGCCACGGAGCCGCGTGGCAAAGGTCTTGGCGTCGAGCGTGTGCGCAATACACACAACAACATCGCAGCCCTCCTTGCGCAGCTGCTCTGCCTCGGCATTGATGGCGTTCGCGGCACTCGAGAAGCTGGTGCCCGCGACCAGGTCCGCGCGTAGCGAGGATCCCAGCGACTCATCCATGGCACCCACGACGCCGACCTTGATTTTGTAGTCGAATGTGGAGTGATCTTCGCTATCCTCCCAAGTGCGGTTGAGCGTCTTCGTGATGCTCGAGCTCCATACGCCGCTCGTAGACTTTGCGTTCGCGCAGAGCATGGCGAAGGGCGTACCGGTGGTGCTGTAGCCGGTCATGGTGCGGAGTTTGTCCGCGCCGTAGCTCCAGTCGTGGTTGCCTGGCGTGGTCGCGTCGTAGCCGTCGGCGTAGAAGGTGTCCATGAGCTCGGCGATGCTCTCACCCTCGCTCATGGTGGCGAAGGACTGTCCGTGGAAGGTGTCGCCCGCATCGAGCAAAAGATCGGGGGCGTTGCCCTGGGCGCTATAGAGAACTGCCAGCCCGTCGAAGCCGACGGTGCCGGTGCCCTTGCTTTCGTTGTAGCTGTACTTGTAGCTGCCGTGGATGTCGTTGGTGTGCATGACGGCCACGGAGCCGTCAATAGCGGCGGGCAGGTTCCCCGCGAAAGCGAGGCTTGGGATGCCTGCGAGCGAGCCGGCAAACAACGCGGCGGCTAACGCAAGGCGGGGGAGTCTTTTCATGGCAGTTTCCTTAGTCCTTAGCCAGAATGTCTGGTCGAATATCGGATTATCGACATAATATGCGAAAACCGCCGCAAGGGCGTCTGTCCCTTTGCGGCGGTTTTGACGTTTGCGCAGGTAAAACCTACCAAAATAAACTTGTCCCTTTTTGGCAGGTTTTAGCTCAGCAGCATGCGGTCGTTGGCGAGCTCGCCGCCCGAGACCTCCTCGAACTTCTGCAGCAGGTCGGCTACGGTGAGCGACTTCTTCTCATCGCCCGCCACGTCGTAGATCACGTGGCCTTCGTGCATCATGATCAGACGGTTGCCCAGACGGATGGCGTCGTTCATGTTGTGCGTGACCATGAGCGTGGTCAGGTGGTTCTCGTCGACGATCTCCTCGGTCAGGTTAAGCACCTTAGAGGCCGTCTTGGGGTCGAGGGCCGCGGTGTGCTCGTCGAGCAGCAGCAGGCGCGGCCTGGTGAGCGTGGCCATCAGCAGGGTGAGTGCCTGGCGCTGGCCACCCGAGAGCAGGCCGACCTTGGCGTTGAGACGCGTGTCCAGACCAAGGTCCAGGCGCTTGAGCAGCTCGACGTACTCATCTTTCTCGGCCTTGGTGACGCCCCACGAAAGGCCGCGACGCTGGCCGCGACGCTTGGCGAGGGCCAGGTTCTCGGCGATCTGCATGTCGGCAGCGGTACCGCGCATGGGGTCCTGAAACACGCGGCCCAGGTACTTGGCGCGCTGCGACTCGCTCAGGCGCGAGATGTCGGTGCCGTCGAGCTCAATAACGCCCGAATCGAGCGGGTACACGCCGGCGATCATGTTGAGCAGCGTGGACTTGCCGGCGCCGTTGCCGCCGATCACGGTTACAAAGTCGCCGTCATTCAGGGTGAGGTCGACGCCGGTGAGCGCGCGCTTCTCGGTGACGGTGCCCTTGTTAAAGGTCTTCTTGACGTGCGAGAGCTTAAGCATCTGCCTCATCCCCCTTCGTGTAGGAGCTGCGGAGCTTATAGCGCTCCCAAACCACGGGCACGCACAGGGCCACAGCGACAATCACGGCGGAGAGCAGCTTCATGTCGTTGGCGTCCATGCCCAACTGCAGCACGATGGCGCGGATAAGGAAGTACACCACGGAGCCAAAGACGGCGGAGGCAAGACGGACGCTAAACTGCGTGAGGCCGCCGGGCAGCAGACGGCCGAGCACCTCGCCGATAACAATGGCGGCAAGACCGATAACGATGGCACCGGTGCCCATACCAATGTCGGCATACTTTTGGCTCTGGCAGATGAGCGCGCCCGAAAGGCCGATGAGGGCGTTGGAGAGCACGAGGGCGATCATCTTGGTGGAGTTGGTGTTGACGCCCAGAGCGCGGATCATGTACTCGTTGTTGCCGGTGGCTCGCAGCGCCGAGCCGATCTCGGTGCCAAAGAACCAATACAGGATGGCAACGATAGCCACGGCGAGCAGGATGCCCAAGATGATGGCAACGGTGGACTGCGGCAGACCGGTCATATTGCTGACGGCGGAGAACACGGTGCCCTTGGCAAGAATGGGCGTATTGGACTTGCCCATGATGCGCAGGTTGATGGACCACAGGCTGATCTGGGTGAGGATTCCGGCGAGGATCGCAGGAATCTCAAAGACGGTGGTCAAAATGCCCGTGACGGCGCCCGCGATGGCGCCGGCGCACATACCGGCCAGCACGGCGAACAGCGGGTCGACGTTGTTATTGACGATGAGCACAGCGCAGACGCAGCCGCCGAGGGCAAAGCTGCCGTCGCAGGTCATATCGGGAATGTCGAGCAGGCGGAACGTGATAAACACGCCAAGCACCATAATGCCCCAGAGGACGCCCTGCGAAACGGCGCCCTGCAATGCAATGAGCATGCTTCATACCTCCTAGGATAGGGTGGACACGTGATTTTCCATAATAGCGGTAACAATGCATAGAAGAGTTACGGACAGACGTTTTGTTTTACCTGAAACAAGCAGGGCGGACGCCGGTCTACAGCGCCCGCCCCTGTGGCTCAGATATTGAATAACGCGGCTGTGGCGCGCGTGCGGGCCCTAGACGCGTTACCGCGCATGGCGCTACTCGTCCAGAGCGGAAAGGTCGATGCCCAGAGCCTCGGCCATCTCGTCGTTCTTGACGACGACCAGGTCCTTGCTCGAGAGATGCTTGATTGGCATATCCTCGGGCTTGGCCTCGCCCTTCAGGATCTTAACGGCCATCTCGCCCGCGGCGTAGCCCAGGTCCTCATAGTTGATGGAGAGGGTGAACAGGCCGCCGGCCTTACACATACCCTCCTCGCCAGTCACGAAGGGGAGCTTGTTCTCCTTGCAGATCTGGCCGACCTGCGAGGCACCCGCGGCGATGGTGTTGTCGGTGGGGGAGTACAGCGCATCGACCTTGCCCACGGCAGACTCGACGACGGACTGAATCTCGTTGGAGCTCGAGACGGTGAAGTCAGTGTACTGGAGGCCCAGCTTGTCGAGCTCCTTCTTGGCGGCCTTGATCTGGACGTCGGAGTTGGACTCGGCGGTGCAGTAGAGCAGGCCGACCTTCTTTACGTCGGGCAGGACCTTCTGCATCATCTCGAGTTGCTCGGCGACCGGGGTGAGGTCGGAAGCGCCCGTGACGTTGGTACCCGGCTTGTCGTTGTCCTGGACCAGGCCGGAGGCGGCGTAGTCGGTGATGGCGCAGCCCACGATGGGGATATCCGCCGTGGCACCGGCAGCAGCCTGTGCGGCGGGCGTGGCGATGGCGTAGATCAGGTCGACGCCATCGCCCACAAATTTGTCGGCAATGGACTTACACGTGGACTGGTCGTTCTGGGCGTTCTTCTGGTCGATCTTGACCTTAAGGCCGCTCTCCTTGATGGCCTTGACAAAGCCGTCGTTGGCGGCATCGAGTGCGGAGTGCTCGGTGAGCTGCAGAACGCCGATGGTGTAGTCGGAACCGGCGGCAGCAGAGCCGGAACCGGAGTTGCCGCCGCATCCGGCGAGCGGGGCGAGCGCGAGCAGGCCGGCGGAGACCAGAAGGCTCCTGCGGCTGATGGTGATGTCCTTCATATCATTACCCCCAGTATAAAAATGGCTGGAAACACTGCACTGGGACAAAGTGCAAGTGGAACTATAGTAGCGCTGATGTCCATTTTTACAACAGCCTGGCGGGTTTTTTAATACAGAATCGGATGGGCGGTACGGGTAGTCGAATGGGCGGCGGAGAGCCTTATGCGGCGGAGGAGGCGTCGTCCTCGTCTAGGGCGGCGAAGAGCTTCTTGCCGTCGAGGAGACGTGTGGTGACGTTTCTCATTCGGCCAATCTCTACAGTACGCAACGTGTCATCGGCGCCTCGGGCGTCGTAGACCGTTCCCAGCAAATACGAGATGCCGTCTCGTTGCTTGATGGCAAAGGGACGGAGTGTCATCCGTGCTGCTTCGGTTTCGCCACGTGTCGTAACGCTCGAAATATCAAAACTCACCGTGGTTCCGTGGTCGATGGCCTGCTCGACGAGCTCGCACGTGTCGATGCGCTTGATGGGCGTGCGTGTTGCCTTGGTAGCCTTGCTGCCTGCGCTCGGAACGGGTTCGGGTGTATCGAGGTAGCCGCGAACGTCGGCACTCGCCATGGCAACTAAGTGCTGCGCCATGCTCTTGCGGATAGCGATAGGCGTGGAGCGGTTGCGCATGACCATACCGTGGAGCCGGATGATCTCTTCATCGGTGAGCGGGCGGGTAAGAAGTTTGTAGCCCACGCCGCGTTTGTACTCAATTTCGTATCCGGCATGGCGAAGCGCGGAGATGGCGGTGTAGATGCTGCGCCGCGCCGCCGAGATGGGCATGCGGGCGGGGTCGTCGGGATGGGCGAGGCGCCGGATCAGCTCATCGGAAAGCATGGCCTTGTCTTCGCCGGTGTTTTCGCTCAAGAGCTGCAGGATACGAACGGCGCGATAGGCTGCCATCGAGGCGGCGCCTCTAGTCGTGGTGTCGTAGGTTTCAACAGCGGCTTCGGTCATGGTGCCCACGTCCTTTCCGTTTTGGGTGGCGACGGTATGGAGCCTAAGACGCGGGGCTTTCCCAGGGGCGCAGGGCGCTCTGGGCGGTCGGTAGTCGTCGGCAAACGGCGGGTCGAGTTTTCAACAGCCCTGCTCAACTGACCAAAAACTTGCCAAAAGCTTGACGGATGCTGTTGAAAAAAGCGTCTCTCGACCGATGTCGAGAGACGCTTGTGCGATGAGCGTTGGCGTGTGGCGACGCGAGCTAGCGTTCGACAATTAGAAGTCGGCGTTGCCCACGGTGCGCGGGTGCGGCAGGACGTCGCGGATGTTGCCCACGCCGGTCAGATACATGACCAAGCGCTCGAAGCCCAGACCGTAGCCGGCGTGCTTGCAGGAACCGTAGCGGCGCAGGTCAAGGTAGTACTTGTACTGCTCGGGATTCATATCCAGGTCCTTGATGCGGGCCTCGAGCAGATCCAGGCGCTCCTCGCGCTGGGAGCCACCGATGATCTCGCCGATGCCCGGCACCAGGCAGTCGGCGGCGGCGACGGTCTTGCCGTCCTCGTTCATGCGCATGTAGAACGCCTTGATCTCGGCCGGGTAGTCGGTCACGAAGGTCGGGCGCTTAAAGTGTTCCTCGGTCAGGAAACGCTCGTGCTCGGTTTGCAGGTCGATGCCCCAGCTCACGGGATAGTCAAACTTGTGACCAGCGGCGACGGCCTGCTCCAGGATTTCGACGGCCTCGGTGTAGGTAACGCGGGCAAAGTCGGAGTTGGCGACATGGTCCAGGCGCTCGAGCAGACCCTTGTCCACAAACTTGTTGAGCATATTGAGTTCGTCGGGGCAGGTGGCCATAACGTCCTTAAGGACGTACTTGAGCATGGCCTCGGCGTTGTCCATGTAGTCGTTGAGGTCGGCGAAGGCCATCTCGGGCTCGATCATCCAAAACTCGGCGGCGTGGCGCGTGGTGTTGGAGTTTTCGGCGCGGAAGGTGGGGCCAAAGGTGTACACGTCGCCAAAGGCCATGGCAAAGTTCTCGGCATTAAGCTGGCCGGACACGGTGAGGCTTGCATGCTTGCCAAAGAAGTCCTGACTCCAGTCGACCTCGCCGGACTCGGTGAGGGGCGGATTTTTGGGGTCGAGCGTGGTCACGCGGAACATCTCGCCGGCGCCTTCGCAGTCGCTCGTGGTGATGATGGGGGTGTTGACGTAGACAAAACCCTGCTCCTGGAAGAAGCGGTGGATGGCGGCGGCCGCGACAGAGCGGATGCGGAACACGGCGCGGAACAGGTTGGTGCGCGGGCGCAGGTGCTGCTGGGTGCGCAGGAACTCGACGGTTGCGCGCTTCTTCTGCAGCGGGTAATCCGGGGCGCTCGTGCCCTCGACCTCGATGGAAGTGGCAGAAAGCTCGAAAGGCTGGGGTGCATCGGGGGTCAGTTTGACGGTGCCGGTGCAAATGAGTGCGGCCGAGACGTTTTGATGGGCGATCTCGTCGTAGTTGTCGAGTGCCTCGCGGTTCATGACGACCTGCAGGTCGCGGAAGCAGCTGCCGTCGTTGAGCGTAACAAAGCCAAAGTTCTTCATGTCGCGGACGGACTTGACCCAGCCGGCGACGGTGACGGTCTGGCCGCCGAGCGACTCGGCATCGGCATAGAGCTGCGCGATTTTGGTGCGGTTCACGTATCCTCCCATAACGGTTGAATGATAGTTATCCATACAGTTCGATATTCTAGCAGCTCGGCTCATTTGGGCTATACAGATAAAGCATTGGCGGGATGGTTTTTCAAACGAAAAGCGCCCGCGGCCAAATGGTCGCGGGCGCTTGACGAGGTGCCTTTTGGCTGTGTGGCGCGGGGCCTGGCTACTTGGTCTTGGCAACCAGCAGCGGGTCGCCAAGCTTGACGAGCGGGTTGCCGCCGATAAGCGTTCCAGACTCGCCGACGTGGTCGATGCTCTTAAGACGATCGAGCTCGGAGACGATGACGGTCACGATGTCCTCGTGACCAGCGGCCTTAATGGCCTCGCGGTCGAAGCTGATGAGCGGCTGGCCTGCCTTGACCACATCGCCCATCTCGACAAAGCGGGCAAAACCCTTGCCGTTCATTTCCACGGTGCCCAGGCCAACATGGATGAACACGCGAAGACCGTCCTCGGTGATCATGCCAATGGAGTGGTTGGTGACAGTGGTGGCGCCGATGCGGCCGTTGGCGGGCGCATAGATGGTGCCGGTAATGGGCTCGATGCCATAGCCCTGGCCAAGCATGCCCGAGGCGATCGTCTCGTCGGGAACCTCGTCCAGGTTGACGAGCACGCCGTTGACGGGGGCGTAGATGACGCCTTCGCGGGTAGCGAAGCTTGCTGCGGGCGGAACGGACGCCTCGCCGGTCGAGGTGAAGGTGGACTTAAGCGAATCGAGCAGACCCATAGTTGCCTCCAACTTAAATAGGCGCATATCGCGCGTTTGGTTTGCCGGAAACGTTTCACATGTGTTTCGCGGCTTGGTCAACGCCCCTATTCTACGCTGCTCAACGATACCTCTGAACTGGGATTATGTGATATATCAGTTGAAGGGAAACTTATTGCCGGAGTGTTTCTGCGCCACGGGTTCAAGTGGGGTACGCTTGAAGGCGAAAAACAAGGGCGCATAATTTGCGCGAAGGGAGCACATATGATTGTCGAGAACCATGCGCTGTGGGGCGAGGAGCCGACCGAGGAATATCCGGCGACATTTACGTATTTGGGTGCCGAGCCGCTGCCCGATAAACCGAATGGCCGCCGCCCTGCCGTGATTATCTGTGGCGGAGGTGCGTTTACGCATATCGCTCCGCATGAGCAGGATCCTGTGGCGTTTGCGTTTTTGGATCACGGTTACCAGGCCTTTGTGCTCAACTATGTCACGAGTTCTACGGGTGACGTGGGCTTTCCGCACCCCCAGGCAGATCTTGCCAAGATGGTCGCCACGGTGCGCGCCAACGCCGACGAGTGGCATGTCGATCCTAAGCGCGTGTGCGTCGTGGGCTTTTCTGCTGGCGGCATGATTTGCGCCTCGCTGGCAACACAGTGGAAGACCGGCCCCTTTGCGGCACTTGCCGGGGCGCGTCCGGACGACATTCGTCCCGATGCCGTGGTGCTGGGCTATCCATTGCTAGACTTTGCCTATGTGCGCGACATGCAGACGCGCGATCCGCGCATTGACTTGCGTGTGCCCAAGACGGGCGGCAAGACGGGGCGCGATCTGCTCAACGACTACCTGTCGATGGTGACGGGCGGCGAGGCAACTGACGAGCATCTGGCCGACATCTGCCCCACCACGCATGTTTCGCGTCAGATGCCACCGACCTTTGTGTGGGGCGTGTCCGACGACAAGACGGCGCCGATCGCGCAGGTCTACCCGTTTGCGCAGCGCATGGCCGAGGAGGGCGTTGCATGCGAGATGCACGTCTTCGACCAGGGTGGTCACGGCCTTTCGCTCGGCAACGCCAACACCGCGGTCGACAACGAGGACAAGCAGGTGGCGGTCCGTCCCTGGATCCGCCTAGCCTTCCGCTTCCTGGAGCGCCATCTGTAAGAGTCCCGGCATCCAAGCCCTTCAATAACTTGCGGTGAAATAGTTCCTATCTGGGGCATCAACCAGCCCATCCAGGAACTATTCCACCGCAACTTCGTTTTTGATGCCCCGTCCGGAAACTGCGCCCCAGTTTTGCCTTTCAAGGTGGGACGCAGTTTCCCATAGGGCCTCGACTGGGAAAGCGCGTCCCGTTTCGAGCGGGGATTCCGGGATGCATTTTCCGTAAGAGGTCTGTTTGGGAAACCATATCCCGTTTCGAGCCGGAATTCTGGGATGTAGTTTCCCCGAGAGGCCTCATCGGGAAACTATGGCCCTGAACTCTCCTGCCTGGTTGATTTCCGATCTCAGCCGAACACATTGAGCAAATAGGCCATTCCCTCAGTTAGCCGAACGCCCCCGCGGCCCCTCCCGGGGTCCGGGGGCGGCATTTTCCCAGTTGAAGGAATGGTGGAGATGTGTTTCGATGGGT
>DBFANS010000044.1:0-76984 GCA_048233475.1 Collinsella aerofaciens | reverse complement strand
CCCTTTTCTTCTTTCCGGACATGGCGTCCTCCGATCTCCCGGGGCCGGCCGATCCGGCCCTCAGGGTATCGGGTTCCCACATTCATCCGCACATGTGCGGATGAATGTGGGAGGTGTTCGGATGAAGTCGATAATCAAGGGGAAAGGTAAAAATGGAATCGCTCCAAATTCCCTCTTGCCCATCCTCGACTGTTTGGTTACTATAGAACGGCTGTTACGGAGAGCTGACCGAGAGGCCGAAGGTGCTCGCCTGCTAAGCGAGTATGCCCCAAAAGGGCATCTGGGGTTCGAATCCCCAGCTCTCCGCCAGTTTAACTTTAAAGAAGGGTCCCATCGGGGGCCCTTTTTTATTATCGAGAAAGGGCGCTGGGGATTCGAACCCGAGAGGGCACGGGCGTTAAGCAAACGCGAAAGCGTTTGTAGCCCGTGGGCGAAAAGCCGCCAGGCTTTGAAGCCGGAGGGCATGCGTAGCATGCCCGGACATCCCCAGCTCTCCGCCAGTATGAATTGAAAGAAGGGTCCCATTCAGGGCCCTTTTTTGATTAGGAGAATGTTAACTGGGGATTCGAACCCTCAAAAAATGAGGCGCCCCGTTGGACGCCTCCTTTCAGCGAGTGTATTGTTCTTCGACCTTACACCTCGGGTGCCTTGGCTACGGTCTCGCTCTCGGCTGTGAGCGGGCGGTTGTCGATGCGGCGGCCCAAGCGATCGAGCTTCACGAGCAGCCATTCAATGGGATTCGGCCCTGCACCTTCCTCGTCGGCAACCAGGTCCATAACGGCGATTTTGGTGCCGTCCTGCTTGAGAGTAACGCTGCCCACCTTGTCGCCCACATGCACCGTGCCCGAAAGATCGTCGTAGCTAACCTTTTCGGTCACCTCGCCGGCAAGGGAAAACACGGTCGCTTGCGCCGTAGGATCGGCGAGTGTGGCGTCGATTGTCTTATCCGTCCAGTCGGTTTGGCCAATGCGCGCCATAAGCGGGTTGCCGTTGGCGGTCTTTTCCTGCGTGTTGGCGATTGCGACCGTCACCTTGTGGCCGTAGTACCAGTTGGCAAGGGTGGCGGTATCGGTAAAGCGCTGATCGGTGGTGGTGGAGTTCAAAATAACGGTGTAGATCTCGTCGCCGTCGCGGTTGTAGGCGCTCGTAAAGCAATAGCCCGCGTCGTCGGTGGTGCCGGTCTTGCCACCGATGTTGCCATCTTGGCCCAGCAAATAGTTATGCGTGTCCATGGAATGCGAATGGTCGGTGCCGTCGGCGCCCGTGACTTCGATCCAGGAATCCTCGCTCGCTACGACCTCGCGGATCGTGTCGTTTTTCATGGCCTCCTGCATCATCAGCGCTACGTCGTGTGCGGTTGAGTGCATATCGCCAGCCCACTCATCAAAGTCCAGACCATGCGGGTTTTCAAAAAGCGTACCGGTGCAGCCGAGCTTCTTAGCGCGCTCGTTCATGGCCTTCACAAATGTGGCCTCGGCGTCTTTGGTCTTAGGGTCGATTTTCTTGCCCACATATTCGGCGAGCACGATGGCGGCGTCGTTGCCCGAGGGAATCATCAGGCCGCGCAGTGCCTGCTCCACGGTAAGCTCGTCGCCTTCGAGCAAGCCGGCGGTCGAATTACCCACGGTGGCTGCGGCGTTGCTCACCGTGACCTTCTCGTCCATCTTGCAATTCTCGACGGTTAGGATTGCGGTCATGACCTTGGTGATCGAGGCAATCTTGACCTGCTCATCGGCGCCGCGCCCATAGTAGACGGTGCCGTCTTTGCCCATGACGAGGGCATTGGTCGCATCGATATCGGGCAGGTTTTCGGCCGTGATGCCGCGCGCATCGGCGGTTTTGCCGCAAACATTGTCGGTCGTGAGCACTTGGGCGCCGGCGACGGTGGGCGCGCCAGCGGCAAGGGCGATAGCGCAGACAAAGCCGGCGGCAAGCTGGGCTGAGCGCTTTGCAAAAGAGGTGAGGGACTTCACAGATTTCGCTTTCGACGGGATGGTCTCTTCTGAAACTAGAGTATATCGTTTGCCGGCGTCGGCGATCATCGCGTGCGCGCTTGGCCCACATCCGCACCCGAACGGGCACAAGGGTGCTTAAGGCCGACTTAATCACCCACGCTTGTTGTGTGTGGCGTGCGTCGCCTCAGGCATAATGGAGCGCGAGAGGAGCACGCATGAACGAGCGCATTTTGGTAGTTGATGACGAAAAGGCCATCGCCGACTTGGTTGGCATCTACCTTACAAAAGAGGGCTTTGATGTCCAGATTGCCTATAGCGGGGCCGATGCTGCCAAGGCGATTTTGGAGCAGGAGTTCGATCTGGCGCTGCTTGATGTCATGCTGCCCGATATCGATGGGTTTGAGCTGCTGCGTACGATCCGTTCCAGCCATACCTATCCTGTGATCATGCTGACGGCGCGCGATGCCCAGCAAGACAAGATCGAGGGCCTTTCGCTTGGCGCGGACGATTACGTGGTTAAGCCGTTTCGTCCGCTGGAGCTCGTCGCGCGCGTGCACGCTCAGCTTCGCCGCTACACCAGCTACGGTAGCCGTGCACAGGCGGCCGAGTCGCCGACCATTCAGCTCGACGGCTTGGAGATCAACCGCGACGCTCGTTCCGTGACGGTGGACGGTGCACCGGTACGCCTCACACCCACCGAGTATTCAATCTTGCTGTATCTGGTCGAGCATCGCGGCAGCGTGGTGGCCGTGGAGGACCTGTTCCGTGCGGTGTGGAACGAGGATTTTATGCCCGGCTCCAACAATACGGTGATGGTGCACATTCGCCACTTGCGCGAAAAGATTGGCGACGACGCACAAAAGCCGCGCTTTATCAAAAACGTCTGGGGCGTCGGCTACATCATCGAATAACGCTTTTCGCTTGTGAGGATCTTGATATGACAAAAGACGATAGGCAAGCGTTCGAGGTGCCCGATCGGCTCTTTGAATACGTGAGGTCGGTCGTCGACAACCGCGCGCTTGCAACGGTGCTGCTCTTTTTGCTGAGCCTGCTGCTGATTGGCATCGACAACATCGTCGGAATCTTGGCGGTGCTGCTTGTCGGCTTTTTGCTGATCGATCGATTTGAGATCGTGTGCCGCTGCGTGGTGATTGGCGGCGCCGCGTGGGCCATGACGTTGGCGATTGGCGCCATGGCGCTCGGCGGCATCGAAGGGCCGGTGCTGTTCGATGCCGGCTTTGTATTCAACATGCTTGGCTTTGTGCTGGCGCTTGCCGCGTGCGTGCTGTTCTTGTGTGGCCGCGCCCTGTACTACCAGGGCTACGAGCAGGGCGAGCAGCATGCCGATTGTGTGCTGGCCGCTCGTATTCAAGATCGCCTGATCGATCACCCCGACACCTGGGACAACATCGACGGCGACTTCTTGGAGGCCGAGGGCGCCCTTAACCGCGTGCGTGACCGTGAGCGCAAGGTGCAGCAAGCTCTGCGTGACGAGTCGCATCGCAAGGACGATCTGGTCACGTACTTGGCACATGACCTGCGCACCCCGCTTGCCAGCGTGGTGGGCTATCTTTCGCTGCTGCAAGAGGCTCCCGAGCTGCCGGTTGAGCAACGTACGCACTTTACGGGCGTGGCGCTCGACAAGGCGCACCGGCTCGATGCACTCATCGAAGAGTTCTTCGATATCACGCGCTTTGACTTCCACGATATCGTGCTCACGCGCGGCTATGTTGATCTGGGGTTGCTGCTGGCTCAGGTGACTGACGAGTTCTATCCCATCCTCAACGAGCAGCATAAGGAAGTCCAAGTTGATATTCGCGAGGACCTGACGGTGCTCGTGGATGGCGACAAGATGGCCCGCGTGTTTAACAACATCATGAAAAACGCCGTCGCCTATAGCTATGAGGGCTCGACTATCACGATCGAGGCCGGGCGCCAAGACGATGGCGGCGTGCGCGTGCGCTTTATCAATCAGGGCGATCCTATCCCTGCGGCTAAGCTCAAGGTGATCTTTGAGAAGTTCTATCGCCTGGATGCGGCGCGTGCGACCAATCGCGGTGGTGCCGGTCTGGGCCTTGCTATTGCCAAGGAGATCATCGCGGCACACGGCGGTACCGTTGCATGTGAATCGACGCCCGAACACACGATATTCACCATCGAGCTGCCCGCCGCATAGCCAGCGTGCCCTTACAAACACTTGACAATGCGCTCACGTGCATATGAGCCGCGATTTCTACTATCGATACTGCTGAATTGATATCGATGTGGAGGTATGCGGTATGACGGCTGCTGCGGCTGTGGAGCCCACGGAGCTTGAAGAACTCATGAAAGCGCAGGCCGAGGCCGCGTACGAGCGCGAGGTTGGGGATGCGACTCGCCCCACGGCAGAGGATCTTGCCGCCTCGCCGACGCGCATCGACGTCGAGGGCCTCGACCTGTTCTATGGCGACCATCATGCGCTCAAGGACGTGAATATCAAGATCCGCGACAAGCAGATCACCTCGTTTATCGGGCCTTCGGGCTGCGGAAAGTCCACGTTGCTGCGCTGCTTTAACCGCATGAACGACGGCATCAAGGATTGCCGCATCGAGGGCAAGATTGCGCTCGATGGTCAAGATATCCTGGGCGATTACGACATCTGCCGTTTGCGCCAGCGCGTGGGCATGGTGTTTCAGCGCCCCAACCCGTTTCCCATGAGCATCTACGACAACGTCGCCTACGGTCCTCGCGGCATGGGAGTGCGCGACCGCGTCGTGCTCGACGAGCTGGTCGAAGACTCCCTGCGACGCGCCGCCCTGTGGGACGAGGTCAAGGACAAGCTCAAAGAATCGGGTCTGGGTCTTTCGGGCGGCCAGCAGCAGCGTCTGTGCATCGCCCGTGCGCTGGCCGTGCAGCCCGACATTCTGCTGATGGACGAACCGACCTCGGCGCTCGACCCCGTATCGACGCTGGTGGTGGAGCAGCTGGCCTGCGAGCTCAAGGAGACCTGCACGCTCGTGGTCGTGACGCACAACATGCAGCAGGCCGCGCGTATTTCCGATTCGGTCGCGTTCTTTTTGCTGGGTGAGCTGGTGGAGCACGCGCCCACCGCGCAACTCTTCAAGAATCCGACTGATCCGCGCACGGCGGATTATTTGACGGGCCGTTTTGGCTGATACCATCTAGTACAGGCACCTTTAGGGTTAAGATGCGGTCATGCCGGCCGCAAAGGGGTTCAACATGATCTATTACGTCGAGGACGATGACAACATCAGGGATTTGACGGTCTATGCGCTGCGCAAGCAGGGAATCGAGGCCGAGGGCTTTTCGTGCGATGGCGAGTTTAAGGCCGCCGTGGCGCGACGGGTACCCGATGCTGTCCTGCTCGATATCATGCTGCCCGATACCGATGGCTTGGCGATTATGCGTCGACTGCGTGCCGATCGCCTGACGGCGACGGTGCCCATCATGATGCTTACCGCCAAGGATACCGAGCTCGACAAGGTGATGGCGCTCGATGGCGGTGCCGACGATTACCTGACTAAGCCGTTTTCGCTCATGGAGCTCGCCAGCCGCTGCCGCGCACTGCTGCGTCGCGGCGGCATGGTCAAACAGGCAAGCGATGTGCTCAGCGTGGGCGACATTGTGCTCTCGCCCAGCCATCGTGAGGTGACTGTTGCCGGCGAGTCGCTTAAGCTCACCCTGCGCGAGTTCGACCTGCTCGAGTACCTCATGCGCAAGCCCGGCGTGGTCTTTACCCGCGAGTCGTTGCTGCAGAGCGTGTGGGGCTGGGACTTCGACGGCGGTTCGCGCACCGTTGACGTGCACGTGCAGACGCTTCGCCAAAAACTGGGCGAGCATGCCAGCGCCATCGAGACCGTGCGCGGCGTGGGCTACCGCTTGGCCGAGCCTTCTGCCGGTGATGGTGCCGAAGGTGACGACACCGCGGCCACCGCATCGGAGGAGTAACCCGTGGTCTTCGCCCCCCAGGGAAAACATACGCTGTCGCACCGCGTTTTTGTGACGATCTTTGTCTGCGCCATGGCGGTTATCGTGGCGTTTACGGTGCTGGGTGCGTTCTTTGTGCAAAACACCTTGGCGGATGCCACGAGTGCCAATCTGGCGCAGGAAACCGAGCTCATTGCTGCCGCCCTCGACGAGCAGCAGGAGCCCATCCCGTTCTTGCGTAGCCTCGATCGAGAGGACTTGCGCATCACGCTGATTAACAAGGATGGATCGGTTGCCTACGACAACGAGGCGTCGCCTTCCACACTGCCCAACCATGGCGATCGCCCCGAGGTCATCGAGGCCTTTGAGAGTGGTTCGGGTTCCGCGGAGCGCGCAAGCTCTACGCTCGACGAGATTATGCTGTATCGCGCCGTCGCCCTTGATAACGGCCAGGTTGTCCGCTTGGCGCAGGCCCAGCCTGGCGTTGCGGCGATTTTGCTGTCGATGGTGGCGCCGATGCTGCTTATCGCAGCAGCGGGTGCGGTACTCTCGTTTTTTATGGCGCGCCGCGAGTCCCGTGCCATCATCGCGCCTTTGCAAGAGGTGGATTTGGACCACCCACGCCGTAGCTATGAGCACGCCTATGCCGAGATGGTCCCCATGCTTGAGCGTATTGAGTCGCAGCGCCAGGAGCTCAAGCGCCAAATGGCGGTGCTGGCGGACAACGACCGTATGCGCCGCGAGTTCACGGCGAATATCACCCATGAGCTCAAGACGCCGCTTACGGCGATTTCGGGCTATGCCGAGCTCATCGCAAACGGCATGGTCGAGGGCGAGGGCGACCTGCGCAACTTTGGCGGTCGCATCTATCGTGAGGCGGGCCGCTTGGCAGCGCTTGTCAACGATATCCTTACGCTGTCTAACTTGGACGAGGCCGAGCGTGCAGCTGAGGGCGAGGCGGTGCCCATTGGGTCCACGGAGCCTATTGAGCTCTCACGTGCCATCTACGCGGTCGAGCAGCGTCTTGAACAGGTCGCCCGTCAGGCGAATGTGACGATAAGTCATGAGACCAAGCCTGTGGTCATCGAGGGCGTGTCGCGCTTGCTTGACGAGCTCATCTATAATCTGGCAAGCAACGCCATCCGCTACAATCGACCCGGCGGTACGGTTACGCTGCAGTGCGGCACCAACGACGAAGGCCATCCGTTCCTTGCGGTCGCCGACACGGGAATCGGTATCGCGCCTGAAGAACAGGGCAAGGTATTTGAGCGGTTCTATCGCGTGGACAAGAGTAGGTCCAAGGCACGCGGCGGAACCGGTCTGGGGCTTGCCATTGTCAAGCATGCGGCCCTGTATCATCACGCCACGCTCGATCTGTCGAGCGAGTTGGGCGTGGGAACCACCATTACGGTGACGTTTCCCATACAGCAGGACGAGCCATTCGCATAGCGATATAACATAGATATTGATGCAGACGCCGCATTTGACTTTCGGGTGCGGCGTTGTTGTGCAATTTTACGATTGCTTCCGACATTTTTACAGGAGAGCCTGTTTCTTATGTATAGAGTTTGGTCTCGGTAAAAAGATGCGATAACATACGGACAGTTTTGTCAATCCGAACTGGGGAAATGAAAGGCAAGCTGCATGACCCTTCTCGAACTGTTCCAGCTGCTGAAGAAGCACCTTCAGCTGGTCATCACCCTTCCGGTGGTCTGCGCGATCGCCATGGGCATCGTGTCCTTCGTTGCGATGGACAACACCTATACCGCGACGACGAGCATGTACATTCTCGCCAAGACCGACGATAGCGGTCAGATGAGCTACAACGATCTCTCGGCGAGTCAGATGCTTTCCAACGATATCGCCACGCTGCTGGATAGCGATAGCGTTAAGAGCGGCGCAGCCAATGAACTGGGCCTCACCGATCTGGATGACTACAAGGTGTCTGTTTCCTCCGAGACCACCACGCGTGTCATTACGCTTTCGGTTACCGGCACCGATGCCAAGGAGACGGCTAAGGTCGCAAAGGCCATGGCCAGCTCGGTGAGTACGGTCGCTCAGAACGTCGGCGCTGCCCAGAGCATCAACGTTATCGACGAGGCTAAGACCCCCGAAGCCCCCAGCGGTCCCAAGCGTATGCTGTACGTTGCTGTCGCGTTCCTCGCCGGTATCTTTATCGCAGTCGCCTATGTCGTTTTGGCAGACATGCTCAATACCCGCATCCGCGGTGCCGAAGAGGCAGAAGAGCTCCTGGGCATTCCCGTTGTTGGCCGAATTCCGGCTATGAAAGGTGGTAAATAGGCATGGCTAAGGCAAAGAACACCGATAAGCTCGTTGTACAGAATGCCGCCAAGACCCTTCTGGCCAACATCCGCTTTGCGAGCGTGGACGACCCCATTCGCTCCATTACTGTCACGTCCTCGATTCCCAACGAGGGCAAGTCTACGGTTTCCATCAACCTTGCCCAGGCTATCGCCACGAGCGGCAAGTCCGTGCTCCTGGTCGAGGCCGATATGCGCCGCAGGTCCCTTTCCGATATGCTCGGCGTTCGTTCGCGCGGCGGACTCTATGCGGTCCTTTCCGAGCAGATCTCCATTGACCAGGCAATTGTCGAGACGGGTCAGAAGAACTTCTACTTCCTCGATGCCGAGCCGCACATTCCCAATCCTGCTGACATCATCGTCTCTCACCGCTTTGCCAAGCTGGTAAAGGCACTGTCCGCCAAGTTTCAGTACGTCATCTTTGATGCTCCCCCGGTCGGCACCTTCATCGATGCTGCCGAGATCGCAAGTCTGACCGACGGCACGCTGTTCGTGGTGCGCGAGGACTTCACCAAGCGCGAGGAGGCACTCAACGCTATCGGCCAGCTTAAGAAGTCCGAAAAGGTCAAGCTCATCGGTACCGTTATGAACTACTGCGAGACCGAGACCAGCGAGTACTACTACTCCTACTACACCAAGGACGGTAAGAAGGTGAAGAAGGGCTCCGACGATCAGGGGACTTCCAAAAAGGGCATCTTCACCAACCGAGCAAACGTTTAGTTGATTAAGGCTGACCTATGCGTGACATTCATTGCCATATCTTGCCGGGTGTAGACGACGGCGCCGCCGATCTCGATGAGAGCTTGGCGATGCTCGAGGCTGCCAAGCGGGCCGGTGTAACCAGAATCGTTTGCACTCCTCACTGCCGTGATCCCTATTTTGATTACGACAAGATGTGGGATGCCTTTGAGCTGCTGCGTGATAACGCTGACGGTTTTCCGCTCCAGATGGGCTTCGAGGTCAACCATCGAAAGCTCGTTGAGCTTGGTATCGATGCCGCGGAGCACTTGCATTTCGATGGGACCAACGAGTTTCTGCTCGAGCTTTCGACGCATGCCGATGCGTATGCGTTTAGAGAGTACGAGAACACGATTTACGATTTGCAGTGCCGTGGCTACCAGGTGATCATCGCTCATCCTGAGCGCTATCGTGCGGTTCAAAAGGATGTAAGCGTGGCGGAGCGTCTGGTCGATATGGGCTGCAAGCTGCAGGCTTCGGCGGACTTTATTGCCGGCGGTCGCTTTGGTCGCGAGAAAAAGCCGGCACAGCGCCTGTTCGATCAGAACCTGTACAGCTTCATCGCGAGCGATGCCCATAACGTGGGTCATTACGACTGCCTGGCGAAGGCTCGCGCGAAGTTTAGCGTGCGCGGAGCTCATTTTCGCTAATATCTGTCCCTAACGTTCGCATTGAATGAAAGGGCAGCCATGGATATCCAACTTAAGACGGGATGCTTTGATGACGCGGCGTTGGTGCGCCGCGTCGTTTTTATGGACGAGCAGGGCTACGAGAATGAGTTCGACGCTATCGACGAGGATCAGAACTGCATTCATGTGACGCTCTATGTAGACGGCGAGCTTGCCGGTTGCTCGCGCGTGTTTCCCGAGGAGCTTGAGCGCGTGGCTGACGCAGAGGCCCCGGTGTTGCCGGCATGCGACATGGACGAAGGCGTTGCGGCGGGGGAGGCCTACATTATGGGGCGCGTCGCCGTGCTGCCGGCTATGCGTCGTCGCGGACTGGCGAGTGCGATCGTCGAGGCCAGTGCTTCGTGTGCACGCGATGCCGGCGCTAAGCTTATTAAGCTGCATGCGCAGGAATACGTGTTGCCGCTCTATGCAAAGGCGGGCTACACGCAAATTGCCCCGGTAGATTACGAAGACGAGGGCCAGCCCCATGTCTGGATGGCCAAGCGCGTAGATGGCAGATAGGGACGTTCCTTTTCTGCCGGCAGCTGGGGACACTCCTTGGCAATTGACGCATTGGAGCGCTCGGACATACAGTTTTTCGATTCCGTATGTATATATGCGCGCTATTGGGTTATAAAATCTAAGTCTGAACATAGCAGGTCTGCGATGCGGCTCGGGCAACCGGGCCGTTTTTGCGGACGGGGGTAGCGCGAAAGGACTGCACATGCGTCAATTTAAGACCGAGAGCAAAAAACTGCTCGACCTCATGATCAACTCCATCTACACCAATAAGGAAATCTTCCTGCGCGAGCTTATCTCTAACGCGAGCGACGCCGTCGACAAGCTCAACTTTAAGAGCCTGCAGGATCCGAGCGTCAAGATCAACCAGGGCGACCTGGCCATTCGCGTCTCCTTTGATAAAGACGCCCGCACCATTACCATCTCGGATAACGGCATTGGCATGACCGCCGAGGAGCTCGAGCGCAATCTGGGCACCATCGCCCATTCCGGCTCCGAGGAGTTTAAGACCGAGAACGCCGAGCAGCAGGGCTCCGATGTCGACATCATCGGCCAGTTTGGCGTGGGCTTCTACTCTGCCTTTATGGTTGCCAGCCATGTGAAGGTCGTCAGCCGCGCCTATGGCGAGGATGTCGCCCATGTGTGGGAATCCGACGGTCTTGAGGGCTACACCATCGAGGACGGTGAGCGCGCCGAGCACGGTACCGATGTCATCCTGACGCTGCGCGAGAACGAGAAGCTCGATGCCGACGGCGAGGCCGAGACCTACGATCGCTTCCTGACCGAGTGGGGTCTCAAGAGCCTGATTCAGCAGTACAGCAACTATGTGCGCTACCCGATTCAGATGATGGTGTCCAAGAGCCGCCAGAAACCCAAGCCCGAGGACGCCGGCGACGATTACAAGCCCGAGTACGAGGACTATCAGGAGCTCGAGACCGTCAATTCCATGACACCGATCTGGAAGAAGCGCAGCTCCGATGTCGAGCAGAAGGACTACGACGAGTTCTACAAGTCCACGTTCCACGACTTTGACGATCCTGCGCGCACCATCAGCTTCCACGCCGAGGGCACGCTCGAGTATGACGCCCTGCTGTTTGTGCCGGGACGCGCGCCGTTCGATCTGTACAGCAAGGACTACGAGAAGGGTCTGGCGCTCTACAGCTCCAACGTCCTGATCATGGAGAAGTGCGACGACCTGCTGCCCGACTACTACAACTTTGTCCGCGGCGTCGTGGATTCCGCCGACGTGTCGCTCAACATCTCGCGCGAGACGCTGCAGCAGAACCGTCAGCTCAAGGCCATCGCCAAGCGTGTGGAAAAGAAGATTACCGCCGACCTTGAGGATATGCGTGACAACGACCGCGAGGCCTACGAGAAGTTCTTTGAGAACTTTGGCCGCGGTCTTAAGTACGGCATCTACTCGAGCTATGGCATGAAGGCCGATGAGCTCGCCGACCTGTTGCTGTTCTGGTCTGCCAAGGAACAGAAGATGATTACCCTGGCCGAGTATGCCAAGGGCATGCCCGAGGATCAGAAGGCCATCTACTACGCCGCCGGCGACTCGCGTGAGCGCTTGGCCAAGATGCCCGTGGTAAAGGGCGTGCTCGACCGCGGCTATGACGTGCTGCTGCTGACGCAGGATGTGGATGAGTTCACGTTCCAGGCTATGCGTGAGTACGTTGCCGCCGATATGCCCAAGATCTACGAGGACGATGCCGCCCGCGAGGCTGCCGAGAAGGCCGTGGCCGATGGTGCCGAGCCCGAGGTTGAGGATCGTCACCTGGAGCTCAAGAACGTCGCAACCGGTGATCTTGACCTGGCGACCGAGGACGAGAAAAAGGAGGCCGAGGACGCCACCAAGGAGAACGAGGACCTCTTTAACGCCATGAAGGAGGCACTCGGCGACAAGGTCGAGAAGGTTGCCGTCTCTGCGCGCCTGACCGATGCTCCCGCGTGCATCACCACCGAGGGCCCGCTTTCGCTCGAGATGGAGAAGGTGCTCCAGAAGGGTCCCGAGGGCGCGCCCGACGGTATGCCCAAGAGCCAGCGCGTGCTCGAGCTCAACGCCAAGCACCCGGTCTTTTCCAAGCTCGTCGCCGCTCAGAAGGCGGGCGACGCCGACAAGATCAAGCAGTACTCCGGTCTGCTCTATGACCAGGCCCTGCTGGTCGAGGGCATTCTCCCCGAGGATCCCGTTGCCTTCGCGGCGGCTGTTTGCAACTTGATGTAGTTCGGGGATACGGCACCGTAACTAGATTAGAACGAGAGTGGATAATCTCCCACTTTTGGCTCGAATGCGGGCTTGAAGTGAGAGATTTTCCACTCTCGTTTCCTTTTGAATGATCCCTCCGTCCCCAAGGGATCATTTATTTGTGCGGGTTGTGGTTTTGTGACCTGCTGAAATTTAGGATACTGTACATCTGTACGTTAACTCATCTTCGTAGTATATTGCTACCCGCAAAACTCAACACCATTGTGCTTTGAGACGTTAAAGCGCCTACTACAATGGTTGTCGATAGTACGATTCGATTTAACGACAGGATGGATGGTCCAAGCGTGAGTCTCGGCAGCAAACTATCCAATGCAAAGGTGTCCTTTGCGATATTTAAGCGCGACATTAAGCGACTGCTTGTGAACCCCGTCGCCCTGGTGGTTACCCTAGGCGTGTGCGTTATTCCCTCGCTGTATGCCTGGTATAACATCGTGGCAAACTGGGATCCGTATGGAAACACCCAAGGCATCAAGATTGCTATCGCCAACAACGATCGAGGCACCCAAAACGACTTGGTGGGTGAGCTCAACGCTGGCGACAAAGTGGTCGACCAGCTCAAGGAGAATCATCAGTTGGGCTGGACGTTCGTCGACTCGACGGCCGATGCCAAGGAGGGCGTCGAGAGCGGCGAGTACTATGCCGCTATCGTGATTCCCAAGAACTTCTCGGATAACCTGGTTTCGATGCTCGACGGCAACTACCATCAGCCCAAGCTCACGTACTACGTCAATGAGAAGAAGAGCGCCATTGCGCCCAAGGTTACCGATACCGGTGCAAACACCATCGAGGAGCAGATCAACTCGGAATTTGTCTCTACGGTAGGCAAGACTGTTGCCGGTATCGCCAAGGATGCCGGTGTCGATTTAAAGGACAAGGCAACCCAGACTCAGGACTCGCTGGCAAGTTCGGTGTCCGAGGCGTCCGACACCTTGGGCGAGGTGCGCGATTCGATTGGCGATATGAATGCCGCCATCGATAAGACAAGCAGCTCGATTGCTTCGGCCGATGCTGCGTTGGCGGGCCTGCAGGGACAGGCGCCTTCGCTAACGCAGGCAATCGCTCAGGGTAATGATCTGCTGGGCGAAGCTCGCACCACGGCTGGCAAGTCCATCACCTCGCTCTCCAAGGCACTTTCGGAGGGCAGCATCGTGCTGAGTAAGACATCGGCTTCTGTGAACGCCGCGATTGGCAGGCTTACCGGTACGGTTACGTCCACGACCACTCGAATCGACAACTCGCTCGAATCCCTTCAGGCGACGATTGACCACAACAGCGCTGTCATCGAGCGCCTGCAGATTCTCGTTAACGATACGTCGACGGGATCGGAGAACGCCGATGCGCTCATCGCGTCGACCATCAATTCGCTTCGCGAGCAAAACCAGAAGCTGCAGAGCATTAAGGATGGCCTTTCTGCACAGTCGCGCGCCATGGCAAACGACGCTACGGCAATCTCGAACGCGAGCAAACCACTCAACACGGCAATTCAGACCGGTACGGCTAACCTCGGTCAGGCTCAGACCGATCTGGGGCAGAACGCACTGCCGAAGGCTTCGAGCGCGCTGGACTCCTTTGCCGCCGTTTCGGGCGATTTGACCGGCATTGTATCGGGTATGACCCCCACGATAGCGAGCGCGCGCGGCACGCTGGCGCAGCTCGACGCCACGCTCAAGCAGGCAAAGACCACGCTGTCTCAAACCGATGCCTCTCTTGCCAAGGTTCAGGACAAGCTCGCGACCGCCGCTAATGACATTGCGGCGCTGCAGACCTCTGAGTCTATGGGCGAGTTAGCCGACCTCATGGACGTCGACGTCAATGACGTGGCAGATTTCATGGCGTCTCCGGTTGAGTTGACGTCCAAGCCAATCTATCCGGTCAAGAGCTTTGGCTCGGGCATCGCTCCCTTCTACACCAATCTGGCGCTTTGGGTGGGCGGCTATGTGCTCATCGCCATTTACAAGCTCGAGGTCGACCGTGAAGGTGTTGGCAGCTTTACGGCGCGCCAAGGCTACTTTGGCCGCTGGTTGCTCATGGTGATCCTGGGCGCGTTGCAGGCCATCATCGTTACGGTAGGCGATCTGGTGATTGGCGTGCAGTGCGTCAGCCCGCTGCTGTTCGTGCTGGGCGGCATCGCCATTTCGTTCACCTACGTCAATATCATCTATGCGCTGTCCACCACGTTTAAGCATATCGGCAAGGCTATCGGCGTCATTCTCGTCATCGTGCAGATCCCGGGTTCGTCGGGCATGTACCCCATCGAGATGATGCCCGGCTTCTTCCAGTGGCTGCACCCGCTGCTGCCCTTTACCTACGGCATCAATCTGCTGCGCGAGACGGTCGGCGGCATGTATTCGTTCAACTACCTGTTTAACCTGTGCATTCTGGGCGTGTTCTTGATCGTGGCGCTCTTTATCGGCCTGCAGCTGCGTCCGCTGCTGCTCAACCTTAACCTGCTCTTTGATAAACAGCTCTCCACGACCGGTATGATGATTTGCGAGTCCAACGACCTGCCGCGCCAGCGCTACTCGCTGCGCACGGCCATGCGCGTCATGCTCGATTCCGATTCGTACCGTCGCGAACTGCTCGATCATGCGGTCGCCTTTGAACATCGCTACCCGTACTACATCAAGGGCGGTTTTGCCGCCGTGGTGGGCGTTCAGGTCCTGCTCTTTGTCCTGTCGACGGTTCTCGATATCGACAATAACGGCAAGATCATCCTGCTTGTCATTTGGATCATCTCGGTTATTGCCATCTGCGGCTGGCTTATCAATATCGAATATATCCGAGCGAGCCTCAATACCCAGATGCGCATCTCGGCGCTTTCGGATGAGGACCTGCGTCGCGAGATGCGCGAACACACGGCCGCCATTCCTGCCGCCCGCCACATGTTTGGCCTCAACGCCAGCGAGCGTGGTGCCAAGGGCGGCGGTCAGTCCACGGGCCGCTTGCCGCATATCGGCTCGCACCATAAATCTCAGGGCAGCGACAGCACAGCCACAAATGATGGAGATACCACCGCGCTCGGCAAGCACTCCAAAGGAGGTGAGGCATAAATGAAGAACATCCTGCATCTGTTTAAGCGCGATGTCCAAAACGTGTCTCGCTCCGTAATCGGCTTGGTTGTCGTGATGGGCCTCGTTATCGTACCGTGTCTGTACGCGTGGTTTAACATCGCCGGCAGCTGGGATCCGTACGGCAACACCGGCAATCTTAAGATCGCCGTGGTCAACACCGATGAGGGTTACGAGAGCGATTTGATCCCCGTCGAGGTTAACGTGGGCGAAAACGTGACCGCCACCCTACGCGGCAACGAGAGCTTCGATTGGGTTGTGCTCAACGACCGCGATAAGGCCATCGATGGTGTCAAGTCGGGCGCGTATTACGCCGCTGTGGTCATCCCCAAAACGTTTAGCGCCGACATGATGACGCTCTTCTCGACGAACGTGAAGCATGCCGATATCGAGTTCTACGAGAATCAGAAGGCCAACGCCATCGCACAGATCGTGACCGAGAAAGGCTCGAGCGCTGTTCAGAGTCAAGTTAACGAGACCTTTACCGAAACCATTACGACCATCGGGCTCAAGACCGTGTCCAGCCTGCTCGATTACATGAGCACCGACCAGGTGAGTAACTTTATCGCCAACCTGTCGTCGACACTCGGCGATTCGGTCGAGGACCTGCAGGACGTTCAGGCCAGTGCAACGTCGCTTGCGGGCATTTTGAGCTCCACGTCCGATTCGCTGACGTCGGCGAGCGGTATGCTCAAGCAGACGGGCACGGTCGATGAGTCAACGAAGCAGCTGATGGAGCATGTCAAGAGCGGTATTAGCGATTCCAAGGAAGCGCTGAAGGACGCCAACGACGCCATCAATGCCGCGATTGACGGAAGCGCGGGCTCGTTTGACAACGTGTCCGCCGAGCTTGCGAAGGCATTTGATGCCGCGAATCAACATGTCGACCTTACAGTGTCCCAGCTCAACGATGCCGCGGCGGCGCTCAACACGCGTGCCGACGATATCGACGCCACGGCCGACCAGCTCCGCAGCTTTGCCGATCAGGTGACTGACGAAAAACTCCAGGACAGCCTCAAGTCTGTGGCAACATCGCTGAGCAGGATTGCTGTGGAGTATCGCAACAACGCCAAGGACTTGACGGCCACCGCGAAGTCTCTCTCTGACAGCATGGCAGAGGTTAATAAGTCGCGTGCCGAGGTCGATCAGGCAATCGCGGATGCCAAGGCTGGTATCTCGGGCGCCAAGACTGACTACGACTCTACGTTTTCGGCCAAGGCAAAGGAGCTCAAGAAGACCATCTCGGGCGTTTTGGATTCGCTGAACGGTATTTCGAACGATCTGGATAGTGCTGTTGCTGGCCTGACCGACGCATCCGGTTCGCTGGCAAAGGGCCTCTCCAAGGCTGCAAAGCTGGTCAACAAGGCTTCTGATCAGCTGGGCGAGGCGTCGGACAAGATCAGTGCGTTTAAGGACGAGCTCGACGGCGCCTTGATGTCGGATGACCTCGCTACGATCAAGACGATGATCGGCAATGATCCCGAGGGTCTGGCCGTGTCGCTTTCCGGCCCCGTCGCGCTCGATCGCAAGCCGGTCTATCCGATCCGCAACTACGGTTCGGCCATGGCACCGTTCTACACGATTCTGTCGCTCTGGGTGGGCTCGATTGTGCTGGCGGCCATGATGAAGGTCTCGGTTGACGATGAGCTTATCAACGAGCTCATCCCCGTGCGCCTGCACGAGATCTACCTGGGCCGCTACCTGTTCTTTGGCGGTCTGGCCCTGCTGCAGGCAACGCTCGTGTGTGCGGGCGACATCCTGTTCTTTGGCATCCAGTGCGACGACCCGCTGCAGTTTGTGCTGGCGGGCTGGGTCGCGAGTCTCGTGTTCTCCAATATCGTCTACACGCTTACGGTTTCGTTTGGCGATATCGGCAAGGCGCTCGCCGTCGTGCTGCTGGTCATGCAGGTCGGCGGTTCGGGCGGCACGTTCCCCATCGAGATGACCGGCCCCGTGTTCCAGGCGATCTATCCGTTCCTGCCGTTCACCCACGGCATCAACGCCATGCATGCCGCCATGGCCGGTGCGTACCACATGGAGTACTGGATTGAGCTAGGCATTCTGGCGAGCTATCTGATTCCGTCGCTGGCACTGGGCGTCGTCTTCCGCCGCCCGGTCATCAAAGCCAACGACTGGATCATCGAAAAACTGGAGTCAACCAAATTGATTTAGTTCAGACACGTAAACGCTGTCAGAACATCGAGGCCTTCCAGTTTTACACTTTATTATGCTGGATTGCGATGCAACGCCGGTTGTTGCTACAGTAGCGGGGCGTGCCGGGGGTCCGGTGCGCCCCGTTTTTATTTGACCATGAGGCGGCACGCAGCCATACGCGTGCGGACACCACGCCAAGATTGAGTGTGAGGATGTTCCATGGCCCAATACGCTGCCAACGAAATCGAAAACATGCCCGATAGCCCTGTCGCACGGGAGGACCTGGGCGCCGGCGGCACCTCCCGCGGCGCCGGCGCACGCTCGCCGCTGTTCTGGAAGGTCCTGCTACTTTCGGTGGCGGTCGTTTGGGGTTACTCCTTTACCACTATGAAGGGCGCGCTCGACACCATTCCGGCGTTCGAGCTGGTCTACGTTCGCTTTCTCCCGGCATCACTGGTAATGTTTGCCATCTTCCACAAACGCATCATCGCGCACTTTAATGCCCGCAACCTTATCGTCGGACTTGGTATGGGCGCACTTATGTGGGGCGCGTACGGTTTGCAGACGATTGGCCTGGCACAGACCACGGCGGGCAAGAGTGCATTTTTGACGGGTACCTATTGCATCCTCGTGCCGTTCGCGAGCTACGTCCTAAGCGGCGAAAAGCTTACCCGTTACAACTTGGGCGCCGCGTTGCTGTGCCTGGCGGGCATTGGTCTGGTGGCGCTCGATAGCGTCGAGTTCAATGTCGGCGATGTCATCACACTGGGCGGTGCGGTCTTCTTTGCCATCCAGATGGCGGTGACCGCCAAGTATGGCCGCAAGATGGACATCAACGTCATCACGTTTTGGATGTTTGTGGGCAACGGCGTGCTGAGCCTGATCTCGTCGCTGTTATTCGAGACCCAAGCGCCGCTGTCCGTGTGGACGCCGAGCTTTATCGGTGTGATGGCGTTTCTATCGGTGGGCTGTACGTGTGTGGCTCTGCTCATCCAAAACGTCGGCCTGGCGCATGTCCCGGCCTCAACGGGCTCACTGCTGCTTTCGATGGAGTCGCCATCGGGCGTGTTGTTTTCGGTGCTGCTGATGGGGGAGGCGCTCACCTCGCGCCTGCTCGCCGGCTTCGCGCTCATCTTTCTTTCGATTATCTTGAGCGAGACGCATTTCGATTTTTTGCGTCGAAAGCCGCGTCCGCAATTGTAAACAATTTGTTGCGCCGCCTCCCGGGGCGGCATTTTTTATGCGTCGCCCTTAAAGTAGTACCTTGCACTTTACGCTATCAAAGTGCTTGCTGCAAAAACGTTACTGGAGGGCATCTATGGCACCAGCACTGTCCGATCTTCAACCGCAATCAGCGCCCAAGGCCACCGCGGCGGCGCAGACCGCTATCGGTGACGGTCTTGTTGCAGAAGCTCAGGCTTTTGCAGACGAGCTCGCTGCGTGGCGACACGATTTACATCAGATGCCCGAGCTGGGTAATAGCCTCCCGCAGACCTCTACGTATATCCAAGCGCGCCTGACCGAGATGGACATCCCATTTGCTACGCTCGTCGATGGTTCCTGCGTTGTGGGCCTTGTCGGCGCCGGTGCCGCCGCGGCCCAAGGCAATGGCATCTGCACGAATGAGCAGGCCGGTACGGTCATCATGCTGCGTGGCGACATGGACGCCCTGCCCGTTGCCGAGGAATCCGGCGAGCCCTTTGCATCCACCAACGGCTGCATGCACGCTTGCGGTCACGATATGCACGCGACGGCGCTGCTTGGTGCGGCTCGTATGCTCAAAGCGCGCGAGGCAGAGCTTGTTGATGCCAACGCTACGGTTAAGTTGCTGTTCCAGCCGGGCGAGGAAACCTTTGAGGGTGCCCGCGCCGCCATCGCCGACGGTCTGCTGCAGAACCCGCGTCCTCAGGTCGCCTTTGCCATGCATGTCAATAGCCAGTCGCCGCTCGGCCTGGTGCTCTACGGCAGCCCGGCGCTCTCGGGCGTGTACGGTTTTCGTATCACGCTTCAGGGCAAGGGCGGCCATGGCTCGAGCCCCGAGATTTGCATCGACCCCATCACGGCCGGCGTGCATGTGCATCTGGCGCTCCAGGAGCTTATCGCTCGCGAAGTGCCGGCGGCCAAGGAGGTCGCACTGACCGTGGGTAAGTTTGCCGGTGGCCAAGCGGCCAACGTCATCCCAGATACCTGCGTGCTCGAAGGCACGCTGCGCGGCTTTGACGTTGAGCTCATGGAGCACCTCAAGGAGCGTATCTCCGAGGTTGCCAATGGTGTCGCGGCGACCTATCGCACGCCGGCGACCCTCGAGACACTCTCGGATGTTCCCCCGCTCGTACTCGATGACGACATGACTCAGGCGTCGCTTGGCTACGTGGGCGCAGTGCTGCCCAAGGCGGCTTTCTTGCCGCTTTTCCATGCCATGGCGAGTGAGGACTTCGCGCTTATCTCGAGCGAGATTCCGAGTGCGTACTTTACCGTGGGCGCGGCCGTAACCGACACGGACGAACACTTTGCCCAGCACCATCCCAAGGCACGTTTTAACGATGCCGAGCTGCCGCTCGGTGCCGCGGCCTATACCGCCGTCGCTTTGGGCTATATCGCCGACCACCGGTAGCACCCAACCTTGCCTTTCAAGCCTGCGGGCATGGCCGACCTGGGTAAGGTCACGGGCACCATCACCTCGCTTGAGATGGTCGGCGGCACCGTAGGCGCCATTGTCTCGGGTGTGTTGTTCGATGTCACGGGCTCCTTTGCGAGCACCTGGATCGTGTGCCTGATGTGCTCCGTGGTTATGCTTGTGTTCCTGTTGGCGTCTGAGCCCATCGCCGCCAAGTTGCGCGCAAGCGTGGCGGGGGAGTAGACGTCCGTCGCTCTTTGCTGTTCGCCCCGCTCTGTCCGTGGCCGCCTAGGAAGCCGAATGGATGCTCGTACCGTCATTCGGTTTCCTAGGCGGCCACGGGCCCACGAAATGATCCGTTCTCCTCCGTCCCCAACAGATCGCGTGATCCGAAGGGGACGGAGGAAAAGGGATCACAAATAGCGGCGGCGCGTCTGGCCGAACGAGTCCCCATACCCTCGTTCGGTCAGACGCGCCGCCGCGTTGCTGCTTTGTGCCGTATAATGACCATTACCTATGACGCGATACAAAAGAAAGGTGTTTGCCCATGCAGGCACAGAAGGCGGAGGGAACCCGCGACCTTATCGGCGCCGAGATGCGCGCCTGGCAAAAGATGCAGCAGATCGCTGCCGGCGTATTCGAGCCGTTTGGCTTTAAGCCCATCGAGACGCCCGCGATCGAGCAAGTGGACGTGTTTGTCCACGGTATCGGCCAGTCGACCGACGTCGTTCGCAAGGAGATGTTCCGCGTGTTTAGCGGCGCCAACCTTGAGCGCGTCTTTACCGAGGGTACCGATACCAAGCTCAAGCCCAAGCAGCGCCTGGCGCTTCGCCCCGAGGGCACGGCCGGTGTGGTGCGCGCCGTCGTGGAGAACAACCTGGTGCCTCAGGGCTCCACGCCGTTTAAGGCCTACTATGCCGAGGCCATGTTCCGCGGCGAGCGTCCCCAGAAGGGTCGTCTGCGTCAGTTCCACCAGGTGGGCATCGAGTGGCTCGGCGCTCCCGATCCGGCTGCCGACGCCGAGTGCATCATCATGCTCATGGAGTTCTACAAGCGCCTGGGCTTCGATCTTTCCAAGCTTCGTCTGCTCATTAACTCGATGGGCGATGCCCAGTGCCGTCCGGCCTATCGCGAGCAGGTCAAGCAGTTCATTCTCGATCACGCCGACGAGATGTGCGACGAGTGCCGCGAGCGCGCCGAACTTAACCCGCTGCGCGCCTTCGACTGCAAGAACGACCACTGCCGCGAGATCATGGCCGAGGCCCCGCTGATGGGCGACAACCTGTGCGACGAGTGCCGCGAGCACTACGAGCAGGTCAAGCGTTATCTGGATGCCGCCGGCATCGAGTATGTCGAGGATCCCACCTTGGTGCGCGGCCTGGACTACTACACCCGCACCGTTTTTGAGGTCGAGGCCCCCGGCGCCGGTGTCGGCTCCATCGGTGGCGGCGGTCGCTACGACGGCCTGGTCGAGCTCGAGGGCGGCAAGCCTACGGCCGGCGTCGGCTTTGCTGTCGGCTTTGAGCGCGCCCTGCTGGCCCTGCAGGCTTTTGGCAGTGACCTGGGCGCCGATGAGACCCCGTGTGTCTACGTCGCCAACGCCGGCAAGGAGTTGCGCCAGAACGTTTTTGCCATTACGCAGGAGCTTCGCGCTGCAGGTATCGTGACCGAGGCCGACTACCAGGGTCGTTCGCTCAAGGCTCAGTTTAAGCAGGCCGACAAGGTGGGCGCCAAGCTCATTTTGGTCTTGGGTGGCGACGAGCTTGCCGCCGGCAAGGTCAAGGTGCGCGACATGGAGAGCCATGACGAGGTCCTCGTCGATCTGGCCAACGTGGTCGAGGCGGTTCGCGAGCGCCTGTAGCGCATCTTTTTGAGCTTCGGGCCTGCTAACGTGCCCTGCTCATGGAGAGCGATTGTTACGGGGGTGTTTCGCTTTTATGCGGAATGCCCCCGTTTACGTATGCCGCCCACCGAGAAATACGACCATTTAGGGCAAAACCTTTGCAATGCAGAAAATACTTTTGTGTGGTAAAGCGCAATCAGTGTCGAAAGTATTTCTCAAGCGCCTATAATGAATACCGCATGTTACGTGCATAGAAGGAGGAATGGGAGGAAACGTGGCTGAGAACCTAAGCAACCAGTCTGTACCCGAAGCCGCGGCGCGCGTCGCTGCCGTGGTCAACCGCCTCGTTAACCGAATCGGCTCGAATGCCGAGTCCAGGGAGCGTCTCGCCGAGATCGAGATCCCCGAGGAGCTGCGCGACAATCTGGCGCTGTTCTTGCGCCTGGAGCGCCGTGTGCTTAGCGAGTATGATCCCGAGATCGCGGACCTGTTCGACAAGATTTTGACAGCCGAGATTGTGGTCAATGCCGGCAACCCCGGTACCTGCGCTGCCGACGAAGCCGTCGACGAGCAGGGCGTGCCCACCGCCGACGAGCCCACTGCCGTGGCATTTCGTGAGGTCGTCGATTTGATCGACAGCCTGCCGCTCGATAAGCAGCAGGTCATTGTCCGCGCCTTTACGAGCTTTTTCCATCTGGCAAACCTGTCGGAGGAGAACTACCGTGTGGCGCAGCTGCGCGAGCGCGAGGCCGGTGCGTCGACCGATACCGAGGTCGATCCTGCCAACGAGCTTACCGTTGCCTATCACCAGCTGGTGAATGAGCTGGGTGTCGAGGGTGCCAACGAGCTGCTCGACAAGCTCGAGTTCCACCCTGTCTTTACCGCACATCCCACCGAGGCCCGTCGTAAGGCCGTCGAGGGCAAGATCCGCCGTATCTCCAACCTGCTGGAGGAGCGTCCGCGTCTGGGCGGCTCCGACCTGGTGGAGAACGAGCGCCATATGCTGCAGGAGATCGACGCCCTGGTGCGTACGAGCCCCATCGCGCTCAAGAAGCCCACGCCGGTCGAGGAAGCCGATACCATCATCGACATCTTCGATAACACGCTGTTCGACGTTATCCCCGTTATCTATCGTCGTTTTGACGATTGGGTGCTGGGCGACAAGGCCGGTACTGTGCCGCCGCTGTGCCCGGCGTTCTTCCATCCCGGCAGCTGGATCGGTTCCGACCGCGACGGTAACCCCAACGTCACCGCCAAGGTGAGCCGTGAGGTCGCCGCCAAGTACTTTACGCACATGGTGCTCAAGCTCGAGGACAAGTGCCGCCACATCGGCCGCAACCTCACGCTCGAGGCCACCTACAGCAAGCCGTCGGCCGAGCTCATTAACCTGTGGAACCATCAGGTCGAGATGAGCCCTCGGTACACGGCCCGCGCCGAGCTGATCTCCGAGCACGAGCCGCATCGCGCCGTCATGCTCGTCATGGCCGACCGCCTGAACGCCACCGTCCGTCGTATCACCGACACCATGTACCACAGCGCCGACGAGTTCCTGGATGACCTGCGCGTCGTCCAGCGTTCGCTGGCCGCCTGCGGTGCCGTCCGTGCTGCCTACGGCCCGGTCCAAACCATCATCTGGCAGGTCGAGTCCTTCGGCTTCCATATGGTCGAGATGGAGTTCCGTCAGCACTCCGTGGTGCATGCCCGCGCCCTTAAGGATATCCACGAGAACGGTATCCATGGCGACCTGCAGCCCATGACGCGCGAGGTCATCGATACCTTCCGCGCTATCGGCTCCATCCAAAAGCGCTACGGCAAGAAGATGGCGCACCGCTACATCATCTCGTTTACCAAGAGCGCTCAGCATGTGGCCGACGTCTTTGAGCTGGCGCACCTGTCCTTTGCACACGAGGAGGATGTCCCCGAGCTCGACGTGATCCCGTTGTTCGAGCAGCTCGAGGACCTCGAGGGCTGCGTCGACGTGCTCGATCAGATGCTTACGCTGCCCGTGGTGCAAAAGCGCCTTGCCCAGACCAACCGCCGCATGGAGGTCATGCTGGGCTATTCCGACTCTTCCAAGGATGCCGGTCCTACCACGGCCATGCTCGCGCTGCACTCCGCGCAGGAGCGCATCGCCAAGTGGGCAGAGAAGAACGATATCGACCTGGTGCTCATGCACGGTCGCGGCGGTGCCGTGGGCCGTGGCGGCGGCCCGGCCAACAAGGCCGTGCTGGCGCAGCCCAAGGGTTCGGTCAACTGCTTCTTTAAGCTTACCGAGCAGGGCGAAGTCATCTTTGCCCGTTACGGCAACCGCACGCTGGCTCAGCGCCATGTTGAGTCCGTTGCCGCCGCAACGCTTTTGCAGTCGGCCCCGAGTGTCGAGAAGACCAACACCGAGACCACGCAGAAGTTCTGGGATATGGCCGAGAAGCTCAACACTGCAAGCCACGAACGCTATCTGGACCTGCTGAACACCGAGGACTTTACACCGTGGTTCTCGACCGTGACGCCGCTGACCGAGGTCGGTCTGCTGCCGATCGGCTCGCGTCCCGCCAAGCGCGGTCTGGGCGCCAAGTCGCTCGATGACCTGCGTACCATCCCGTGGATCTTCAGCTGGAGCCAGGCGCGCATTAACCTGGCCGCTTGGTACGGTCTGGGCACCGCCTGCGAGCAGCTTGGCGATCTTGACCAGCTCAAGGCTGCCTACCAGGAGTGGCCGTTCTTCCGCACCTTTATCGACAACATCGAGATGTCGATTGCTAAGACCGATCAGCGCATCGCCAAGATGTATCTGCATCTGGGCGACCGCGATGATCTGTCCAAGAAGGTCTTTACCGAGATGCAGCTCACCCGTAAGTGGGTCCTTGCCATCGTCGGTGATGAATGGCCGCTGCAGCGTCGTCGCGTGCTCGGCTGCGCCGTTCGCGTGCGTAACCCCTACGTCGACGCCCTGTCCATCGCCCAGGTCCGCGCCCTTCGCGAGGTGCGTATGAACCAGGACGAGATGGCCGAGGAGAAGAAGGCCGAGTACATGAGCCTGATTCTTTCGACTGTGACCGGCGTCTCGGCAGGACTGCAGAACACGGGGTAATCGATAGCCCTGTAGTCGTCCGGGCCCGCCATTAGTTTACTTTTAGGCACGTCCTCGGACATGCAAGAAGCCCTCGCTGCGCACTTCGTGCGGCGAGGGCTTCTTGCGTCCTGCGGAGTGTGCCTAAAAGTAAACTAATGGCGGGCCCTGCGATGTCCGGTCTTCAGTGGATTACTGCTGGGGGAATAATGGCGCGCTTCGCGCGTTTGGAAAGGGCTTCGTGCTGCGGAATGCATTCAGAGGGAAACCCATCGGGTCCCTTCGTCCTCGGTTTACGGCGGATCAGCCGCTGGGTGAGGGTGGTGCTTGGGGTGACGTGCAAAAAACGGAGTTTTCAGCAGCCAAAGATTGATGTATAAGGCCATAGCCGGCTTTCGCTGCCTTTGTTGATGCTTTTGCACGACGATTGGGCTTTGGTGATATTCATATATGGCTGGTTTCTCGCCGCATGCTATTCAGATGGGTCGAGTCATGAGGACTATCTACTTTTTGAAAGACTTTTGACACCAAAATCTTATCCCGCGATGCTGAATACTCGCAAAAATGCACGCTCCGGAGGGTACTACCCTGTTACGGCTAGAAATCCATTCGCCATTATATGCAATTAATTAACGCATTTATGCAAAATGGCTTACGTGCGAACGTCTCGGGGTAGATGTTTGCCTCGGCGCTGCGTAAATCATCCTGTCTATAGTGTCTTTGACAGGCGGTCGCGGTCCCGTTTGGGGTCGCGGCCGTTTTGTTGTGGGTCAAATATGAACGTTGTGTTAATGAGTCGGTGGACGGTGGTGTTTTTCGGTGAGCGGCGTATCCTTCCAACGGTTTATCTAGTGTGTCAGTTGAAAAGGAAGAGGGCGCTCGTCATTGTTTGAATGTGAACTGCCGTTTGACCACAAGACGTTGCATCTGGAGCTCGAGGATAAGAACTTTGCGGGTGTGATGGAAGGTCATCAAAACGAGTTTAAGACTACAAAATCGCAGGAAGAGCTGGTGGAGGAGTCGCTTGCCAACCCTTATGGCTCGCCTTCGCTCGAGGAGCTTTGTGCTGGCAAGAAGGATATTGTCATCATTAGCTCCGATCATACGCGTCCCGTTCCCTCGTGTGTGACGATGCCTATTCTGCTGCATCACATCCATTCCGCTGCGCCCGAGGCTCGAGTGCGTATTTTGGTTGCTACGGGTATGCACCGTCCGTCGACGCACGAGGAACTCGTCAACAAGTATGGCGAGGAGATTGTTGCCAACGAGGAAATCGTTATGCACGTCGCGACTGACGACAGCATGATGAAAAAGATTGGCACCCTGCCTTCTGGTGGCGAGTGCATCATCAACAAGATTGCCGCCGATTGTGATCTGCTGCTTGCCGAGGGCTTCATTGAGCCGCACTTCTTTGCAGGCTTTTCTGGCAGCCGCAAGTCCGTCCTGCCTGGCATCGCCAGCTACAAGACCATCATGTACAACCACAACGGTCAGTTTGTGAACGATTCCCATTCGCGTGCAGGCAACCTGTGCCACAATCACGTGAGTGAGGACATGTTTGCCGCTGCCGAGATGGCTCACCTTGCCTTTGTGCTCAACGTGGTGCTCAACGGCAAGCACGAGGTCATCGGCTCCTTTGCCGGCGACATCCACAAGGCGCACGAGGCTGGCTGCGAGTTCGTGAAGAGCCTTGCCGGCTTTGAGCCCGTCGAGTGCGAGATTGCCATTACCACCAACGACGGCTACCCGCTCGACCAGAACATCTATCAGGCCGTGAAGGGCATGTGCTCTGCCGAGGCTACGCTTCCCGAGGGCGGCGTGATCATCGATGTCGCCGGTTGTGCCGACGGTCACGGTGGCGAGGGTTTCTATCACAACATCGCCGACAATGATCCGGCAGAGTTTGAGCGCGCCTGCATCGACCGTCCTAAGGACGAGACCCTGCCCGACCAGTGGACGAGCCAGATCTTTGCCCGCATCCTGGCGCATCATCCTGTGATCATGGTTACCGACCTGTGCGATCACCAGATGATCAAGGATATGCACATGACGCCGGTCAACACTCTCGATGAGGCGCTCAAGCTCGCCTTTGAGATGAAGGGTGCCGATGCCAAGGTGGCCGTCATTCCCGATGGCCTGGGCGTTGTCGTCGCTCAGCACTAGTACGCGGCCTAAACGAATCGTTTATAACCGACAAGAAAGATAAGGTTTTATGCTTACCAAACTCCTCTGCGAATTCGGCGCAACGGCCCTCATGATCATCTTTGGCGTGGGCGTGCACTGCGATACCGTGCTCAAGGGCACCAAGTATCAGGGCTCCGGTCACATGTTTGCCATCACCACCTGGTCTTTTGGCATCTCGGTCTGCCTGTTTGTCTTTGGCGGCGCCGTGTGCATGAACCCCGCCATGGTGCTTGCCCAGTGCATCGTAGGCCTGGTGCCGTGGAGCAGCTGCATCCCCTTCATGATTGCCGATATGCTCGGCGGCTTTGCGGGTGCCGTGATCGCGTGGTTGATGTATGCCGATGAGTTCAAGGCTTCCGAGGGCGTCGTCGACCCTATTGCCCAGCGCAATATCTTCTCGACCAACCCCACCACCGAGGGTACGAACTATGCCCGTAATTTCTTCTGCGAGGCTATCTGCACCTTTGTGTTCATCAGCGCCATCCTTGCTGCTGCTAACCGTGCTGGCGAGAACGTCCTGATGCTCGCCATCTGCGTCGGTCTGATCGTTTGGGCTGTTGGCATGGGCATGGGCGGCATCACCGGCTTCGCCATGAACCAGGCTCGTGACCTTGGTCCTCGCATGGCCTATCAGGTGCTGCCGATTAAGAACAAGGCTGACAACAACTGGAAGTACGGCCTGCTCGTTCCTGGCATCGCACCGTTTATCGGTGCCGCTCTGGCCGCGCTGTTTGTGCACGGTTTCTTGGGCATGTTCTAGTCTGAGGCTACATAGTTGTCCGCTGGCCGCATGGGGTAACTTCCCAGCGCGTCCTCGGACATGAAAGAACCCCCGCTGCGCACTTCGTGCGGCGGGGGTTCTTTCGTCCTGCGGAATGCGCTGGGAAGTTACCCCATGCGGACAGCTGCGGGATCTTGGCCGCGTTGGAACAAGCAGCCCAACATATAAATCTGAATTTGGATTTGGATGGGAGGGGCTTGTTGCTGTTGGGGGCGGTGAAGCGCGAGTGACACTTTGGGATGCGTGGCGCCCTGGGTTGGGGCGATGCTTTGGGATGATGTTCTTACTTAGTTGAAGAGGGGTTTTATGGCCGATAAGTAGTCTTTGGCTACGTCGGCTTTGTCTACTTGAAAGTTGTGCCAGGCCCACCATTGGATGGTGGCTACGAAGCTTGAGGCTATGTGGTGTAGTAGGAAGCTGCGGTCCATGGTGTCGGCGGGGCCTGCGGGGTCGGCGGGGACGGTTTCGGCTGCGCGTGACATGATGGTCTTGCGGAGACAGTCGGCGAAGACGCGGGAGCCGGCGCCGGCTACGAGGGCTCGAACGCCCTGACGGCGTTCCCAGAGGTTGTTGAGGATATGCTCGACCTGCACGAGTGGGTCGTCGAGCGGTGTGCCATCGTCGTCGAGGGCGTGGGTGCAGATGTCGCTCACGAGCTCGGACAGTAGGTCGTCTTTGCTCTTAAAGAGGCCGTAGAATGTCGCGCGGCCTACGTGAGCGCGCGCGATGATGTCGCCGACGGTAATCTTGCCGTAGTCCTCTTCGCGTAGCAGCTCGGAGAACGCCGCGACGATGGCAGCGCGGCTTTTTTCTTTGCGGGCATCCATGGCTATGCATCCACGTGAACGAGCAGACAACGGAGCGTGCCGGAGCAGCCCTCGTAGGGGCGCTTGCCGGCGCCGTAGCCGACGGCTTCGATGTGGTAGCGGGCTGGCAGGTGCTCGGTCGTACGCAGTGCGGCGACGATGGCGGCGCCCGTGGGCGTCACGAGCTCGCCGGCGACCGGTGCAGGCGTGAGGGCGATATTGCCTGCTTGGCATAGGTTGACGACGGCGGGCACCGGGATGGGCATAAGGCCGTGGGCACAGTGGATGGTGCCGTGACCCTCGGAGAGCGACTCGACAACAATATCCTCGATACCCAGGTCATCGAGGCAGATGGCGACCGAGCAGACGTCGACGATGGAATCGATGGCGCCTACCTCGTGGAACATGACGGTCTCGGGCGTTTTGCCGTGAGCCTTGGCCTCGGCAGCAGCGAGTACGGAAAAAATGGCGAGGGCACGACGCTTGGCGCCATCGCATAGCTGCGAGCCATCGATGATGGCGGTGACGTCGGCTAGCGAGCGGTGATGATGGTGGTGGGTGTGGTGATGATCCTCGTGCTCATGGGCGTGGCCCTCATGGTCATGCTCGTGGCAGTGCTCGTGTTCGTGTTCGCCATGATCATGATGGTGGTGCTCATGCTCGTGCGTGTGCTCGGCAGCTGCTTCGTTGCCGTAGAGCCAGGCCATGTCGTGGTCGTGGTTCTCGAGCTCCTCTGCCAGCTGAACGTCAAAGTCGCAGGCGTCGATGCCATGCTTGTTTACGCGCGTTACAGCGATCGAAAAGCCGTCGACCGGCAGCGTGGCGAGCTGTTCGCGCAGATGCTCCTCGCTGGCGCCCAGGTCGAGCAGGGCCGCGACGGTCATATCGCCGCTGATGCCCGAAGTGCCGTCGATGATAAGCGTGTGCTGATGGTTGGACATGGAATGCTCCTTAACGGGCGCAGGATGTGCCGGCGCTCAGATGATTGATAAGACTTGCCTGGTAGGCGGCGCCAAAGCCGTTGTCGATATTGACGACCGAAACGCCGCTGGCGCAGGAGTTGAGCATGGCGAGCAGCGCGGCTACGCCACCAAAGCTCGCGCCGTAACCCACGCTGGTGGGAACGGCGATGACCGGACAGCTCACCAGGCCGCCGACAACGCTCGCCAGTGCGCCCTCCATGCCGGCAATGGCGATGACCACCTGTGCCTGGGCAAGCTCCTCGGCATGCGCGAGCAGACGGTGTAGGCCGGCGACACCCACGTCGTAGAGGCGGTCGACCTCGTTGCCATAGAACTCGGCCGTCAATGCGGCTTCCTCGGCGACGGGCAGGTCGCTCGTGCCGGCGCAGGCGACGACGATGCGTCCGTTGCCGGTAGGGGAGGGCTTGCCTCCCACGAGGGCGAGCTGTGCGTCCGGGACATATCCCAGGTCGATGCCGTTGTCGAGGAGCTCCGAGGTGCGGTCTGCCTTTTCGGCGTCCAGGCGCGTGACCAGGATGCGCTCCTGGCCGGCATCGTGCAGCGCTTCGATAATGGCGGCAATCTGCTCGGCGGTTTTACCGGCACCGTAGACAACCTCGCCGGCTCCCTGGCGCACCCCGCGCGAAAGATCGAGCTGCGCAAAACCCAGATCGGCGGTTGGCGCCGTCTGGATGCGCGTGAGGGCGTCTGCTGGGGCGACTGCTCCGCCGGCAACATCGCTCAGCAACTGCTCAAGATCTCGCTTATCCATATATGTTCCCTTCGACGGCGCAAAGTCTAGCACTCAAAGGGTATGTTTCCGAACACTAAGACAAAATTGTTCGGAAACTATAGGACAGACTGATTCAATTGTTAGACGGATCGGCTAGTCGCGCAGGATGATGTCCATGGCGAGCATCAGGTTGCGCTCGTCGATGGCAAACGGGGCGGCCTCGCGCGTCTTGGGCTTGGCGCAAAACGCGATGCCCGTGCCCGCGGCCTGAATCATGGGGATGTCGTTGGCGCCGTCGCCGATCGCGACGGTGTGGGCCATGTCGACACCGCACTCAACCGCCCAATCCAGCAGCTGGATGAGCTTGGACTCCTTGGTCACGATGTCTGCCGCCAGCTTACCGGTGAGCTTGCCGTCCACGACCTCCAGGCGGTTAGCGAGGCAAAAGTCGATGCCCGCGGCGGCCACGATCTTGTCGGCGACCTCGTGAAAGCCGCCGCTTACCACGCCGACCTTCCAGCCCTTGCTGTGTGCCGAGCGCACAAGCTCCAGCGCGCCGGGGGTAAACGTCACGCGCTCAAAGGTGCGCTCGAATACGCTCTCATCCAAGCCGGCAAGCAGCCCCACGCGTTCCTCGAGCGCCTGCTTAAAGTCGAGCTCGCCGCGCATGGCGCGCTCGGTGATCTGCGCTACCTGCTCGCCCACGCCGGCCTCCTCGCCCAACAGGTCGATGACCTCCTGGTTGATGAGCGTGGAGTCGATATCCATAACGATGAGGCGTGCGGTCATGACGGGCCTTTCCGAGTGCGGTTGTATTGGGGCACATTGTCGCACGCCGCGCGCTTGGGCGACGGCCAGGCCGCGTCAATTGTTTCGTCTCCGTCAAGTCTTTGGGCGAGAACTACTTTTCCGCGGCACATCGACGCGGGTGCGATAAGATAGAACGCCATGTCTGGCTGCGCGGTTTACGCAGGCTGGGCAAATCTGTACGACGCCGCCCGGAACGACACGGGGCGGCACAGATCCATAAAGGAGGATCACTGGTATGAGCCAGACCCGTCCCATCGACGAGCATTCCATGCACACCCGTACCTGCGGCGAGCTTCGCTTCGAGAACGTGGGCGAAGAGGTCACCCTCACCGGTTGGGTGAGCCGTCGCCGCGACCACGGCGGCCTTATCTTCTGCGACCTTCGCGACCGCGAGGGCATCACGCAGCTCACCTTCGACCCCGAGCACTCCGACGGCGATGCCTTTAAGATTGCCGAGACCATGCGTCCCGAGTGGCCCATCAAGATTCACGGCGTCGTGCGCGCCCGTGGCGAGGAGACCACCAACACCAAGCTCGCGACCGGCGAGATCGAGGTCCTGACCGACCACGCCGAGGTGCTCAACACGTCCGTCACCCCGCCGTTCCAGATTGAGGACGGCATCGAGACCAGCGAGGACACCCGCCTGCGCTATCGCTATCTGGACCTCCGTCGTCCCGAGATGATGGCCAACCTCAAGCTGCGCTCCGACTTTACCTTTGCCATTCGCGAGGCGCTGCACAACCGTGAGTTCATGGAGGTCGAGACGCCCTCCCTGTTTAAGTCCACGCCCGAGGGCGCTCGTGACTTCATCGTTCCCAGCCGTATTCAGCCGGGCAACTTCTACGCCCTGCCGCAGTCCCCGCAGCTCCTGAAGCAGCTGCTTATGGTCGGTGGCGTTGAGCGCTACTACCAGGTTGCCAAGTGCTTCCGCGACGAGGATCTGCGCGCCGACCGTCAGCCCGAGTTCACTCAGGTCGATATCGAGATGTCCTTCGTGGACCAGAATGACGTCATGAGCGCACTCGAAGAGGTCTTGTCCGATGCCTTCGGCCGCATGGGTGTCGAGATGCCCACGCCGCTGCGTCGCATGGACTACTGGGAGGCCATGGACACCTATGGCTCCGACAAGCCCGATACCCGCTATGGCATGCACCTGGTCGACCTAACCGACATCTTTGCCAACTCCAAGTTCAAGGTCTTTGCGACTGCTGCAAACGAGGAAGGCTCTGTCGTCAAGGCCATTAACGCCAAGGGCGCCGGTGCCTGGGCACGTGCCAAGATCGATAAGCTCGCCGGCGTGGCCTCCACGTTTGGCGCCAAGGGCCTGGCCTGGATCGCCTTCCGCGAGGACGGCTCCATCAACAGCCCCATCGTCAAGTTCTTCTCGGACGAGGAGATGGCCGCTCTGCGCGAGCGCATGGACGTCGAGCCCGGCGACCTTGTGATGTTCGCCGCCGGCCCACGCCTGCTCTCTGACGAGATCCTGGGCGGCATGCGTTCCCACATGGCCAATGCGCTCGAGATCAAGCGCGAGGGCCACGACTTCCTGTGGGTCGTCAACTTCCCGCTGTTCCACTGGGATGAGGACCGCAAGGCCTATGCTGCCGAGCATCAGCCCTTCACGCTGCCGACCGAGACCGACATCGCCAAGATCGAGGCCGACCCGCTGGCGGCCGGTTCCTGCACCTACGACTTTGTCATGGACGGCTTTGAGGCCGGCGGCGGCGGTATGCGTATCCACAACGCCGAGATGCAGATGTCCATGCTCAAACTCCTGGGCTTCACCGAGGAGCGAGCCGAGTCGCAGTTCGGCTTCCTCATGGAGGCGCTCAAGTTTGGTGCACCCCCGATGGGTGGTTTTGCTCTGGGCCTGGACCGCGTGTGCATGCTGCTCACCGGTTCCGACTCCATCCGCGACGTCATGGCGTTCCCCAAGACGGCCAGCGGCTCCGACCTCATGTCGGGCGCTCCGAGTGCCGTTAGTGGCGCCCAGCTCAAGGACGTCAGCCTGCGCCTGATGTAGGCAAGCAGCTACCTATTGCTTGCAACGAGGGAAGGACGCGTGCCTTCCCTCGTTTTTTATGCGACGGTATTGCGATGACATGGGATGGCGAGGCGTCGCGGAAAGCGCGACCCAGAATTCGGCAAAATAATGGGACACAGTTTCCGCTTGAGCGGTCTAACGGAAACTGTGCCCCAGAATGAGCGCTCAAAACGGGGCAGGCTTTCCGCAACAACTGTCTGGCGAAAAGCCCGGCCCAGTTTCCTACAGCGAGTCTCTCTGAACGAGCTGCATGTGCATCACGGAGGTGGTGGGCTCGGCGCCCTTGATCATGTCGAGCGCAATGTTGGCGGCCATGTGGCCTTCTTCGCGCACGGGCTGGCGGACGGTCGTGAGTGCGGGGACGCAGCGCGCCGCAATCTCGTGATCGTCGAAGCCGACGACAGAAACGTCCGCCGGAACGGATAGGCCTGCCTCGTTGAGTGCGGTGATGACGCCAGCCGCGATACGGTCCGATCCGCAGAGCACGCCATCGAAAGCAATCTCGCGCGCGAGGATCTGGTGCATGGCCTGATAGCCGTCTCCGCTGTTCCAGCCGGTATAGATAACGTTTGCGCCCGGGAGGTCTTCGCCCAGGACGGTGCGGTAGCCGCGCAGGCGGTCGACAACAGCGGGGTTGTCTTGCGGTCCCAACACGGCGACGATATCTTTGCGCCCGCGATCTTTCATAGCGAGTGCCGCAAAGCGTCCACCCTCTTCGTCGTCAGAGTAGACTGTCGAGAACACATCGCGATAGGGGTGGCCCTCGAGCTGGCCGCACAACACGGTGGGTACGCCCAGCTCGCGCAGCACCTCGAGCAGCTCGCTGCCCTTGTAAGGGGAGACGTCGATCACGGCGTCGAACGAGCGGCGCTCAAAGTGCTCGCGTGCGCGGTTGCGCTCATGCGTAGAAGACGCCTGCAAGATAACGGGCAGATAGGACGACTCCGACAGTTCCTCGGTAATGCCGCTCAAAAATTCGCTATAGGTGGGGTCGCTGAAGAGCTCACTCAGGGGCTCGGTCACGAGCACGGCGATGATTTCCGTGCGCCCGACAGCGAGCGCTCGGCCGCGAGCGTTGGGGACAAAATTGACTTTCTTGGCTGCCGCACGGACGCGTTTTTTGGTTTCCTCGCTAATGCGGGGCGAATCGTTGAGGGCGCGCGATGCCGTGGGGCGCGACACGCCGGCAGCTGCGGCAACCTCGGCAAGCGTAGGTGCGGTGCGAACTGGCTGGGTCATGGCGTCTCCTGGAAAATGCGGTCGATGTTGTCACTGATACGGGCTGGTGCGGATACAGCTTACTATAGTGCACCTGAACAGCGTTCATGATATCCGGTGACAGGTGTCGTTTTGCAACCAAGCCGCAATCGAATACGTCTCGTGTGGGTGAGATATCAGCGGGCGTGGCGGTTGCCTACGAGCTTAAGAACGATGTTTTGCGTTGAGTTTCAATATTCAGGGTGACATAAGTGTCGCGGTTGTACAACCGGTTGCACCGTTAATCCGGCCAAATCGACCGTTCAGCGGACAACCGGTTGCACAGTTTTTTGCATCGCCCGTAAGATAAGGACAACCGGTTGCACAAGAATCACTACGATGACGAAGGAGCATCACCATGGACGCCATTAACGATTGGGAAAACCAAGCGCTCACCCACAGGAACCGCCTGGCACCCCATGCGTACTTTATGGGTTATGAGACCGCCGATCTCGCTGCTACGTACAGCCGCGAGCTGTCGCGCGGGTTTGTCCAGCTGTCTGGCTCGTGGCAGTTCCGCCTCTTTGAGGGGCCTGCTGCCGTCTCCAACGAGGAGCTCTCCACGTACAAGTCCGAGTGGGATCACGTGGAGGTTCCGCACCTGTGGCAGGTAGACGGCTATGGCAACCTTGCCTATACCGACGAGGGTTTCCCGTTTCCGGTGGATCAGCCGTTCGTTCCCTCCGACGACCCCACGGGCGTCTACCAGCGCATCGTCAACCTTCCCGCCGTTCCTGCCGGCGCCCGCGAGATCATTCGCTTCGACGGCATCGAGAGCTATGGCGAGCTGTACGTCAACGGCCAGTTTATCGGCATGACCAAGGGCTCGCGTCTGTCCGCCGAGTTCGACGTGACCGACGCGCTCGTCGAGGGCGACAACCTGTTTGCGGTCAAGGTCCTGCAGTACAGCGATGGCAGCTATATCGAGGATCAGGACATGTGGTGGGCTTCGGGCATCTTCCGCGATGTGTACCTTATGCAGCGTCCCGCCGCGCACCTGGTCGACTTTAGGTTCCGCACGCACCGCGAGGGCGATGCCGCTCTGATCACGCTCGATACGGTGGCCGAGGGCGCTACCCGCGTCGTGTTTACGCTCAGCGATGGCGAGAACGTGGTCGCTACGGGCGAGTGCGTCGACGGCCATGCCGAGTGCAGCGTTGCCGATGCCCACTTCTGGAACCCCGAGGACCCCTTCCTCTATGACCTTACGTTTGAGGTCTACGACGGTGACGAGGTCAGCGAGTACGTTCCGCATCGCCAGGGCCTTGCCGAGGTGACGGTCGAGGGCAATCATATCTACCTCAACGGCACCTACTTTAAGATGCATGGCGTCAACCGCCACGATCACGACGATCACAAGGGCCGCGCCGTGGGCCTCGATCGCATGCGCCGTGACCTGGAGCTCATGAAGCGACACAACATCAACGCGGTGCGCACCTCTCACTATGCCAATGACCCGCGCTTCTACGAGCTGTGCGATGAGTATGGCATCATGCTGGTCGCCGAGACCGATATGGAGAGTCACGGCTTCGAGAATATCGGCAATATCGCCCTGGTCACCGACGACCCTGCCTGGGAGCCGGCTTACGTTGACCGTGTTGAGCGCCTGGTGATGCAGGAACGCAACCACGCGTGCATCATCATGTGGTCGATGGGCAACGAGAGCGGCTATGGCTGCAACATTCGCGCGATGTACGCCAAAGCTCACGAGCTCGACGGTCGTCCGGTCCACTACGAGGAGGATCGCAACGCCGATACCGTCGACGTCATTTCCACCATGTACTCCCGCGTGTCGCAGATGAACGACTTTGGCGAGCATCCGTTCCCCAAGCCGCGCATCAACTGCGAGTACGGCCACTCCATGGGTAATGGTCCCGGAGGCCTGTCCGAGTACCAGGAGGTCTTCGATCGCTGGGATTGCATCCAAGGCCAGTTTATTTGGGAATGGTGCGACCACGGTTTGGCTGCTGTGACCGAGGACGGCGTTGCCTACGACATGTATGGCGGCGACAACGGCGATTACCCCAACAACAGCAACTTCTGCATCGACGGCATGGTGTTCCCCTGGCAGCAGCCGAGCCCGGGCCTTACCGAGTACGGCCAGGTCATCTGCCCGGTTCGCATGGCCTACGATGCCGAGGCGGGCGAGCTGACCGTCACCAACAAGCGTTGGTTTACCACCCTCGAGGATGTCTGCCTGTCGGCGGAGACCCTGGTGGACGGCGACGTGGTCTGCCGCAAGACGCTCATGCCCGGTGCGGTTGCCCCCGGCGAGTCCGTCCAGCTTCCGCTGGTGATTCGCGAGGCCGCAGTGGGCGAGACCCTGCTGACCGTGCACGCCTACACCATGGCGGCTCACGCCTGGTGCGAGCCGATGTTCCAACTGGGTGCAAGCCAGTTTGCCATCGCAAACCATCCGGCGCCGGCAATTGCCGCCCCCACTCGTCCTGAGCTTACGGTCGAGGAGACCGAGCAGGAGATTCGTATTCGCTCCCTCAACGGCGAGCTGACCTTCAGCAAGGTCAACGGTACCGTGAGCGAGTGGAAGGCATCCGGTCGCGACGTCATGACCTCCGGTCCCCAGGTTGGTTTTTGGCATCCGCTCGTCGATAACCACGCTCAGGAGTACGACTCCCTGTGGAAGGATAACTTCATCGATGTAATGCAGACGTCCACCCGCAATGTTTCTTGGAAGCAGGACGGCAATGCGGTCGTCGTTACCGTGAGCCAGCGTATCGCTCCTCCCGTCCGCGCGTTCGGCATGCGCGTCGAGCTCGTCTATACCGTGCTTCCGAGTGGCCGCGTCGACCTCAAGGTTTCCGGCGATCCCTACGGCGACTATTCGGACATTATCCCGCGCATCGGCATCTCCTTCGAGGTTCCCGGTTGTGATCGTGCCGTCGAGTGGTATGGCCACGGCCCGGGCGAGAACTATCCGGACTCGCTGCGCGCCAACCCGGTCGGTCATTACCGCACTACGGTCGACGACATGTTCACGCCCTACGTTATGCCCCAGGACTGCGCCAACCGCGAGGGTACCCGCTGGGTCGCCCTGCGCTCCAGCCACGGTGACGGTCTGGTCGTGACGCGTCCGAGCGACGCCGCTTCCAATCCGTTCTCGTTCTCCGCATGGCCCTATAGCTGCGAGACTATCGATAATGCCAAGCATGTCTACGATCTTGTCCCGGGCGACACGGTTACGGTCAACATCAACGACCAGCTGCTCGGCCTTGGCTCGAACTCTTGGGGTTCCGAGGTGCTCGATTCCTATCGCACCCGTTTTGAGAGCTTCAGCTTTGAGGTGTCCCTGCGACCGCTGACGTCTGCCGATCTGGCTCAGGCGCTGGCACCCATTAAGGAGGCATAAGTCATGCATATCTTTAACTCGCGTGCCGATTTCGACGCCCAGATGAAGTCCGTCAAGAAGTGGATGCGTACCGTCAGGCACTCGACGGCGTTTCTGAACTGCAGCACGATGTGGCGTACTCTATCGGCGACTCGCTGGTGTATTGGTGGGTGAACGCCCACGAGGCGGCTACCGCCGATCTGGTCGGTCACCGTCGCTACCATGCCGTGCTCGCCCCGCTTGACGGCGACCTGACCGTCGAGATGGCTTCTAAGACGGATTTAACCTGCACGCGCGCCTACAGCGATATCGATGATCGCGAGCGCTTTGAGGGTACGGGGGAGACCGTGACGATTCCCGCCGGCGGCGTTGCCGTCGTCGAAATTGACGAGGCCTACCGTGTTATCGCCGAGGCTTCGGATCCCCGCGTCGTGGTGCTGCACGTGACGGTCGAAGGTTATTCCTTCCCCAACAAGTAGTATTCGTCCGTTTGGACGTTTGCTTCGTGCCGGTAAGGGGGATGGCTTTGTTGACTCCCTTTTCCCCATTCCCCTTAGCAGGTGCGCCGTCCGTGTTTGCACTTGCAGCCCGGACGGTTTTAGATGACATTTAACAGATGATTGGGAGGGCTTATGAGCTCTGAAAAACGAGGAACGATTGGTTCGTTCGCTCTGCTGGGCATGACGGTCGCCGCCGTGTTCGGTATCAAGAACATCATCAACAACAACGCGGCTATCGGCTTGGCAGCCGCGCCGTCGTTCTTCTTCGCCACGCTTTTGTACTTTGTCCCCTATACCCTGGTTACCGCTGAGTTCGTCGGCCTCAACAAGGACTCCGAGTCCGGCGTGTACGCATGGGTCAAGACCTCGATGGGTGGTCGCTGGGCGTTCCTGACGGCATTTAGCTACTGGTTCGTTAACCTGTTCTTCTTTGCGTCCGTCCTGCCCAACGTCATCATCTACGCGAGCTACGTGTTCTTTGGTGCCAACGCCGAGCTTTCGCAGCTGTGGATCACCATTATCGAGATCGTTGTCTTTGCTATCGCCACGTGGGTTTCGACCAAGGGCGCTAAGTGGATCGGCTCCATTTCCTCCTTCGGTTCGACCGCGGCTCTCGGCCTGACCGCCGTGTTCATCCTGCTGTCCCTGGCTGCTGCCTTTGGCGGCGTTGAGTTCGCTACGGCTCCTACTCCCGCTAACATGGCTCCCGACATGAGCAACTTCGCAACTGCGTGGGGCTTCTTCGGTACGCTTGCCTGGATCATCCAGGGCGTTGGCGGCGCTGAGTCTGTCGGCGTGTTCCTTAACGACCTTAAGGGTGGCGTCAAGGCCTTCGTGCGCACCGTCGTTATCGCCGGCCTGACCATCGGCCTTCTGTATGCAGGCGCTTCGCTGCTGGTTAACCTGTTCATCCCCGAGGGCGGCGTTGCCATCTCCACCGGTATCTTCGACGTATTCGGCGCTGTCTTTGCCCACTTTGGCATTCCCATGGAAGTGTCTACGCGCGCCATCGGCTTGATCCTTCTCGCCGCCACGCTGGGCTCCCTCATGATGTGGACCTCTGCTCCCATCAAGGTTTTCTTCACCGAGATCCCCAAGGGCGTCTTTGGTAGCAAGATCGTCGAGCTCAACGAGCACGGCATTCCCGCCCGCGCTGCCTGGCTGCAGTTCGCCATCGTCGTCCCCATCCTGATCATCCCGGCCTTGGGCTCCGGCAACCTCGACGACCTGCTCATGATCGTCACCAACATGACGGCTGCCACCGCTCTGCTCCCACCGCTGCTGATTTTGCTTGCCTACTTTATGCTGCGCAAGAACTTCGACACTGCTCCCCGTGACTTCCGCATGGGCTCGCGTACCTTCGGTCTGGTCGTTGCTGCATTCCTGCTTGTGGTCTTCTGCTTCGTGCTTATCTGCGGCACCATTCCGCTCGATCAGCCGCTGTGGCTGACGCTGGTCTACAACGTTGGCGGTGTGGTTGTCTTCCTGGGCCTTGCCGTGATGTGGTACAACCGCTACATCAACCGCCTGCGCGAGACCGATCCCGAGGCTGCCGAGAGCGAGCTGCGCCCCTCCGTCCTCGACATGATGGAGTAGCGGCTAGGATTAATCTACGGCTGTAGAATAAATCGATTCCCTTTCCTAAGGAGGGGCCTTACGAGGCCCCTCCTTTTGTGTTTTGGGGCATGGTTTTGGCCCCCGTGGTCAAAAATGCCAAATATGAGTACTGTTGCAAAAGAAGTGCCATATTTTTCGGCCTGCTCTGAGCGAAAATGGGCTCAAAATCAATTTATCTAACCCCCTTCAAAGGGCGTTTGACGGCTTTCAACCTCTTCGAATCACTCAAATAAGGCAATTTGCTCTCGATTTTGCTGCTACTAAATTGGTGACAGTACTCATATTTGCCACTTTTTGACCACGAGGTGTTCAGAGGAGCTCTCGAGAAGCATCTAACGCTACAATAACTACCACGTGGCTGGGTTTTGCCGGCCGATGTGCGATGTCGCGGGAGGGGACATGGTCGAGTTTACGAAGACGATTAAAGATCCGTTGGGATTACATGCCCGCCCGGTTGCGCTGCTCTATGATATTATCGCCAAGCATCGTAGTGACGTGTCGGTCAGCATTGGCGACCGTCATGTCGATGGTCGCGACGTGATGGGCCTGATGGCCCTCTATGGCGAGTGCGGCGAGGATGTCGTGTTCCGCGTTTCGGGCGTGGATGAGGCTTCCTGCGTCACGTCGATCAGAAACCTCTCGCTTTAAGCATGACAGGGCGCGGCAAAGGACAGCTCTTTGCCGCGCCCTTTTGTTTCATATAGGAAACTTTTTCGAAATCTGAATGGGGACCCTTTCCAAAAAGTTAACCACGTGTTAGTTTACTAAAGCGAACATAGATGTGGCTAACTTTTACCATGTCGATGTGAAGGACGAACTGACGTTAGGAGCCACTCATGTCTTGCGGACCGCAGATGCCGGCAATGCCGCTTTCGATGGTAAAAGCGGGCGAAACCGTGCGCGTGTCTCGTGTAAAGGGCAATGAGGACATGAAGCACCACCTCAAGGACCTCGGCTTTGTCGAGGGCAGCGAAATCCACGTGGTGAGCTCGAGCGGCGCCAATATCATCGTTACGGTGCTGGGCGCACGCTTTGGTATCGATTCCAAGGTTGCCATGCACATCATGACCGTCGGTTAGTCTGCAGCATTTCATAAAAACCGAAAGGGGGACAAGAGGATGAAGACGTTGGGTGACGTTAAGGTGGGCGAGAGCTCCACCATCGTCAAGCTTCACGGTGAGGGTGCGCTTCGCCGCCACCTTATGGACCTGGGGCTCATCAAGGGCACTTCGTTCAAGGTCGTGAAGGTTGCACCGCTCGGTGATCCGGTCGAGATCAACGTGCGCGGCTACGAGCTTTCCATCCGCAAGGAGGAGGCCGCCGTCGTCGAGGTCCAGTAAGGACTCGCGGCGCATATTTCTGCAGATAAAGTTAGGTTTTTCTAACTTAATGCAGCATCTTTGAAGCACATTATCCAGCCTGCGCGGAGAAAGCAGCGCAGGCACACAAGGAAGAAGGATTGAATGGCGGATTCTCAGATCCATGTCGCGCTGGCGGGTAACCCCAACTGCGGCAAGACCACGCTTTTCAACCTGATCACCGGCGCCAACGGCTACGTTGGCAACTGGCCCGGCGTCACGGTTGAGAAAAAGGAAGCCAAGCTCCTAAGCGACAAGAACGTTACCATCACGGACCTCCCTGGCATCTACTCGCTTTCCCCCTATAGCCCCGAGGAGCAATGCTCGCGCGATTACCTCATGAGCGGCGAGCCCGATGTTGTCGTCCAGGTGGTCGACGCCACCAACCTCGAGCGCAACCTGTACCTGGCGCTTCAGGTTATCGAGACCGGCCTGCCTGTGGTCGTTGCCCTCAACATGGCCGACCTGGTCGAGAAGAACGGCGACAAGATCGACACGGACAAGCTCTCCAAGAAGCTCGGCTGCCCGGTCATGATGATCTCGGCCCTTAAGAACAAGGGTATCAAGGAGCTGTTCGAGCAGGTCAAGAAGTCCGCTGCCTCCAAGGGCCAGGTGCCGGAGCACAAGTTTGATTCCTCCATCGAGGATGTCCTGACGCACATCGAGAACAACCTGCCGGCGAGCGTTCCCGCCAACAAGCGCCGCTACTACGCCGTCAAGCTGTTCGAGCGCGATGCGGACGCCTGCAAGCTCATCAACCTCAGCAAGGAGAAGGCCGCTCGCGTAGAGCAGTTGGTCGCCCAGTGCGAGCAGGATTGCGACGACGACGCCGAGTCCATCATCACCGGCGAGCGCTACGGCGTCATCGCCCACATCATCGACGAGTGCATGACCAAGGCTCCTGCCAAGATGAGCACCTCCGAGAAGATCGACCGCGTGGTTACCAACCGTATCCTGGGTCTGCCGATCTTTGTGGTCATCATGTTCTGCGTGTACTACATCGCCGTCTCCACCCTGGGCGGCACGGTGACCGACTTCACCAACGACCAGCTCTTTGGTACCGATGGCTGGTACGTGCTCGGTCAGGGTCGCGACGCCTATGACGCAGCCGTTGAGGCTGCGGGCGACGACGCCGATTCGGTCGATCCGGCGCAGTATGGCCCCTATGTCCCCGGTATTACCACCATGGTGCACGATGCCCTCGTGGCGGGCGGCACCGAGGACGGCGGTCTGGTCGATTCGCTCGTCTGTGACGGTATCGTCGGCGGCCTGGGTGCCATCTTCGGCTTCGTGCCGCAGATGTTCCTGCTCTTTGTGATGCTGTCCTTCCTGGAGGACTGCGGCTATATGGCTCGCGTCGCCTTCATCATGGACCGCGTGTTCCGCCGCTTTGGTCTGTCCGGTAAGTCCTTCATCCCCATGCTCGTGTCCTCGGGCTGCGGCGTCCCTGGCGTCATGGCTACCAAGACCATCGAGAACGAGAAGGACCGCCGCATGACGGTCATGACCACCACGTTCATCCCCTGCGGCGCCAAGCTGCCGATCATTGCCCTGCTCATGGGTTCCATCATCGGTGATTCTTCCACTACCGCCGCGTGGATCAGCCCGCTGTTCTACTTCCTGGGCGTCTTTGCCGTCATCGCTTCGGGCCTCATGCTCAAGAAGACCAAGCTCTTCGCCGGCCGCCCGACCCCGTTTGTTATGGAGCTCCCGGCTTATCACTTCCCGGCGATCCGCTCTTGGGCGCTGCACGTGTGGGAGCGCTGCTGGGCCTTTATCAAGAAGGCCGGCACGGTCATCTTCGCGTCCACCGTCGTCGTTTGGTTCCTCTCCAACTTTGGTAGCTACAACGGTTCCTTTGGCTTCCTGCCTGCGATGGACGGCATCCCCGAGGAGTTCATGGACTACTCCGTGCTTGCCATGCTCGGCAACCTGATCGCCTGGATCTTCGCCCCGCTCGGCTTTAGCACCTGGCAGGCCACCGCGCTGACCGTCTCGGGTCTCGTCGCCAAGGAGAACGTCGTCGCCACCGCCGGCTCGCTGCTGTCCGTCGCCGACGCGGGCGAGACCGACCCGAGCCTGTGGACCGCGTTTGCCGGCATGTTCCCCACCATGGGCGCTTGCGTTGCCTTCGGCGCCTTCAACCTGCTGTGCGCTCCGTGCTTTGCCGCCATTGGCACCATCCGCAACCAGATGGATTCCGGCAAGTGGACTGCGATCGCCATCGGTTACGAGTGCGCCTTCGCTTGGGTGATCGGCCTGTTCATCAACCAGTTCTACAACTTGCTTGTTCTTGGACAGTTTGGTATCTGGACGATTGTGGCCATCGTGCTGCTGGTTGCGATGCTCTTCCAGATCTTCCGTCCCATGCCCAAGCATGCATGGACCGACGAGGACGAGACCAACACTGCTTCCGCCGCAGTTTCCGCTTAAGTCCGAATAAGGATTAACCCCTTTCCACGAGCCCGGGTGTCCCAGCGACCCCGGGCTTTTTGTGCATGGGAGACAGATTACTTTGCCCCAGAAGTTAAGATGTGGCGTTTCCGCAGATAAAACCGACCAAAATAAACCTGTCCCTTTTTGGTAGGTGGAGAATGGGGTAAAGTAAGTGGTGGTTAACTAGAGGAGGCTTGCTATGGCACCTATCGATATTGTTGTACTGGCTGTTATCGGTATTGCGTTTGTCGCGGTATGCGTGCGCATCTACCGCAAGGGCACCTGCGCCGACTGCGCTCAGGGTGGCGTTTGCATGGGGCATTGCTCCAACAAAAAGACGTGCGCCGCACTTAAGGGCGTAGACAAAATCGCCGAAGACTTGGGTCGCGGTATCAAATAAGGTCCGGACATCCAAGCGCTCCGCGGGCATCCGTTCGCGGGGCGCTTTGTGCATTTGAGGGAGAGCACGGCGAGTCGAAGAGTATTTTTGGGGTATCGTTAACTGGACTATTAATTGGCAACTTATCTATAACGGAGTAACCGCATGAGCGCTCGCGTAACCATGAAGGACATAGCCGCCGAGCTTGGCGTTTCCATCAATACCGTGCACAAGGCCCTGACGGGAAAGGCCGGCGTGAGCGAATCCGTGCGCGCCAAGGTGAACGCTAAGGCCGAGGCCATGGGCTATCACCGCAACACAAGTGCCTCAAGCCTGCGCCGCAAGGATATCAATCTGGTGTTTTGCCTGCCCCGCGCATCGCGCGAGGGAGCGTACTTTTTCCGTTACCTGTGGGAAGGCTGCAATCGCTTTGAACAGGAGGTCATCGACCGGGGCATTACGGTTGAGCGCGTTGAATTTGGCGTGGGCGGCTACGCTGATGCACTCGAGCAAATCGACGAGCGTCTGCAGGTGGGCGAGAAGATTGATGGCTTGCTCGCCTATGCGCCGGGCGACGATCGTGCGACTGAGCTTTTGGGGCAGATCGCCGAGGCGGGCGTGACGATTGAGCTTGTCGACGGCGACCGTCCGCATTTGAATCGTTTGGGTGCGAGCTTGGCCGATTATTCGACGGCAGGCAGCCTTATGGCCGAGCAGGCGGCAAACCTGGTCCATGCTTCTGGGGCCGACGCCCGCGTGCTCCTTTTGACAGGCGACCCATATACCGATTCGCACTATCTAACCGCCCGCGCCTTCCACAATTACCTGCGCGAACGTGATATTCCATGGCAGGTTGAGGATCTTGCAGGTGCCCATGCGCAAGTCAAACAACTCGAGCATGAGCTCGAAAAGCGCTTGAGTGCGCCGGACGCCCCCGAACTTATCTGTAGCGTTTTTGCCGTTGGTTCCGAAGTGGTTGCCGACGCGCTCGTCTCGACCGGCAAGGCCGGTCAGGTCATGGTGATCGGCAACGACCTGTTTCCCGAAAGTGCTCTGGCCTTGCGCCGCGGTATCTTTACCAATATTGTCTATAAGGACCCGACGAGCCTGGCGTATCGCGGCGCTAAGACGCTGGGCGATTATCTGCTGTGGGGAAGGACCCCGACGGTGCCCGTCCAGAAGGGTGCCGTCGAGATGGTATTTGCCAGCAATGTTGACCGCTACTGCGAACTTGCGGGTATTTAGCCGATTGAGCAGGTACCCCCTCTTGCGACGTGCATTTTTGGGAGTATTCAGCATTGGCATGCCCTGAATGAGGTGCAGAACGACTGTTTTAAGTGCCCCCGATGGCGTAATTTGCCATCGGGGGCACTTTTTATGCCGATCGGGCGCTATCTGCGTTCCAAATAGGACGCTGAGGATGGCGCACGGCGCGCTCCAATGCTGAATACTCCCAAAAATGTACGTCGGGACATGACCCACCTGAGCAAAAGCGCTCAAGTTCGGTGTTCGGGGACGCCAACCGGTCCGCAATGCATGCAAGTCACAGCTCCGGCAACCGTTGAACGGGCAAAACCTACCGTTCACCCCATGGTTGTTAGGTGAACGTTCACCTTTTGAGTCGTAATGGATTAGTATGGTGAACGTTCACCTAGAGGATGACGAGCGTATTGTGCGCCCGCTCCGCAAACAAAGGGGTTGTTTGATGAAAAACTTCATGGACGATCAGGATTTCCTGCTGAGCACCAAGACCGGCGAGGAGCTGTTCCACAACTTTGCCGAGGGCATGCCCATCGTCGACTATCACTGCCACATTTCTCCTAAGGAGATTTGGGAGGACAAGCGTTTCGAGAACATCACCGAGGTTTGGCTGGGCGGCGACCACTACAAGTGGCGCCTGATGCGTGCCAACGGCGTCGACGAGCGTTTTATTACTGGCGACGCCCCTGCTCGCGAGAAGTTCCAAAAGTGGGCCGAGACCCTGGGTCGCTGCGTTGGCAACCCCGTCTTTGAGTGGAGCCACCTGGAGCTTAAGCGCTACTTTGGCTACGAGGGCGTCCTCAACGGCAAGACTGCCCAGGAGGTCTGGGACCTTGCCAACACCAAGCTCGCTGAGGCCAGTTTCACCTGCCGCAACCTGATCAAGCAGTCCAACGTCCGCATGATCTGCACTACCGACGACCCCGCCGACAGCTTTGAGTGGCACAAGAAGATTGCCGCCGACGACAGCTTTGACGTTCAGGTCGTTCCCGCCATGCGCCCCGATGCCGCTTTGCGCATCGAGCGCGGCCAGGAGTTTGCCGACTACTGCAAGCACCTTTCCGAGGTTGCCGGCGTTGAGGTCAGCGACTTTGAGGGCATGAAGGCTGCCATTTCCAAGCGCTACGACGTTGCTCACGAGCTGGGCTGCCGCGCCTCCGACCACGCACTCGACTACGTTATGTACGTCCCGGCTACCGCCGACGAGATCGAGGCTATCTTTGCCAAGGGTCTGGCTGCCGAGCCGCTTACCGAGGAAGAGGTCCTCAAGTACAAGACTGCCTTTATGCAGTTCGTTGCCGGCGAGTATGTCCGTCTGGGCTGGGCCATGCAGCTGCACTTTGGCTGCAAGCGCGACAACAACCGCGCCATGTTCGCCAAACTCGGTCCCGATACCGGCTACGATTGCATCTCCAACTACACGCCGTCCGACCAGCTTGCCGATTTCCTCAACTCCATTCAGGAGACCTGCGGCCTGCCCAAGACCATTCTGTACAGCCTGAACCCCATCGATAACACCATGATCGATACCGTCATGGGCTGCTTCCAGGAGGCTCCGACCGCCGGTAAGATCCAGAACGGCTCCGCCTGGTGGTTCAACGACAACGAGGTCGGCATGCGCGAGCAACTCACGGCTCTGGCTAACGAGGGCGTCCTGGGCAACTTTGTGGGCATGCTTACCGACTCCCGCTCTTTCCTGTCCTATCCGCGCCACGAGTACTTCCGTCGCGTGCTGTGCAGCGTGATCGGCGAGTGGGTCGAGCAGGGCAAGTACCCGGCCGATATGGAGCTGCTGGGCAGTATCGTGCGCGACATCAGCTACAACAATGCGGTCCGCTACTTTGGCTTTGACCTGGACACCGACGAGGCCTAAGCCCGCATCGAATCACATCGAACCCTGGGCGCCGTTGCCAAACGCGGAGCCCCGTTTTGCTTGCACGCTAACAAACATCTAAGGAGACACATAGATGGAGAACATCAGCTACGATGCGCTCGAGAAGATCGGCTACAAGGGCTATTTGCTGCCCAAGGATGCTCCCGAGAAGGTTCTGCAGTTTGGCGAGGGCAATTTCCTGCGCGCCTTCGTCGACCGTTTCTTTGACATGGGCAACGAGGCCACCGGCTGGAACGGCAAGGTCGTCATGGTGCAGCCCATCAACGGTGCCTTTGGCTTTGCCGACGGTATCAATGCCCAGGACGACCTGTACACCGTGCTGGTGCGCGGCAAGGAGAACGGCAACACGGTTGACGAGTCCCGCGTGATCAGCGCCTGCAGCCGCTGCCTTAACCCGTATCGTGAGGACGACTACCGCGCCATGATGGAGGTCGCCGTCTCCGACGACCTAGAGATCATCGTCTCCAACACCACCGAGGCCGGTATCGCCTATGACCCGTCCTGCAAGGCCGACGACATGCCACCTGCGAGCTTCCCCGCCAAGCTTGCCCAGGTGCTCCACACCCGCTGGGCTGCCGGTAAGCCGGGCGTCATCGTCCTCGCCTGCGAGCTCATCGATCACAACGGCGAGGAGTTGCTGCGCATCATGAACCAGTATGTGAGCGACTGGGGCTGGGAGGACGAGTTTGCGCAGTGGATGGCCAACGACTGCACCGTCTGCACCACGCTCGTCGACACCATCGTGCCGGGCCGTATCCGCGACGCATCCGAGGCCGCCGCGGTGGCTGAGCGTCTGGGCTACGAGGATCCCTTCCTGGCCGTGCGCGAGCCCTTCCAGATGTGGGGCATCCAGGGCGACGAGTCGCTTGCCGAGAAGCTTCCCTTTGTGAAGGCTGGTCTTCCGGGTGTCTTTGTGACTCCCGACGTCACCCCGTACAAAAAGCGCAAGGTCCGCATCCTCAACGGTGCCCATACCGCCTTTGTTCCGGGCTCTTGGGTTGCCGGCTTTGATATCGTGCGCGACTGCATGCATGACGAGACCGTTCGCGGCTTCATGAACACCATGCTCTACGACGAGGTCATTCCGACGCTTGCCGCCGACTTGGATGTCGAGGACTGCAAGGCCTTTGCCGCCGCCGTCGAAAACCGCTTCGACAACCCGTTTATTGATCATGCGCTGCTCTCCATCTGCCTCAACTCCACGGCTAAGTGGCGCGCTCGTGACCTGCCCACGCTCAAGGACTACGTTGCCGAGACCGGCAACCTGCCCAAGTGTCTGGCGACGAGCCTCGCTACGCTCATCTCCTTCTACACGCAGGAGCTCGTGTCCCGCGAGGGCGACGGCCTGCACCTGCGTCGCTCCGACGGCACCGAGTACACCGCTCAGGACGACGCCTTCGTGCTCGACTTCTACGCCGCCCATGCCGGCACCGACGATGCCCAGCTGGTGCACGATGTGCTCACCAACGAGCAAATGTGGGGCGAGGACCTTACGCAGATCGCAGGTCTTGAGGAGTTTGTCGTCAGCGCGCTCGCCGTCGTGCGTGCCGAGGGCGCCAAGCAGGCCTTCGCCAACGCTCAGGCGTAAATTTCCGGCGCGGACGCTGGTGCGGGACGGCGTGCCCGCGCCTCGACTTCTGCTCAACCTGTAGGGTTAGGACCATTTGCAATGAACACTATCCAGATTAATCCGGCCGATAACGTGATTGTCGCGCTGTCGCCGCTTGCCAAGGGCACCGCCGTCGCGGTTCCCGGGGTGGGCGAGGTCGTGGCCGCGGAGGATATTCCGCAGGGTCATAAGATGGCCGTGCGCTCGATTGCCGCAGGGGAGGACGTCATCAAGTACGGCTTGCCCATCGGACACGTGACGGGCGATGTCCAGCCCGGTCAGTGGCTCCACACGCACAATGTGAAGACCAACCTTTCGGGCGAGGTCGAGTATACCTACAACCCCACACATCCGGTCGTGGATCCCGTTGAGCCCGAGACCTTTATGGGGTTCCGCCGCGCCGACGGTCGTGCCGCGACGCGTAATGAGCTATGGATCATCCCCACGGTCGGCTGTGTCAACGAAGTCGCCCGTGCCATGTGTGAGCAGGCCCAGGATCTGGTCGATGGCTCGCTGGAGGGTGTTTACTACTTCCCGCATCCCTTTGGCTGCTCGCAGACCGGCGCCGACCATGCCCAGACGCGTCGTCTGCTGGTGGCGCTCTCGCGTCATCCTAATGCGGCCGGCGTGCTATTCCTGTCGCTCGGTTGCGAGAACTGCACGCATCAGCAGGTGCTCGACGAGCTCGGTGACTTCGACCACGAGCGCGTCCGCTTCCTCACCTGCCAGGATGTAGCCGACGAGCAGATCGAGGGGCACAAGATTCTGTCCGAGCTGGCTGACCTGGCCAAGCAAGCAAAGCGTGAGCCCATTCCGGCCTCCGAGCTGGTCATTGGTCTTAAGTGTGGCGGCTCTGACGGTCTTTCGGGCATTACCGCCAACCCCACGATCGGTCGCGTGAGCGATATGGTCGTCGCCCGCGGCGGCACGTCGGTGCTTACCGAGGTGCCCGAGATGTTTGGCGCGGAGAGCATCCTGCTTGACCGTTGCGAGAACGAGCAGGTCTTTAACGCTGCCTCCGACATGCTCAATGGCTTTAAGGACTACTTTATTAGCCATGGCGAGGTGGTCTACGAGAACCCGAGTCCCGGTAACAAGGACGGCGGTATTACCACGCTCGAGGACAAGAGTTGCGGCTGCGTGCAGAAGGGTGGCTCTGCCCCCATCGTCGACGTGCTGCCGTATGCCGGTCAGGTCACCAAGCATGGCCTGAACATGCTGTGCGGCCCGGGCAACGACATGGTATCCACCACGGCGTTGACGGCTGCTGGCTGCCACGTGATTCTGTTCTCGACTGGACGCGGCACGCCGTTTGGCGCGCCGGCGCCTACGCTCAAGGTGTTCACCAATCAGCGTCTGTGCGACCACAAGGCCAACTGGATGGACTTTAACGCCGGCGTGATTGCCACGGGTGAGCGCACGCTCGACGAGGCCGCCCGCGATTTGTACCAGCTGGTGCTACAGACGGCGAGCGGTAAGCTCACGAGTGCCGAGCGCCGTGGCTGTCACGAGATCAGTATCTGGAAGGACGGCGTCTGCTTGTAGCAGCAAGTGCGCCCAAACATAGCGCTATGTCGTCTGCCCCGTTGGGAGTGATCCCGGCGGGGCTTTTTCGCTTCGTGGTTAAGTGAATATGTTGGAAAATCTGATAAACGTTCACCTATCTCATGGCTGTCCAGCATGGCACCCTTACCAGCAGAAAATAGGTGTGAGGATCTCAATTGTGTCCGTTCGGCGGTAAAAATCGACCGTTCGGGGATAATATGCAAGTGAACGTTCACCTGTCATAAGCAATCGCGCATAATCTAACTAAACGTTCACCCTGAACGCTGGGCAGACAGATGTCAGTGTGGACTCCAATGTCTTGCTGCAAGACAATCGAGAAAAGAGAGGGAGCTCGATGACTAATAAGATCGGAAAAAAGCGTAAGATCACATTCTGGACGCGCTTGGGCTTTGGTATGGGCGGTATGCTCAATTCCGGTGCCCTGACCTTTACGCACAGCTACATGGTGCTGTTCCTGTCCACGGAGTGTGGCCTGTCCGCAGGCGAGGCTGCACTGATCAGCTCGTTTGCCATCTATGTCAACGCTATTCTTTGCCCGCTGATGGGCTTTGTGGCCGATAACTTCTATGCCACCAAGATTGGCCGCATCTTTGGTCGTCGTCGTTTCTGGATCTTGCTGGCCATCCCGATGATGATCGCCGAGCCGCTCATCTTCGTGGCTACGCCGTTTGGCTTCCCGTACTACTTTGTGCTGTACCTGATCTACAACGTCGCGTATACGTTCTGCACCGCCAACCTGTCGCCGCTTACCATCGAGATGACCGACGACTTCAAGGAGCGTACGTACCTCACCGGCTACAAGCATCTCTTTGGTAACGCCGCCGGCTTCCTGATGGCTGCACTTGTGGGCTTCGGCTTTGGCACCTTCGGCGAGACCAACCCGTTCAGCTACTTCATCATCGCTACGATCAACGCTTCGGTCATGGCAATCTCGCTGCTTTGTGTGTACCTGTCCACGTGGGAGCACACCCCCGAGGAGGTCGCTCAGGAGAAGATCGAGAGCGTCGGCGAGGGTATCAAGAAGTTCTTCATCGACGTAATCTCCACCTTCCGCAACAAGTCCTTCCGCAAGGTCCTGTACGCACAGGTCTCCACGAAGCTCGCTGCTGCCTGCTGGTCTGCCTGCCTGTCCTTCTTCATCGTCTACTGCCTGCAGATTCCTAAGTCCTACGAGTCCGTGATGGAGATGCCTGGCAAGGTCGTCGCTATCGTCTGCACCGCCATCTGGGTCGCTCTCATGGCCAAGAAGGGCTTCCACAAGTCTTGGTACCTCGCAAATGTCGGTTGCGCTGCGTGCATCATCGCCTACAACTACTTCGCCTTTGGTCAGATCAATGGCACCTCCACGGTCGCCATCGCCATGATCGCCTACCCCATCATCTTCGCCATCTGGAAGTTCTTCTACGTCGGCTTCCAGTACCTGCCCGATGTTCTGCTCAACTACATCCCCGATGTCGATGAGCTCATCACCCTGCGTCGTCGCGAGGGCATCTACAGCTCCGCTCAGCAGCTCTGCCAGCAGATCGCCCAGGCTATCGCCGTCAACGTGTGGGCTATCGTCCTTGCTGCCTCCGGCTTCATTCAGACCGCCGGCAATAGCGACGCCGTGACCCAGCCCGCTACCGTGCCTCTGTATATCTGCGGCTACATGATCATCGGCTGCGCCGGCTTCTTCCTGCTTGCGGCCGTCCTTGCCCGCGGCATCAAGATCGACAAGGAGCAGTGCGACGTCCTTTGCGACGAGATTCACCGAGTCAAGGAGGGTGGCAAGATGGCCGACGTCAAGCCCGAGGTCAAGGCGCTTTGCGAGGAGCTCTCCGGCTTTAAGTACGAGGACTGCTTTGCCCACAACAACGTTGGCTTCCAGGACGGTAGCGTAACTCCCGCCGAGTAAGGCCGACATATCGTCCAAATCACAGGGCCGTGCCACCGGAATTCCGCCGGCAGGCACGGCCCTTTTTCAACAGCGTACAATTTGCCTTTAGAGCATCTTTTTGAGGGAGAAACCCATGGAGACGAACGTTATCTGGCGCAACGCGCGCGCGGCGGTTATCGAGCTTGACGACGGCGGTTACTTTACCTGCGCCGATACGTGGGAGATCTTTGTCAACGACGAGCCCGCCGGTACCACGAATACGGTCGAGACCTATGTCGACGGCCTGACCCCCGGCAAGCGCAACCTGGTTCGTTTTGTTTGTGGCGAGCGTGAGCTGAGCGTAGGTGTCACCACGCCGGCTGAGCCCTTTACCATCAACGTTCGCGACTGTGGCGCCAAGGGCGATGCCGAGCATGATGACACCACCAACATCCAGGCTGCCATCATGGCCTGCCCCAAGGGTGGCCGCGTGCTGATCCCCGCCGGTAGTTATCGCATCAAGTCTCTCTTTCTTAAGAGCAATATCAACATCGAGCTCGCCGAGGGAGCGGTGCTGCTGGCCCGCCACGATCGTGCCTCGCTTGCCTACATTCCGGGCACGGTCACGGGCAACGAGGGTGCCGGGTATGCCGGCACCGATATGCTGCCCCTGGGCCGCTGGGAGGGCGAGAGCTTCTCGACCTACTGCTCTACCTTTACGGGTCTGAGCGTGCACGACGTGTGCATCTATGGTCGCGGCGCGATCGACGGTCAGACTGATTTTGCCGAGGACAACTGGTGGAACAAGGACTTTAAGAACATCTTTCGCCCGGAGGAGGGCCGTGAGGTCGCCCGCCCGCGCATGATCTTCCTATCCGAGTGTGAGAACGTGAGCTTGGCCGGCTTCACCGTGCGCAATAGCCCGGCGTGGAACATCCACCCCATCCTGTGCGAGCACGTCGATGCGCTCTGCCTGTCCATCGAGGGTCCCAAGAACTCCCACAACACCGACGGCTTCGATCCTGAGAGCTGCGGCTTTGTCCGCATCTTGGGCTGCCAGTTCTCGGTGGGCGACGACTGCATCGCCATCAAGAGCGGCAAGCTGGGTATTGAGCCCGAGCTTCGTCCCGCCACGCACGACGTGCTGATCTCTCACTGCTACATGCACGATGGTCACGGCGCCGTGGTCCTGGGTTCAGAGGCTGCCGGCGGCATCAAGGACCTTACCGTGAGCAAGTGCCTCTTTGAGCGCACCGACCGCGGCCTGCGCGTCAAGACCCGCCGCGGGCGCGGCAAGGATGCCGTCAACGAGGGCATTACCTTTGAGCACATTCGCATGGATGAGGTGCTCACGCCCTTCGTGGTCAACTCCTTCTACTTCTGCGACAAGGACGGCAAGACCGATTACGTGCAGTCTCGCGAGACGCTGCCTGTCGACGACCGCACGCCCGGCTTTGGTGCCACGACGTTTTGCGATATCGAGGCCACCAACTGCCATGCTGCCGCGGCCTATATCACGGGTCTGCCCGAGAGCAAGGTGACGCGTCTGACGTTCCAAGACGTTCACGTGACCTTTGCCGACGATGCCGAGCCCTTTGTCCCGGCCATGGCCTGCGGCGTTGAGCCCATGGTGCGTCAGGGCATCATTGCGCAAAACGTCAAGGTGCTCGACCTGCAAAATGTGGTGATCGAGGGCCAGGACGGCGAGGAGCTGCAGCTCCAGAACGTCGACAAGGTTGTCCGTTCCTAACTCGGGTTGATGACCAGGGCTGCATTGTCGGATAAATCGGCAATGCAGCCCTTGTGCGATACGGCCGTGTGCGCTGCGCTACGCATCATGGTGAAAGGGAATACATGCTCAATAAAACGATTCCTGTCGGGGTCGATGGCTCGTCTGCCACGATTACGTCTTATGTTTTTGCCCCGACCGAAGATGCTTATGCTTTAAAACCGCTGCCTGCAGTTGTGGTCGTGCCAGGAGGCGGCTACGATCACGTTTCGCCGCGCGAAGGCGAGCCGGTAGCGCTCCGTTTGTTGGCGATGGGCTACCAAGCGTTTGTGCTGAACTACTCGGTTGCTCCGGCTGTCTATCCGCTGGCATTGCAAGAACTCGCGCGGGCGGTCGATACCGTCCGAGGCCATGCGGCAGAGTACTGTGTCGATCCTGATCGGATTACGGTCATGGGTTTTTCGGCCGGTGGGCATCTAGTTGGCTTGCTCGGGGCGCTTTGGGACCAACCCTGGCTTGCAGAGTCGATTGCGGCATCTCCTGAGTCGATTCGGCCTGACGCACTTTGCTTGGGCTATCCGGTCGTAAGCTCGGGGGCCTATGCTCATCGTGGTTCATTTGAACACCTAACGGGTGCCGATGGCGCTTTGGCTCAAAAGTTGTCGATCGAGAATATGGTGGGCGAGGGCTTCCCCCGTACGTTCTTGTGGCATACCGCCGAGGATGCATCGGTACCAGTTCAAAATAGCCTCCTTCTTGCGCAGGCTCTTGCCGACCACGGGATTGGCTTTAGCCTACATGTCTTTCCGCATGGAAAGCATGGGGCATCGCTCGCCACGGCCCTAACGGCATTTAAGGGCTGCGCCGAGCATATTCAGCCACAAGTTCAGGGCTGGCCTGAACAGTTCGCTTCCTGGGAGCGTGATGGACGATGAGCGAAAGTATCTATACGCTGCGCGTTTCGAGGGCTGCGGCAGGAGCGTATCCAACGATTTCCGATGCCTTGGCGGCAGCCGATCAGCTCTATCCGGATGCCGAGCAACCGGTGATGATTCGCGTCGATCCGGGCGAGTATCGCGAGCGGGTCGAGATTCATCGCTCGCATGTGACGATTGAGGGAGAGACGGCCGACAGCGTGCGTATCGTGGGCAGCCTGGGTGCCAAGATGCCTTCGGAGGACGGCTCGGGCGTGGACGGCACGCTCGGCACGTTTAGGACCTATACCGTTTTGGTCGATGCCGACGACGTACGGCTCGAGAACCTCACGATCGAAAACGATGCGGGCGATGGGCGCGAGGTCGGTCAGGCGATTGCCCTGTATGCCGATGGCGACCGTCTGGTTGTCGATGCCTGCTGCATTAAGGGGCACCAGGACACACTGTTTTTGGGTCCGCTGCCGCCGCATGAGGCCAAACCGGGCGGGTTTATAGGACCCAAACAGTATGCGCCGCGCCGGGTGGGGCGCCAGTATTTTCGACGTTGCCGGATCGAGGGCGATGTCGACTTTATCTTTGGCGGCGCGCGTGCCTACTTTGAGGGGTGCGAGATTCGCTCGCTCAATCGCGATATGGATGTCAACGGGTATGTAACGGCAGCCTCCACGCCTAAAGGCGAGCCGTACGGATTTGTGTTCCACGGCTGTTCGTTTACAGCTCCGGATGGCGTGGCGCCGGATTCGGTCTACCTGGGTCGTCCTTGGCGCGAATGGGCGCAAACTGTGCTGATCGATTGCTGGCTGGGGCGACATATCAAGCGCGAAGGCTGGTGGGATTGGAATAAGCCGGCGGCGCACAGCTGCGCGCAGTATGCTGGCGCAATCCTGCATGGGCCGGCGGGTGATACTACCGACTGGGTGCCGTGGGCAAATAAACTCGATGTGATGGCTGCCGCCGGGTACGCTCGCGAGCAGGTGCTTGCCGGTGGGGATGGCTGGGATCCCGAGGGCGGCGACGGTGATGCGGTTGAGACGGCTGGGCTATCTGCCAATGGCCGCACCGTGCACATCGAGACGTACTGCGAAGACGAGCCTGCGCTGCGTGCCCGGCTGAAGCGCGAGGGACGTTCGGCTGCTTTTACGGGCAAGACTCCTGCAGATTTTGAGGCGTGGAAGATTGCGACCAGGACTCGTCTGTACGATGTTTTGGGCCTTTCGCTTATGGACCGCGTCCCGATTGAGATTCGTGAGCTCAGCCGCGTGCGGGTTGCCGGCGGCATCGTGCGCACCCATGCGATGCTGCAGGTGGAGCGCGACGTTTGGATGCCGTTCTACCTGCTCGAGCCGCAGTCGCCTAAGCTCGATGCGTGCGGCCGCAAGTGTTGCTATATCTGCCCGCATGGCCATCAGGGAGCGGGTGCTGCAAGCGTAGCCGGTGTTGCGGGCGTGCCGGCGGTCGATGATGCCGTGCGTAAGTTCAATTACGACTACGGTCTGCGTTTGGCACGCATGGGTTACGTGACCGTCTGCCCCGACGCACGCGGTTGGGGATACCGTCGTGACTGGAAGGGCCAGGGCGATGACGAGAACAGCTTTCTGCGCGGCACGTGCCTAAACCAGGCGCGCATGGCCGAGCCGCTGGGACTTACCGTTGCGGGTCTCAACGCCTGGGATAACATGCGTCTGATCGATTACCTAGAGGCGCGCGGCGACATTGCCATGGACGACCTGGGCTGTTTTGGCTTTTCGGGCGGCGGATACATGACGCTGTATCTGGCGGCGCTCGACCCACGCGTATGCAAGACGTTTGTCTCGGGCTACCTGTACGGTGTCGATGATTCGCTGCTGCACCTCAACGGCAATTGCAGCTGCAACTACACACCCGGACTTTGGCGCTTGCTCGACATGGGCGATATTGCCTCGCTTATTGCGCCACGCCCGCTGTTGGTGCAGAGCTGCGAAGAGGATCATCTGAACGGTTCGCGCGGGCTGAAAAATGTTGACGAGCAGCTCGAGATCGTGCGCGATGCCTACAAGTTACTGGGTCGCAGAGATGGCCTGCGGCACGAGGTGTGTCCGGGTGAACACCATCTGGGCGTGACACATCTTGCCGAGGATATCGAATGGCTCGATTCGCACGTTGCGGAATGCGCCCGTGCATAGCCCCTCGGCATGCTGCGAATAAACGGTACGTTCCTGTATGACCGCCGATGGGCGGATGAGGAGAAGATTATGGAAACGAAGAGTTTGAGTGAATCGACCATTTGCTGCTTTGGCGACTCAACGACCTGGGGCGACAACGGCTGCGGTGGGGGAGGCAACGACATCTCGTGGACCTCGCATTTGGGCGCGTTGCTGGGAGGCGCGGTCGTCGAGAACTTTGGCATCAAGGGTTCGCGTATCGCCATCAAGGCCGACCGTACCGATTCGTTTGTCGAGCGCCTTGACGGTATCGACGATGCGGCCGATATCTACATCGTCTTTGGCGGCGTCAACGACTTTAGCCGCAACGTGCCGCTTGGAGAGCTCGGCAGCACGGACGTGCATGAGTTCTATGGTGCACTCGATTACCTGATCCGTACCATCACGGCGCGCTCGCCTCGGGCAAAGCTCGTGTTTATGACGCCGTGCAAGACGAGCGGCAAGCACGAGAAGGATATCCCGGCAAGCGACGAGCTCAACCACCTGGGGTTGACGCAGGTCGCCTACGTGCGAGCGATGCTCGAGGTCTGCGACCGCTACTCCGTGCCGGTGATTGACCTGTATGCGCAAAGCGGTATCAGCCCGTTTTTGCCGGAGCACCGCGAGCTCTATATGCCGGACGGTCTGCATTACAGTCCTGCCGGCTATGAGCGCCTGGCGCATCGCATCGCCGCGGGTCTCACCGCCGTTTGCCGCTAAAAGTCTGCCGTTCGCGAGGAATATAGGGTTAACGTTCACCCTATATTCCTCGTTCGCGTTACACTAGGGGTAACGTTCACCTATCGTTTATGTCAGAGGGGACAGCAATGGGTTGCAATCAAATCCTGGACCGTTATATCGAGCAGTTGATCGAAACCTCTACGCCGCAGGCGCCGGCTTGGAATATCGAAAAGATTCGCGCCGGCAAGGAGAACACCTGGAACTATATTGACGGCTGCATGATCAAGGCGCTCATCGAACTGTACGAGATCACGGGTGAGCAGCGCTACCTGACTTTCGCCGATGACTACATCGATTTCTTTGTCCAGGACGACGGTACCATAAAGCATTACAACCCCGAGGAGTACAACCTCGATAACGTCAATGCGGGCAAGACCCTCTACAAGCTCTATGACCTGGTGGGCAAGCCCAAGTACCGTGCCGCCATGGACACCATCTACCGCCAGCTCGAGACCCAGCCGCGCACCAAAGAAGGCGTGTTCTGGCACAAGGCCGTCTATCCCAACCAGATTTGGCTCGATGGCATGTACATGGCGCAGCCGTTCTACATGCAGTACGAGCTGAGCTTCCACAACCGTCGTGCCTGCTCGGACAGCTTCCATATGTTCCAGGTCGTGCATGACCTGATGCGCAACCCCCTCAACGGTCTGTACTATCACGCTTACGACGCGAGCCGCAAACAGTTCTGGTGCGACCCGGTCACCGGCCTTTCGGCTAACTTCTGGCTGCGCGCCGAGGGCTGGTTTGCCATGGCGCTCATCGACACCTGGGAGCTTATGCCGCCTTCGATGTCGGCCGAGAAGGACGAGATCCGCAAGATGTTCCACGATCTGATCGACGCCATGCTGCCGTATCAGGACGAGAAGACCGGCATGTGGCACCAGGTTATCAACCTGCCCAATATCGCCCCCAACTACCTGGAGGAGTCGGGCAGCGCCATCTTTGCCAACGCCATCATGAAGGGCGTGCGTCTGGGCGTGCTGGGCGAGCGTTACTACCAGTACGGCCGTCGCGCCTTCGACGGCATCTGCGAGACCTGCCTGTCCGAGTATGACGGGCAGCTGGCGCTCGACAACATCTGCCTGGTTGCGGGCTTGGGAAACACCGCGCACCGCGGGGGCACGTTTGATTACTACATGAGCGAGCCCGTGGTCAAAAATGATGCAAAGGGTGTGGCGCCGCTGGTGCTTGCCTATATCGAGACCATGCATCACGACAAGCTGGCCGGTAAGCGCGATCCGCTCGCCCCCTCGGGCGTGTGCTCCATCGAGGACCCGTTTGGCGGATACACCCCGGGCATCAACGCTCATAAGGGATGTGAATAACGTGGGGGCTATTACTCCGGGCGTACGTTTGCACGACCTTCCGCAGGGGACCGTCGAGGAACGCATTCGCATGGCGGGAGAGCTGGGCTTTTCGTGCATTCAACTGCCGAGCAAGGTGCTCTACGCATCGATGGGGATCGATCGAGGCGGCCTGACCCACGAGCTTGCCGACCATTTGCGTGCGGTGCTCGACGAGGCGGGCGTTTCGGTCACCGTGCTCGGCTGTTATAAGAATCTGGCGACGCCCGATCGCCAACAGCTCATGGATAACTTTGCCGAGTACGAGGCATGCTTGAACTTTGCCCAGATGCTCGGCGGATGCCCGGTTGGCACCGAGACCGGTCGCCCCAATGCACAGAACCGCGTTGCTGACGACCGCATGACCGATGAGGCACTCGATGCGTTTGCAGACGGGCTTGCACACGTCTGCGATCGGGCCGAGGCCGTGGGTGGGCAAATTTTGATCGAGCCTGGTTGGAACGAAACGGTCAACACGCCGGATCGCTGCCGTGAGGTGCTAGAGCGCGTCTCGAGTCCGTCGCTCGGCGTGATCTATGACCCGGTATCACTGCTGCACCCCAGTGTTGTTGACGAAGCGCAGGAAATCACCGCGCGCATGCTCTACTTATGCGGCAGTAAGATCCGCGCGCTGCACGCCAAGGATTTTGAGGTCGTTGATAACGAGGATGAAGCCGGTTGGTGCGACGGTACGGGTTCGCGCCTGGTGTGTCATGGCGTGGGCGAGACGGGACGATATGACTTTGAGCCCGTGGTGGCCTGGGCGGCTGCCGCCTGCCCTGGGATTCCCTGCGTGGTCGAGAACAGCGTGCCGGCGACGGCGGCTGACTGCCTGGCGACACTCGAGCACATGTCCGCTCGCTGCGGGGCTTCGCATCGCGAGTTATAGCATTGGCTTTTGCCGTGTCGGCAGATTGAGATTACCTGTATGGGGGCGGCGGTGAAGGGTCTTTATCGTCGCCCCATTGGATTGCATTAAAAAGGGGAGTTGCGTGGCTATCCACATTGTCGAAGAGGCGAATCGTTGCCTGGGTTGTAAAAGGGCGTTCTGCCAGATTAAGGGCTGCCCGGTTCAGACGACTATTCCACAGGTCATTGACCTGTTCAAACAGCGTCGTCTAGAAGAGGCGGGCGAGCTACTGTTCCAGAACAATCCCATGAGCGCGGTCTGCTCCATGGTTTGCAACCATTCGGGCCAGTGCGAGGGCGCGTGCATCCAGGGCCGCAAGGGCGCGCCGGTGCATTTCTCGAGCATCGAGAACTATATCTCCACGGCATATTTGGATCGTAAGGAGTGGAAGCCCGCACCGTCGTGCGGTAAACAGATTGCTGTGGTCGGTTCCGGTCCCGCTGGTATTACCGTGGCCATTAAGATGGCCCAGCTGGGCTGTGCCGTCACGGTATTTGAGCAGCGGCCCGAGATCGGCGGTGTGCTGGAGTACGGTATCCCCGAGTTCCGCCTGCCCCGTGCGCTCGTGCAAAAGTATCGCCACGTGATGTGCTCGCTTGGCGTGCGCGTGCGCCCCTCGACCACCATCGGTGGCGCGCTGCATATCGACGACCTGCTGCGCGACGGCTACGATGCGGTCTTTGTCGGTACTGGTACCTGGCGAGCTCGAAAGCTGGGTATTCCCGGCGAGTCGCGCGGCAACGTGCTGTTTGGTATCGATTATCTGGTCGATCCCACGAGCGTGGCAATCGGGCAGAACGTGGCGGTTATCGGCGCCGGCAATGTGGCCATGGATGTTGCCCGCACGGCGCTGCGTTCGGGTGCTCGCAAGGTCACTGTGTATGCACGCTCGCGCCATATCTCGGCCATCGACGACGAGGTCGAGCTGACCGAGCTTGACGGTGCCGAGATTGTGCGCGGCAAGGCGATCTGCGCCATCGATGATAACGGTCCGGTGTTCGAGACGGCTATCTTTGACGAGGACAACAATGTGGTGGGCTACGAGGAAGAGCTCGACCATGCGTCTGCCGACACAGTTGTGATTGCGGCTTCGCAGGTGCCCAAGGACAAGCTTGTGCTTACGACGGGCGGTCTGGAGACCGACCATCGCGGCCTTCTTTCGGTCGACGAGCGCGGCATGACCACCGTGCCTGGCGTCTTTGCCGCCGGCGACGTGGTCAACGGCCCGCTGACGGTTGTTCACGCCGTAGCCGGCGCCAAGCTCGCCGTCGAAGGCATGACTACCTATCTGGGCCTCTAACTCCATCCCACCCATCAGTTGCGGTGAAATACGGACTGTTTTGGCTGTCAAAAGCCTCGATTGCTCCGTATTTCACCGCAACTTTTTGGGGTTGAGCAGAGGCTGGAGGAACGCGCACGGTCGGGTGCTGCGCGGTTGCTGGTACGATAGGTACGTCAGCAACTGCCGCCGAGCGGCTCAAATGAAAGGAACCCTGTATGGAGTCCTCCGCCTACCCGATGCTCTTTAGTCCGATCAAGGTCGGTACGACCGAGGTCAAGAACCGCGTCTTTATGCCGCCGGTGTCCACCAACCTGGCCGATCATGGCTATGTGACCGACGACTTGGTCGATCATTACCGTGCCCGCGCCAAGGGCGGCGTGGGCCTCATCATTACCGAGGTCGTGACGGTCGAGCCCACCTATACCTATCTGCCGGGTGACATGTGCTGCTACGACGACACGTTTATCCCTGGCTGGGAAAAGCTCGCCGCCGCCGTGCATGAGTATGGCTGCAAGATCATGCCGCAGCTCTTTCACCCCGCCTACATGGCCTTTAACATTCCGGGCACGCCGCGCCTGATCGCTCCGTCCTTCGTGGGACCGTCCTATGCCCGTGAGGCACCGCGTCCCATCACGGTCGACGAGATTCACGAGCTCACGCATCAGTTTGGCGACGCTGCCGTGCGTATGCAGAAGGCCGGTGTCGATGGCGTCGAGGTCCATGCGGCGCACGCCCACGGCATGCTCGGCGGTTTCTTGACCCCGCTCTATAACAAGCGTACCGATGAGTACGGCGGCTCGCTCGACGCCCGCATGCGCTTTTTGCTCGAGGTCATCGCCGAGATTCGCGAGCGCTGCGGCAAGGACTTTATCATCGACGTCCGCATCTCGGGCGATGAGTACACCGATGGCGGTCTGACCCTCAACGACATGATCTACGTCTCGCGTCGCCTGGAGAAGGCCGGCGTCGACATGATTCATGTGTCGGGCGGCACCACCATCAAGCGCGGCTCCGCAATTCCCGCCGCCGGTACCCAGCAGGCCTCGCATGCCGCCTGCTCGCGCGAGATCAAAAAGCACGTCAACATTCCCGTCGCCACCGTCGGACGTATCAACGAGGCCTGGATCGCCGAGGAGCTGATCGAGGACGGCGCTGCCGACATATGCATGATGGGCCGCGCCAATCTGTGCGATGCCGAGTTCTGCAACAAAGCCGCTGCCGGCAACGCCGATGATATCCGTCCCTGCATTGGCTGCCTGCGCTGCCTGAACGGCATTATGTTTGGCAAGCGCATCTCCTGCACCGTCAACCCGGACGTGGAGCGCGACGAGGCCGGCTACGAGCCTGCCGCCGAGGCCAAGAACGTGCTCGTTGTGGGCGCTGGTCCTGCGGGCATGGAGGCAGCCTACATTGCCGCCAAGCGCGGCCACAACGTGGTGCTCGTGGATAAGCAGGATGAGCCGGGCGGCGAGATGCGCATCGCAGCCGTTCCGCCGGCAAAGCAGGAGCTCACCCGCGTGATCAAGTATCAGTACCGTCGCCTGGCCGAGGCCGGCGTGAAGTGCGTATTTGGCACCGAGCTTACTGCCGAGGACATTCAGCGTGACTACGCGGGTTACGAGGTCGTCCTGACTAATGGCGCCGAGCCCATCGCTCCGGCCTTTATGAAGGGCTTTAAGCAGGTTATGACGGCCGACGACCTGCTGGGTGGCAAGGCTTTCCCGGGTAAGAAGATCGTCGTCGTGGGCGGCGGCACCGTCGGCTGCGAGACGGCAGATTACCTGGCCCCGCTGGTCAATGACCTCTCGCCGGCCAACCGCGATGTCACCGTTATCGAGATGACCAAGACGCTCGCCGCCAACGAGGGTGGCGCCGGTCGCGCGGTGCTCATCACGCGCATGCTCTCCAAGGGCGTCCACGTGCTGACCGAGGCCAAGGTGACCGAGATCACAGAGGACACCATCAGTTACGAAAAGGACGGCGAGGTCCACACCATCACCGGTGCCGATACGCTGGTGCTTGCCATGGGCTATCGTCCCAATACCAAGTTGGCCGACGACCTTGCTGCAGCCGGCGTTACCACCCACGTGTTGGGTGATGCCAACAAGTGCGGCAACATCCGCGACGCCATCGGCGACGGCTACAAGATTGCCTGCGAGCTCTAGTCAACCCCTTGGTGCATGTGAGGCCTATCCCCGCGGCGTCAGTCGGTAGATAGCAAAAAGCGGCGGTCGTCCCGTACGTGGGACGACCGCCGCTTGCGTTAGCCGCAATGAGTCGTGCGATTAGAGCCCCAGGAGCTCCTTGACCTTGGCGATGATGGCCTCGTCGGTGGCGTTGGCAAAGAAGTACTCCTGGAAGTGCTCGCCGGCAAGTGCGCCCTTCACCAGGTCCTGATCGATCTCGCCCAGGACGTCGACGAGCGGACGCATGGTCACAGCGCGCACGCCGTCGAGGATCTTCTTGTTGCGCTGCTCGGGCTCAACGCGCTCGGCAGGATAGCCGTTGCCCGAACCAAAGCCAAAGAGCTTCTCGAAGGTGTACTCAAGATTGAGCTCCTGGCCCCAGCCGTTCTTGAGGGCGAAGGGCATGGCAACGGCGTTGCCATCGTTGACCTGGGCAAAGGTGTAGGCGTCGAGCGGGTCGGCAACGTGGCCGCACAGCACGCCGGGGAAGGAGTTACAGGCGAGCATGGCGCCCTCGCCGGTGCCGCAGCCGGTCACGACGTAGTCGGCAGCGCCGGAGTTCAGCAGCACGGCGGCAAGGATGCCGTTCTGCACGTAGGTGAGGGGCTTGGAATCGGCGTCGGCATACATGCCATAGTTAAAGACGGTGTGCCCCATGGGCTCGACAACCTTCTTAAGGGCAGCCTCGATCATAGGGTTCTTGGAGTTCTGAGAGTTCTCATTGATCAGAGCGATTTTCATGATAGATAACCTTCCACTATTTTCTAAATTAATTGTTAGTTATGTTACGTGGCATCTCCAACAGAGAGGCCGCTCTGCGGGCGGTGGACGATAAGGTCTGTCGCGAGTTCCGCACGAGCCGAAGAGCACTTAATGTACTCTTCGTGCGAGTCAGGACTGTTCGAGCAGCAGACCTTATCGTCCGCCGCCTCGCCCAGACGTCTTACTGCGGTTGCTTGCCGATGTAGGCCAAGATTCCGCCGTCGACGTAGAGGATGTGGCCGTTGACGAAGTTCGATGCATCGGAAGCCAAGAACACGGCGGGACCCTTCAGATCCTCGGGCGTGCCCCAACGGGCGGCCGGCGTCTTGGCAATGATGAACTGGTCAAACGGGTGGCGGCTGCCGTCGGGCTGCGTCTCGCGCAGGGGTGCGGTTTGCGGCGTGGCGATGTAGCCGGGTCCAATGCCGTTGCACTGGATATTGGCCTCGCCAAACTCCGAGCAGATGTTCTTGGTGAGCATCTTGAGTCCGCCCTTGGCGGCGGCATAGCCGGCGATGGTCTCGCGACCTAGCTCGCTCATCATCGAGCAGATGTTGATGATCTTGCCCGCGCCCTTCTTGATCATACCGGGGATCACGGCTTTCGACACGATGAACGGAGCGTTCAGGTCGACGTCGATCACCTGGCGGAATTCAGCGGCGCTCATATCCACCATCGGGATGCGCTTGATGATACCGGCGTTGTTCACCAGGATATCCACCGAACCCAGTTCCTTCTCGATCTTGGCCACCAGTTCATTCACCTGCTCCTCGTTGGTCACGTCGCAGACGTAGCCTTTGGCGTCGATACCTTCCTCCTTGTATGCAGCGAGCCCTTTGTCCACGAGCTCCTGTTTGATGTCGTTGAACGCGATTTTCGCGCCTGCGCGGGCAAAAGCCGTTGCCAGTGCGAATCCGATGCCGTAAGAGGCGCCCGTTACGAGGGCTACCTTGCCCTCCAGCGAGAACATTGCATTTACTTTTTCCATAACAGTTATAACATTAAATTTATTGGTACTTGCTTATCGTTTCATTGCGAAAGAACTGCGGGAGACTCCTGTGTCCGGACTCCGCAACAGGGACATCAGCCGGATTGAGGCCGTCCTTCCCGCTGCAGTCGCCCGTAAAGGACTCCGGCCGGAGGCATCCCGCCGGACCGGACCCCGTTAACGGAGGTCCGTGGCGGCCGCGCCGTCCATGTCGTTGTAATTGAGGTTCTCGCCCGCCATACCCCAGATGAACGTGTAGTTCATCGTCGCGCAGGCCGAGTGGATCGACCACGACGGCGAAATCACGGCCTGGTCTTTTTTCATCCAGATGTGGCGCGTCTCGTCGGTTTGCCCCATGAAGTGGCAGACGGCCTGCGTCTCGGGCAGGTCGAAATAGAAATAAGCCTCCATGCGGCGGTCGTGGGTATGGGGCGGCATCGTATTCCAGACGCTGCCCGGCTTCAGTTCGGTCATCCCCATCTGCAGCTGGCAGGTGGGCAGTACCTCCTGCACGATCATCCGGTTAATCACGCGGTGGTTGCTCTCCTCGAGCGAGCCGAGTTCGAGGATGACGGCCTTTTCACGCGTCACTTTCGTAGTCGGGTAGGCGGTATGCGCCGGGGCCGAGTTGAAGTAGAATTTCGCGGGAGCCGCTTTGTCGTCGCTGCGGAAGACCACCTCCCGGTTGCCGCGGCCGATGTAGAGGGCCTCCTTGAAACCGATCGCGTAGGTCTCTCCTTCGACGGTGACGGTTCCAGCGCCCCCGACGTTGATGATTCCCACCTCGCGGCGCTCGGTAAAGTAGTCGGCCCGCAGGATGTCCACCGGCTCGAGCCTGAGCGCCTCGTCCACCGGCATCGCGCCGCCCACGATCAGGCGGTCGTACATCGAATAGGTGAGGTTGATCTCATCGGGAGCCATCAGCCGCTCGACGAGGAACTCCTCGCGCAGGCGTGCCGTATCGTAATTTTTCGCATCACGCGGGTTCGACGCGTAACGCAGGCTGAAATTGGTTTTCACTTCTGGTCTTTTTTGTGGTGGTGTCGAATAGTGCCCGCTCCGGCGATAACCGGATTGATCCGGGAAAGGGGTCACGGTAAATTTTCCGGCACAGGGCCTCCCGGTGCCGGATGGGCCGCGGGTCCGGATGCTTCAAGCGAACCGGCGGGGCTCCTGCCGAAGCGGAGCCCCGCCACACTCGCCGTAATCGGGGGTTATTTCCTGATAAAATCCGCGCGGATCGGGGTAAAGCTGTCCACCAAGCGCAATTGCTTGGTCGTCGACTTCACAGTGTGCGGCACATTGCTCGGCACGGCGAAAATATCGCCGGTCTTGAGGTGCTGTACCGGACGGTCGCCGATGTAGACGTCGCACTCGCCGATCGCCACGTAGCTGATCTGCTCGGCAGGATGCGAATGGGGAGGATCGGGCTGCGCCATCGGGCCGTTGTCGAAATCGACGATCACGGTCATCAGGTCGTTCAGGTAAATGAACTTCCGGGTGACGGTTTCGCTCACCTTGATCGTGTCGGTCTTGTCGTATTCCAAAAACAGGTTCATGTCCTGAAGATTAAGGGGTTGATTCGGATCATACACCTGCAGGGCCAGTTTGGCGCTGTCCACGGCGCACGCGGCCGTGCAAGCGCAGCTGTCGCCGCAGGCACAATCCGCACCGCAAGCGGTGTTGCAGGCTTTTTTCGCGCCGCCGCAGCACGAAATGCCGTAAGCGGCCACCAGGGCCAGCGCTGCCAGCCTCAGGGTCGATTTCATGGTCTTTTTCATACAGTTATCGTTTTGATATGTGATTGCTTTTACTCACTATGTGGCAGGTAGCTGTCCCCGAACATGGGCCACTCCCCCTCATCGGGTTATGCGTACCTTCACCGCACCGGGCCGGAACTTCGCGCCTGATCCGGGGAAACAAGCCAACTTAACAAAGGTATGCAATTCCGCGCTCAGATGCAAACGGCAGGCCAACAAACCGGCCCGCTGCCGGGCTGCGGAAGCGCACGGGCGCGCAGGAACTCCTCCCGGGCGCCCGGCAACCTCCGTTACTGTTTGAACTTCACGACGCGGGTCCGGCCCATGCCGCCGTCAACCTTCACCTTGAGGGTCAGCGGGCTCATCGACACGACCTCAACATCGGGATTCCCGACGCTCACGGCGCTCACCGACATCGGCAAGCCGACCGTAACGGGCTCTTTCTGCAACTGCGTCGGGTCGCTCACGCCTACCTCCAGTTCGCCGCCTTTGCTGCGGACGATCACCGAAGCGGGGGCGCTCGAAGAGATCGTACCCTGTCCGGCATCACCCTGGAGCGCAGGCACCTGGCCCGCCTCCCAGAAGTTCACGCCGGTCACGCCCACCCCGGGAATCGTTGCTGCCTGGGCCTGCGGGGTGTTGGCCAGCACGGTCACACTGTTCTTCTCGGCATACGCACGGGTCTGTTCGGCCGTCGCGCCGGGCAGCAGCACATAGCAATAAGTCGCATTCTTCGGGTTCTTACCGTGGTCGAACCACACGCTCACGTAGTCGCGCACGCGTTCGGCCTCGTCGCCGTACTTGGTCACCTCGATCGAACGGCCTTTGCGGGTCTCGCGCAACAGTTTCACCGGAGCTTTGTCGGGGAAGTAGTAACCCACCGAATAGGACGCGTCCGGCCCCTGCAAATAGGCCCACGACGCAACTACCGGAGCAGTCTCGCCGCCTGCGGCGAGCACTTCCCGGCCTTCGACCAGAACGCTGTAAGGCTTGCCGGGGCTCAGTTTGCGGGTATCGACGATCGTTTCGATCGTACGGTTGTCGGAGCTATTGATCCCGGCGCCGAGCGCCACGACCTCCTCACCGGCCATCAGCCAGCTCTTCTTGGCTTCGAGCGTACTCAGCTCGTCCTTGAACCACATCCCGGCCATACCGCAATCCGCGAGCGACGCACCGCCGACCCAGGCGTGCGGGCTCTTGTAACCGTCCACATAGAGCACGCCTTTGCCGAACTCGTAGTTCTGCACCTTGTGCGTCTGCTGCGCATCGACGGTGATGCCCGGCAGGCGGTAGCGGTTGACGGTGTACCAGTAGTCGTCGCCGTACTGCGCCAGGTCGCCGTTATAGATATAGGTCATGCCGTCGCCGGTGTGCCAAGCGCCCTTGTTCTCGCTGTCGAGCGTCTCGTAATTCTGGATGCGGCTCGACGAGAGGGCCAGCCCCAGCGCGAAACGCGGAGCGGCGAACACCTCGCGGTCCATCATCGCGAACTGTTTGTAGTAGGGAGCCGGGTCGACCGCCGCGATGGTCGAATCGGCCAGGAATGCACGCACTTCGGGAATCAGCTCGGTCGGCACGGCGGTAGCTACGAAATCGCACAGCGTGTCGGCGAGGATGTTGTATTTGACAATGCCCATCACGCGGTCGCGCACCTCGGGTTTCGCGATTTTCGCCACCTTGTAGGCGCTCATCAGGATGCTGCGGCCGGTGCTGTGGTCGGTCACGCGCGTAATCTCGCGGCCACGGGCCATATCCATGAACGCTCCTTTGTAGACCAGTGGCAGGTAAGCATTCTCCACCCAGCTGCCGAGCATGTCCGAATACTGTTCGGGCAGTTGCCACTGCGAGCCGTGCAGCAGCGAGGAGATCGTCGTCAGGTCGGCGAGCATGCCGTTGCCGTAGCCGCCGGTGTAGGGAATCCAGCCGTGCTGTACGAACGAGCCGTCTTCGTAGAAGCCGTCGCCCGTATCGACGTATTTGAATTCGGTGCCGAGGCCGTCCACGCCCATCTTGATCTTCGCCTCGTCCTGGGCCAGGATACCGCGCACGATCATCGAATAGCACTGCCAAACCTTGTTCGCGCCGGTGGCGGCTCCTTCATATTCGACGCCGGGAGCATAGAAGTCGATCGCCTCGATATACTTGGCCCGCTGTTCGGGGGTCAGTTCGTCGTAGAGCGACGCGATGATCCGGTTCATCGAATAGGGCATGCCGATGATCCAGTCCCACCAGTTGCCGTAGGCCGGGTGCTCGGGGCTGTACTTGTTCGCGTACATCCACTCCATGCCGTCGATCACGTCCTTCTTCAACGAGTCGTTTTTATAAAATTTGGATGCGGGCGTCGCGTAAGCCTGGGCCATGTGCGCGAGCCGCCCGATCGGCGTGGTCACCGAGGTGGGACGCCACGGCGAGAGGCTGTCGTCGATACAACTGCGGTCGTTCCACAGGTAGGTGCGGTCAGCGGCCTTGTTCATCGTCTCCCACTCCTTCTGCACGCCCTCGTCCTGCGCGGCGAAGCGTTTCAGGATAATCGAGTCGGTCAGGTCGACGCTCGCGCCGCCGGTCGCCTGGTCCATGTAGCGCTGGCGCAGGTCGTCGAACGAAAGTTTCTGCCGCGAGCAGGCCAGTGCCAGCCCCGCCAGGGCAACGACGAGGACAGCCCGTCCCGCGATGCCGAAAATTCCAAATTTGCTTTTCATCGTATTGTTTTGGTAGTTAGTTGATTCGTATTTACCATACCGCTACGGCACCCGCTTTCATTCGCTCACGCCCGGCAGGAACGGCAGTCGCTTTCGGCTGCGGACTCTCTCCTTCCCATGTATCGGAGCGGGCAGCCGCCTATTTCCGGAGCGTAACGCTGCGGGTGCGGCCCAGAGAACCGTCCATACCCACTTCGAGCACGACGGGCGAGAGCGACACCACCTTCACTTCGGGATGCTCCTCCGCCACCTTTGCGGCCTTCGCCTCGGAGAGCGTCACACGAACCGCACCCGTATTCAGGTGCGTCGGGTCGCTCACGCCGACGGTAATCGTTTCGGGCGTCTCGTGCACGATCACCGATGCGGGCGCATCGGCGCTCACCCCGGCCACCGGGCCGGCAGCCTCCCAGAAACTGAAACCCGTAACGCCCTCTTTCGTATTGCGTGCGGCCTGCACCTGCGGGGTATTGGCCAGAATTTCGACACCCGGCGCTGCGGCGAAAGCAGCCGTCGCCGCGGCGTCGCGGCCCGGCAGCAGCACGTAGGCATACGTCGCGTCATTGGGGCTTTTGCCGTGGTCGAGCCACAGCGTGAAGTAACTGCGCGTAATCGGTTCTTTCGGATTGTAGGGCTGGCTGATCGCGTACCACGATCCGGTACGGGCCTCGCGCCGGAGGTTCACCGTCGCCGGCTGCGGGAACCAATAACCCACGTTCGTATGTTCGTCCACCCCGGCAAAGTGCGCCCAGTGCGCCGAGGGTGCGTTCAGCACGCCGTCCGCAGCGAGCACCGCCTCGCCGTCGAGCGTCAAGCGGTAGTCCGCACCCGGATTCATCTTGCGGTTCTCGACGGTCGTTTCGATCGTACGGCCGTCGGTACTGCTGATTCCGGCACCGAGCGCAACGATCTCGTCGCCGGCCATCAGCCAGCTTTTTTTCGCCTCGAGCGTGCAGTCCTGCGCGTCGTACCACATCCCGGCCATGCCGTAACGGCCCTCGATCGACGAACCGCCGACCCAGTGCTGCGGGCTCTTGTAGCCGTCGGCGTAGAGCAGGCCCGGCCCGAACGGCAGGGTCTTCGCCTCACGGACACGCGTATCCTCGGTGGTGCCCGCCATGCGGTACGGGTTCACCGTCGGCCAGAAACTATCGGAGTATTGGGCCAGGTCGTTGTCATACAGGTAGGTCATCCCGTCGCCGGTATACCAAGCGCAGAGGTTCTCGCCGTTGATCGTCTCGTAGTTCTCGATCCGGTTCGACGACATTGCGATACCCAGCGCGAATCCGGGACGTTTGTGCACTGCGCGGTCCATCGCCCCGAATACCTTGTTGAGCGTCTGCGGCGCTTCGGGCTTCACCTCGCCGTCGGCCATCAGCGCACGCGCCGAGGCCAGCAGGTAGGTGGGCACGTCCTGCATGAAGTCGCGGTTATCGTCCGAGAGCACGTTCGCCTTCACGAAAGCCTGCAGGCGCTCCTTCTCCGCCGCAGGGGCCACTTCGCTCAGCCGGAGCATCGACACGAGGATGCTGTGCCCGGCCCAGCGGTCGGTACAGCCCGGGCGTGAAATCTCGCGGCCGCGGGTCATGTCCATCATCGCGCCGCGGTAGACCAGCGGCTCGTAACCGTTGTGGATCCACTCGTAGAGCATCGCTTCGTACGGCTGCGGCACGGCCCACGGGGTGCCGGAGAGCAGTGCGATCAGGTCGGCCATCTGGCTCAGCATCGACCGGCCGTAACCGCCGGTATAGGGGTGCCACTGGTGCTGCACGAACGAACCGTCCTCGTAGAAACCGTCTTTGCCGGTAACGTATTTGAATTCGGTCCCGAGCCCGTCCACGGCCATCTTCAGCTGGTCCGGATTCTGCCCCAGGATGCCGCGCACGGCCATGATGCCGCACTGCCAGATCTTGTTCGCCCCGGTCGCAGCGCCTTCGTAGGTCACATCCGGCGCGAAATGGTCCATCGCACCGAGCGCAGCGCGGAGCTGCTCGGGCGACAGGTCGTCGTACATCAGCACGAGCGTGTTGTTCAGCGTCATCGGAACGCCGATCACCCAGTCCCACCAGTTATCGTACCACTCGACCGACGGGTTGTAGCGGTTCGCGATCGCCCAGTCCAAGCCGGCGAGGATATCGGCCTTCATCTCCGGGTTCCCGTAATAGCGCGACCCTTTGGTCCGGTAAGCGGCGGCCAGCGTATTGAGTTTGGCGAAGTTGCCGCCCATCATCATCGAAACGGTGGTATCCTTGTTCTCTTCCCACAGCCACCCGCGGTCGGGGGCTTTGTTCAGGCTCTTCCAAAGAGGCCCGGCGGCATCGTCCAGCGCATTGATGCGCCGCTGCACGAGCGTATCGGACAGGTCGGCGTCCGGAACCAGCGTCAGGTAGTAACGTTCGCGCATCTGGTCGAACGAGAGCGGGGATTGTTTCGCACAGGAGGCGAACAGTCCGCCGAGAAGTAATAGCGATGCAAGCACGGAGAGTGCCCGGCGGGAGATCGTGTGGGCCATTTTTCGGTCGGTTTTCGAATGAGTAGCAAATTTACGATTTTTTTTCGACTATGCAACCGCGCCTTTCTGCCCTGCAGGCACCCCACGGGCAATTTACGACGACCTTCGCTGGCACCGTACAGGTCCCCGTCCCGTACTTCCGCAGGCACGCCGAAGAAAAACCACGGACACTCCGAAGATACACCGCAGGCATACTGCCGGGATATGCACTCCGCAGCCCCTCCCCTCCGGTCCCGTTGCACGGTATCCCCGCTTTTTCCGGGCCATTCCACTCCCCACTTCCCCGATACTCCCGAATGATGCCGGCACGGCACCGACACACCCCCATGACCGCCCCCGGCGCGCATCTCCGGCTGCAATCGGCAACGGTTCATTCCACCGTGCTACGGCCCGGCACAGAAATTGAGATAGCATCCTGCGACGGAGCGGTTGCCTTGCGACACTCCCCCTGGGCACCGTTGCATAAACGGACGACAGCGGTGACTGCGCCTCACCCGGACATTTTCCGCGCTTCAGCGCTCCCGGGCGCCTCCCGACGAAAACCCACCTTATAGATTGCCCTGGCTCCCTGCACACGGGAAACGGCACGACGATCCGCCCCGAAAGGGTGCAGGCCCACGCACGAACGCGAACCGATTATTCATCAAATACCAATTGATTATGAAATACTTTCGACTCCTTTCTTTGGCAGCATGCTTCGCGCTGCTGGGCGGCGCGGCGCATGCGCAAATCCTGCAAAACCACGCCAAATCCCACGTCATCTTCGTCAATACCGGGGGTGAAAAGCTCGATTCGGCAGCAACCGAGCAGGTAATCGCGGCCTATTACAACACCATCGAGCGCGGTTTCCAGCAAAGCGGGCTGCCGCGGTTCATCATCTCGGGCAAAGACCAGAAAATGATTTTGGGTATCGGCGGCAACGTGAGCCTGCGTGCCTCTTACGACTTCGGCGGCATCGCCGACAACCTCGACTTCATTACCGCAGACATTCCGGTGCCGAACACCGAGCGCTACAACCAGCAGTTCCAGCTCGACCCCTCGACGTCGGGCCTGTTCTTCAAAGCGATCGCGCACGCCGGTAAGCTGGGACCGATCGTCGGCTACATTTCGGCCAACTTCCGGGGTTACCAAACCACCGGATTCTCGCTGCGCGACGCTTACATTACGGTAGCGGGATTCACCGTCGGACGGCGCTTCACGACCTTCTGCGACCTGACAGCGGTACCTACCACCGTCGATTTCGAAGGACCCAACGGCTATACGACGCTTTTCAACACGATGATCCGCTACACGCACACGTTCAACGCCCACTGGCAGATCGCCGTGGCGGCCGAAATGCCCGATGCGAGCATCACCACCTCCGCAGCGACAGGCACCACCACCCAGCGCATGCCCGACTTTCCCGTCTATGCGCAGTATAGCTGGAACAAAGGCATGAGCCACGTCCGGGCATCGGCCGTATTCCGCGACCTGGACTACTACAACGAACGGTTGGACAGCCGCGAATCGCAGTTCGGCTACGGCGTGCAGGTCAGCGGCGAATGGCAGCTGGGCCGCAAATGGACGGCTTACTGGCAGGGAATTTACGGCAAAGGCGTCGCAGGTTACATCCAGGACATCGCCGGGACGGGGCTCGACCTGGTTCCGGTCACGGGCGATCCCGGCAAGCTCCAGGCCGTAGAGGCAGGAAGCTGGATCGGCGGCCTGCAATACGTATTCAACAAGAAGTGGACGGCCACGGCGGCTTACAGCGGCGTCAAGGTAGCCGCGCCGAAAGATTACTACCAGGCCGACCTCTACAACCTCGCGCACTACGTCTCGACCAACGTGTTCTACAACATCACCGACAGTTTCCAGGCGGGCCTTTCGTACATGTACGGTTCGCGCAAAAACCTCGACGGGCAGCTGGGGCATGCCAACCGCATCCAGGCGCTCGTACAGTATAATTTCTAACGGAATCACGCCCCGGCCCCGAACAGGGACACTCCCGGACAACCGGCTCGTCCCGCACAGCGGGCGGCAAAGAGTTGCCGGACCGCTCACCGTTAACTTTCGAACCTTACGTTTATGAAAAAAACGATCCAAACCGGCCGCGGAATGATTTCGCTGGCGACACTGGTAGCCATCTGGTCGGTCTCGTCGGTCAAATCGCTGCCTGGACTGGCCATCTCGCCGATCCTCGGCGACCTGGACAAGATTTTCCCGCACACCTCGCACCTCGAGATCCAGATGCTCTCGTCGCTGCCCTCGCTGCTGATCATCCCGTGCGTACTGCTCGCGGGCAAGCTCTCCGAGAACCGCAACAAGCTGAAAATACTCTATGCGGGACTCGGAATTTTCTTCGCCAGCGGCATGCTCTGCCTCGTGGCGAAGAGCATGTGGCTGCTGATCCTGTTCAACTGCCTGCTGGGTATCGGGGCGGGGCTGGTGATCCCGCTCACGACGGGGCTCGTGGCCGACTACTTCGACGGACGCTACCGCACCCGGCAGCTGGGTATCAGTTCGTCCATCAGCAACCTCACGCTCGTACTGACCACCGCATTGGCGGGCTGGCTCGCGATGGTCGACTGGCACCTGCCGTTCCTGGTCTACGCAATTCCCGGCATCGCGCTGCTGCTGACGCTGCGGCTGCGGCACACCCCGCAACCCGAAAAAGCGGCCGTCCCAACTCCGCATTCTGCCCCCACACCGTCCCGGACCGGAACGTCGCCGCAATCCGCAACGGCACTCCGTCCGGAAACCATATCCCCACAGGCAACGCGGCCGCCTGCCCCCGCCACGACCGGCGGAGAAGCGGAGCGTTCCCGCAAGCCGCTCTACGGCAAGGGTATCGACGCACCGAAACTCAACGCGGTGATGGCCGTCTACTTTTTCGCCACCTACACGGTGCTCGCGGTGGCTTTCAACCTGCCTTTCCTGATGCAGCACTACGGCATGAGCAGCTCGGCCAGCGGCATGATGATCTCGATCTTCTTCCTCGCGATCATGCTCCCGGGCTTCTTCATCACGCAAATCCTCGACCGCCTCGGCCGCAACTCGGTCTTCATCTCGTTCGGCATGATCACGGCGGGCCTCGCGCTGATCCTGTTGCTGCACCGGGAACCCGTCATCGCACTGGGCAGCTTCCTGGTCGGGGCCGGATACGGCATCCTGCAACCCATCGCCTACGACAAGACCGTCATCATCGCACGGCCCGACAAGGCGATCTTCGCACTGTCGCTCACGATGGCCGCCAGTTACCTGGCGATCGTCGTCTACCCGTTTATCATGGCCTTCTTCCAAGGCATATTCGACGACACATCGGCCAGCTTCCCGTTCCTGGTGAACGGCATACTGACACTGCTCGTCGCCGTGGCCGGCTACCGCTACCGCCATACGTTCACGTTCGGGGTCGATCCGTCGAAACTGAAATAACGCCCTGCTTCCCCGTGCGCAATGCCTCCGTTCCGCGCTGAGACGGCGCATCCGGCCTTCCGCACCTTTCCGGTCCCGCCCCTGACAGGAGCGAAGGGCCAATCCGAACGACCCGGACCGCATGCCGCCGCGACCAAGGCGCCGATACGGCAAAGGCCGCCGGACAACGGAAGAAACGCCTCCGCCCACAGACGGCCAAATAACAGGCAGTAACACAACAAAAGGTGCGCCCTGTGGGCGCACCTCGTTATTATGCGACGATTACGTGATGCCGCGCAGGTTGCCCCCGACCGGCCGGGCAACCCCCTGCCCTGCGATTGCACCTGCGGTTATTTCACCCGCCGCGACCGATCGCACGGCCGCTCCACCGGTCCGAGGCCTCCGACGGCTCCGCGACCGGGAACCGCCGGTTTTAAAACTTATAGCCGAAATTGAAACAGAGCAGCGTATTGAGCGTCTTTTCGTCGTCGCCTTTGATCACATCGACCGTGCCCTGCTGGTAACGGACATCGAAAGTGAGGTGCCCGAAGTCGTAACCGATGCCCAGCGGCACGCAGAAGTCGTACGTGTTGCAATCCTCCTTGTCGCCGACCTCGTACTTGTCGCCGCGGTAGTTGAGCCGCTTGCGCACGAGGAAACCCGGCTGCACGCCTACATGCACGTTCAGCCCCTTGACGAGATAGATTTTAGCTGTAATCGGGATATTGAGGTAGGTCATGTTCAAATGCACGACATCGTCAAACGATATATCGTCCACTTCGTCGATATACATGCTCGTTCCCGAACCCGAGTAGAGCAGTTCGGCCTGCACGGCGAGGAATCTCCCCACCCGGTAGCCTCCGAAGACGCCGCCGTTGGTGCGCACCAGCGCATCGCCGCCCTCTTCTTTGGCCATGTTGGCCACATTCAACCCCACGGTTACTCCGTAATACCACCCTTCGTGGGCACGGTTGGGATTGTAGTCATCCTGCGCACGGGCGACAGTCGCCGCCAGCAGTAC